>NZ_JBODQC010000001.1:0-977081 GCF_050617655.1 Psychroserpens mesophilus | reverse complement strand
ACATCAACTCTGGTGTGTACATTGTGACTGTGAAAGACAATGGACAAGAGAAAACTAAAAAAGTAATTATTGACTAATTTTAAAAATAAGGGTCAAAAATCAATGACATTTAAATAATTTTATTATTTTTGACCTTTACATAACAGTATTATGAAAAATATTAATTCAGAAAATCAGATTACTCGTAAGGAGGCTATTAAAAAAATGAGCAAGTATGCTGCTTTAACAGCTATTGGTACGTTCATCATTTTAAACCCTAAACAAGCGCAAGCTTCTTCTCCACCAGATCCAGGAGGAAACCCTTTCGATTAAAACTATTTTTTTGATTTGAAAACAAGTCTGTTACCAAAGATAATTCATAATCTTAATGAAGATACTGTACTACTTTGGTTTGAAACATCTAACAGATATGTAGTCACATCAAAAACCAATAGTGAATTTATAAAGTTATATATGAATCCCGACTGTACTCGGGATTCATTTGTTGATAAAATTCAAGAAAAATATAATCTTGATACAAATGGAGCAACAGCCATATTTGATGAGATTGCTGCATTTTTAAAGGACGTTAATCTTAAAAAAGATACTCATTTAATCAAAAGTGAGGTATTAACTACTCCAAATAATTACATAGAGCAATCTTATAAGTTTAATAGTAAGATTGTTAGTGTTCGTTACGAGTCTGATATTATAAAAAGTCTAGTCCACCCTCAAATTTCTCATCATTCAATAACAGATACTTCAAAATACGATGTGTTATTTGATGTTTTTAAAGTTTCCGATGACTTACATCTTATGAAAAATGGTGAACATGTTGGAAGCTATAAAACAGAGTCATTTCACTTTCTTCAAGGTAAATTCGCATTAGAGCTAACAAATGCAATTCACAACACAAGCATTAATAATTGGGTAGCAACATTTCATGCCTCAACCATATCAAACGGGAGAGAATCCATTATGATTGTTGGAGATTCTGGTAATGGCAAGAGCACATTATCTGTTTTATTAATGGCTCATGGATTTGATATTCTTTGCGACGATTTTACACCTCTTTATGAGAACAATCTGCATTTATACCGTTATCCAGCAGCAACATCTATTAAAAAAGGTGCTTTTGAAGCCTTAAAGCCATATTTAAACAATATTGATTTATTAAAAACCCATACTAATGGGCCAAAAAAAATAAATATTAAATATGTACCACCTCTTCTAAATTATGAAAATCAAGATTCAAGTTTTCCATGTAAAAAAATTGTGTATGTAAAATACAATTCGTTAGGAGAAGATAGTCTTGATCAGATTTCTATTGATAAAATTTTGGAAACTTTAATTCCTGATTCCTGGATTTCTCCTAAAGAATCCCATGCTTTAAAATTTATTGAATGGCTTAAAGGTGTAAAATGCTATGAACTAAACTACAGCAATAATACATTTGCTATTTCAAATTTTAAACACCTCTTTGAAGAATCATAAAAGTTTTACTTACTTTTAAGTACTTAAAAAGAACCGTTGTCTTCTCAAAAAAATTCATACAAATATACTCTACAACTTATTGCTGATATATTGAGCTTTGAAAACTCGATTAATACATTGCAAGAAAAGTTGGTTTCCAACTATATTGATTGGGAACAATTTGTTTTTATTGCTAGTGATTATCTGGTTTTAACGACATGCTACTGTAGACTAAAAGAAAAGAAACTATTAAAATACATTCCTGAAGACCTGGAGTTGTATTTAGAGGAAATTACAACCATTAATAAAAACAGAAATAAAACACTACTAACAGAGATTACAGCTATTTCTGAAATATTAAAAACCAACCAAATACCTCATGTGTTTTTAAAAGGTAGTGCCTTTTTGATTAAGAATTTATATCAAGATTTAGGGGAAAGAATGATTGGTGATATTGATATTTTAGTCAATGAGAGTCAAATGAAAAAGAGCTATCAATTACTTATAGACTATCAGTACACAGGAACATCACAAGGACTTAGTGCCAAATATTTTGACCACAAACACTTACCCAGATTAAAGTCTGATGCAAAATTAGCAGCTGTTGAAGTCCATAAAAAAGTTTTATTAAAGTCATACAAAGGTATTTTAGACACGGAAACTATTATAAACCATAAAGAATGTGTTCACAATATTTTTGTACCATCAAACAAACATTTGCTATATCATACCATTTTAAATTTTCAAGCTAATGATTCTGGATACAAGTACTGTAGAATAAGTTTCAAATCTATTTACGATTTATTAATCTTAAAAGGAAAAACAAACTTAAATTTTGATAAAACATTTGAACCTACCTATTTTAAAAACTATTTTTCAATAGCAAAGATTTTCTTTAATGACTTTAATTCCTTTAAAACAAAACCACTCACAAATCGAGTGTTTTTATTAAAATTAAAGTTTCCTCTTCTAAGAAAATTCATTGATTATTTATTAAGTAAAATTGAATTTATAAAAGTTATTATAACCAGTAGAATTTGGTTTTTTATTACTAACAAAGATTATAGAACAGATTTGTTTAAGCGTATAAAAGAATTTTAGGATTTACAAAACTTAAAAATTCTTAAATCATTACTTTTAAATGTAATATGTTTACTGTTTCTTTGTAAATTAGCACTGAAACCATATATTTGAGTTAACTTATTTTTTAATTATGAGAAATTTAGTTTTATTTTTAATTTTTGCATCATTATTTATTTTTAATGGTCACTCGCAAACTACGTCAAACACTAAATATGATACTTCCTCAGAAGCTGATTTCATTGACTCTCCATGGAAAATTAGTGTCGGTGTTAATGCTGTTGGGAGTCTTGGAACGAGACAACCTTTTGCTCGATTAGATGAATTTCAATTTAAAAATCCTTTTGCTTTAGCTGTAGAGCACAAATGGACGAAATTTCTATCAATAGAACAAGATTTTACCATTAATGGATATGAAGTGAAAAACGAAATTGATGGAGGTATTTTAACTAAAGATTATACTTACATTTCAACAAATACCTATTTAAAATACTATTTCTCAGATGCTTTATTTACTTTAGAATGGCTGGATCTTTATGCTGGTGGTGGTTTTGGAATTTTCTCTGTCAACGAGCTTAACTCTTCTGGTAATGTCGTTTTAGGTGGTACTATATGGATTTCAGATAACATTGGAGTAAGACTTCAAGGTGTTGGAAAATTCGCTGTAAATGCAAAAGACAGACAGTTTGATAACAACCACTTTCAATATATGTTACAAGCAGTTTTTAAACTGTAAACATCAATAGCCTGCAAAATTAAAATTAAGCATTTCTTTTACTTTTTCATAAATCTCTGGAAACTGAGACTTAAGTTCTTTTGGCGTTTCGATAAAACTTTCTATTACAACTGCTAAGAACTCAAATTGGTTTGTATAGGCATAATCTCTTAAATATTTTGAGGTTATTAACTTATTTTTTAAAGCAGTATCTCGGTCAAGTGTTTCTTTTAATTCATAATAAGAATCGATAAAAATTGCAGCGCTTGTACTTCTTTTTCTGGCACTTATATAATAAAAATGGATGGCATGAATAAATTCGTGTACTGCCAAATTGATGTTGTCATCTTTAATATCATAACCATGTATAACATCTTTCCAAGAAAACACTAGTGCTTTATATTCTAAATTAAATTCACCTTTATGGTAGGCTTTATTCGTATAAGAATAAAACTCCTTTGGATAAAAAATGATTCGTTTAACAGAATTAATTCTATAATCTCTTAAACCAAATGTTAGCTTCGTTTGTGTTGCTGCAATAAGAATTTTCATCTCATCAGTAATAGCCATATTCTTACCGATAAACTCTTTATCTTTTAAAAGCCTCGAAACGCGATGCTCAAAATATGTTTTTTGCTTATCTGGTAATCTATCGTAGAATCTAAAATTCTTCTTTAAAAATTTTTTATAGTCCGTTTGAAGTGATTTCTTATAAATATATATATGATTATAAAACAATTGCTTTTTGACATGCTCCACATATGCCATTTCAAAGAAGTAAAATAACTTCAATAAAATAAAACTAATACTTATGATTATCAAAGCGTAGGTAAGCACATCAAAAGCGAATTCATTTTCGGGTGAAAGTTCATGTCTTTGTTGTAAAACAATAACCAGAAAGTTTGGCATCTTATATCAGTAATTATATTTAAATTCAAATAATATCTACTTTTCAAAAATACACTATTATATCAAATGCGACTTATACGAACTGATCATCAAGTCGTAAATATTTACCGATACATAATGTCATGTTTTAGTGATACTGGGTCTTAAAGAATAAGCCATTACTAACATGTACAAAAAAAAATCTAATAGGACTAAGTAGTTTAAGTCATATTAGATTTTTAATTACTTCTCACAAGCAATTAATAGTAATGATTTTACTTTAAAAAAAATCAACTACTTCAAAATCACTTTTTTTGTAATCTTCTGGTTTCCATTTTGGAGCTGAACTATATGTAAACCTGAATTTAACATAGATGTATTTATAATTTGTTTATTTACAGCAGTGTCTAAATTTTGTTGTATAACTTTTCTACCAAGTAAATCATAAACTGAGACTTCGGTTTCACCTGGCAGAATACCTTCTATTACAATTGTACGATTGGTTTGATTTGTAGAAACACGTAAGTCTTTTAAACTAGCTTCTGCTAACGACATCGTCTCCTCTGTTGTAAAATGCAAGAAGAATCGTCCTGTTACATTAATAGTCGTATTTGTCGTAAATGTATAATTTGATGTATTTAACAAAGTAGATGTACCATTCAAATTATCTTCAAGGTATACGTTTACTGACATTGGTAAATAAGAATCCTCTATACTAAAAGTAACTTGTTGACTTTGATTAGCATTGACACCTAAAGAAATACTAGCATTATCAATTACGCTAGAGTTTAACGTTTGTATGACCATAGACAAATCTTCATTGTTTTCAACCAAATGGGAGTATAATAAGAAATCTGGAAGTATATTTTCAAAAATAGCGGCATCATATCCTATATCCAATCCATTACTTCCGTTCTCATGAAAATAGATAGATGTTGTATAAAAATCAGCACCTGACTGCATTCTTACTTTTACAAAATTAATTGATTCTGATGATCTTCCCTGAATAAAATCATCAGTTTTACCTACAACTTGCATATCTGGGGTAAACTCAAGATTAGCAATTGGAGAGCTAGACGACACAAAGAAACCTTGACCAGGAGCTATTAATGTTTCGCCTGAAGCCAAATTAGCAATCGTCCAATTATTTTCAGAACCTGCTGTATTAGCATTGTAACCATAGATAGCAGCTGTTGACGCATTTAACAAACTCAAATTTGATACTCCGGAAACAGAGCCTACATGATTCAAGAAAGCATCAACTTCAATATATGCAGGGTAAGGATTTCCAATCAAATTCCATTCTGAATACTCGCCCGTCATATCATTTTCAATTATACTGTTTACCGACCCTGTTACAATGGTCCCTGTAAAAGTTAAGGTGTCACCATTTACTGTAGTGGTCGCTGTTCTATAACCTTTTCCTGAAACCAATACATCTAAACTATTATCATCATATAGTAAATAATCATCTGTAGTGCCTTTTTCAAAAGGTCCAAAAAGATAAGTTGTCGTTGGCTGTAAACCATTATTAAAAATGAGACCTTCATTATAATTAGAGTCACTAGTTAAAAAAGAAGACCATGTTTGTCCAGATAATGGTGGTGCGACCAAATCGTTACCATTAGACTGTGAATTAGTAAACCGATGATATTTAGCTGTGCCACTGATAACGATTGTACCATTTACAATTAAGCTAGCATATGAATTTGATTCAGAATACATATCTAAATCGCCATTTACATTTAGTGTAGCTCCAACAGGTATTATTAGACTTGCATCACTATTGATAATCAAATCTTCAACAGCTTTTACTCCAGAAATTAAGAGCAAATTATCAGTCAGCGGAATAGTAATTTCAGAGGTCGCAGTTGGTATTGCATTTGGCGTCCAGTTATTGGGATTGTCCCAATCAGAAGACACAGAACCATTCCATATAAATGGTTGCGGATCAGGATTGCCTTGTGCCGTAGCATTAAAATTTATGCCAGCAAAGGCAACTAAAAGCAATAATGTCAATTGTAGGTTTAAATGTTTCATAATAAATAAGTTTGATTTGGGTTATACACGTCTAAAAAACGTGCGTTTAATTTAATTAGAATTGTAAATTCTACGCCTGTTCTAATGTTTAGAAACAAAGGCTGCATTTTATTTTTAAAAGAGTTTTCTAATTAATTATCTTACTTTATGGTTTCTTCGGTAAAAGAATCAATTTTTAGGGAGCCCCTTATTCACAATCTGAGAGTAATCACAAATAAGGCTCAAAATTGAAAAAAATTAGATAATTAAAAATTTCATTTTCATAAGCGATTAGGTTTAAAGATTAATAATGGATTTAGTAGCGTGTAGACTTAATAAAAATTAGCTACATTATTTTTTTGGCAATAATTTTGGGATAAAAATGGTATTGATTTACTTATAATTTTGTCGAGTACTTCAACAGTTAAAGGTTTGCTTATAAAATCCACACAATGTTTTTCACTTCTAATTTTAATAACGTCATGAATATTCGTTGATGAAGACAGTATGAAAATTTTAATTGGTTTATCAATTAATTTTTTGAGTTTATTAAACTCATTTAAAAATTGAAAACCACTCATTTCAGGCATATTTATATCTAATAAAATTATATTTGGAAGAAACACATCGTGGTATTCTAATTTTTTTTCGAAAATTTCTAAAAACTTTATCGCAGTGTAACCTCTTTGAAATGTTCTAACACAGTAATTACTCGAGGATTTCTCTATGATTTTTTTACTGATAAATAAGTCTATTTTATTATCATCAATTAGCATAAAGTTAAGTTTCATAAGCAGGTAAATTTATTTAAGATTAGGTAATATAATTTTAAAGGAAGTCCCTTTCTTTAACGTACTTTTGACATGTATATCTCCCATTAGATTATCCACAATACTTTTAACAACATATAATCCTAATCCAAAACCAGAATCGTCAATATTGTTCACTCTGAAGTATAGATTAAATATTTTATTTATATGATCTTTACGTATACCAATACCTGTATCCCTAATTTCAATTATTGCCTTATCATCAAAAGTTTTAACTAAGATCGTGATACAAGGATTTTTCGACTTAGTTGGTGCTTTAGAATATCTAATTGCATTTTGGATGACATTATGAAAAATTGTGCTCAATAACTCTGAATTAGAATAAAATTCTGTTTGTGTATCGAGTTGTTTTACAGTATTTATTCCTTTCAAATTGTTTTCTGAGGAGAGTAATTTAAAGGTGTCCTCAATAATTTTTTGAAAATCAATTATAGAAGACTTATTTCTTGAAACTCTTATTAATGACGCTTGTGATAAACCTTCTGATAACAATTCGCCTCGTTTCATTGTTGCAGTGAGTAAGTCTAATAATTTCACATTTTTAGTAGGAGAGTCTTTTTTTAATGAATTCAGTAAGTCTACTGCTGTTGAAAAAGGCGCTTTTAAATCATGAGACGATCGATATAAAAACAACTCTAAATCCTTTGTTTTTTGCTTTAACTTATTTTCTAAAGTTTTTCGTTTAGATATGTCGAGCATCATGGCACAATAAATCTTGTTAACTCTGAAAGTCAAACTACTTAAAGCAAGTTCAACTGGAAACTCTTTTTTACTTTTACTTAAACAATTTAATTCTATTAATTCAGCATCTTCATTGTTTTCGATGTTTTTAGCAGCATTTAAAAGCTCTTTAAGGTTAGATTTTCTTGATTTTCTTGAAATTAAAACTGTAAGCGGTTTACCAAGTATTTCTGATGCTGTATATTCAAATGCAGCTTCTGCTCCTTTATTCCATTCTTTAATTTTACCGTTATTATCAGTCACTATAATAATTCCTACGTTTATAGACTGATAAATTAATCTACACTTTTTTCCCGCTTCTCTATCCTTATTTATACAGTAGGTTTTTGTGTTTTCTTGAATTGTTACCGTTAAGGAAATCACACCTCCTAACTTATCTAAAACTGGCGCAATTAAGATGGAGTATTCACGCGTGTTTTCTGTAGAATCTAATTCTTTGATTTCAAACTGATTAGCAACTTTACCTGAAGCAACATACTCGATGTTACTTTTAATTTTGTTAAAAGAATCTGGACTAAAATAGTCATATATATAGGTGCCTATAAGCTCTGAAACTTCTTTGTTACCAAAGGGCTTATTAACATTTATAACTTTACCATGTCTTGATGTTAAAAACACATGAAATGGCATACTATTTAAAAAATCTTTATCAGCTGCATTTGAAATTATTATCTGTTTGTTTTGCTGATGCAGTTTGGTTACATCCTTATACAATCCGATGTACTTGACACTACTTTCAATTTCATCTTGAATAGGAATTATAGTAGCATCTAGAAAGAGTGTATTACCATTATCTAATGTTTCAGATAATACACCATTCCATTTTTGACCCATTTTAATAGTTCTCCATAAATTCTTATAAAGAACATCTGAGTGTAGATGAGATTTTAACAATTTATGAGGCTCACCAACAAGCCTATTACTATGTGTTTTTAACAGTTCACAATAACTATTACTTACATATTCCAAACGACCTAAAGAGTCTGATAATGTCCATATTGAATTATCATTGATTTTAGACCATAAAGTATGGTTTAAGCCTGAAGGTAGGTAGTAATTAATTGCTTCCATAAAATTCATTTCTTGTTACTATACAATAGTCTATTGCTAATTGAATATCAATAAATATTTGGTAGGGTGTAAAGTGATTATATATTCTTTTATAGGACTTAATTAAAAGTTTAATTTTAATAGAATCATATACAAAAGCTTCAGGTATTCTCATACCTTTTAATAATGCAGACTGTGCAAATACTTTCACTGCCTTTTTGGGAAAAGCACCTCGAGTTCCTCTTAAATCAATTAGAAAAGGCATAGGTTTTTCTTGATATAATTTTTTTATCGCATTTACGTATTGTTTAGAGATGGACTGTTTTAATTTATAATTTGGGGTTTTATTATCTAATCTATAATTCCTAATACCACATGAATCTAACCAGAAGGTTGTCGTTCCTTTTTTTATAAAATTCTCTATCATATTCATCCTTAATAGTTAATTCTTAAAATTTTCATTTAAGACTATGAACATTTAATATGTAATTACATCAGTTTTAAACATTAATCATACATTGATTTATCATATGACAAGCCTAATGCCAAAACTCATGAAACACAAAACAAAAAACACAAATCACTGAATAAAAGCGATTTGTGTTTTAAAATAAAATTTGAACTGTTTTTAAAAAAATCGGTATACCGCGATTTTTACTTGACAAAATACACGATACACGGAATACCGTTGCGTTTATTTTGGTCTTACAATACCAAGTTTAGACATTTTATCTCTTAAGGTACTTGGTTTTAAGCCCAGTAAATTAGAAGCACTATCTTTACCACTAATTTTCCACTGGCAGCCTTCAAGAACTTGAAGTATATGATTTCTTAAAACAGAATCAATAGTTAAATCTTTACCAGAGATTAGTTGTTTGGTTTTTTGATGAGCTGTTTCGAAACCTGGAATCACTAAGGTTTGACTGCTTGATAATATTGAAGCTCGTTCAATTAAATTTTCTAATTCCCTGATGTTTCCAGGCCAGTTATAGGCCTTTAATTTGCTCATTGCATCATCAGATATATACTTTATGTGCTTATCATAAGCTTTATTAAATTTATCTACAAAATGTTCAACTAACAACGGAATATCATCTTTTCGTTCACGTAAAGCTGGGATGTGTATTGGAAAAACGTTGAGTCTAAAATATAAATCTTCTCTGAATCGTTTCATTTTAATCTCTTCCAATAGGTTTCGGTTTGTTGCTGCTATAACTCTAACATCTAAGGTTTTTAAATCCACACCTCCAACTACCTCAATTTCGCCTTCTTGCAAAAATCTTAATATTTTAGGTTGCATGTCTATAGGCAGCTCACCTATTTCATCTAAAAACAAGGTACCTCCATCTGCTAGTTCAAATTTTCCGACTTTATCATTAACAGCACCTGTAAATGAGCCTTTTTTATGACCAAACAATTCACTTTCAATCAATTCTCTAGGAATAGCAGAACAATTTACTTTAATCAAGGGTTTATCATTTCTTAAGCTTGCATTATGAATAGCTCTTGCTAATAATTCTTTACCTGTTCCAGATTCTCCTAGTAATAACACAGTAGCATTTGTTGGTGCTACAGTATCAACTTCAGTTAAAACATTACTAAACTCCACACTTCCATACACCATTTCCTCATAGTTAAACACTAAGTCTAACTCATTTCTCAGATAAACATTTTCTTGCTCTAATTGTTTTCTCAATTCATTTAATTCTTCATTTACCTCTAAAAGTTTAGTATTAGCTTTTTTAATTTTTTTATCTGCTATTTTTCGTTCATAACTTTCAACCATAGAAGACACTACACTAGCTATTGAAGTCGCAAATTCTTGTTCGTCTGCTGTCCATTCTCTAGTTGAATCACCAACATGTTCGAAGCAAATTATACCATAATAGCCATCAGCGCCATTTATTAAAATATCCATCAAAGATTTTATTTTATTTGGTATTAGATAACTTTGAGCAAACTTCTGAGTGATGCTTGAATTTTCGACATCTTTAATCAAAACTGTTTTATTAGTGTTTAATACTTTGAAGTATTCAGAATTGTCAACCTGTGTTATCACATGGTCCTTCTCATATCGATTTTCATTTAATATGTATAGTTTTTTACATTTTAATTCGGTTCTATTTTGGTTAAATTGCCAAACGCTAACACGTCCAACATTTAAAGTTTCAGCTGCATATTTAGTAACGCTTTTGAAAGATTTACTAAGATCTTCACCGACCAACTCCGCTAATTTTAATATGACGTTTTTCTTTTGAGTAGATTTAATAGCAACCTCTCTCAGCAGTTCTTTTGACTTTATTTCTTCGGAAACATCTTTGATCGTCGCAAAAATGGCAACAACTTCACCTTTGTCATTTACGATATTACCAGAGAGAAATGAAGCAATAAATTTCTCACCATTTTTTCTAATGAATTCTAATTGAAACGTTGATATCTCTCCTTTGGTCACTTTTTCTTTTAAGTCCAGCATTTTCTGATAATCTTCAGTATGAGCGAAAGGATACGGTAAGGTAAGTCCGAGAAGTTCATCTTCTGAATAGCCCAACATATGACATAGCGAATCGTTAACTTTAATCACCTCACCTTGACCATCTAGCATAAGCAATCCTTCTTGCATTGACATGACGAGATTTTCGGTAAAATCATTGGCAACTTTTAATTCAATTTCAGCATTTTTTCGATCCGTAATATCCTGAATGGTCCCGAAAAAATTGGTTGCCTGTCCTTCTTTGTAAAACACTTCACCTAATCCATGAATCCATTTCAGTTTTTTAGTTTTATGAGTATAGATTCTATACTCTGTATCGATTTTAGAACCCGTTTCAATACTCTTAGTTATCATTTCTCTACATCTTGAAAGGTCTTCAGGATGGATAATTTCAATCCATTTGTCTAGCGTTACATCACTCTTCAAATCGAAATTGGCAATGTTATTAAAGGTTTTTGAAGTTTGTGCTTTACCAGTTTTTAAGTCCAGATTATAGCTACCAAGCTTGGCAATTTTTTGTGCCTCCAACAACGATTGTTCACTTTTTTGTAATCTTAATTGTGATTGTTTACGTTCGGTAATATCCTGAATAGTACCAATCATTTTTATCGGATTTGCCTCACTATCAAAAAGGAACTCTCCCATGCCATGCACCCAAATTTCTTGTTTGGTATCATGCTTTAAAATTCTGTATTCTTTATCAAATCTTAATTTCTTATCAATACATTTTTGAAGATAGTCCAGCATATCTTTTTTATCATCTGCATGAACCAGATCAATCCAACTTTCAACAGTTTTAACATAAGTTTTATCTATTCCGAATATCGCATACAAGACAGTAGATCCTGTCCATTCAGAAGTCACCAAATCAACTGTATAGGACCCAATATTTGCAACTATTTGAGATTGTCTTAAATTATATTCGCTTTCCAAAAGCTGAACTTCAAATTGTTTGAGTTGCGTTATATCTCTGATAATTCCTACAATGAATTTATTTCCATTGGAATCAATGAATCTATTTTTTTTGTAGAGATTATTTTAGGCTTCCCTTCTTTTACTGTAAGTTTTTCGATGTTTATATTTTCAACACCTGTATCTAGAACTCGCTTATCTATGTTTAAGAAACTCATTCGTTCTTCAGGTGCAACATAGTCCTCTAGGGTTGTTCCTATAATATCACTTTTTGAAAGATTAAAAACTTCGCAAAATGTATTGTTTACAAAGACTAAACGACTTTCGTCATCCTTAACAAATACTGGATCTCCAATATTATTAATTATATTATCTAAATTTTTCTCACTTTCAACTAAGAGTTCTTCTATTTTTTTTTGCTCACTAACATCTGAAAAGTACAAAGTTAGTCCTTCAGAGTGCGGATACACTCTAATTTCAAACCATATATCTAAAGCTTCATAATAATCACGGAATTTTTGAGTTTCTTTGGTTTTGACAGCTTTATAAAAAGCGTTATAGCTCTTTTTACCCACCACATCAGGAAATTCTGTCCAAACATTTTTTCCTAAAAGAGCACGTGGATCTTTTCCTATCAGTTCTCCCGCTCTTTTATTAATGAAGGTATAACACCAGTTTTTATCAAACGAAACTAAGCCATCAGATATCAATTCTAAGGCAGTTCCTAACTGAAATTTAATTCGATTTTCATCAATTAAATCTAAATAACCTTTTTTATAATTTAAAACAGAATGTAATTCTTTATTAGGAAATGATTTACTTGTAAAGTTATCTTTTTCATTTCTAAGATCTTTTACTAAAACCAAATAAGCGAGCGATGTTTCCTCTTTCTTTCCAATACTTGAAATGAACAAATAAACCGGAATTCTAATATTATCTTTGCACAGATAGACTGCTTCAAATCCAAACTTCAAATTCCCGTCTAGCATCTTATCATAAATCCTCTTATAGTCATTATGAAACTCAGGTGGCCAAAATGGAAACGGAGCACTAATGCCCAGAAGTTGTTTTTTAGCATAACCCGTTATGTTACAAAAAATATCATTAGCTATTATTATATGACCATCTGCATCTATAATTACTAATCCATCTTTTATTGATTCTATGTAAGTATCTGAAAACCCATAAAGCAGTCGTAACTTTTCTACTAGTTCCCTATTTATTTTACCCATTGAAAATATATTATATCCCTCTAATATATTTTATCGAATTAATAGCTTTTTATGAAAATTTATACACAAATTAGTAAAAATTAACACACTTAATTTACAAAAAAATTAGTAAAAACCAATCTTTGAAAACTAAAACAAAAATAATAATTCACTATAATTCAAACACATAGCAAGCATTATTTCTCAAAATACTTATTAACAATTCAGGAAACCAGAATGTAAAGGCTTAGAAAATAGTCTCTTAATTGTATTCTATATGCTAATTTTATTTAAGAGAAAAATCATTATATCTTTTATATAATTTCAATTAGCTATTTTTAATATACTTAATTATTAAAATTTAAATGATTTATTAAATCAAGGTAATCATTCACCAACACAGAAAGCAAAATACTTTATTCAAAAACACCATTAATTACATCCTATTTAATAGGATTCTGTGCTGGTGAATTTGTATGTTTTGAACCTAATTTTAAATAAGTAGCCAATATTCTCATTATAGAATAAGAACCTCTGATCTCATACTCTATTGTAAAAGCTCTAAGAAACATATCAGCACAATATGACTTCAGTTTGCGATTATCGATTCCCTTCAAATGAGCTCAATAAATCAAAATATTTTAATTTCATTTTTCTGGAAGGTTTAAACTTAATTCTAAAATATCACTAATTCTTTGACTTTTAACATCTATTCGAATGATTGACTGAAACAATAACGAAACATTTTATGCATTTTACTGAATGTAAAAAACCCAAGTTTCCTATGAAACTTGGGGCAATGAATTTAATTGAACCTAATTTAGTGACCTCGAGAGGATTCGAACCTCCAACCCTCAGAGCCGAAATCTGATATTCTATCCAGTTGAACTACGAGGCCATAATTACCTGCAAATGCAGGTATCTCATTCTAAGACAATTTAGCTTTAACAATATTAGAGATGGTCTTACCATCTGCTTGTCCTGCTAATTGCTTATTCACAATTCCCATGACTTTACCCATATCTTTCATCCCTTCAGCACCTACTTGCTCAATAGTTGCTTCAACAACTTTTTCAATATCTTCTTCACTAAGTTGAGCTGGTAAAAACTGAGAGATGACTTTAGCCTGAGCTAATTCTGGTTCAGCCAGGTCATTACGATTCTGTTCTGAAAAGATAGCAGCACTATCTTTGCGCTGCTTAACTAACTTAGACAAAATCTTTATTTCTTCACCTTCTGTTATATTTTCTCCTGAACCTGACGTCTGAGCCAGTAACAGTTCAGATTTAACAGCTCTTAATGCTGCTAGAGCAACTTGATCTTTCTCTTTCATTGCTGCTTTCATAGCAGCCATAATATCTTGTTGTAAACTCATATTGCTTGATTTGATTTTGAAATGCGAAGATAGTGAAAAACTAAGTGTTTTTTTATTGGCTTATTGTATTAAAACATAAAAAAACCCGAAAAGTTTATGTCTACTTTTCGGGTTTAACAAAGTGTGAAACACTAAACTAAATTTGCTATTAATCTACGTTGTCGTGTAAAAATGAATTGTTGCTTCTTAATTGAATATCGTCGTTATCATCAGTGGTAACCGAAGTTCTGGAAGCCTTGGTATCTGAAGAATGCTGAGATTCTTCTAAATTCACACCTTGTCTTTTATAGGCTGGTTCTTTTTCAATATCGTCTATTTTTGCTGTATTGAATTTATAATTAAAGTCCTTCATCTTTCGTCTACGCTCATCAGCTCTTTCTTTCAGTAATTCTGAAATTGGACTGTTCATTGGGTCAATTTCTTCTTTTACATCTTCTTCAGAAACCTCAGATTCAATTGTCTTTTTCTCAAACACAATTTCTTCTTCTATTTCAGGCTGAACTTTCGTTTTTGTTTCATTAATTGAAGATTCATAAGTCATAAAATCATCGAGAGCATAACGCTTTTCACCTTCTTCATTTGCTTCAGTTACTGGAACTATTTCGATATGATCTGTAACATCTAAATCTTTAACCTCTTCATCTAATGCAAATACCGTTTTTTCATCAACCTCTGGTGTATTTTCTTCTTCCTTATCAAAAGATAAAGGCAGATCAAAGGTGAGCGTAATTTGTTCCTCTTCAACCTCATCGATGATCTCTTCTTTAGCTTCCTGAACAGGAGTAATAATGAAATCCTCTTCATTGGTTTTATGATCTAAAACTTCATCATATACTACAGTCATGTTTCTGATAATGTCAGTAGTTGCAATTAAATCTGTTTCAAAATTTTCTGCACTGGCTTCTATATCATCTTCTTCAGTAAGTGTATGAACGACTACATTTTTTTCTGTTTCATCTTTTTCAAGAACGATATCTGGCGTGATAATCGCTGGATCACTTTCTTTAACATGCACATCATTTCTATCGTCTTCTAAAGCATGAACAACTTTAGTTTGCTCTGTATTAGAAATCTCGTGTTGTTGATCTATATCGAAACCAGTAGCGATAATTGTTACAGAGATAGATTCTTCTAATGATTCATCTTCACCAACACCCATAATAATATTTGCACCATGACCAGCTTCATTTTGAATATGGTCGTTAATCTCTCCTATTTCATCAATAGTAATTTCCTGAGATCCAGAAACGATAAGCAACAATACGTTTTTAGCTCCAGTAATTTTATTATCATTTAATAATGGCGAGTCTAAGGCCTTCATAATAGCCTCCTGTGCTCTAGTTTTACCAGAAGCTGTAGAAGATCCCATAATAGCTGTTCCGCTATTACTCAATACGGTTTTTGCATCACGTAAATCAATATTTTGCGTATAGTGGTGTGTAATCACTTCTGCAATACCACGCGATGCCGTAGAAAGCACTTCATCTGCTTTAGAGAAACCAGCTTTAAATCCTAAGTTTCCATAAACTTCACGTAGTTTATTGTTATTGATGACGACTAAAGAATCAACATGTGCACGAAGGGTTTCAATTCCTTTTTGTGCTTGTTCATTTCTTGTTTTTCCTTCAAACTGAAATGGCATTGTAACAATACCAACCGTTAAGATATCCATCTCTTTAGAAAGTTTAGCGATGATTGGTGCAGCTCCAGTTCCTGTACCTCCACCCATTCCTGCCGTGATGAATACCATTTTTGTATTAGCTCCCAACATACGTCTTAAATCTTCCAGACTCTCAACGGCTGCTTGTTCTCCTACGTCAGGATTTGCTCCTGCTCCTAACCCTTCAGTTAAATTCACTCCTAATTGGATCTTGTTTGGGACACCACTATTTTGCAGTGCTTGGGCATCTGTATTACAAATCACGAAGTCAACCCCTTTAATCCCTTGTTGAAACATGTGATTAATGGCATTGCTACCTCCTCCACCAACTCCAATCACTTTAATGACATTTGATTGGTTTTTTGGTAAATCGAATGCAATATCGCCTAATTCAATGTTGTTGCTCATAAATATTCTTTTTACTGGTTGTTGTTTTGTACTTAATATGTTTTACTCAATAGATTTAACTCTCATTACTCAGCATTATCTAAAAAATCCTTGACACGCTCAGTTAATTTATCTAAGAACGACTTACGTTCTTTTTTTGGTGATGGAACAGGTTCATCCTCTTGAGTTGAAGATTCTTCGGAATGCTCTTCCATAGCAAGTTCCATTTCTTCAACTTCTTTTTCAACACGTTTGCGTTCCTGGCGTTTTAAACCATCCATAACCAACCCGACAGCTGTTGCAAATAACGGACTAGCAATGTCATCATCACTATTTCCTGCTAAATGTTCATTTGGGTACCCTATTCTGGTATCCATTCCTGTGATGTATTCTACCAATTGCTTTAAGTGTTTTAACTGGCTTCCTCCACCAGTTAATACAATACCTGCAATTAATTTCTTTTTTTGTTCTTCGTGACCATAATTCTTAATCTCAACATAAACTTGTTCGATAATTTCTACAACTCTTGCGTGTATAATTTTAGACAAGTTTTTCAACGTGATTTCTTTAGGTTCGCGGCCACGTAATCCAGGAATTGATACGATTTCGTTGTCTTTATTTTCTCCTGGCCAGGCAGAACCAAATTTCACTTTAAGTAACTCTGCTTGTTTTTCAATGATTGAACATCCTTCTTTTATGTCTTCAGTAACCACATTACCTCCAAAAGGGATCACTGCAGTATGACGAATAATTCCATCTTTAAAGACAGCCAAATCGGTTGTTCCACCACCTATATCAATCAAAGCTACACCTGCTTCTTTTTCTTCCTGACTCAACACCGCATTTGCTGATGCTAATGGTTCTAAGGTGATGCCTTCAAGCTCTAAACCTGAACTTTTAACACAGCGACCAATATTTCTAATGGATGATACTTGTCCGACAACCACATGAAAATTAGCTTCTAATCGACCGCCATACATTCCTATTGGTTCTTTGATTTCTGGCTGACCATCAATTTTATACTCTTGAGGTAAAACATGAATAATTTCTTCGCCAGGCAACATCACTAACTTATGTACCTGATTAATTAATCGGTCTATATCTTCTTCATCAATTACCACTTCAGAATTAGCCCTTGTGATATAATCACTATGTTGTAAACTTCTGATGTGCTGACCTGCGATACCTACAGTTACATCTTCAATTTTTAATCCGGCTTCTGCTTCTGCTTCTTGAACAGCTTGCTGAATGGATTGAATCGTTTGTGTAATATTATTAACTACACCTCTGTGCACACCTAAGCTTTTGGATTTACCAATACCCAAAATTTCTGCCTTTCCATATTCGTTCTTACGACCAATCATAGCCACAATCTTTGTGGTTCCGATATCCAATCCTACTGAAATTTTATTGTTTTCCATTACTTATTTTTTCGTGCAAATAACTTGCTTATCAAACTTTAAATTCACCACACTATAATTATCTAATGTTTTATCCTCTATGGCTTTCAAATAAAACGCCTTAAGATTATTAATTTTTTTATCTAATTGATTTAAAGTTCCTAAATGAACTTTAAAATCGGCATTACGCAATCTCAAGTCGATAGATTGATCTTCATTTTGATGAATTTCAACCACATGTTTTTTTAAAAACTCATCCACTTTAACTTTTTGGGCTACTGTGAATACATTTGACAAGTTATTTTTTTCAATTACTCCTGTTACTAATGGCACACGAGCCGTGTAATTTGTTGATAAGGGCATATAAGACCCTTGCTCATCGATGTAATAGGACGCATTTGTACTTACTCTTGCTATAGGTTTTTTTTGTTCAATACTAGCAGTGATAGAGCCATCAACACTCATAAACACTTGCGCTTTCTTAATCATTGGGTTGGAGTTTAGGGCAGTTTCCAACGCGTTCAAATCTATAATATCTTTAGGCTTATTCGTAACACTCTCCTGATTTTGTATTAACAATTTACTAACAGTCTCCTGTGTGACAAACAGATTATCACTTCCAGTAAATTGTATTAATGGTGTACTGACGGTTCGTGTTGAATTTCTAATTGACGAAAATGCAAATAAGAAACCTACCAGAAGTACTAATAAAGCGATCTTTATGTAATTATAATTAACTCGCAATGCTAAGCGCCTTTTTAATGTGTTTAACTTCTTCTCCAATATCTCCAGCACCTATGGTTAAAATAACATAAGCTGAAGATGCTTTTATGTGTTGAATTAATTCTGATTTTTGAATTAATTTCTTGTGTTTATTATCAATTTTATTTAATAGCCATTCTGAATTTACACCTTCAATTGGCAATTCTCTGGCAGGATAAATATCCAGTAACACAATCTCATCAAAACGAGATAAACTTTTGGCAAAATCGTCTGCAAAGTCTTTTGTTCTACTGAATAAGTGTGGTTGAAAAATAGCAAGAACTTTTTGATCTGGATACATTTCTCTAACCGCTTGATGTACGGCATTTATCTCTTCAGGATGATGTGCATAATCATCAATAAATACTAAATTCTCACTCTTAATCTGATAGGTAAATCTGCGTTTTACTCCTTTGTAAGATGCTAAAGCTTTGGCGAGCTGCGGCTTAGGGATTCCGTATTCTACAGTCATCGCCAAGGCAATTAAAGCATTCGACAGATTGTGTCTACCTGGTAGGCTAAATTTAAAATCTTCTAGTAATGCATTTGGTGTTTTAACATCAAACACATAACTTCCATTAACTATTTTTATATTTTGAACGGAGTAATCTGAATCGTCTTCGATGCCATAGGTAATCCCTTTAATTGGCAATCCGTTTTTAACAAACAACTTTCCGTTTGGTTTTATTTTTTTTGAAAAATCTTCAAAGCTTTTCACTAATTCTGAAGCATCTCCATAAATATCCAAGTGATCAGCATCCATTGAAGTAATACAAGCAAAGTCTGGTGACAGTGTTAAAAAAGAACGGTCAAACTCATCGGCTTCTACAACAGTGACATCAGTTCCGTTAAGGATAAGATTTGAATTGTAATTTTCACTAATTCCGCCTAAAAACGCTGTTACTTTAACATCACATGCATTAAGCAAATGACCTAAAATACTTGTCGTCGTTGTTTTACCATGAGTACCTGCGACAGCCATGCAAAATGTTTGCTTAGTTATTTCACCTAGAACAGTAGAGCGTTTTATAACTTCAAAACCATTTGACTTGAAATAGTTTAATTCGGTGTGATCTCTGGGAATTGCAGGCGTATAAACTACAAGCGTATGTGCTTTACTTAAAAAAGCATCTTCAATTAAATCTATATTATCTTCAAAATGAATAGAAACACCTAAATCTTCAAGCGTATTCGTAATATCGGTTTTAGTTTTGTCGTAACCACTAACTTGCAAGCCATCTGCCACAAAATAACGGGCTAAGGCACTCATTCCAATACCTCCAATACCTATAAAGTAAACGCTATGTATCTGTTTCAAATTCATTTATTGCTTCAATAATTTTTCTACTTCGTTGGCTATATCTTTTGTTGCATTAACTAAGGCTAGTGCTTTTATGTTTTTACTTAAATTTTCTCTTTTTTCTTTTGAATTTAACACTTCTAAAAACTCATTTTCAAACTGATTCTCTAAATCATTCTCCTTTATCAAAACTGCAGCATCTTTATCTGCAATAGCTTTAGCATTTTTAGTTTGATGATCTTCAGCAACATTTGGTGACGGAATAAAAATGACTGGTTTTCCAACCACACAAAGCTCAGACACAGAACTTGCTCCAGCTCTGGAAATGATTATATCTGCCGCAGCATAAGCCATATCCATATTATTTAAAAATGCATGCACCTGAACATTATCTAAATTATTATATTTTTTGTACTGTTGGTAATACAACTTACCGCATTGCCAAATCAATTGGACATTCAATGATTTAAAATAATCCAGTTTACTTTCTATCAGTTCATTAATTCGTCTGGCACCTAAACTTCCACCTAAAATTAAAAGCGTATGCTTACTATGAATAAGTGTAAAGGCATCTTTGCCTTGAATATGTTTATGTTCAACATCGAGTAAATCCTTACGAATTGGATTTCCTGTCAATATGATTTTTTCTTTTGGAAAGAATTTCTCCAAACCTTCATAAGCCACACAAATCGTATTCACTTTTTTTCCCAGAAGCTTGTTTGTAATTCCAGGATACGAGTTTTGTTCCTGAATTAAACTAGGAATTCCTTTTGAAGAAGCCACTTTCAGTAACGGTCCACTGGCAAAGCCTCCTGTTCCAATAGCCACATCTGGTTTAAACGTATTGATAATTTTTCTGGACTTTAGTAAACTCGCGATCAGTTTAAACGGAAACATTGCGTTTTTTAGAGTCAGTTTTCGCTGAAGTCCAGAAATCCATAAGCCTTCAATTTCATAACCAGCCTGAGGCACTTTTTCCATTTCCATGCGATCGGACGCACCAACAAATAAAAACTCAGCATCTGGAAAACGAGATTTTAACTCATTTGCAATAGCAATAGCAGGATAGATATGACCTCCTGTTCCTCCTCCAGACAATATGATTTTATAGTGACTCATTAAATGGTTTCGCTTAATATTTCAAGCGGATTATCTTCATTAATTTCCTGTTCTTTTATTTCTTCACGTTTTGCGCTTACACTAAGTATAATTCCTATCGCTAAGCAAGTCATCCAGATTGAGGTTCCACCACTACTTATTAAGGGTAAGGTTTGTCCTGTAACTGGAAATAATTCTACAGCAACAGCCATATTAATCAAAGCCTGGAATACGATTGGTAACCCAACACCTAAAACCAGTAATTTTCCAAAAACAGTATCTGATTTTTGAGATACAATCACAATTCTAAACAACAACCAGGAATACATTACCAGTAAAAACAGGCCTCCAATTAATCCATATTCCTCAATAATAATGGCAAAAATGAAATCTGATGACGATTGTGGTAAAAAATTCTTTTGCACACTTTTACCAGGACCAACACCTTGAATACCTCCAGAAGCAATTGCTATTTTAGCTTTTTCAATTTGATAATCGGCTTCTGTATCTTCTCCATTTGAAAAATTCTCAATACGACTCATCCAGGTGTCAATACGATTTGGCATCGCATCAGGAAACGCCTTAGCAACCAATATAAAAAGTGATAGCGCAACAATTCCAGTACCTATAACTACAGCCAGATACTTAATAGGATAACCTCCTATAAAAGCCAACATCATTACCATTAAAAACATAATGGCTGTAGTTGAAAAATTAGCAGGCAAAATAAGTATTAGCACAAAAAACACAGGAGCCCAAAGCGGTAATAAGGTCTCTTTAAAAGACACATTACGATCTTGAATTTTTGATAAGTATCTTGCCACATACACCATTAACACAACTGCTGCGAGCGTTGATGTTTGGAAAGACATACCTACAAACGGAATCTGAATCCATCGACTGGCATTTGCACCATCAATAGTTGTCCCTTGGAGCATGGTTACAATAAGCAACACGAGTACTATCGGAATCATGACCATTGACAAACCTCTGAAATAGCGATATGGAATTTTATGCACACCATACATGATGGCAAATCCTAAAAAGAGATGCATAAAATGCTTGATAAAAAACCCGAAAGTATTTCCTGCACCACCAACATAAGCAAGATTACTTGCAGCACTATACACAGGAAGGAATGAGAAAATTGCCAGCAATGCAGCAATTGCCCAGATTAACCGATCTCCTTTTATGTTTTTAAATAGTGTTTGCACGTTTTCTAATTATTGTTTTTATAAATTTCTCACGGCATCTTTAAACTGACGACCTCTATCTTCATAATTTTCGAACAAATCAAAACTGGCGCAAGCAGGTGACAACAGCACGTTATCTCCAGATTTTGCAATTTTATAAGCAATTTTCACAGCTTCGGTCATGTATTGAGTTTCAACAATAATATCGACCATGTTTCCAAAGTTTTTCAGTAGCTTTTCATTATCAACTCCCAAACAAATAATGGCTTTAACCTTTTCGTTTACAAACTGAAATAACTCTTGATAATCATTCCCTTTATCTTGTCCACCAACAATCCAAACCGTTGGCGCATCCATACTTTCCAAAGCATAATAGGTTGCATTCACATTGGTTGCTTTTGAGTCGTTAATGTATTGTACTTTATTGATTTTAAGCACGTGTTCTAAACGATGCTCTACACCTTGAAAATTCTCCAAACTTTCACGAATGGTTTGTTTTCTTATTTTTAATAAGTGTGCTACTGTTGAGGCAGCCATGGCGTTTTTAATGTTGTGTTTTCCCTCTAATGCTAAATTTGCTGTCGGCATAATTATCTGGTTGTTATCTATTGTTATTTTTATATTGTTTTGATCTAAATACGCACCATTATCAATTTGTTTTGTTAATGAAAATGGCAATAATGTGGATTGAACAGAATGTTGTTGTAACCAGGATTCAATAACTTCATCATCGGCATCATAGATGAAGTAGTCCTCTTTGGTTTGATTTTCAGCAATTCTGAATTTTGAAGCGATATAATTTTCAAAAACGTAATCATACCGATCTAAATGATCTGGAGTAATATTGAGTAAAACCGCAATTTTTGGTTGAAATTTCACAATATCATCCAATTGAAAACTACTTACTTCAAGCACATAGTTTGGATGATTTTTTTCCAGTATTTGCTTAGCGAAACTATCTCCAATATTACCTGCCAAACCCACATTTAATTCCTGTTTCAACAAATGATACGTTAAGCTAGCCGTTGTAGTTTTTCCATTACTACCTGTAATTGCAACTATGGTGGCCTCTGTAAAATTTGATGCAAATTCAATTTCAGAAATAACCTTAATTCCTTCTGCTCTAATTTGTTTTACTAATGCAGCTTTATCAGGAATTCCAGGACTTTTCATTACCAAATCTGCACTTAGGATTTTAGTTTCCGTGTGCTGACCATCTTCAAATTCAATCTCATTATGTAAAAGAACTTCTTTGTACTTTTCTTTTATGATTCCTTTATCAGAAACAAAAACCTCATAGCCTTTCTCTTTTCCTAAAAGCGCTGTACCAACACCACTTTCTCCTCCTCCTAGTATGACTAATTTTTCTTTCTTCATTTATATTGTCATTCTGCGCTACGATGCAACATCTATTTGTTATCTATTGGATTCCGTATCAAGTACGGAATGATAAAACTTATCTCAACTTGAGCGTCACAATGGAAAGTATTGCCAGAAAAATTCCAACAATCCAAAACCTAGTTACTATTTTACTTTCGTGATATCCTGACTTCTGATAATGATGATGCAATGGCGACATTTTAAATATGCGTCTGCCTTCACCGTATTTTTTTCTTGTGTATTTAAACCAGCTGACCTGCAAAATCACTGATAAGGATTCTGCAAAGAAAATTCCACAGAGCAACGGAATAAGCAATTCTTTACGAACTGCAATTGCTATTACAGCTATAATTCCTCCAATCGTTAAACTTCCTGTATCTCCCATAAACACCTGAGCTGGATAGGTATTATACCATAAGAATCCTATAAGCGCTCCCACAAATGCTGCGATAAAAACCACAACTTCTCCCAGTCTTGGTATAAACATGACATTGAGATAATCTGAAAACACGATATTTCCTGAAATAAATGCGAAAACAGCTAATGCAAAGACTATAATTGCAGAACTACCCGCTGCCAAACCATCAATACCATCTGTGAGATTTGCACCATTTGAAACTGCTGTTACTATAAAAATTACAATAGGAATAAAAACTAGCCATGCGTAATTTTTATACCCATCACCTATCCACGATACTAGCGTTGCATAATCGAACTCATTGTCTTTTACAAAAGGAATGGTTGTTTTTAAAGACCTGTTTTCTTCGGCATAAAACTCTCCAGATGAATTTTGGGTGATTAATTCATTTGAAAACTGAGGATTAATTTTTTCTTGTTTAATAGTAACTCCAGGATGAAAATACATGATTGCTCCTACAAAAATCCCCAAACCCACTTGACCTAAAACCTTGAAACGTCCTTTTAAGCCTTCCTTATCTTTTTTAAATACTTTGATGTAATCATCTATAAATCCAATAAGTCCCATCCATAAGGCTGTAACAATAAGCATTATGACATAAATATTATCTAACCTAGAAAGCAGAAGCACAGGAACCAGTGTAGCAATAATAATGATGATTCCACCCATTGTTGGTGTTCCCGCTTTTTCAACCTGTCCAGCCAAACCTAAGTCTCTTACTGTCTCACCTACTTGCTGCTTTTGTAAATAAGTAATGATTTTCTTTCCGAATATGGTAGAAATTAGCAACGATAATATAATTGCTAAAGCAGCTCTAAATGTGATAAACTGAAACACACTCGCTCCTGGCAATTGATACTGTTGTTCTAAATATTCGAATAGATAATATAACATTGATTAATTCACTTTTTACATTAAATACACTGAAACTTTATTCAGTGTGACAATGGACTTATTTCTGTAATTGTTTTAAAAATTCCTGTACGATTTGATAATCATCAAAGTCAAACCGTTCTCCTTTTATCTCCTGATAGGTTTCATGACCTTTTCCAGCTATCAAAATGATATCATTTGAATTAGCCATTTGGCATGCCGTTTTTATGGCTTGTTTTCTATCTGTGATTGAAACAACTTTCTTAAAATTTTGAGGTTCAACGCCTTTTTCTATGTCTTCAATAATTGTTTCTGGCTTTTCACTTCTTGGATTATCACTAGTAAAAATAACTTTACTACTAAGTGCAGAAGCAATGTGACCCATTTTTGGTCGTTTGGTTGCATCTCTATCTCCACCACAACCGACAACGGTTATAAGTTCTTCGTTTTTTGTACGAATACTATTAATCGTTTCTAATACATTTTTAAGCGCGTCAGGTGTATGTGCATAATCAACAATAGCTGTTATTTTTTCATCTGAAATTAAATATTGAAAACGACCACTTACGCTTTCTAATTCGCTAATCAATCTTAAGATTTCAACTTTTTCGAGACCCAACAATTCAGCAGTTCCATAAATTGCCGCTACATTATAGGCGTTAAAAGTACCAATGAGCCTTGTCCACAGCTCACTATCATTAAGTTTTAATAGCAATCCGCTTAACTCATTCTCGAGAACCTGAGCTTTATAGTCTGCATGCGTTTTTAAAGCATATGTATATGTTTTAGCTTGGGTGTTTTGCAGCATCACCAAACCATTTTTATCATCAATATTCACTAAAGCGAAAGCCTGTTTTGGCAAGTCATCAAAAAACGCTTTTTTAACATCTCTGTATTCAGCAAAGGTTTCATGATAATCTAAATGATCGTGAGATAAATTGGTAAATACACCTCCTTCAAACTGTAATCCTTCTGAGCGTTTTTGGTGGATTCCGTGTGAACTAACTTCCATAAAACAAAACTCTACACCAGCATCATTCATTAATTTTAAATACTTATTAATGGTTAACGAGTCTGGAGTTGTGTGCGTAGCTTTATACTCGGTGTTATCAACCATAATTTTTACAGTAGATAACAAACCAACTTTGTATCCCGCTTTTTTGAACAGTTGATACAATAATGTTGTTACAGTAGTTTTTCCATTGGTTCCTGTAACACCAACCAATCTTAAATTACTCGAAGGATTTTCATAATAATTAGAAGCCATGAAAGCTAGTGCACTACTGGTGTTTTCAACTTCGATATAAGTAATGCCGTTTTTAAGATTATTTGGCAGTGCTTCACAAACCACAGCGATAGCTCCTAATTCGACAGCCTTATCAATATAATCATGACCATCAACGGTTGTTCCTTTTACCGCAACAAAGACATCTCCATTTGAAACTGCCCGAGAATCAAAATGAATGGTGTTTACAACAACACCAGTGCTTCCAACAACAGCATTGATTGGAACTTTATATAGTATGTCTTTTAATTCTGCCATTAAATATCTAATACAACTACTTGATTTGATTTAACTTTTACTCCTTTTGTTATCGATTGATTTTTTACTATACCAACACCTTGAAGCTTTACTTTTAACCCCATATTTTCCAGAAGTGCCAATGCATCCATAGCTGGCAAACCAATAACATTAGGCATAATTGTTTTATAGGTGTTTGCGATGTCGTAGTAAGCCTCAAAAGATGTTTCAACTTCGGCATTGACAACTTCCAATGATTCAACTTCATCAATCAAAGGAGTTTCTGTATATATTTTTTGTGCTATTCTTTTAAATACAGGACCAGACACATCAGCACCATAATACCCAACTTTTGTACTTGGCTTATGAATGACCACAATACATGAGTATTTTGGATTATCTGCTGGAAAATAACCTGCAAAAGATGATACATACTTTCTATCCTTTCTCCACTCTTCGTAATTATGGTAATCTGTTCTTGCGGTTCCTGTTTTTCCTGCCATAGAAAAATTTTCAGAATACATTCTGGAACCTGTTCCACGAATCACTATATTTTTTAAAATATCTCTTATTTCTCCTAAGGTTTTATCTGAACAGATTTTTTGATTGAGCACTTCTTTTTCGAAAACCTCAACCTCTCTATCAAACTCTTTTACAGCTTTAATAAATCGTGGTTTTACCATTTCGCCATTGTTAGCGATTGCATTATAAAACGTTAGTGTTTGCAAAGGTGTCATTCTAAGATTATAACCATAAGCCATTGATGGCAAAGCATTACGACTCCAGTTTGTTTTACCTGGCTCAGCAATGTCTGGAATTCCTTCGCCTATAATTGAGATGCCTAAAGGCTCATGAAGATTCCATCCCTTCAACCTATTAATGAATTTTTTAGGTTGTTTAGCATAAGCTTCATCGATAATTGTGGCCAAACCAATATTTGATGACACTTCTAATGCGCGAGCTGCAGATATTTCACCATGACCACGTGAGTCACTAATCGTTCTTCCATAAAATCGTTTTGAGCCTTGGTAAGTGTTTACAACAGTAGAAGTATCAATTACTTTATCTTCTAATGCTGCTATAAATGCCATAACTTTAAATGTAGAACCAGGCTCGTGACTTTCTCCTACAGCATAATTTAATCGCTCATAATAATTTCCGTTTGTACTTCTTCCAAGGTTTGAAATCGCTTTAATCTCACCTGTCTTAACATCCATAACAACAGCACAACCATGTTCAGCTTCATAAAGTTCTAATTGCCTTAATAACGAATGATGCGCGATGTCCTGAATATTAACATCAATAGTCGTGTACACATCATAACCATCTTGAGGATCTACTTGGTTATAATCTACAATAGGTTTCCATTGTCCGTTACCAATTTTCTGTTTCAAACGAGAACCATTGACACCTCTTAAATATTTAACACCAAAGGCACCATCAATTCCAGGACGCGTTACATTACCATCTTCATCAACACGTTCATAACCAATTGTACGTTCGGCAATTCCTCCCATTGGATGCTCTCTTCTTGTTGTTTGTTCAACGATGAGTCCACCTTTAATTGCACCAAGTTCAAGCATTGGAAAATTTCTCAATCTGATGTAATCAGAATAGCTAATATTTCGTGCTAAGAGAAAATACCTGTTCTTATTAGACCTTGCTTTAGTTATAGAATTTTGATGATAACTTGAAGGTTTACCAGTATATTTAGACAACGAATCAGACAATGCTTTTATATATTTATTGAACGTAGCCTGCTTGGGCTGAATTGCATCAAGTCTGATATCATATTTAGGAATAGAAGTGGCAAGTAAACTACCATCTGCAGAATACACATTTCCTCTGTTCGCTGGAATTTCATGGTTTTTAACAGTACGTTCTTCCGCAAGTGCTCTATAATCATCGCCTTGAACAAACTGAATTGTACACAACTTAAAAACAACAGCCAAAGCGAAAACAAACATACATCCAGCTATGAAATACAATCTGTTTAATATGTTAGTTTCGGTTGTTGCCACGACTTCAATCTTGTGATTTTACTTTTATTTTTCTTGGTGGAATCTCTGATATGACGATTCCTTTATCTGCTACTTTTTTTATGATTGATGATTCCATTTTAAGTCTCATCAATTTTGATCTGCCATCAACAAATGCTGATCTTAATTCTTTTACTTCATTTTTAAGTCTTGCTATCTCATACACTTTTTGATCTGCGCTATGCGAACTAGCAATCATTATGATGGCTAAAAACGAAATAAAAATGATGATTCTCCAGTTTTTAAAAGAGTCATCACTCACTAAAAATTTACCTCTTAAAATGCTGTAAATATTTTTTTTCATAATTTTTCAGCAATACGAAGCTTTGCGCTTCTAGCTCTGTTATTTATAGTTATCTCTTCTTTTGTTGGAACAATTAAATTGCCTACTTTTTTTAAAGGCACTTCAAAGTTTCCAAAGACATCTCTTACAGGCTCTCCTTCAAACATCCCATTTCTTATAAAGCGTTTCACAAGCCTATCTTCAAGCGAATGGTATGAGATTAAACTCAATCTTCCGCCTTTAACTAAAACCTCTGGCGTTTGCATTAAAAACTCTTTTAAAGCTTCAATTTCCTGATTTACCTCTATTCTTATCGCCTGATAAATTTGAGCTAACACCTTATTTTCTTTTTTATGGTTTAAAAACCGTTTTAGAACCGCCTTTAACTGTTCACTTGTTTTTATTTCACCATTTTTCCGTTCTTCAACAATCACCTTTGCCATTGCTGGTGCCTGTCTTAATTCTCCATACTGAAATAAGACCTGCCTAATTTGTTCCTCTTCATATTCGTTTACCACATGATATGCTGAAATAGCATCATCTTGATTCATTCTCATATCTAAATCAGCTTCAAAACGTGTTGAAAATCCACGTTCAGCAACATCAAACTGATGAGAAGACACTCCAAAATCTGCTAGTATTCCATCCACTTCTTTCACGCCATAGAATCTTAAAAATCGTCTGACATATCTAAAGTTCTCATTGATTAATGTAAACCGATTGTCATCAATTGTATTTAAAAGAGCGTCTTTATCTTGATCGAAAGCAAACAGCTTTCCGTTAGATCCTAGTCGATTGAGAATTTCTTTACTGTGACCTCCACCTCCAAACGTTACATCTACATAAACACCATCAGGCCTTATATTTAAGCCATCGACAGTTTCTTTTAACAGTACAGGGTTATGATATTCCATCGTCATCGTCTTGTCCCATCACTTCTTCAGCTAAATCTGCAAAATCACCAGTAGCGTCATCAATAGCTTTTTCATATTTATCTTTATCCCAAATTTCAATGATGTTAATCGCAGAAGACACCACAACCTCTTTATTAATACCAGAAAAAGTCACTAAATCTTTTGGTATTAATAATCGGCCAGCCGCATCAACTTCTATCATTTTTAAACCAGCCGTAAAACGACGAATAAAATCATTATTCTTCTTTTTGAAACGGTTAAGCTTGTTGACTTTTTGCATTAACACTTCCCATTCACTCATAGGATAGAGCTCCAGACAAGGCTGAAAGACAGCACGCTTTAAGACAAACCCATTTTGCAAAACCGGAAGCAACTGTTTTTTTATCGCAGCAGGAAGCATAAGCCGTCCTTTGGCGTCCACTTTACATTCATAAGTTCCTATTAATGGGTTCAAACTGATTGATTTAGCACAATTAGCGATTTAGATTCAAATATATTGAAAATTATCCCACATTTTACCACTATCTTCCACTTTTGTTGATAAATTTTCGATGAACTGCAATTTTATCACTATTTAAACACCATATATAGTTGTTAAAAATTTAAGAATCAGACCTCTAAAAAATAAATATTCAATCCCAACAACATTGTTAATATCTCCTACTCATTCGTTTATCTTAGGTTGAAAAATTATAAGAATGTTTTAATTGAAATACCTATATTTGTTTTTGATCAAATGACCTATAATTAATGGCGCATCGTTTAAAAAAGGAAAAAGAATTCAGTTATATTGAAGTTGGAGAAGGAACTCCTATTATCGTACTACATGGATTGATGGGTGGATTAAGTAACTTCGATGCTGTTACCACTTTTTTTAGTAAAAAAGGTTATAAAGTTCTTATTCCTGCACTTCCTATCTATACGATGTCATTATTAAAAACGAACGTTAAAAACTTTGCAAAACATCTTCATGATTTCATAGAGTTTAAAGGTTTTGACGAAGTTATTTTACTAGGAAATTCATTAGGAGGACATATTGGACTTTATCACACTAAACTATATCCTGCAAAAGTAAAAGCGCTAATAATTACGGGAAGTTCAGGCTTATACGAAAGTGCAATGGGTGGAGGCTACACTAAGCGTGGCGATTATGAGGTTATTAAGAAAAAAGCGCAAGATGTGTTTTATGATCCTGAAGTAGCAACTAAAGAAATTGTTGATGAAGTTTATGAAACTGTAAACGACAGAAACAAACTTATAAAAACACTTGCTATTGCTAAGAGTGCTATAAGACATAATATGGCTAAAGACTTACCAAAAATGAGTCTGCCTGTTTGCATCATTTGGGGAAAAAATGATACTGTTACACCTCCTGAGGTTGCAACAGAGTTCAATGAACTTTTACCAGATTCGGATTTATTCTGGATTGACAAATGTGGTCATGCGGCTATGATGGAGCATCCTGATCAATTCAATGATATTTTATATTCTTGGCTTAAAGACCGTAATTTGTAATAGAATCACTTTCCCGAAAAATTTATGTTATGCTTATTAAAACTGCTGAATTCGTAATAAGTAATTCTGATGTTGATAGATGTCCGAAAGACCTTTTACCAGAATATGCTTTTATTGGGAGAAGTAATGTTGGAAAGTCTTCTTTAATTAATATGCTGACCAATCATAAAAATCTCGCAAAAACTTCGGGAAGGCCTGGAAAAACGCAACTTATCAATCACTTTTTAATCAACAAAAACTGGTTTCTGGTTGACTTACCGGGTTATGGCTACGCAAAGGTTTCAAAAACAGCAAAGCGAAAATTCCAGAAGTTTATCACTAATTACTTCGAAAAAAGAAGACAGTTAGTTTCAGCATTTGTTTTAGTAGACATTAGACACGAACCTCAAAAAATCGATTTGGAATTTATGGAATATTTAGGCATTAGTGAGATTCCGTTTTCTATCATTTTCACCAAAGCAGACAAGTTAAAGCCAAAGGCAATTGAACGTAATGTTGAAGATTATTGTAAAGAACTTTTAAAAACCTGGGAAGAGTTGCCTCAACACTTTGTAACCTCATCTTCAAAGGCTATAGGACGTGATGATGTACTTCAATTTATTGACGCTACAAATCATCAAATTAATGCAATGCGATAATTAGAAATAGTGACTGTAGACTTTTTACTTATTGGAGCAGCAAAATCGGCAACAACCAGCTTAAGTAATGCACTGTCACAACATCCCGACATTTGCTTTAGCAATCCTAAAGAACCTGAGTTTTTTTGTAAAGACAATTGGAGAAATAATTTAGAAACTTACCATTCATTATTTAAAAACAAGTCGGCAAAACTATATGGTGAAGGCTCAACAAATTATTCTAAATTCCCTCATTACAACAAGAACATCCATCATGATATTTTTGATTATAATCCCAATATGAAAATCATCTATATGATGAGACATCCATTAGAGCGCATTGTATCTCATTACGTGCATTCTTACAACCGAGGACATGAATCTATTGATGATATTAACACTGCATTAATTTCAAAAAGTCACTATACAGATACTGCATTATACGCCATGCAAATTGAACCTTATATTAATCTTTTTGGAATACATAACATATTGATGTTGTTTTTCGAGGATTTTATTTCAAACCCTCAACATGTCATTGATACGACTTTTAACTTCTTGGGTGTTGACTCCATTACAGTAAACAAAAAAGTATTAAACAGTAATAAAAGCTTTAATAGAAGTGTAATTCATCATAAATATGACCACCCAACAACTGTGTTTGAAAAGATAAGAAAGATTGTGTTTATTATTAAAAATTATTTCAACAGTGATTTCATTAATCGCAGACCAAATATCTCTTCAGAAACCAAAGCCTACATTATGAATACTATAAAAGAGGATATTCATAAAATAGAGAAATTAACCAATAGAGATTTATCATATTGGTTCGAATATTAAGTTTTCACATCTAGGGCATCCCTTAGCGCATTACCAATTAACATAAATGACATAACCAAAATCATAATACACAATCCTGGTATTAATGCTAAATAAGGCTTACCTAGAATAATATAATTGTAATGATCTTTAATCATTGCTCCCCAACTTGACATAGGTGGCTGTGCTCCTATTCCTAAAAAGCTTAAACCACTTTCTATAAGTATTGCTGCTGCAAAATTTGCTGCAGAAATCACAATAATTGGAGCCATTATATTTGGTAAAATATGTTTTGTTATAATTCTAAAATCATTAAAACCCAATGCTCTTGCAGCAGTAACATATTGCATTTCCTTTGCACTTATAATTTGACCTCTCACCACTCTGGCAACTTCAACCCACATGGTTAAACCTACAGCAATAAAAACTTGCCAGAATCCTTTTCCTAGAGCTAATGTAATTGCAATAACCAACAGCAAGGTAGGAATAGACCATGTTACATTGATTATCCACATGATAAAGGCATCAATCTTTCCTCCGTAGTAACCAGCAATACTTCCCATTATAATACCAATTACTAAAGAAATAAAAACGGCAATAAAACCAATAAAAAAGGAAATTCGTGAACCTATTAAAATTCGACTTAATAAATCTCTTCCATATTTATCTGTGCCAAAAACAAAAGTTTTTTCTTTTATAAAACGCTTATAATCGTTGCCAGGAAAGCGATTTAAATCAAGTGACTTTTCAACACCAATTAAACCGTCTGAGACATATTCGGTATATACTAACTTTTGATTATCTATTTTGTATTGCGCGATTGGTATTTGAGTATCGGTTACGTCTTTACCAAAGAAAATTTTAGAAAAGAAACTTTGCTCTATTTCTAAATCTGAAGGCAGTGTCAACATACTGACTTTAAAGCCTGGAGGTTTTGAGTGAATAGACAAATGCATTTGATTTGCATTTTTTGAATCGTCTGGTGCTATTACGTATGCAAAAACTGAAACAAATCCAATAATTACAATAAGCCAAAAACTTAAAACGCCCCAAAAGTTTTTTTTAAACTTTTGAAGCGCTAATTTGGTTAATGAGCCACTATTATTACTCATATTAATTTTTTACAGAAGTCGCTACTTTTGTTTTAATTCCGTAAGTCATTTTTAAATCGTTTAATACGTTAAGTGCTTCTTCGATATAAACATCTTTGCTTAAACTTGCATGCCAACGTTCTCGTTTTTCTCTTAAAACTGAATCTTTTTCGATGAGTTTTAACTCCTGAGATAAAGAGTTAAAAGTAAGGTTTGTTTGATATTTAGAGAGCTCTTCAAAACGTTTAGCTTCTTTTTCACTAACATCTAATGAAGCTCTGTAATCATCATAGTTTAAAGAAAACAATTCTTTATCTCTTATTTTCTTTACCCATTTTGCATTTTCATCAATAAGTTTTAATTGCTCATTGTTAGCCATACGTTCTTTACTCTTAGCTATTGTGGTATCATAGTCAAAATAGCTGTCCCACACATCGTATTGCGCTGGCTCAATCTGACTCCATGGTAATGGATTTTCCTCATTTTTTTCACCTATATCTATATAGCTATATCGGTTTGGTATAACGACATCACTTTTAACACCTTCTAATTGATTTGAACCTCCATTGATTCTATAGAATTTTTGAATCGTCATTTTTAGAGCACCAACATCACCACTGGTATTGTTTCTAACCATACGATTTAAGTCTACAACGGTTTGAACTGTTCCTTTTCCGAAAGTTTGATCACTACCAATAATGATTGCTCTTTTGTAATCTTGCATTGCAGCCGCTAAAATTTCAGAAGCTGAAGCAGAAAACTCATTAACTAAAATTACCAAAGGCCCATCCCAAACTATAGATCGATCTCTATCCATCAACACTTCTTTAGGTTCTCCAGATGTTTTAACTTGTACCACAGGACCTTCTTTGATAAAAAATCCTGCCATATCGACAACTGTTTGTAAAGATCCTCCACCATTATTTCTAAGATCAAGAACGAGACCTTCTATGCCTTCTGCTTTTAATCTTTCAATTTCTATTTTTACATCAGATGCTGCATTGCGATTATTAACATCATCAAAATCGACATAAAACCTTGGTAAATCGATGATACCAAACTTTTTACCATCTTTAATAACTGTAGATGATTTTGCATATGTTTCACCCATTTCTACAACATCTCTTGTAATTGTAATATCTTGAATTGAGCCATCTACTTTTTTTACAGTTAATGTTACATCAGTACCTTTTGGCCCTTTAATAAACTTGACCGCTTCACTGGTACGCATACCAACAACATTAAGTGCTTCTTCTTCATCTTCTTGTTTCACTTTTAGAATCTGATCTCCTACCTCAAGTTCTTTTTGTCTCCAAGCAGGTCCTCCTGCAATAACTTCCATAATGGTTATAACGTCCATTTTCTTTTGAAGTCTAGCTCCAATACCTTCAAAATTACCAGATATATCCGCATCAAAACGTTCTTTATCTTCAGGTTCGTAGTAAGCTGTGTGAGGATCATATTCACGAACAATAACATTTATATAGACAGATAACAAATCTTTTCTCTGTCTATCTTCCATATACTCGTATAATTCATCTAGTGATTTTAAAGTAATATCACGTGCTTCTTTTTCAATCTCTGCTAAAGATTTTTTAGGACTATCTGTTTTTTTGTCTTCAGAGTTTGTCTCTTCAACAAGCTTATCTTCTCTGTTTTGCTGAGAAATTAAATCGTCATAATTCGCAATAGTTGAGAATTTGAGTTGATGTCTCCAACGTTCTTTTAAATCTTTCTTAGTTGTAACATAAGCCAAATCATCATAATCTGTAGAAAAATCTTCATCTATTGAAAAGTCAAATGGATTTTCTAATACTTCTTTATAAATCTCCTTAGATTCTGCTAATCTTTGTACATAACGCTCATAAGTTAAATTAAAGAAAGATAGGTCATAAGCTTTAATTTGGTCATCCAATTCCGTTTTATACTTTTCAAACTCTTCAATATCTGAGGCATAGAAATAGCGCTTTAAAGGGTCTAGCTGTTCTAGATACTCATCAAACATTTCCAATGAAAAATCATCATTAATATCCTGTGGATTAAAATGTGTTTCGTCAAGTAAATAAGTCACTAATTGAACAATTAACTTATCCTTATTTGGGTCTTCAAACTTTTTAGATGTAAAACTGCAGGAAGCGAAAGCCAGCAGTAATACCAAAAGCAATAATTTATAATTTCTTTTCATAATATTTTTCATAGTTCATTTTTTATGTAACACAACATATTTAAAGTCATCAATCAATCAATATATGCAATGACATAGAATTTCATAATTTCTACTAAAGTAAAAGAAAAAACCATGCCAATAAAATCAAGTGCTACTAATTTTTTGTTAAACCTCTATTTATAGGATTTATAAGCGTGTTTGTTTACTTTTGTAAGAGTCAAAAAAAAGATTTATGTCGAAAAAACCTCTTATTCTAGTTACCAATGATGATGGTATAACAGCTCCAGGTCTCAGAACGTTAATAGACGTCATGAACACTCTTGGAGACGTTGTTGTTGTTGCTCCTGACAGTCCTCAAAGCGGAATGGGTCACGCCATAACAATAAACTCTACTTTGCATGTTGAAAAAGTATCTATAGATGAAGGTCCTCAAGAAGAATATAGCTGTTCTGGAACTCCTGTCGATTGTGTAAAATTTGCTGTAAAGCAACTTTTAGGCAGACGACCTGATTTATGTGTGTCTGGAATTAATCATGGCTCTAATTCGTCAATAAATGTCATCTATTCAGGCACCATGAGTGCTGCAATTGAAGCTGGTGTTGAAGGTATTCCTGCTATTGGATTTTCGCTCTGTGATTATAAATGGAGTGCTAATTTTGATGCTTGTATGACTTATGTTAAAACGATTGCCAAAAATGTACTTGAACACGGTTTAGATAGTGGTACTATACTCAATGTAAATTTTCCAAACTTGGATAAAAAAGAAATAAAAGGCATTAAAATATGTCGACAAGCCAAAGCCAATTGGCAGGAAGAATTCGACAAACGAACTAATCCTCAAGGAAGAGAGTATTATTGGTTAACAGGGAAATTTGTAAACCTTGACCAAGGAAAAGACACAGATGAATGGGCTTTAGCTAATGGCTACGTATCTGTTGTTCCAGTTCAATACGACCTAACTGCTCATCACAGTATTCAACAATTAAATACATGGACATTTGAAGAATAAAGAAATTATCTTAGGAATAAGCATTGGTTTAGTTGCCAGTGCTATCGGATTGACATTATCACTATTATTTTTTGGTTCTGGAGATTCTATTAGCAACTCATTACATATTGCTCTTGCTCAAGGCGTGTTTACTAAATTGGTAAGTATTGGTGCGCTTTTAAATTTAGGAGCTTTCTTTTTATACTTAAACACAAACAAAGAATCACGAGCAAAAGGCGTACTTATAGCAACAATTATTGTAGCTTTAATAACCATTATTATTAGATTTTTTTAGATGAAATATTACATCATTGCTGGCGAAGCCTCTGGTGACTTACATGGTTCCAATTTGATGAAAGCATTATTACAACAAGATGCGAATGCTGAATTTAGATTTTGGGGAGGCGAACTTATGCAAGCAGTTGGTGGTACTTTGGTAACACATTACAAGGATCGTTCTTTTATGGGTTTTGCTGAAGTGTTTTTTAACCTTCGGAAAATTTTGGGATTAATTTCCTTCTGCAAAAAAGACATTGAAAACTATCAACCAGACGTCATTGTTTTTATTGATAACTCAGGATTTAATCTACGAATTGCAAAATGGGCAAAAGAAAAAAATTATAAAACTCATTACTATATTTCTCCTCAGGTTTGGGCATCTAGAGCCAGTCGTATAGAAAAAATAAAACGTGATGTCGATGCCATGTATGTTATTCTTCCGTTTGAAAAAGAATTTTATGCTAAATATGACTACGATGTACACTTTGTTGGACATCCATTAATTGATGCTATTTCAGACAGACAACAAGTTGACGAAAAGACTTTTAGAAACGATTATAATCTTAGCGACAAGCCTATTATTGCATTATTGCCTGGAAGCAGAAAACAAGAAATCAAAAAAATGCTTGGCGTTATGCTCAGTTTGGTTAATGATTTTAAAGACTTTCAATTTGTAATCGCTGGAGCACCTAGCCAAGATTTTAGTTTTTACAGCCCATTTATGAAACAAGATAATGTAGCTTTTATATCAAATAAAACCTATGACTTACTAAGTGTATCTCATGCGGCTTTAGTAACATCAGGAACTGCAACATTGGAAACCGCTTTGTTTAAAGTCCCTCAAGTGGTTTGTTATAAAGCAAATGCTATTTCATATCAAATTGCAAAACGAATTATCACCTTAAAATTTATTTCTCTGGTTAATTTAATAATGAATCGTGAAGTGGTTACCGAATTAATTCAGGGTGATTTAAACAAAAAACGACTTAAAAAAGAATTAGAAAAGATTCTAAGTGATAAAGAACGGATTCGATTGTTTATTGATTACTATGATTTAGAAAAAAAATTAGGAGGAAAAGGTGCCAGTACAAACGCAGCGAAGCTAATATTTGATAGTTGTAAATAACATTGTTAAAAACCAAAACTTAATTTCTTAGGCTAATCAAATCAAATATCTATTTTTGAGAATTAATCGTAGTTCATGAAAAAAATACTCCTACTTCTTGTATTATGTATCAGTTTTGGAAGTTGCAATTCTTCCAAAGGCATAAAAACCAAAAAGTCTAAAACGACTAAAGTCAGCACAAAAAAAACAAATAACACCTATTCTTCTCCCTCTAAAACCATCATAAGCATTATTGATTACGCTCAAACTTTTGAAGGCACACGATACAAATATGGAGGCACTACAAAACGAGGTATGGATTGTTCCGGACTTATCGTAACAGCGTTCCAGAAAGAAAACATCAAGTTACCTAGAACAACAGCAGACCTTAAAAACACAGGAGATTGGATTGATGTAAATGACGTTAAAGAAGGGGATCTCTTATTCTTTGCTACAAAAAAGAACAGTCGAAAAGTAAATCACGTTGGTATTGTTACCAAAAGCAGACCTGGCTACGTAGAGTTTATTCATTCAACAACCAGTAAAGGTGTTATTATTTCTAATTTATCAGAACGTTATTGGTACTTAGCTTATGTTCAGGCAAGACGCGTAATGTAGATTATTTTCTATTTTTATAGATTATTTACTATATTGAGGGTGTGAAAACGCTCAATTTTATAATTATTAAGTTAACATTCTGCTTACTGGCAGGCATTCTCTTTTCTCATTTTTTTATAATCACTTTAAGTGATGCGCTATATGCTGCAATCGGATTGGTTATTATTGCATTAATAGCATATCGTCATGCTGCCAGATCACTACAAAAAACGATTTGGTTCGGATTAGCAATCTATACATTAATGTTCACTCTGGGTATCGTAACCTACAACACACACAACCCTAAAAATCATACTCATCATTATAGTAACATTAAAAGTTCAGAGAACACGATGTCTCATGCTATAACTTTAAGAATTAAAGAACGTCTTAAATCAACTCGATATCACAATAAATACATAGTAGAATTATTAAAAATCAATGAAAAACATGTTCGAGGAAAAATTCTACTAAACATCCAAAAGGATACCATCACAAAACGGTATAAAGTTGATGACGTCTTATTAATTCATTCAGAATTTGAAGCTATTAGAAGTCCGTTAAATCCAAATCAGTTCAACTATAAAGATTATTTAGAAAAGCAATATATCTATCACCAACTGTTTACAGAACACCATTCTATTTTTGAAATATCTTCTCTAAGAAAAACTATTTTTGGTTATGCAGATGCCTTAAGACAAACCATCAACAAACGATTAAATACTTTTGACTTTAAACCAGAGGAATTAGCCATTATAAATGCACTTATACTTGGCCAGCGACAAGATATGGATCGTGATATGTATACCAATTATGCCAATGCTGGAGCTGTACATATTTTAGCAGTGTCTGGACTTCATGTTGGCATTATACTAATGCTGCTCAACTTTATTCTGAAGCCTTTAGAAAGCCTAAAACGAGGCAATGCCATTAAGGTTACAAACATTCTGCTTTTACTGTGGAGTTTTGCAGTTGTAGCAGGCTTATCTGCTTCAGTAACAAGAGCAGTAACCATGTTTAGTATTGTTGCTATAGCGATGCATTTGAAGCGACCAACAAACATCTACAATACCTTATGTATTTCTATATTTATTTTGCTATTGGTAAAACCGATGTTCTTATTTGATGTTGGGTTTCAAATGAGTTATTTAGCGGTATTTGCAATCGTTTCCATTCAACCGTTAATTTATAAATTATGGCAGCCTAAATGGAAGGTTACTAATTATTTCTGGCAGATATGTACAGTAACATTAGCTGCTCAATTAGGAGTTGCTCCAATTAGTTTATTTTATTTTCATCAATTTCCTGGCTTATTTTTTATTTCTAACCTCGCTATTATTCCGTTTTTAGGATTGATTTTAGGGTTTGGGATTTTAGTGATTGTATTATCTCTTTTAAATAGCCTTCCAGAAGTATTAGCTAATGCCTACGGAAGTATCATCAGTTCTATGAATTATGTGGTGTCTTGGGTTTCTAAACAAGAACGTTTCCTCATTACAAATATTTCATTTGAAATAACACATGTGATTGCTACTTATCTTTTTTTACTAACCGCGATTTTAGTGTTTAAGAAATTTCTTTTCAAACGAATCCTGTTTTTTTTAGCTTCAATAGTAATCATCCAAAGTGTTATGATCTATACAAAAAATAAATATAGCTCTGAGGCTTTTATCATCTTCAATAAAAGCAGATATAGTATCTTCGGAAAAAAACAAAATAACAAACTAATCATATGGCACAATTTAAATCGTGATGCCATAAGAAACGAGTCTATGATTAGCGATTATACCGTTGGAAACTTTATAACTTCTATTGAGTATGATTCCTTATATGATGTTTACAAAACACCTCACAAGACACTTTTGGTTATTGATAGCCTTAGCGTTTACAAGGTGAGTTTTAAACCAGACTATATATTGTTACGAAATTCGCCAAGAGTAAATCTAAAACGCGTTATCGATTCTCTAAAACCAGAACTCATCATTGCTGATGGCAGTAATTATAAATCTTATATCAAACGTTGGAAAACAACTTGTTTAAAAGAAAAACTCCCTTTTCATCAAACCAATGAAAAAGGAGCCTTTGTTATAAAGTAACGTATTAATTATTGTTTGAATTCAGGTTTAAAAGCTGAATAATATGCATTAAATTCTTCTTGAGTTGTCATTGATTTGTAGTCATCTCCCAAAAACAATTTGAGATACAATTCAAGTTGTTGTGGTTTTTGATAACCTCTAATTGGGGAAATCACTTTTCCATCGACATCAAAAAAGACAATAGTTGGGTAAGCACTCACTTTAAGATAGCGTGTTAAATCATGAACACCATTTCTTCTGTTTTTTAATTCCGCTTTATAGTTTGGGTTCGTAAATGTTCTTCCATCATAATTTACAGAAGAATCCCCTTCAGCATCAAATTTAACAGCATAATAGTTTTTGTTTACAAACTCCACAACATCTTTGTTATGGAATGTATTTTTATCCAACATTTTACATGGACCACACCAATTTGTGTAAACATCCATCATAATTTTCTTTGGGTTTTTCTTTTGAAGTTCTAAAGCTTCTTCAAAAGTTACCCAGTTTATTTCTTGCATTTGACCGAAACTATTAACCGAAGTTAATAACGCTATAGTGAATATATAAATTAATTTTTTCATAATAAATGTGTTGCAATTTCTGTTCCGAACTTACAAAAAATGCTCCAAAAACAGAGCATTTTAAGTTATTTTAACGATTTACTCGATTATCGGACACCATGCATGAGTCTTTTGAGAAGCGGATTTAAAACCATAGAAATAAAACCAAATGCAACAGGAACTAATGTAAAAATCAAAAAGAACGTACTTAATGAATATTCTTCAGTGATCTTATCAATCATTCCTCCCATTGTTCCTGCTGCTTTTTGTCCGATAGCAATAGCTAAATACCAAATACCAAACATAAAGCCAATCATTCGTCCTGGCACTAATTTACTCAAATACGATAATCCAACTGGAGAAATACACAACTCTCCCATAGTATGCAATAAATAAGCTAGAATTAAGAATATCATACTTACAGATGCTGTTTTGGCACCTTGCGGAATTCCTAAAGTACCAAATACTAAAATACCAAAACCTAAACCTAAAAGCATTAAACCAATACCATATTTCATTGCTGCACTCGGATTGTATTTGCTTTCCCACCATTTTGAAAACATAGGAGCTAAAGTGATAATAAAAAATGAGTTCAAAATTCCAAACCATGTTGCAGGAACTTCGGTAGCATCTTTACTGAATTCATTATTGATTTTGTAGTAGACAATGTACCAAAGAAAAGCAAATGAAATACCAAGTATAATATTAGAATATGGGATTTTAGCAAATGTCTTTTTAAACAATAAGTATAATACCCATGTAATGATAGCTAAAGGACCAACAGTAAGAATCAAATCAACTATTTTAAAAACCATAGCAGAATTTCCTGTTAAAGCACGTTCTGTGTAGTCTCTGGCAAATAATGTCATTGATCCTAAAGCTTGTTCAAAAGCCGCGAAAAATATAACTGTAAAAATACCAAAGACAGATACTGCTATAATTTTATCTCTTACAACTCTTGAATACCTAGAGATTCTTGTAATAATTAAATATAAAAATAAAACTAATGCCAATAAAACAGTTGCATTAGAACCATCTAGACCACCAATTTTGAAATTTAGAAAGTTAACATTTGCTATCTTAGACATTGGGTCGTTAATTAAATACAAGAAACCTCCTAGAGAAGATAATAAAATCAAAACCTTGTCAACAGTTGTAAATGGATTTGTTTTTATATCACTAGTGGCATCGTGTTCTTTAGGGTTTTCTTCGTTAATATTTTGAGGCAGCTCTACCTCGTGAATTTTAGAAGGTTTTTCTCCAATTTGTCCGAAAAAGTCTTTTGCTAACCAAAATTGAATCAATCCTAAAAGCATAAAAATACCTGCCAAACCAAATCCATAACTCCATCCAATATTTTCAGCTAAATAACCACAGAGCATCATTCCAAAAAATGCGCCAGCATTCACACCCATATAATAAATGGTATAGGCACCATCTTTTTTAGATTCTTTACCTTTATACATTTCTGAAATCATAGAGGTCATATTAGGCTTAAAAAATCCAGTTCCAATAACCAAAAGTGCTAAACCAATATAAAGAGAAGAAGTGGTTTCAAAAACCATAGCTGCATGACCAAGCATCATAATAAAACAACCTATAATTACAGCCCATTTATATCCTGTGAACTTGTCAGCTAACCATCCACCAACAATTGGAGTTAAATACAGTAAGGAGCCATAAGTACCAATTAAGGCTAAAGCATGTTCTCTCGGCCATTCCCAACCTGGATTATCACTTAAAATTGGAGCTGTTAAAAACAGAACTAAAAGAATTCGCATTCCATAGAATGAGAAACGTTCCCACATTTCAGTAAAAAAAATGATAAATAAGCCAGCAGGATGTCCAATGACTTTATCTTTAAAAAGGTTTTCGATATCAGTATTCATAAAAGAAAGATTAGTTAGAAAAAGAAAAACCTTTGCACTCTAAAGCACAAAGGTTCTTATAAAAAATTTTGAATTAGTTATGAAGATCTGGATCTGCAAGTTCAAAGCCTTCAGCTTCGTCATTATGCATTTCGCGTTCATTATCTTCTGCTCCATGTGTTAGACGCTTTAAAGGCTTCAATAATAATATAAATAATGAACCTATAATTACCGTAAACACTAAAATTCCTAAGAAAATGGTATATTCACCAAAATCACTAGCCGCTTCACCAACGATACCAGCTACTTTACTTCCTAAACCAGTTGCAGCAAAATAAACGCCCATCATTAGAGATGCATATTTTACAGGTGTAAGTTTAGTTATAAATGAGAGTGCCACAGGAGATAAACATAGCTCTCCTATTGTATGGAATAAATATGCTAATACTAACCAAATCATACTAGATGTTCCTGACTTTTCAAACTCCATTGCAGCAAAAACCATAAAAAGGAATCCAAATCCCATAATGATAATACCAACAGCCATTTTAAATAAGGAAGATCCTTCTTTGCCTTTTAATTTTCGCTTAGCCCAAATAGAAGCAACAAGAGTTGCAAAAAGAATAATAAAGCCTGCATTTAAACTTTGAAACATTACTGTTGGAATTTCCCATCCAAATAAAACTCTATCAACCTTTGATTCTGTATACAAATTCATTAATCCACCAGCTTGCTCAAATGCTCCCCAAAATACAATTACCATAATAAATGATAGTAATAAAACCATAAACCGATCTTTGAAAATTTGAGAATCCAATTCTTTATAAATCATCATCAATAGTGAAATTACTGCTGTAAGAAACACAAATAGTAATCCATAACCCCATTCTAAGGCATACCAACCATAGAGTGAAATCAATAATAAAATAACTGTAAACATTAATTGAGTTGGTGACTTTAATAATTTCCCATAAAGCTTACCATAAGAGATTTCATTAGGATCATCTTTTTTAGGTGGCTCATAATTTCCGACCTGTGTCAAATATTTTTGACCAGCTACATAGTTGATTAATCCTATCAACATCACAATACCTGCTAATCCAAAACCAGCATGCCAACCCCATTCTGCAACAACCAAACCTACAATCATTGTAGCCAGTAAAGAGCCTAAATTAATTCCTATATAAAAAATACTAAATCCTTTATCTCTTCGAATATCACCTTCTTTATATAATCCTCCTACCATTGTAGAAATGTTGGGCTTTAAAAGTCCGACACCAAGAATTACAAGTCCTAAACCTGTATAAAAAGCCCAAATATCTGTTAGCACTAAAACGCCATGCCCAAGACATAATACGATAGCTCCAACCAAAACAGCTTTCTTTTGACCAATAAGTTTATCTGCTATCATTCCTCCAGGAATAGACATGACATATACCAGCATAGTATACCAGCCATAGAGGGCTAAAGCTTCTTTACTTGTCCAACCTAATCCTGCACCTCTATCGTCACCAATAGTTTCAGTAGTCATATATAGCACTAAAAGTGCTCGCATTCCATAGTAGGAAAAACGTTCCCACATTTCCGTTAAAAATAAAATATACAACCCTATAGGTTGTCCGAAAAGCTCCTTTTGATGAGGTTTCAATGCAGTTGTTGACATATAATTTTAGTGTTAGTTAGTATTTTTATTATTCTTGACTTCTCATTCAAGAACCATGCTATTTTTTGATAAAAATATGTCAAGTTTACTAAAAATTAAGCAAAAAACCCTAACTATTAACAGTTAAATGTTTAATAACAGCAACGGTAAAGAGAATTACATACAAGAATAGTATCTTTGTATCCTTAAATTCAAGTTAATGCAAAAAACGATTACTGGTTTTTCTAAATTATCTAAATCTGAAAAAATTGATTGGATTGTCAACTCTTATTTCAGAAACAACAACAGTGCTAAAACTATTTTAATGCAGTATTGGAATAGTGATTCTAAACTTCAATCTTTACATGATGAATTTATAGAAAACACGATTACCAACTATTATTTACCACTTGGAGTTGCGCCGAACTTTTTAATTAACGGACAAACCTACACAATCCCAATGGCTATTGAGGAAAGTTCTGTTGTTGCTGCCGCTAGTAAAGCTGCAAAATTCTGGTTTGATCGTGGTGGATTTAAAGCTGAAGTCATTTCTACAACAAAAATTGGACAAGTTCATTTTACTTACGATGGACATACTAAAGAATTAATATCGTTTTTTAATTCTATAAAATCTAAATTCTTCAAAGACACCTCTTCAATTACAAAAAGTATGGAGAAACGTGGTGGAGGTATTCTAGATATTGAACTTAGAGATAAAACCTCAGATCTCACAAACTACTATCAATTACACGCTACTTTTGAAACCATGGATGCCATGGGAGCAAATTTTATAAATAGTTGCTTAGAACAATTCGCAACAACTCTAAAAACTGAAGCTAAAGCTTTTTTGACTGGTAATATTCATATTATCATGAGTATTTTATCTAATTATGTACCTGATTGTCTCGTTAGAGCTGAAGTAAGTTGTAAGGTGGAAGATTTAACTGAAAATCCAGATATAGCACCTCAAGCATTTGCCGATAAATTTATTCAGGCCGTTAATATAGCTGAAATTGAACCTTATCGAGCTGTAACACACAACAAAGGCATTATGAATGGTATTGATGCTGTAGTTCTAGCAACTGGAAATGATTTTAGAGCTGTTGAAGCTGGAGTTCATGCTTATGCTTCAAGAAACGGAACTTATAGCAGTTTAACACACGCTGAAGTAAACGATGGTGTTTTCAAATTTTGGATGGAGATTCCTTTGGCGCTTGGAACTGTTGGAGGATTAACTAGTTTGCATCCTTTGGTCAAACTAGCTTTAGAAATGATAGGGAATCCTTCAGCCAAAGAATTGATGCAAATTGTAGCTGTTGCTGGATTAGCACAAAATTTTGCTGCACTACGCTCTCTGACTACTACCGGAATTCAGGAAGGCCACATGAAAATGCATCTTATGAATATATTAAATCAGTTTGAAGCCACTCCCGAAGAAAAGGAAACACTGATATCACATTTTAAAACCAATACCGTAACGCATAGTTCAGTAGTGGATGCTATAAATAACTTAAGAGCCAACAAATAGTGAAAAATTATTATAGCCATGGAAAACTACTTCTTACTGGAGAATACGTCGTTCTTGATGGTGCATTATCGCTAGCCATTCCAACAAGATTTGGACAAAATTTAAGGGTTGAACATAATGCTTTTGGCAACTTGCATTGGACCAGTCTTGATGAAAAAGGACAGGTTTGGTTTGAAGAGACATTTAAGATTACTGATAATGGCGTTCATCAAAAAGTTAAGAATGACAATTCTATTTCTAATCGTTTACAACACTTATTAAACGTAACCAAAAGTCTTAGTTCTGATTTTCTGAATGATGACAAAGGTTATAAAGTGACAACACAATTTGAATTTCCAAAAAACTGGGGCTTAGGCACTTCTTCTACTTTAATTAATAATATAGCAAATTGGGCAAATATCAATCCGTATACATTACTCAAGTTAACATTTGGCGGAAGCGGTTATGACGTTGCGTGTGCTGAGGCAAACAGCCCTATTACTTACACAATCGAAGATCATGAGATCCTAAACCTGGTTCAAGATGATAAAAAAATAAAAATACAATCTGTAAACTTTAACCCTTCCTTTAAAGACAACCTTTATTTTGTTCATTTAAATAAAAAACAAAATAGTCGAGATGGCATTGCTCAATATAGAACTAATACTTCAGATTTAAAGCAAGAGATAGAATACATCAATGGTATTACACAAGAAATGATTCATTGTAATTCATTAGAACAATTTCAAAAACTCATGGATACTCATGAAGAAATTATTTCAAAAATTGTAAATCTAAAACCTGCTAAAGAACAGCTTTTTGAAGATTTTAATGGTAGTATTAAAAGTCTTGGAGCTTGGGGTGGTGATTTTGTTTTAGCAGCTTCTAATGACAACTCTATTCAATATTTTAAAGAGAAAGGATTTCCCACCATTATACCATATGAGGATATGATTTTAAAATAAAAAAGCTCCACCCAAAGTGAAGCTTTTTTTAATCAATTTTAAAGACTAGAAGAATCTAGCTCTGTTATCTTCTATATCTGCAGTTTCTTTTAAGGCTTCATATACTTTAGTTTGTGCTGCATTTGTTCTTGTTGTACTTAAACGATTTGCAATAGCCTGATAATTATCTAATGTCGTTGCTTGGTTAATCTTAGTTACCTCAACAACATATACACCCTTATTTCCAGCAATTGGTTTAGATGCTTCTCCTTCTTGTAAGCCAAAAGCGGTCCCAACAACTTTTGGTTCTGCACCAGCACCTGACAAGGTTGGATTTTTCATATTTACAGCTGATGCTTTATTAGTCGCTTTATTCTGATTTTTTGCGATTTCTGCAACTGTTGTTCCTGTAATTTCATCCATAATCATGGCTGCTTTTTTCTCGTTTCGTATTTCAGTAAGCACTGTTGCTGAAGCGCTCTCGGCATCCATTAATCCCTTTTTCGTTGCTTTAACAACTTGTACCACAGCATAACCTCCACTTGGAATAGAAAAACGCTTATAATCTCCTACTTTAGTTCCATCTTCAAAAGCCCAACGTACAATTGCTCTTTGACTTCCTAAGCCTGGAATATTTTCATCAAGAACTTTAATCCCGTTAACAGGTTTCGCAGTTAGTTCTCGTTCTTTAGCAGCTTCTTGAAAATCTTCTTTTTGCAATGCCAGCTCAAACTTAGATGCTTCAGTAAAGGTGGCATCAATTGTTTTTTCAGATGGCTCAATTGCACGTGCTATTGTAGCTACTTTTATTGCTCTGGATTTATTTTTCTGATCTAATATCTCTATAATATGAAATCCAAAAACTGTTTTAACAACACCAATGTCTCCTATTTCATTTTGAAATTCAAAATCGCTGAATGGTTTTACCATTTGAGTGATTGGATGAAAATCGTATTCACCACCATTATCAACACTTCCTTGGTCTGAAGAAAACTCAGTCACTAATTCGGGGAATTTAGAAGGATTAGCCGTAACAACAGTTTTTATACTATCTGCTAATGCTTTAGCATCTTCAACAGTTCTTGTAACATCTGGCTGAGCACTTTGTGCTCCCATATGCGGAATTAAAATATGTCTAACTTTAACTGAATCTGGCAATTGAGTTTCTGCTACAACTTTAGACAACTTGAAATACCCATCATCTTTATAAGGCCCATAAATTCCACCTACTTCCGTATTATAGATGGTATCTGCAGCAGTTTTAGGCAATTGAGCTTTAGTTACAAAAGCATCGTTGTAAGTAATATCTGAATTAGAATTGACAAAACTTTCGATGTCATTTGTATTCCTTAATCCAATAATTGTATCTGTAGTATTAGTCGCTTCATTAAATACAGCCTGATTATCTAATAATTTTAACAAATCAGCTTTAAGATTATTTTCATCTTCAACACTAGCAACTTCTTTAAATTCTACAAAGCTGATATCCCTTGTTGCTTCAACTTCATATTTATCTTTATGTTGACTGATGTATTTTGTGATATCTGATTTTGAAACCTCTACTAAACTATCTGCAATTGATGTGAAAGGAATTTGAACATAATTTAAGTCTCTTGTAGCGTTTTCTAACATATAGTCTACTTCTGCTTCTCCTAAAGTAGCATTAACACCTGCTTTCACCATAGCATAATAGGCTCTTTCTAGAGCTCCTAAAGCGATGTTGTTTTCTGTAGTAACCCATTGCTGATAATTTATTTGAAACGTACCTAACGGAGCACTTTGTCCGTTAAGCGCTTTTAAATTATTTACGAATTCCGTTAATTTATTTTCGTCAAAAACACCAGCTTCATTTTGAAGTTCAGGATAACTAGAAAAACTTTGTTTAAGCAAATCTTTCATTTGATCCTGCTCAACACTTAAACCAAGGTCTTCAAATTGAGATGCCATAATCGCTTTTCTCACTTCTTGATCATAAACTCTATTCATTGCTTGAGTTGAAGTAGAGTTTGGACCCAATTGATTTTGCATTTGCTCCACTCTGTTCATAAAGTCAGTCCTGTTGATATTTGTACCGTTAACGGTAGCAACTACATCTTGTGAACCTCCAAAAAGTGCATCACTGTTTCTAAACAAATCGGTAAGTACAAATGAGAACAATGCTAGTGCAATGATTAGAATCAAAAACAAAGAACGTTGTCTAATTTTATTTAAAACTGCCATTTTATGTATAATTTATCGAATAATAAGTGGGCGAAAATACCATTTTCTATTAAATAATAAAAGTAGAATTATGTTTTTATTACTTAAATAGCAAGGTATGTAGAAGTCTATGGGTGAGTGTCATGTTTTATCGTCTAAATACAACAGATTCATACGCTCACAAGAACTATTATTTGTGTGAATTGGCTTACTTTTTAAAACTAATCCTCTTCAACAATAAATAATTCAACAACATCTATTTTGGTTGAAGACACTTCTAAAATCTTAAATTTAAAAACACCAATAATTACAATATCACCTTCTTGAGGAATTTCTTCAGCTTCATCTACAATTAATCCTCCGAGCGTCTCATAGTTTTCGCCTTCCGGAAGGTCTAGCTTGTAGGTTTCATTAACATAATCAACTTCAAGTCGAGCTGAAAGTTTGTAGTGAATATCGTTGATTTTTTCTTCGATTAACTCCACACTATCGTGTTCGTCTTCAATTTCGCCAAAAAGTTCTTCCACAATATCTTCAACCGTCATGATGCCAGCCGTTCCTCCATACTCATCAATTACGACAGCGATACTTTTTCTCTTTTTAGTTAAAATGTTAAGTACGTCTTTAACTAACATCGTAGCAGGCACAAATACAACAGGTAATGTTATTGACTTTATAGATTTAGGTTTTTTAAATAGCTCAAACGAATGCACGTAACCCAAGATATCATCAATAGAATCTTGATACACCAGTATTTTTGACAATCCGCTATCAATAAACATAGTGCTTATATTTTTTATAGATTCCTTGACATCTACAGCAATAATTTCAGTTCGTGGCACCATAACTTCACGAGCTTTTACTTCAGAAAACTCTAACGCATTCTGGAAAATCTGAATTTCACTATCGACCTCATCGTGCTCTTCAACCGATTGCATTTGTTCGCTAATATAATTCCCCAGCTCAACTTTTGTCATTGCTAATTGTACATTATCTCCATCTGTTTTAAAAATTGTTTTTAAAACTTTATCTGAGATCCAGATGATAAATGAAGATAAAAACCAGAATAATAAATAAAATAAATATGCAGGAAATGCGAATATTTTCAAAAATGAATTGGCATAAATCTGAAAGAATACTTTAGGTAAAAATTCGGCTGTAATTAAAATAACGACTGTAGAGATAACCGTTTGTGTTAGCAGACTTAAATCATTAAGCAAATAGTTTAGAATCTGATAATCTGTAGGAAGCTTCGACTGAAACCATTCTACCAGAACATCTCCCATTAGAAACCCATACACTACTAATGCTATATTATTGCCTATAAGCATTGTTGCAATAAACTTAGAAGGCTTAGCTGTTAAACGTGTTAAAATTCCAGCAAGAAAATCACCTTGCTTTTTTTCTATTTCAATATGAATTTTATTGGACGATACGTAAGCAATCTCCATGCCTGAAAAAAAGGCCGAGAGTAATAACATTAGAATAATGATTAGGATGCTTAAGTCCATACTTACGTATTATTCTTGTCGTCAAATTTTTTCCTAAACCGTTTTCTGAAGAAAAACATAAATAAAGATAAAGCGGCAAAAACAAAAGAAATGTAAGATCTGTTGGTACCATCATTCCAACTGTCAATTCCGTCATAAATAAAAAGTACGGCAAAGAATAGGTATACGTATTGAAAAAACTGAAGTAGCTTCATTTTGATTGTAAATATTTGCTACAAAGATAGAGATGTTTTATTAAACTATTTTAACTATTCGTCTTTTAAAAGCATATCACCACTTCCTTCGAGAATGGTATAGTTTTTAAATTTAGTATCAGAATCAAAAATATTTCCTCTGCCATTATTAGACGTAGCAGATTTTAGTCTTACTTGTTGATTTGTAAATAACCATTCTCGTTTTTGATCGTAATATAATTGATTTGCAAAAAGGCTATCGTTTTGAGGTGTAATAAGAATCACATTACCTTGTAAATCGATCAAATCGGTTTTGTTATAGACAATAGCATAATCTGCCAGAATAATATTTTTTTCTCCATTTTCGTCATAAAGTGATAGGTTTACACCTTCGGGAAACTCAGAAAATGAAAATCCTCTGTTAGAGTAATCTAACATTTTAGGACTTTTAAGGTTTGCAATCACTTTACCGATAGAATCTTCTGCTTCAGTATATCTTAAATCTATATTTTTAGCTTCACCAATAGGTTGATTTTGTAGCACTCCTATTTGTTGAACTTCTTTAAAATTGTTCTTACATGAAAAAAACATAGTCACAGCAATTGCTGTGACTATGCGTTTATTTATATGTAAAAACTTAGGTTTCATCTAAAGGTTAGGAACTTTTACACTTCCACCAATCCAACAACCGATAGAGATTGTTGTTCCTGCATTTCCTGCTTCAAAAATTTCTGCCCTTGTTGGTGCATTTGCATTGTATGAATTAGCAGCCTGTTGTGCAGCCGATTTCATACTTGGATCTACTCTTCCTGCTTTTAAAGCTTCTTCAGCAGCATACCAAAATACAGCTCTTTTGTTAAAGTTAGTATCTCCACAATTATTTGCACTTTTTGCGTACATAGCTGCAATTTGCAAGTGTGGCTTTCCATCAGATGGATTAAGCTTTAACGCTTCTCTATAGTAGGTTCTTGCAGAACCATAACTTCCTTTGCTTTTGAACGTATTAGCAATACGATATGCTAACTTTCCTTTTTTGAAAGTATCTGTTTCTAAATCATAAGCTTGTTTAATGTATTTCTCTGCTTCATTATCTTTTCCTTGCTTATATAAAATAGTAGCCACAAAATACTTTGTATCTGAAGAAGGAGCTGTTGCATCATATGCTTTAACTAATTCGATGTATAAAGGATCATCAGTACATTCTTTATTATACATTCTGCTTACTGCTCTTTTTAACCAAACAGCATCATTCTTGTATGTTGGAAAGTCTTTCTGATACAATGGTATTAAATTTTCACAATTTGCTAACTGACCAAGATATGTGTCTAAACTTCCTGAAATTTTATCGTTAGCTTCTAAAGACTTTTGATAGAACGGCTTATATTTACCTTCATTTTTAGTTAATGCCTTTCCAGACTCTTCTTTTTCGATAAGTTTATTCAACTTAATTGTATAATCAGCATTAATCTTTTCTAATTGCTCAGATACATCATCATATTTATTAAAAACATCCTGAAGTGGTGCTTGTTCAGCTTTGAACAAATCTACAATCTTAGTAAAGTACACATATAAGCCTTTAGCACTTTTAAAGTGTTTTAAATCTTGCTTGTAAGCTTTATCAAAAGCATCATAGATTTGCTTATCTGTAAGCCCCATTTCTTTTTGGTTGTCGTACATTAATAATGCTTTATCAACAAGTACTTCACCAAGTTCATATTTACTTGGATAGTATTCCATACCTTGATCCCAAACCAGCATAAGGTCGTTAATGTAATCTAGCTTTTCTTGACCTGTAGAGTTTTCAATTTTATCTTTCAGTATTTTTTCACCATAAGCATAAATAGCATAACTAAACTTTGGGCATTTGTTTCTCACTTTCATCCAAGGTCCATAAGCCTCGTCATATTTTTTACTCTTAACGAAATCGCTCATTAAGGTTAAATTAAGCATACACTCCTCGTCTTGTTGAGCAAAACCAAAATTTGCTGTTAGAAACAAAGCAGCTAATACTAAAATAATTCTCGTTTTCATTATATTAATTTTATGTTAGTTATATTTTCTTTTTTCAAACCATCTATCATTTAATGACAGACTTAGTTGGAAACTCACAAAATTCTCTTGAATTAAATTTTGGTTCGTTGTACCTCTTCTGCCTACTTCTAATCCTAAGTTAGCATTTGAGAACCATTTCCCAACTGGTAGTCCAACTCCAAAAGATATGCCAAACTCATTTATTTTTTCATTATTAATTTCTAAACCTGTGTTTTCAAAGTGGATTCCAGCCCTGTAAGTAGCTCTTTTCCAGTAACTAGAAAAAGAATTATAATCTGGAATAAAAAACCCTCCAATTGCTATGCTAGATGCGTTTACAAAAGTAGCGTTATCGATTGTTACTATTGGATTTGAAAACTCACTTGTGTTTTGAAATGTATATTCAGCTCCTAAAAACCATTTTCTTGGCGCTCCGATTCCTGTTCCAAAAGAGAATCTGGATGGCAAGGTTAAATTGGTTTTGTCTAGACCTTGTGTTTCTAAATCTGCATTGATAGAATTTATAAGAAGCTCTTGTCCATTTTGTTCATTGATTAAAATGGTACCAAATATTCTGGTGTTACGCGATGTGATATCACTTTTAGGAGAGAAAGTAACTCCTGATTGCAATTCAAGCTCGTCGTTAACCTTGGTTTTATAAGTTAAACCTATATTAATGTTTAATCCACTAAGCTCTGATCTGTTTTCCTCTCTTGTTTGATATTGTATAGGTATTCCATCATCATATAAAAATGCGATAGCTGTATTTTGGATCGTACCAAAATTGTAATTAAAATCAATTCCTGCACTTAATTTATCTGTTATTTGATAACCGAAACCTACAAAAGCTTTATTTAATCCACCCTCGCCTCTATATCTATTTACAACCTGATTGTTGCTGTTCAAATCTTCTAGCTTATAACCAACAGAGGTGTAAGGTAAAATTCCTAAACCAAATCCAAGTTTTTTACCTAATGGCATTGACATTGCTACATAATCAACTGTGGTAGCACTTGTTTTTTCGCTACCAGAATCTGCTTTTAAATTGATGCTATTATGACTTGCAGCTATCGAAAATTTAACTGGACGATTTTCATTATTAAAAGTCTTTAAATCTGGACCTACATAGGAAGCAGGGTTTCTAAGGTTAACATGAATGCTATCAGTATAGATGCTTAATCCACCCATACTCCTATTTTCAACTGTACCCTTAAATTTTAAAGATCCTATTCCATAAAAAGAATATGGTGAAGCTGTGCCTTCTTGAGCATTCATTTGTAATGCAAAAAAAGCAACGAAAACTATTACAAGTTTTTTTATCATTATTATGTATTATATTCTAAAATAAAATTCAAACCCTCTAAAAGAAAATTTGAATTCGCAAATATGCCATTTTTTAATTGTTTAGACAAGAAATTGGTATCACCTCCTGTTAAAATAACTGTTAAATCCGAATATTTCTCTTTATACTCATTAATAACACCATCTATTTCTTTCAAAACACCAAATACAACTCCTGAATGGATTGCACTATCGGTTCTGTTTCCTATTAATGATTCCGGTTGTTTAGTCTCTAATAACGGAAGATTTGAAGTTAAATTATTTAAACTTCGATATCGCAATCTGATACCTGGAGAAATCGCACCTCCTAAATATTCATTTTTAGCATTTATGAAGTCATAAGTAATACAAGTCCCTGCATCAATAATGAGAACGTTAGTCTCAGAAAACTGCTTTACAGATGCACTAACCAAAGCTATTCGGTCTACACCAAGAGTCTCAGGCGTTTTATATAAATTTTTATAAGGTTGTTTCGTTTCAGGGTTTAACACTAATAAATCAATCTCTGATTTTACAACTTTAATGTCTTTACTATTTAACTTACTAACAGAAGAAATGATCCCTTTAGAGATGATAGGATATTTATTGAGTACTTGCTCAACCGAATTCAGAAACTCATCGTGTTGAATTATAACTTTTTCAAACAAAACACCATCCTGAAAAACAGCTAGTTTCACTAAGGTATTACCTACATCTATTATTAAATTCATAGTAAACTAATATGCGGTAAACATACAAAATGCGAAAAAAATTCAAAGTCGGTTTAACCAAAAAATAACATATTAATTCGCTGAGTGTATTGACACTATACTTTTTAATGAACAAAGAGGGTAAATTTTTAAAGTTTCTTTTTGGTAATACTAAAAATGCATATATATTTGCAATCTCGTTTAAAACGACTGGTGCCTTAGCTCAGTTGGTAGAGCAAAGGACTGAAAATCCTTGTGTCCCTGGTTCGATTCCTGGAGGCACCACCACAAAAAAGCCTTAAACATTTGATTTCAAATGATTTAAGGTTTTTTTGGTTTTTATAAGGGACAACAATAGGAACGAATAAATTTTCTAAACAGAACTTACACTTTAGTCAAAGAACTTCATTAAATATAGAATAGAGTTCATAAACAGAACTCTACTCTTATTTTTGTTTATTAATGTTTGTGGTTTGAATGGTCATCACTTTTTGTGTCACCTGATTGATTCATCATCATGTCGTGGTCGTATTTACAACAATCTGGTAAACCATCATATGCTTCTTCATCACCTGCTACTTTTTCAGTATCATAACCTGAAGCTGCGATTGCTTTATGGATTGCCATTGCATCGGTTTTTGTATCATCAAAGGACACATCAATCTTCTTTTTATCGACATCCCAATTAGCACTTGCAACACCTTCAACACCGTTAGCTGCTTTTTCGATAGTATTTTTACACATTCCGCAATTTCCTCTTACACCAAAAGACAGGTCTGTCATTGCCATATCTTTTGACATTTCAGTAGTTGTGGTTTCTGTTTCTTTTTTGGTTTCGTTTTTACAACTTGTGAAACCTAATGCTGCTATTACAGCTACACTTAAAATTACTTTCTTCATTGTTTAAAATTTAATTGTTATTACTTGATTTATTATTCTATTACTTGTTTTATTTCACCACAGGTTAGCATTGCTTCGCCAAAGTATGGATTGATTACTTTTTCTTCTTTACTCAACCAATATGCACCATTGTTGTTATCTGCCATTGGACAAAATTCCACATAGACCTTTTCATTGACACCAAACAATTGAACAGCATTGATTAGATGTGATGATAAATGTTTAAAATGGTCTCTTTGAGATTTTATATCGGACGTTTCAGAAATTGAAGTTGCAGAAGATTTTATTTCGCCTTCTAATGACATCCAATGGTTATGCGCCTTATTATCTGACAACAATTTCATATCTACTTTGTTCAATTTATTTAATAATGTTGTTGCGCTTGTTGAAGTACTTTTTGAATCTTCTTTTACCAAAGCATCTTTTAAATTGATATACGCATTGAAAACAGCTTTTAACTGCTCTTGAAATTTCGCTGATACTTCCAAACGCTCATTCATATTAGTGTGGTCATTTTCTTTGTTAGATGCATTGTTATCCATACCTAAATGACCTTCGTGTCCAGTCATTACTTTACCACCATCTTTATTCATCATAGACTTTTTGCCTTGTAATTGTGCTGCTGCATCAACCGTAAATGTTCCGTTAGTCACTATTTCATTTCCAACAAATAAACCTTCTACAACTTCATATTCATTACCAATTTGATTGCCTAATTTAATTTCACGAATTTCAAAAATAGGTTGGTCTGGATTTGTTTTAAGGTACACCACAGAACGTTCACCTGTCCATAATACAGAAGATGCAGGAATTGATAATACTTCATCATTTTTAGCTGTACTGCCTTCAATATTTGCGGTTACAAACATTCCTGGTTTAAATACATCGTCCTTATTGCTTAAAACAACACGTAAGGTTACAGTTCTTGTTTTCGTGTTTAAAACTGGGTCAATGAAATCAACTTTACCTTTAAACTCTTTATTAGGATAAGCATTGGTTGTTATCATCACTTCCTGTCCTTTTTTAAAGCGGTCAATCTGATTTTCATACACATCAAAGTTTCCCCAAACTGTGTTGAGATTGGCAATTTTTAATAAGGGTTGTCCTTGTTTGATGTAATCGCCTTGCTCTACCAATTTTTCTGTAACAGTACCCGAAACGGTTGCATACACAGGAAAGTTTTCTTTTACTTTTCCTGTTTCTTCAATCTGGTTGATTTGATTTTCAGAGAGTTTCCATAATTTCAATTTATTACGGACTGCTTTGTATAAAGCAGGTTGAGATTCTTTTAAAGAAGCTGCTGTGATTAATTCTTGTTGTGCTGCATAGAGTTCTGGCGAATAAATGGTTGCCAATAATTGACCTTTACGAACTTCTTCGCCTGTAAAACTCACATTCAAACGTTCAATTCTTCCAGCGAAATAACTTACCTGTACTGCATTGGCTTCTTCGTTTTCAGCAATTTTACCAGATAACTTTATGGTGTTGCCTTCAACATTTCCCTTGCCTACAACAGTTGTTTGAATATTGGCTAATGCCATCGCATTTTCTGTTAGTTTAAATTGGTCTGCCATTAAGCCATCACTTCCGCTTTCCGCAGGAATTAAATCCATACCACAAATGGGGCAGTCGCCTGGCTCTGGTTGCATAATCTGTGGATGCATAGAACACGTCCACATTTGATTGGTTGCTGCAACCGCATCGTGATTATGGTCTATTTCTTCATTTGATGAGCCACCAAAAAGCAACCAACCCAACAATACGCCTACTATGAGCAATCCAATATATATAACTATTTTATTATTTTTCATTCTCTAATCGTTTTATCATTGCTTTCATTTCTCCTATTTCTTTACGTTGAGCTTTAATAATATCTTCTGCTAATTTCTTAACTTCTGGGTCTTGAATATCTGCTCTTTCACTTGTTAAAATAGCGATAGAATGATGTGGTATCATTGCTTTCATCCAAAGGACATCACCAATAATGGGTGCTTGTGTTCTTACCAACCCTAATGCACCAACAAACAGAATGAAACTACTTGCGAGTATTGCGATATTCTTCTTTTTATCATTATACATTTTTCGCATAAAAAACCACATTATTACTGCCATTGTTGAAATCCCTAAACACGTCATATAGAATCGTGTTAAACTAAACCATACGTGGTCTATGGAATAGGTGTTTAAATACATTGTGATGTACATTGCTACAAATGAGCAAGCCAACATTATAAAGAAGGTTTTGTAATTTCCTTTGTTTGAGTGTTTTTTTGAATTTTCCATAATTATTTGATTTTATAGTTATACTTTAATTGTTCTTAATCGTAGTGCGTTACCTATTACCGAAACCGAACTAAAACTCATTGCTAAAGCTGCTATCATTGGCGAGAGTAGTATTCCGAAGAATGGAAACAACACACCTGCTGCAATAGGCACACCTAAAGTGTTGTAGATAAGTGCAAAAAATAGGTTTTGCTTAATGTTCTTCATTACAGCATTACTTAAATTTTTTGCTTTTACAATACCGTGTAAATCGCCTTTTACTAAAGTTATCATAGCACTTTCTATCGCTACATGTGTTCCCGTACCCATTGCAATACCTACATCACTTTTTGCCAATGCTGGTGCATCATTAATTCCATCACCTGCCATAGCAACTACTTTTCCATTTTTTTGTAGTTTCTCTACTTCTTTGAGTTTGTCTTCTGGTAGCATACTGGCTTTAAAATCTGCAAGATTTAGTTCTGATGCTACTGCTTGTGCTGTATCGTGATTATCACCTGTTAGCATTATTACATCTATCCCTTTATCTTGAAGTGCTTTAATCGCTTTAGCACTTGTTTCTTTTATCTTATCGCCTATAACTACATACCCAACAACGGTTTTATCTATTGACAAATAAGAAACTGTTTTACCCTGTTTTTGGTAAGATTTAGCTTCGTCTTTCATTTTAGAGATAATATCTGCTTTGGCATATTCCATCATTTTAGGATTACCTAATGCTACTTTTTTATCTTTTATGGTCGCTTCAACACCTTTTCCTGTGACTGCACTAAAATCTTCGGACTTTAAAATTTCTGTGTTGTGTTCTTTGCCATATTTAACTGTCGCTTCTGCCAAAGGATGTTCGCTATTGGTATTTAATGAAACGATGTATTGTAACACTTCTTTTTCGCTTAAAGCATCGTTAAAAGCACCAACGGTTTCAACTGTTGGTTTTCCTTCGGTAATTGTTCCTGTCTTGTCAACAATAAGCGTATTTACCTTATCCATTTTTTCAAGAGCTTCAGCATTTTTAATCAATACACCATTTTGAGCACCTTTACCCACACCAACCATTACAGACATTGGTGTTGCTAAACCTAAAGCACAAGGACAAGCAATGATTAGTACTGCAATTGCATTGACAAACGCATACACATAAACTGGTTCTGGTCCCCAAATAGACCATACAATAAATGTGATAATAGAAATAAGAACTACAACTGGCACAAAATAGCCTGAAACTTTATCTGCTAAATTTTGAATAGGTGCACGACTTCTACTGGCATCATTAACCATATGAATGATTTGTGATAATAAAGTGTCACTTCCTACCTTTTCTGCTTTCATTAAAAAGGATTGATTCCCATTAATTGTACCGCTACTTACTTTATCATTTTCAGCCTTGTTTACTGGAATAGGTTCTCCTGTAATCATTGATTCGTCAATACTTGTATTGCCTTCCGTAATGACACCATCTACAGGAATTTTATCTCCTGGTTTCACTTTTAGAATATCATTAAGTTCTATCTCGTCAATACTGACTTCAACTTCTTCACCATCTACTATTTTTATGGCTTTATTAGGTGCTAATTTCAACAGTTCTTTTACTGCCGAATTGGTTTTACTATGTGCACGAGCTTCTAACAATTGACCTAAAAGCACTAACGTTAAAATCACAGTTGCTGCTTCAAAATAGACGTGAACTGCACCTGATTCTGTTTTAAATTGACTTGGAAATACTTCTGGAAAGAACATACCAAAAACACTAAACGACCACGCCACACCTGCACCAATCCCAATAAGTGTAAACATATTGAGATTCCAAGTCTTAATGCTTTTATAGGCACGTTCAAAGAACATCCAAGTGGCATAAAACACTACTGGAATTGATAATGCAAACTGAATCCAGTTCCAATATTTCTGTTCCATTATATCGTACAACGGATTGTTATTGAGCATTTCGCTCATAGCCATTAAGAAAATGGGCAAGGTAAATGCTGTGGCAATCCAAAATTTCTTTAATAGCTTTTTATACGTTTTTTCTTCTGCTGAACTATCTGCTTTCATTGGCACTAAATCCATCCCACAAATAGGACACGAACCTGCTTCTTCTTTTACAATTTCTGGATGCATCGGACACGTCCATTGTTCCTTTGAAGTTGCTGATAGATTTTGTTCTTCCACCAAATCCATTCCGCAAACAGGACAATCACCTGGTTTGTTATAGATTTTATCGCCTTCGCAATGCATAGGACAATAAAATGTGCCTGTACCTTTAGGTTGCTTTTCCTTTTTAGCTTCTGAATGCTGATGGTGTTCACCTTGTTTATGAATGCTATATGTACCACCATCCTTTTTTAAGGCTTCTTGAAATGTTTCTATGGGAATATGTGATTCCATTTCTATGTTAGCTTCTGCCTTATCTAAATCGACTGTTGCTTTTGAAACACCTCCTACTTTAGAGAGCGTTTCTTCTACGTGTGTTCTACAACCATTACAGGTCATTCCGTGTATATGATATGTATGTTTCATTTTTAAATATTTTAGAATTATTAGTCTAAATTACAATGACTTACCTTATAATATTATTCTAATTCTGGCTAATTTTTATACAATTTCATCCAAGGATTTTCTGTCTCCATATTGTAAGTTTTTATAATCTGTCATTGACATTCCAGTAACTTGTTTAAACTGTTTCGATAGATGACTACTGTTTTTATAGTTAAGGTTATAGGCTATTTCTGAAAAATTAAGCTGATTCAATTGAATATACTCTTTAGCTTTTTCTATTTTCAGGTTGATAAAATACTTTTCAAGTGTTATCCCTTCTGATTTACTAAACGTTTTACTCAATGTAGAATAACTTTTGCCTATTTCACTCTCAAGTTTACCAAGAATTTCATCTGTTTCATTTTTTTCAATATGCTGAATAAGATTAATTTTAATTTTTTCAACCAATGCCTTTGTAGGATCTTTAATCACTTCAAATCCTAAAGCATTCAACTGTGTTTCTAGCCGAACATAATCATCACTAGACTGTTCTTTAACAACAATTTTACCCAATTGTATAGATTCCACTTCAAAACCTTCATCATCCAACAAATTTATAATCGTCATTTTACAGCGATTACAGACCATATTTTTTATATGAAGAATATGATTCATTGTTTATTGATTCAATTTTTTAAATGAAGTATGTGAATGAATAATCTTCCAATCTCCATCAGTTTTTTTTAAAATTGAAGTTGCTACGCCTTTACTTTCAATGGTTCGTTCTTTTGTTCCTTTAGCTTCATCTGCCTTTAAAACTATCGTATACAAATAATTTTCAGTTGTATATGCATCTTGCGTAAAGAGTTGAAAAGTGCCTTCGGTTGTTAAGTTTTGAATGGCATTTTTATAAGATTTCATAATTTTCAACACTTCCTCTTTTTCATTTGTGGTGTCAACAACGACCTCTTTTTGAGTTTCGATAGTTGTATCTTGTTGTTTACTTTCTTTACAACTCACAATTAAAATCGTGAATAATAAGACAAATATGGGTGGTTTCATAATCGAATATTTTGATGTTTGACTTTTAATTATTTAAATTTTCTTTTAAATCTGACATATACTCTATGAGTAATTTCTTTTCGCTTTCAGACAATTTTGCATCTCTGTGTATTAACGTGTAAGAATCTAAAGGCATTTTATTGCCTTCTATTTGTTTTATAATTGAACGCAACTTGCTTGTTTTTCTTCGAATTGTTAATGAACCCCATTCACTAAAATTTAATTCTTTTTTGCCATCTTTAATATGTTCTTCTAAAAACCAAGCAACTGGTTGTATTTTATTATACCAAGGATATTTAGTGTTGTTACTATGGCAATCATAACAAGATACTTGCAACTTATTTTTTATATTATTTGGCACATTATTTACCAACATAAAATCGGTTACTGGTACAATATCAGTTTGGTTACTTTCTGTGGGAATAAATTGTATTCCCACAAAAGCGACCAATAAAATCAGCAATATGATTTTAACAGTTTTCATTTAGTTAATTTCTCTTTGTACTTTTCCGCACTTCAGCATTTTACTACCATAATAAGGGTTACGTACTTCTTTATTCATACTTAACCAAGCACTTCCTTTTTCATACATTGGGCAATATTGCTCATATAATTTATTAGAAGCACCTGTTATCGCAACCATATCTATAATATCTTTACTTAAAACCTTAAAGTGTTCTCTTTGGTGTGCTATTGGGCTTTTGGATATATGCTCTGCGTGTTCTTTGGCATCCAAAATAATATCCTTTAATTCTAATTTTTGAGCATCCGTATATTTAGAAACATCTAAATTTTCTAAACTTTTTTCTAATGAAGCACCTATTTTTTTTGCCTTTGCTTCATCATCTACAACTAAAGCATCTTTTAGATTAAAATAATCTTTAAGTATAATTTCGGCATTCCCGTCTTGATTGCTATTCATTGCCATTTCTTTTTTATCACTATCGTGATGACCATCGCTATTGTCGTGATTCATTTCTGTATTATGACCTTCATCGTTGTTATGTTCTTTTTTTGCGTCTTTACAAGACATTGCTGTTAGGCTTATAAAAGTCATTACCATAATTGTTGTTACTAATTTTACTTTTTTCATTTTGACTTACTTTTAAGATTAATATTTGTTTATATAAAATTGTTATGTATTATTAGAATCGAACTAATAGTCCGCCTCCCCAGCCATATTTATTATTGTAATTCCCTTGAATTGAAAAATTTCGAGATAAGATGTACGATGCTCCAATTAACCATTGAGTTTCACCTTCATAAGAATTGTTGTTTTCTAAATCATTGACCCATCCAAAATCCGCTCTATACTCGTATTCTCCTTCGAGAAAAATTCTAGGAAAAATCAATAGTTCTCTGTCCAAACGTATTCTTGGGCGCAGTTGATGGTCCATACTCACATCCACATTAAATCTGTAAGGCGTGAAATATTTAACTCCAACTAATCCTACAGTATTAAATGTATCATAAGAATTTGGTGTAGAAGTTTCAGTATTTACACCTGCATACACACGTACCCAATCATTGAGATATCTGTTATAATTTACTTCTATCTCGGCATTTTGGTTATAATCAAACTCGGCACGTAGTCCAAATTCGTTACGAATGTTGCTTGACATCAATAAAAGTTCATTAAAGTTTGAACCTACACGTGCAGCTCCCCAAGAGTAATAATGGTCAGTTTCATCAATTAGTTTTTGAACTGGATAAGGTTTCATCCTTTCATCGCGTGGTGTATCATAGCTAAATACTCTTGCCATACCACCCATCATATGATATAACACGTGACAATGAAAGAACCAATCACCATATTCTTCGTTATAAAATTCGATGACCACTTTTTGCATAGGTGGTACATTGACGGTATGTTTTAATGGGGAACGTTCGTCATTTTCATTGATGACCCTAAAGTAATGTCCGTGTAAGTGCATTGGATGATGCATCATTGTTAGGTTATTCAAAGTAATTCTAGTAACCTCTCCACCTTTAATTTTAATTTTGTCTGTTTCCGAAAGTGGTATGCCATTCAAACTCCAAACATAACGTTGCATATTACCTGTTAGATTAAGTAAAAGGTCGGTTACAGGTATGTCTGCCTTATAAGTCGTGTTTTCTTTTGCCTTTAAAAAATCATAATTGAAATAGGTTTTACGTGTGTCATAATTAAATGAAGTGGTGTCCTTTTGCATCATCTTATGATTCATTGGCATCACATCCTTTTTCATTTCCATATTCATTTCATTCTCCATCTGTCCATCTTTCATATCCATATTCATCTTCATCCCATATTTCTGCATTAGGACTTCTGGTGTGTTACTGTTTTTATTTCCTACTAAAGCAGGTGCACCCATCTTCATATCCATTTTTGCCATTTGCTTCATCATAGCTACTTTATCTGGTCTATCTATTACAGTTGCAGGAAAAAGTTTTCCAGTACCCAAACGAATTGATGTGTAGCCCGACCCATCTTGTGCGGTTGCAGTTACTTCTAATGTACCGTTTGGTATCGTAACTATGACATCATAGGTTTCTGCTATACCAAAGAGAAACCTACTTTTATTGACTGGTGTGACATCGACACCATCACTTGAAACAATTGTAGCATTACCTGCTCCAAAATCCATCCAATAATAAGTTGAGGCAGAGGCATTGATAAACCGAAGTCTTACTTTTTCTCCAGGTTTAAACTTTGGATATTCTGCAAGTTTTTTACCATTAGAAAGAAATGCAGGGTAATAAATATCTGCAATATCTGCACCTTCCATTCTATCGCGCCAAAATTTGAATTGTGCGCCTAATGCATCTTCTTTTATAACTCTGCTTAATGGTACCGCTGTTCCTTTTTTAACCTGATACCACTCATTTCCTCGTTTAAGGTTTCGCAGTACATTTATTGGTTTTTCATTTGTCCAATCGGAAAGGACTACGACTAAATCCTTATCATAGTCCAAGGTCTTTTCTTTAGGATGAATGACTATTGAGCCATAAACTCCTTTTTGCTCTTGCAACATCGTGTGGGAATGATACCAATATGTGCCAGATTGGTTTATAGGTATTCTATATTGAAATGTAGTGTTTGGTTTTATAGGTGGCGTAGTTAAATAAGGTACACCATCATAAAAATTAGGAAGTATTAAACCGTGCCAATGTACAGAGGTTTCTTCATCCATTTTATTAGTTACGTTAATAATAGCGAGGTCACCTTCATTAAATTCTAATGTAGGACCTGGAATTCCACCATTAATTGTCATTCCTTTGGCGGTTACACCTGAAAGAGTTATTTCATTTTCTTCTATAGTAAGGTTATACTCTTGTATGTTTCGGCCTTCTTCTTTTCTATCTTCACCATTTGTACCAACTTGGGCAAATGCCATTGAAGTTAGAAACAAGAGAAATATTGTGTTAAATGTTTTCATTGTTTACTGAATTAAATAATTAATGATTGTACTTTGCACATAGTAGGTCTTCACAGATTCTATTTGGTTCATTTGAAACTTTAGCTGCAACTCTTGAATATCCAAAACATCATTAAAATCAATCGTTCCTGTTTCATAGCTTTTGATTAAAATATCTTCTGCATCTTTGGCTTGCTGTAGGTTTTTGGTTTGGGTAGCATAACTAATTCTTGCAGAAATGCGTTCGTTAATCGCTTTGTCTAAAAGCGTTTCCAATGCATTTAAACGTTCCTGTTTTTGAGCAGTAATTTCCTGCTGTTGCAAATCATTTTGTTTGGTTTGGGATTTATATTTCTTATTGAAAATTGGGATAGATACCGAAACCATTGGCATTACAATATCCTTTCCGTTATCGCTGAAATCCATATTTGGTCTTTCAGCAACATTGATATAATCTAATCCAAAACCAATCATTGGACTGCTTTCTTTTTGATTCAATAATTCTGATTGCTCTATGGATTGATAGAGTTTATCAAATTTTAGTAATTCAGGATGTAATACTAATTTTTCAAAAGTAATATCAAAGTCTTCTGAAGGTATCATTAAACTATCTACCACATTCACGGTAACATCATTATCTCTATTCAATAGATTATTGAAGTTAGTTTGTTCTGCTAAAAATTGTTGTTGCAATACATCTTTTAATTGTTGCATTTCGTTTTGACGCATTTGCAATCGCAATACATCTACTGCGGATGCTTTACCAACCTCAACAGAAGTTAATGCCAACGTCTCATAAGTTTCTAATAGTTTGATGTTTTCAGTTAAAACCTCTTGCTTTGCTTTGTTAGCGTATAAATTATAATAGGATTGTGATACCGAAGCCATTAGTTTTCGCTTTGCGATGACAATGTCTTCGTATTTAGCATCTGCCAATGAACTCACGTAATTTTCTCTCGAGGTAATGGTTCCGAACCACGGTAACATTTGTTTAGCAGATACTTTAAAGCGTTGTGCACCTGTTCGTGTTTCTGCCTCACTCACAAAATAACCAACACCAAATTCGGTATTAGGAATGGTGTTGACCTCGTTTACCTTTTCGGAAGCTCTTTTGTATTGTAACTCAAACTTTTGAATTTCTGGATTGTTTGTTAAGGCTTCATCGATAAGTATTTCTAATTGTTGAGCGTTCGCAAAAAGACTCAAGAAACAAGAGCCAAGAGCCAAGACGATTTTTATTTGTATTGATTTATATTTCATTTTGATGTTCTTTTAAGTTGAACTTCTGCTTTCCAGCTATATAATACTGGAACAACAAATAAGGTGATTAAAGCGATTAACATTCCGCCGAAACTCGGTATTGCCATAGGAATCATAATATCACTACCTCGTCCTGTTGAAGTCAATATGGGCAACAATGCCAAAATGGTGGTTGCTGTTGTCATTAAACAGGGTCTGATACGTTTTTCTCCTGCTTCAACTACTGAAGCTCTAATCTGTTTTTTGTTTTCCGGTGTATTTCTATCGAATGTTTGAGTTAAATAGGTTGCCATAACTACACCATCGTCTGTTGCGATACCAAATAGTGCAATAAACCCAACCCAAACCGCTACACTTAAATTAATCGGGTGCATTTGAAATAAATCGCGCAGATTTTCACCAAAGACATTGAAGTTTAAGAACCAATCTTGACCATATAGCCATATCATTACAAAACCACCAGCAAAAGCAACTGCAATACCTGTAAATACCATTAGTGATGTCCCTACCGAACGAAATTGGAAATACAGAATTAAGAAAATGATTGCCAACGCTAAAGGCACAACAACCGACAAGGTTTTTTCTGCTCTTAATTGGTTTTCATACGTTCCTGTAAATTGGTAGTTAATACCTTTTGGAACTACTAATTCGCCACTATCTATCTTTTGCTGAATTAGAGCTTGTGCGCTTTCAACTACATTGACTTCGGCAAAACCATCTAGTTTATCGAACAATACATAGCCAACTAAAAAGGTATCTTCACTTTTAATGACCTGTGGACCTTGTTCGTAACTTATAGTTGCCAATTCGCTTAAAGGCACAGGACTTCCTTTTTCAACTGGCACATAAATCTGTTGTAATTCTGTTGGGTTTGCTCGTAATTCTCTTGGGTATCGTACTCGTACACCATATCGCTCTCGACCTTCAACCGTTTGGGTTAAGACCATACCACCAACTGCTACTTTTAATACATCTTGAACATCTTGTATCGAAATGCCATAACGTGCAATTTTCTCTCTGTCAATATCAATGAGCAGATAAGGCTTACCAACAATTCGGTCTGCAAAAACAGCTTCTTTTTTAACACCTTCAGCTTCCTTGATAATGTTTTCTAATTGCACACCAAACGCTTCAATCTGCTTTAAGTCTTGACCTTTTACTTTAATTCCCATTGGTGCTCGCATTCCTGTTTGAAGCATTACCAATCGGGTTTCAATAGGTTGTAGCTTTGGTGCAGAGGTTACGCCTGGCAATTTGGTAACTTTTACAATTTCATTCCAAATATCGTCCGGTGACTGTATTTCTGGTCGCCAATTACGGTAGAACTCTCCATTATTGTCTGGAATGAGTTGTTCTTTTGCTTTAAGAGATTGCCACGCTTCACGCTGTTCCGCTCGCAATGACATTCCGTTTTTTAACACATATTCACCATCATCATTGACTTTATAGCGTTGGCGTACTCCGTTTTCATTCAGCATATATTCTGGTTTATACTGAATGATATTTTCATACATCGACAAAGGTGCTGGGTCTAACGCTGATTCTGTTCTACCTGCTTTACCAACTACCGTTTCAATCTCTGGAATACTGGCTACTGCCATATCTAATTGCTGTAAGACACGTTTGTTTTCTTCTACGCCAGAATGAGGCATCGAGGTTGGCATTAGTAGAAATGAGCCTTCATTTAAAGATGGCATAAACTCTTTGCCTGTATTTTTCATAATGAAAAAACCTGCAATGACAATTGCTGTTGGGACAGACAAAAAGAGTAGCTTATTATCTAAACACCACCTTAAAATGCGTGTGTAGTATTTTATAAATAATGAGAAAACACCTAATAAACCAAAGCAAATAACACTCACGAAAATAAGATTCCAGAAAATGCTTTTATCAACGCCTAATGGTCTCCAATATTCGGCTAACAAGAATACTATAGCTGATGCTGAAATAATGATATTGATAAGATTCGCTTGTTTGTCTGTTATCTTATTTTGAAGATTGAGAAGCGCTGTAATTCCAAAAGCTATCAAAATCAATCCTAACCAATAACCATAGACTATTGCAACTATTCCTAATACTATTAAAACACCATTTAAAATAGTTTTAAAATTGGTTTTAATGTTTTTCTTTCTGAATAAAAATGCAGCAAACGGTGGAATTAAAAATAACGCTACGATTATAGAAGCTGCTAAGGCAAAGGTTTTTGTAAACGCTAAAGGCCTAAACAGTTTTCCTTCGGCACCAATCATTGTAAACACAGGAATAAAACTGATGATGGTGGTGGCTACAGCAGTTACAATAGCACCTGAGACTTCAGCCGTGGCATTATATACGACAGTGTTGATAGGAAGTTTCCCTTTGTCTTCATCCAAATGCCTTATAATGTTTTCTGATAGGATAACTCCAACGTCAACCATGGTTCCAATCGCAATCGCAATCCCAGATAAAGCAACAATATTGGCATCAACACCAAAGAGTTTCATAGCTATAAATACCATCAAAACAGCGACTGGCAATAATCCAGAAATTAGTACTGAAGCTCGAAGATTAAACACCATCACAATGATGACCAAAATGGTAATCAATATTTCAAGAGTTAAGGCTTCATTAAGTGTACCTAAGGTTTCTTGAATTAATTCTGTTCTATCATAAAATGGTACTATGGTGACTTGTGAGGTTCTTCCATCTGCCAATACTTTTGACGGTAATCCTGCGCTTAATTCATTAATCTTTTCTTTAACATTGTTAATCACTTCCATTGGGTTCGCACCATAACGAGCAACAACAACAGCACCAACAACTTCAGCACCTTCCTTATCCAAAATTCCTCTTCGAGTGGCTGGTCCTAAGGAGACGTTCCCAATATCTTTAATTCGTATGGATGTATATTCTTCGGAAGTGACTACTGCATTTTCGATGTCTGAAATGGATTTCACGTAACCCAAACCACGCACTAAATATTCGGCTTGGTTAATTTCCAAAGTCTGTGCTCCAATATCTTTGTTACTTTCTTTAACAGCTTTTACAACGTGATGTAATCCAATATTATATTGACGCATCAATTCTGGATTTACATCCACTTGGTATTCCTGAACATAACCACCAATGGATGCGACTTCCGAAACACCACTTGCTGAGGATAGCGCATACTTTACATAGTAATCTTGAATACTGCGTAACTCTTGTAAATCCCAACCACCAGTGACGTTTCCGTTTTCATCACGACCTTCAAGCGTGTACCAAAATATTTGTCCTAATCCTGTGGCATCAGGACCCAAAGCAGGATTAACACCTTCAGGTAATAAACCACTTGGTAAGGAATTAAGTTTTTCGAGAATACGACTTCTACTCCAGTAAAATTCTATGTCTTCTTCAAAAATGATATAGATACTTGAAAAGCCGAACATAGAAGAACTACGAATGGTTTTTACACCTGGAATACCGAGTAAAGATGTTGTGAGTGGATAGGTGATTTGGTCTTCTATATCTTGTGGTGAGCGACCATCCCATTTTGTAAAAACGATTTGTTGGTTTTCACCTATATCTGGTATGGCATCTACAGCAACTGGATTACTTGGTAAGAAACCAGTATCCCAATTAAAAGGTGCGTTGACTGTTCCCCAACCCACAAAAAGAACGAGTAGCAGAACTGCTACGAGTTTGTTTTCTATTAAAAATTTGATGCTTTTATTGAGCATTGGCTTTGATTATTAAACAGTTAGACATTGGTGTAAGGAAAACACCGAATACAGCGAGTTATCCTTACAACATTGCAGTCATAGGATAAAAAAGTCTATTGTTTAAAAATCAAATTAAGTATGTTTCGTCAATCTTGTAGATACGCCTAATGACGAGTGGCGGTTTATATTCTTCGTAAGTAGAAACGTTATTTTCTAAACCTTCAAAAAGGTTAATGTAAGTGTAAACAAATGAAGCTATAAATAGGTGTTGCTCAAACGTAATTTTATCAACTTGCAATTGTAATTCGTCCTGACCTTCAATTGATAATTGTTCATCATCACAACAATTTTTCTTGGTAATAGAACAGCCTTCGGTTGAAGGTTTTTCCATGTCCATGCCGCAACCTTTGGTTTTTTGAAAGATAGTCGTTTCCACTAAAGTATCTCCACAGTAATGCATATTTACAGTAAATGACATTGTAGAGAACAACACTACAAAAGCCATTACTAAAGACATTATTTTATGGAAAAATTGCTTCATATTGATTACGAAGTTACGAAATTTTAACAACTATTAATTGTGTTTAACAGAAGTTTAATTGATTAAATAACTGAATACCAATTCATTTTCTGTATTCGAACTGCATTTTAACTTAGTAATAAAGCCATGTCTACATTTACAAATACTGCTTCACAAATTTTAGCAAAACCAACTGCTCCTAAAACAATATAGTGACTACGCTCCAAATGACGCCAGATTGTATTAAAATCTTATTCTTTTAATGTTTTGTTTTAACAATGATACAGAACTCCCAAAACAATTGTGCTTATAGCCTATCGCCTTCTTAACCATCCAAATTCATTTGTTCGTATAACGTAACCTATTCTTATTATACTCTGACTTTGTTGGTAATTTAATAATCCTTCTGCTTGACCTAAAAACCACTCAAACATAATGTATTGATTCGAAACATTGTTACTAAATGGATTGAAATACAATCGTGACCTTACTGAACCTTTTGCATCAAAATTTAAGCCTTTTCTAACCCTAAGATCAAAAACCCATTTATTTGGCTTAAACCTATGTGAAACATTAATTTCACCTAAACCAACATATTCTAATAGATCAGAATTATTTTCTTTATAAGCAAAAGGTAACCATACTTTAAAACTAGCAATAGTATTCTTCTTAATATTAGTGGTGTATTCTAAACTTATGCGATTCCAACTTCTAGAAGCAATACTATCTCTACCATTGGACTCATGCTCAAAAGAAAATGTGGCAATTCCTTTTAGTTTTTCTTCTTTATCATAAATAATTTTCCCTAAAGCAATGGATGGATTAAAGTTAATATCGCTGAAAGGAAAAGATTCTTTGTAAATATTCCAAAAGGATTTTTGAGTATAGGTCAAATAGAGAAAGGTTTCCAATGGCAATTTACTACGAGTTAAAATTTGTTTAAAACTAATTTGATATTTTGCATTAGCAGTGTTTCTATTAATAGATTTATTGATTGGTACTCCAGTAATAAAATAATTATTCTTGTGAATTGAAAAGTAAGGCTGTTTTTTAATTGAGTCGTTTATCTCTTGTTTTGTATAAACCTGAGAGTTACATACAATCGTAGCAAACATTATCATTATAAAAACAAGAAAATCAAAAGCTCTAAAGTTGTAAGTAGTTTTTTTCATGCTAAAAAGTGATCTTAAATACTTTATGCAACTTAAAGATTTAACATCTTACAATTTACCTTAATTACTATTGATGCTATCTCATATACTAACATGAAAAAAATATAAACCTTATTAATTACAACCTTCTACCTTGCATCAATCACAGTCTTTAGCCTAGATTGGCATACTGCGTCACAGTTATTAGTGAGTTTTTAGGGTTTCTCCATTCAAATAGAAGAACCGACGACTTCATTGATATAACCTTTAAAGTTAGGGTAAAAATCGACCGTAACTCAAAATGCAAAATAGGTCATTAAACTACGTTTTTTCGTTTCAAAACTTAACTTTAAAACTTTTAGACAACGCAGAATACAATTCAGGATGATCTTTCTTCAATCGTTCTGGACTTTCAAAAAAGTATTCTGAAGCTACAGCAAAAAATTCTGCCTGGTTAGTGGCTCCATAGGGTCTTAGTTTTGACTTATTATTGCTAATGCTTTCCATTTCCTTATAAACTAATTCTAACCAAGGAATGACATTAGGATGTTGTAATAAAATTTCAGGAATTCCATCTACACTTTCATCCATTTTATCAATGAGGTGTACAAACTCATGTATGGCAGTATTTCTTCCATCATTATCATTCTTAAAACCATGATGCAATGCCTTTTTAGAAATTATCATTTTACCTTGTAAACGACCTGTACCTACAACACCTGCTATTCGTTTAGATTTACTAGTCTTTGAAAATTCAAAATCTTCATTAAAATTATCTGGATACAAAATCACACCACTCAATGTATTGTAATGCCAATCGTTAAATGCAAATACAGGTATAACACCACTGGCAGCAATTAAAATAGTATCTAACTCTGTTATTTCTAAATTAACGCTATCAATATACACTTCACTTAAAAACTGCATCATTCGTTTCTGAAACCTTAGCTGTTCGTCTGCACTTAAACCTCTGTAAAATTCAACTTCCTTTACCAAAAGAACATGCCAGTGTGCAGGAAATGGCTTGATTGTCCTTTTACCTGTTCTGAAAAAGGCATATCCTACAAATCCGATTAGGATTATAAAAATGACAAAGTAAACATCCATGATTATCTGGTTATTTAGCGTTCTGAAGCTAACAAAATTCTTCAAGAATTTACCTTATGCAGACAGTAACTTCTACACATAGGCTAAATTGATTATTAACAGCGTTAATATTAATAGCAATAGTAACAATTATAATATCTTTGGTTAATTATATTTGAAACTTGGAAAATAACGAAACAACAGAACATAAATCGCCTAAACAATCAAAATTTCGATGGTTCCGCAGAACCATAAGAGTCTTTTTGAGCATTTTACTTTTTTTGTTTTTGATCTTACTTTTTCTAAGAAGTCCTTGGGGACAAAATTTAATAGTGAGCAAAGTTGTTAGCTACATATCTGATAAAACCAATACAAAAGTTGAAATTAAAAACCTTTTTATAAATTTTGATGGCGATTTACAAGTTGACGGACTCTATTTGGAAGATAAAAAAGGAGACACTTTAGTCTATTCAAAATCATTAGAAGCCAACATTCCTTTACTTCAAATGATTAAAGGTGAAGCAATTGGTGTAGATGCCTTGAACTTGACTGGTTTAAGAGCTAATATTATTAGAAAGGATACTGTTTCAGGATACAACTTTCAGTTTTTAATTGATGCGTTTGAAACATCTGATACCACAAAGACTACTACAAAGGCTCCAGCAACACCCTTAAATATAATTTTAGGCAATTTAAAATTTAACACTATCGACATTGTTTATGATGATGCTGTGGCAGGTATCGACAGCAGGTTTCAGATAGGTACACTTAATGCCAACATGAAAACTACAGATTTTGAAAACATGACGTTTGATGCTTCGGAAATTGAATTGAGTAACTCAAAAATAAAATTCATTCAAAAATCAGTTGGTGTAGACACCGCATCTTCCAACACTATACCGCCAAAATTCTCTTCGGAAAGTATTTCATTAAATAATGTTATTGCTTATTACGAATCACAACCTGAACAGATTATAACCGATTTGGATATTGAAGAATTCTACACTGAAATTCCACAAATCAACCTGGCAGATAATGATTTACACTTGGATATTATTCGTTTAAAAAACTCTGAAATCTTTGTCAAAACGGAATCCGAAACCAATAGCACACTAAAAGAAACTAAAGCTGATACAACAGTCGGTTTTCAAACTTTTGAATGGCCTCAATTAAAAATTGACATAGCAGAGATTGATTTTGAAAACAATCAAATTGACTATCGTGCTGGTAATGCAAAACCAAATGACTCATTATTTGATCCAAATGCTATTGCGTTGCAAAATTTCAATTTAAAAGCACAACATCTACTTTTAAAAGACCAGGAGGCAAGTTTACAACTCCATCAGTTAAGCTTTAATGAATCCTCAAACCTCAACCTTAAACAATTAGCAGTTAATTTAAAAGTTACACATCAAAAGTTACGATTGGATGACTTAAAATTCAAATTAAACGATAATGCTGTTTCGGGTTATGCTCATTTAGATTACAATTCGATTTCAAAATTAATAAACCATCCTGAAAGCACTGAGGTTGATTTTAATTTCCCATCCTTTAATCTATCTTTAAAAGAGCTATTTAAGTTTCAGCCCAAACTCAAAAAAAATCCATATTTAAACACATTAAGTAACAAACAACTCTTTGGAAACATTAACGCTTCAGGAAGCCTAGCCTCTATTAACTTATCGCAAGCCACTATGTTTTGGGGAAATACAACAAAGTTGAATGTAAGTGGTAAACTTCAAAATGTTACCAATCCTGAAACACTTACATTTGAGATTCCTCAGTTTTTAGTAGAAACAACACTTTCAGATATTAATCAATTTATAAATGAAACAGATTTGGGTGTAAATCTACCCAATTCAATAGTTCTTAACGGAACTATAAGTGGTAATCTTAAAGATTTTTCAACTCAGACAACTTTAACAACTACGCAAGGTACTGCTATATTGAATGGTAATTTACAAAACACAAACACCATGACTTATGATGCCTCTCTTACCATTGAAGATTATAAAATAAACGAATTACTTAATGATCCGCAGTTTGGTGCTTTGAGTTTAAATTTAAAATCACAGGGAAGTGGTAAAACTATAAACACATTAGATGCTTCATTAGACGCTACGGTTTCAAAATTTCAGCTTAATGAGTATGCAATCAAAGACCTTAATCTTAACGGAAACATTAAAAATGGAACAGGAACAGTCATCTCAAAATACAAAGACGACAACCTTAATATAAACCTTGATGCTTTTGTGGTATTAGATTCAATAGCTCCAGAAGCTAGTGTAGAATTAAACATCGTTGGTGCAAATTTACAAGCACTTGGTATAACCAATCGTAATGTTAAAACGGCTATGGATATTTATGCAGACTTTAAAGGAAATAGTGAACGCTATGATGCCACAGCTATAGTAGATAAAGGTGTTTTTGTTTATGATAACAAAGCTTATTTGTTAGGAGATTTAAATGCATTGGCATATGTTGATAAAGATACGACTTCTGTTTCTGTCAAAAACAAAATGCTAGATCTTAATCTAAAGTCAAATGCTAATCCGCAAACTTTTAGCAAAGCCATAAAAAGACACGTGTCAAGTTATTTCTATAGAGATACAGAAGTGCCTGATTCGATTTCTAATTTTGTCAATTTAAAACTAAATGGCAAAGTTTCAGAATCGCCATTACTAAGTGATGTTTTTTTGGTAAATGTTAAAGATTTAGACACTATAAATATCGCTTTCGATTTTAACGAAAAAGCTCGTCAGCTTAAAGCAAACATTACTGCTCCGCATATTAATTACAGTGGTAATGAATTAGACAGTTTAGCGTTTTCAATGGATACTGATCAAGACAACTTCAGCTTTAATTTAGGTTTTAAGAACATAACTGCTGGCCCATTAAATGTACCAAAAACAGTCATCACAGGAAATCAAACTAATAATGAGTTGTCTTTAAATTTCTTAGGGTATCATGAAGGTGAAAGGCTAATGAATGTAAATACAAAAATAACAGGAAATCGGAATCGCTTAAAATTTTCGGTTAGTCCAGATAGTTTAATTCTGAACAAGAAAAAATGGATCATTCCAGCACAGAATGAAATAATTTTAACCGACAAGAACTTAGAATTTAATGACTTTAAAATATCAAAGAATAACCAATCAATTGCTATTACAGATAAGCTTCAAAATATCACCAAACCGCACATTGCTTTAGAATTTATAAATTTTAAAATAAGTGAATTTTTTAATTATTTAAGTCCTGATGCACAATTGGCAACTGGTCAACTCAATGGTGATTTTGTTCTCGAAGCACCTTTCGCAGAAACTGGATTATTAGCCGATTTGAGTATAGAAAATTTCAATGTCTTAAAAACCGACTTAGGCACCTTAAGTCTGAATGGCAATTCGCTTTCAGATAATGAATATGCCTTTAACGCAGGACTTAAAGGAGGAGACATAGATATAGATCTTGTTGGTGATTATACTGCTACAGCTGCTGATGCCGACCTTAATCTCAACCTTAATATCAACGATTTTAAAATGAGAGCACTTAACACCTTGGCTCTAGGGGAAGTTAAAAATGGTGAAGGAAGTTTCAACGGTAAATTTAAAGTCACAGGAACTATTTCAGACCCTTTGTATAATGGTTCATTACATTTTAATAATGCTGGTTTTAATGTGGCAAAACTCAATACAAAGTTTACCATGAAAAATGAAACACTCAATGTTAATAACGACAGATTGTCAATGTCTAACTTTACGGTTTTTGATGAAAATAATAATGCACTTATCCTTTCTGGAGAAGTTGGAACTGAAAGCTTTTTAAACCCAACATTTAATCTCGATTTAAAAGCTGATAATTTTCAAGTTCTTAATGCTACTCAAGAGGATAACAAAAGTTTCTATGGAAAAGCCAGCTTTAATGCAAAAGCAACACTTACTGGAGATTTACAAATTCCAAAGTTGAGCGCTGAGTTGACTTTAGGATCTAATACTGATGTAACTTATGTCATGCCAGCATCATATGCTAATATTGAAGAACGTGATGGTGTCGTCGTTTTTGTAAATCGTGAAAATCCTGATGCCATCCTTACTCAAACTGAAGAGCAAACAGCTACCATCAAAGGATTTGATATTTCTACTCTTATCAAAATAGGAAAAGACGCAGCAGTGACTGTTATACTTGACGAAGAAACTGGAGATAATTTCAGAGCGTCTGGTCAAGGAGAACTTATTTTTACCATGGTTCCTAATGGACGCGTAACCTTAACAGGAACTTATGAAATATCAAATGGGCATTACGAACTAAATTTATACAATCTGGTAAATAGAAAATTTGTAATTGCTCCAGGAAGTCGTGTTACCTGGTCTGGTGATCCATTTGATGCCAAACTGGATGTTCGTGCTATTTATAATTTAGAAACGTCTGCATCTGGATTAATGGCTCCTCAAATTTCTGGTGCTGATCCTTCAGTAAAAAATAAATACCGACAAGTATTGCCTTTTAATGTTTATCTTAATATTGATGGTGAATTATTGTCTCCAAAAATATCTTTCGGCTTAGATATGCCTGAAGAAGAACAAGGTGCTATTGGCGGACAAGTTTACGGTCGTGTGCAACAAGTTAATGCACAAGAAGGTGAATTAAACAGACAAGTGTTTTCGCTATTGGTGCTCAATCGCTTTTATCCAGATTCTGGTAGTGATGGAAGTTCTGGAGGTTTTGCAACCATAGCTAGAGACAACCTTAACGACGCTGTCTCTGAACAACTTAACACATTCTCAGATAAATTATTAGGCAATTCAGGTTTTGAGCTTGATTTCGGAATCAACAGCTACACAGATTATCAAGGTGAAAGTGCTGAAGACAGAACACAATTAGACATTGCAGCGCAAAAAAAATTATTTGATGATCGATTAATCGTTCGAGTTGGTAGTGAAGTCGACATTCAAGGCAGTGGCTCTTCAGAAGAATCCACACCATTAATAGGCAATGTTAGTTTAGAGTATATCATCTCAGAAGATGGCAGATACAGATTAAAAGGGTTTAGAAAAAGTGAGTTTGAAAATGTTATTGATGGCCAAACTATCGTTAGTGGTATTGCTTTAATTTTTACACAAGAATTTAATCAGTTTGATGAGCTTTGGGATGCTATTTTTAAATCACAAAGTCAAAAGAAATCCAAATTGGAAAATGAAAAAAAAGCTGAAGAAGAAACAGATGAAACCTCAGAAAAGAAAAAAAATTAAATCTTGAAAAAAAACATAATACATATCGCTTATCTTTTTTTCTTTGGTATTGTACTACATTCCTGTAGCATTAAAAAATTCATCCCAGAAGGTGAACGCCTTTACACAGGAGCTAAAATAGAAATTGAAGCAGATTCTTCTATTCAAAATGTTGACCAATTAAAAGATGAATTGGAAACTATTTTACGACCTGAACCTAATTCAAAGTTTTTAGGCATGTATCCTGGTCTCTATTATTACTATAAAATCCAAAAAGAAAAACCAGGTTTTTTAAACCGTTGGCTCTTCAAACAAATTGGTGAGAAACCAGTGTATCAATCTGATGTTGAAACTTTTGAGGTTGAAGACATTTTACTTAATAGATTAGAAAATAATGGTTTTTTCTATAGCACAGCAGGATCGTCTTTTGAAGAAAAAGAGCTGGAGGCATTTGCTACTTACTCACTAAAAGTTCCTCCTCCTTATAAAATGGAAAGCTTTCAAGTAGATTCTATGGCATCACCACTTTATGAATATGTAAAACAAGCCGCAACACATTCTCCTTTAACAAAAGATATGCGATTTGATTTATCTAATCTCAAATTAGAACGCCAACGTATCGATTCTGAATTAAAAAAGAAAGGCTACTACAATCTTAATCCAGATTTTTTCATTTTTGAAGCAGACACTAATCAGTATCGTAACAGACGTTTTGACTTATATTTAAAATTAAAAGCTCAGGTTCCACAAAAAGCAACAGTCCCTTATCAGGTAAAGCATGTTAACGTATATCCAGATTATGATTTGCAAGATTCAATACCCCTTAATGCCGAACGTTACAACTCTAAAAATTATTTTCAAGATTCGCTTTTTTTTAAACCTAAGCATTTAGATAAATTTATCACAATCAAAGAAGGTGAATATTACAATCCGCAAACCTCAAAAAACACATCCAGACGCTTATCAAGTATTGGAGCTTACAAATATGTAAACATTCAATATAATGAAATCGATTCTTTATTAACCGATAGCTTAGGAATTCTCGAAGCCAATATATTTCTTTCACCTTTAACAAAGCGAGCTCTCAGAGCAGAATTACAGGCAGTTACAAAATCGAATAATTTCGCAGGTCCAAATTTAGCATTTACTTACAGTAACAGAAACCTTTTTAGAGGTGGAGAAACGCTCAACATCAGTACAAACATTGGTTACGAAACGCAATTTGCAAGTGGTGAAAATGCAGGATTGAGCAGTTTGGAACATGGATTAAAAGGAGAGCTTATTTTTCCTAGAATGATTTCGCCATTTAATATCAGAGATGATTTTTTTAGATATTCTGTTCCGAAGACCAAAACCAGTTTAGGCATTAGTTATTTAAAAAGAAGTAAACTCTACACTCTAATAACCGGAAGTGCTCTTTTTGGATATACTTGGAATGCTAATCGCTTCATAACCTATGAGGTTAATCCCATTACTGTCAATTACACAAGCCTCTCTAATACAACAGATGAATTTCAAGATATTCTGGATAATAACCCATTCTTAAAACTTAGCTTCGACCAGCAATTTATTTCTGGGCTTACCTTTTCATTTACATATAACGAAATGGTAGATACTAAGGACCCTAATCAATTCTTTTTGAATACAACTTTAGATGTTGCCGGAAACTCTATAAGCCTTTTGGGCAAAGAACAAAATAAAGGAGAACCTAAAACTTTTTTAGGCTTGGAATATGCACAATATGCGAAAGCAGATATCGATGCCAGATTTCATTTAAACTTTGGAAAAAACAGACAACAAACATTGGCAACACGATTGTTTGCTGGCTACGGTTTAGCCTATGGAAACTCTGATGTTATTCCATTTGTAAAACAATATTTTTCTGGAGGTCCTTATAGTGTAAGAGCTTTTAGAATTCGATCTTTAGGACCAGGAACCTACAATGAAGATAATGATGCTAATAGTGATGGCACATTTTTTGACCAAACTGGAAACATTAGACTCGAAGCAAATGTAGAATATCGCTTTCCAATTTTTTCTTTTTTTAAAGGTGCCTTTTTCGTAGATGCAGGAAATGTGTGGAACTCAGAAGCTAACCCTGTTTTTAATGGTGATGATAAATTTACTTCAAACTTCATCAATGAATTGGGTATGGGAACAGGCTTTGGTTTGCGAATAGATGTACAAGGCTTTGTGATTCGATTTGATTTAGCTGCGCCATTCCATGATCCATCTTTACCAGAAGGAAAGCGTTTTGATTTTAAACTCGATGAGCCTGTTTTAAATTTTGCTATTGGCTATTCGTTTTAATTTTTATCAACACTTTTACATTTTATTATATCTTTATAGGTACACAAATTTTAAAGCTTTTATATAAATATCTATGACAACTAAAGAAAACTTCATGAAAGAAGCTGTGAATGCAGCTTTAAAAGGAATGAATAACAACGAAGGTGGCCCTTTTGGCTGCGTGATAGTGAAGGACGGAAAAATCGTCGGACGAGGAAACAACAAAGTCACATCAACCAACGATCCAACTGCACATGCCGAAGTTACAGCCATTAGAGACGCTTGCAAAAATCTGGATTCTTTTCAATTAGAGGGTTGTGAAATCTATACCTCTTGCGAACCATGCCCAATGTGTCTAGGTGCCATTTATTGGGCAAGACCAGATAAAGTGTATTATGGAAGTAATCAGGTAGATGCTGCTAATATTGGCTTTGATGATGAATTTATTTATAAGGAAATTCCGTTGCCTTACACTAAAAGAAGTATTCCGTTTGAGCAGTTAGCTCGCGAGATTGCTTTAGAACCATTTCAAGAATGGACCAAAAAAGAAGATAAAACGGAATACTAAATCTATAACACCACTATTCGAGTCTCTCGACCTGTTTTATGGACATCAACCTTAAACCAATTGAAATTCAATGATAACCTTCATACTCAATAATAAAACCATAAGAACTCCTGAACATTCAGGAATGACCTTACTTGATTTTGTACGATATGAACAACGGCTTACAGGTACAAAAATTGGTTGTCGTGAAGGTGATTGTGGTGCTTGCACAGTTTTAGTTGGAAGCTTAGAAAATGACAGTATTAAATACCAAAGCATTACCTCTTGTATTTCTCCTTTAGGAAATGCACATGGTAAACACATTGTTACCATTGAAGGTACTAATCTTCAAAACAAACTCACCATTGCCCAAGAAGCCATGAAGACAAATTATGCCACACAATGCGGATTTTGTACTCCTGGTTTTGTAGTGGCTCTAACAGGATTTGCTTTGTCTAATTCTGAGAAAAATTATAACAATGCACTTGACGCAATCAGTGGAAATATTTGTAGATGCACTGGTTATAAAGCCATTGAAAAAGCTGCTTACCAAGTCGTAAAAAGCTTGGAGAAACATAAGGACTTCAATTCCTTTAGCTGGCTAATTGAAAATGGTTTTGTTCCTAAATATTTTAATGACATTCCTAAACGATTAAAAGCTTTAGAAGCTAAAGACATCAATCAACCTAGAGGAAAATACATTTCTGGAGGAACCGATTTATACGTGCAACAAGCCGATCATTTAGCTGATAATTCTGTGCATCTAATTGCTGAAAAAGATTACCTCAAAGGGATTAAAATTGAACATGACAGTTGTACAATAGGAACAAATTCAACTGTTTCTGATTTGTGGAATCACACCGAAATTAATAGCTACTTTCCAAATCTGAAAAAACATCTCAAACTGGTCTCTTCAGAACAAATTAGAAATATGGCTTCATTTGGAGGTAATTTAGCCAATGCTTCTCCAATTGGTGATATGACTATTTTCTTTTTAGCACTTAATAGCGATATCATTATTACAAACGAACACGAAGAAGAACGCGTCTTACCTCTAAAGAATTTCTATCAAGGTTATAAGACTTATGATTTGAAAGAAGGAGAACTGTTAAAAGCGATTCGTTTTAAATTACCAACATCACATTCCTTTTTTAATTTTGAAAAAGTTTGTAAGCGAACACATTTAGACATCGCAAGCGTCAATTCGGCAATTCATATTTATAGTGAAAACAATCTCATTTTAGAAGCGCACGTATCCCTAGGTGGTGTTGCTGCAATTCCAAAGTATTTGCATGAAACCTCAACATTTTTAAAAGGGAAAAAACTGTCTTCGGAAACCATATTAAAAGCAAGCGACCTTCTTCAAAATGAAATTTCACCAATTAGTGATGTTCGAGGAACAAGCGACTATAAACGTCTTTTAGGTCGACAATTATTTTTTGCACATTTCACAGAATTATTTCCGAAGCAATTTACATTAAACGATTTTGTTCAACATGCATAAAAACAAAATAAATAAGACGCTAAATTCTAAATTAGATGCTGTTTCAACCTCTTTAAAACAAAGCATCAAAAACCTGGATTCATACACACACGTTCGTGGTGAATCGTTATACGTAGATGATGTTAATATCAGACAAGGTACGTTTCATGCAATCGTTTTTGATTCACCAAAAGCTCATGGTAACATAAAACACATCAATTATTCTAAAGCGGAAGCACTCGAAGGTGTTGAGCGTATTTTTACTTACAAAGATATTCCAGGGAAAAACCAAATTGGAGGTATCATTCCAGATGAACCTTTATTTGCTGAAGATGACGTTCATTTTTGGGGAATGCCAATTGCTTTGATTGTTGCTGAATCTGAATTTATTGCAAGAAAAGCTAGAGGATTAATTGAAATCGATATTGAAGAATTGCCTGTAATTACAACAGCAAAACAAGCCAAAGAAAAAGGAAGTTTTATCAATGCACCTCGCTCCTTTAGTTTAGGAAATACTGAAAAAGCATTTAAATCTTGCGAGTATATTTTTGAAGGTGAAACTTTTTCAAACGGACAAGAACATTTATACATTGAGGCACAAGGTGCTTACGCTGAACCTTTAGAAAATGGAAATATAAAAATCACCTCTTCTACCCAAGGTCCAACGGCTGTCCAAAAAACAGTGGCTCAGGTTCTGGGTGTTGCCATGCACAAAATTGAAGTAGATGTCACACGTCTTGGTGGTGGATTTGGAGGTAAAGAAGACCAAGCCACACCTTGGGCTGTTATGGCTGCATTAGCAACCTACCATTTAAACCAGTCCGTAAAACTCATATTGAATCGTCATGACGATTTACGAATGACTGGGAAGCGTCATCCTTATGAAAGTTCTTATAAAATTGGTTTGTCTAAAGATTTAAAAATTTTAGCTTATGAGGCTGAGTTCCTTCAAAATTCTGGTGCAGCTGCCGATTTATCACCTGCTATTGCTGAGCGAACGTTATTTCATGCTACAAACAGTTACTTTGTTCCGAATGTAGAAACCACAGTGATTAGTTGTAAAACCAACCTTCCTCCCAATACAGCATTTCGAGGTTTTGGTGGTCCGCAAGGTATGTTTGTCATAGAATCTGCAATAGCACATGCTGCTCATGAAATTGGTGTGTCTCCTAAACAGATTCAAGAAGCAAATCTGTTAGATGAAAACGATACGTTTTCTTACGGACAAATTGCCAAAAAGGTTGAAGCTAAAAACACCTGGGAATCTGCGAAATCCCTTTACAATCTCAAAACTTTAGTACTAGAGGTTGAAGACTTTAACAAAAACCATTCTAATTTCAAAAAAGGGCTTGCTCTCATGCCTATTACTTTTGGCATCTCTTTCACCAACACACCTATGAATCACGCTCGTGCTTTGGTTCATATTTATCTCGATGGAAGTGTTGGCATTAGTACAGCAGCTGTTGAAATGGGACAAGGTGTAAATACAAAAATGATGCAAATTGCTGCTCAGGTATTTTCGATTCCTATTGAAAAGATAAAGATTGAAACCACCAACACCACCAGAGTTGCAAATACTTCGCCTTCTGCTGCAAGTTCCACTGCAGATTTAAATGGAAAAGCAACTTTAAAAGCTTGTCATACATTACTCGATCGTTTGAAAACTGTTGCTTCAAAATATTATAAAGTTCTACCAGAACAAATTGCACTAAAAGATGAGTTTGTTTATGTAAAGGGTAAAAAATCTAAGCTTGAATGGACACAACTCATCAGTATGGCTATGATAGAACGTGTGGCATTAACGGAAAATGCACATTATGCAACACCAGAAATTCATTTTGATAAAACAAAAGAAAAAGGCCATCCTTTTGCATATCATGTTTACGGGACAGCAATCATTACAACCACTGTAGATTGTACGCGTGGCACTTATGAATTTGATTCGGTAAAAATTGTTCACGATTACGGAAAAAGCATGAGTGAAGGCATTGATTTAGGTCAAGTTGAAGGCGCATTGGCACAAGGAATCGGCTGGATGACTATGGAGGAGATTTCATATAATAATGAAGGTCGATTGCTTTCAAACGCCTTATCGACCTATAAAATTCCAGATCTGTTTTCGGTACCAAAACGTGTGGAAGTTATTCCTGTAGACACCAAAGGTCATGACTTAGCCATATTAAAATCAAAAGCTGTTGGAGAGCCACCTTTAATGTATGGCATTGGTGCTTATTTTGCCATTCAAAATGCTATTAAAGCGTTCAACCCTAAGTATAATTTAAAGTTTCATGCACCAATGACTCCTGAAAAAGTTTTAATGAGTCTCTACGAAAAATAACGCCTTATCACACTTCACTACAAAAAACAAAACAGTCTTAAAGGTGCACTAATTTACAGTGCAGGAGATTCTGTAGCAGCAATTTTACTTGATGAGTTTTCCTGGTATCGTTTATTTGGAATGATACTTATTGGCGCCACGTTTTATGCTTTTGAAATACCCAATTACTTTGATTGGATTGTCAAAAAAACAAAGCATTTAAAAGGCTTGAGATCTACCTTAACCAAAACAGGTTTGGCGATTATATATTTTAATCCCTTGTGGATTGCCAGACATTTAATCTTTATTAAATTATTTTCAGGAGACATTGAAGCGATTGGCTGGAATGTAATGCATATAGCCTTTTGGTCGTTTGTGGTAAACATCCCTATTTCATTTGTAGCCAATTTCATTATTCAGAATAGATTCAAACTTAAATGGCGTTTTGTTGGGAGTGCTATTTTTTCTGCAATTATGGCAATTTATTATGCTTTAAGTGAAACCATTTTTAGTTGATAGATTCTACATCAAATACGATGGATAAATCATAATAATGATTTTAAATCTTCCTTTTTCAAAATTGAATATTTAGAAATCGCATAATGTTGTAAAATGTCTTTAAGTAAATACTCGCGAACCACAACAATTAAATGATGCGTGTCATTATTTATATAAGTTGGCATTAATATTTTAACAGAATAGTGTAACCCTTCATTTTTCAACTCTAACTTTCCTAGTTCATCTATAATTAGATAATTGGTTTTTTTTTCAGAAGCCATAGACAGCAAATCATTGTTTGCTTTTTTGAATGCTGATTTTAAAAACTTAAAGTTGCCAATATTGATAACACCTTCATGATTGTTTTCTACTTCAAAATCAAATGTTTCATTAGATTTTACTTTCAGAAAATAGCGTGTTCCAGAGTCATTATCAGGACACAATAACCCATTAACATCGTTCCTGTTGTTTATCCAGTTTAATAATGCTGTTGTTTTTCCTGTTCTAATAGCTCCTGTGAGAATGTAAATCATTCCGAAGGTATTTTGAAATGAATACAATTAGAGATGCTATTGGCCATAAAATACTTAAATCTACCATACCCTTTTAGGCCTTTGGTTTCTTTCCAACTGTATAAAATAATCTGCCTGAAGTAAGGAAACAAATACATTGCATTTGAAATATCTTCTTTGTACTGAGACTTCTTTTTATTAAGATATTTTTGAACTAATTGCAATAAAAAAGGACCAATTATAAGGTACCAAAGCAATAAAATTAAGAAACTACGAAGCATGATATAAACAGCCATTTTCCAACCAAACATATCGCCTCCAAAAAAAGTGAATGCTATGACAATACCAGTTACAGTAAGCAACCAAACCCAAATCACTTTACTTTTAAACGACTTTTTAGATTTGTTTTGACTTGAATCTAAATCATCAGGCTCTAAATAAAAATCATCTTGTTTTTTGTTGGATATAATTTTAATCATGCTTTTGATAAACAGACCTGCTAAAATTCCGCATATGCCATATACCAAGAGGTAAGTTGTTACTAAAACAGATGTTGCCGACGTTTCAGAGACCACACCCAATTTCTTTTGAACTGAAGCGCCATACATATTGATAGCTTCCCAAAATCCTGTTCCGTAAACGATGGTAAGTATTAATAATTTCTGAAGTGCAGATTCTAAAAATGTTACCATTCCTAAAACCATCAACGTGATTCCTTTCCAAGAAAAATTTGCAAATAATAAAGCTCCAAAAAGTGCCTGAAAACTTACAGCGACATATGCACCAAACGGCGAATATGGACTAACAGCCATTTTTATAATTAATACGACAAGCAATGCTTTTAAAATGGCTTTCCATTTGTTTTCAGCATAATAGGCAATTAAACTTATGAGTAAAATTGAAATTCCACCAACTATAATTCCTGTAAAAGGCGTACTAAACACATGTAAAAAACCTCCAAGTCCAGACTCATTTAAAGCCCACAGTGCAGTTAATTTATCAATAATAGATTTATTATTCTTCATTTTTATAATGCACTTCCAGCAGCTGTGCAACAACGCTTATTGCTATTTCTTTAGGCGTGTCACCTCCAATTTGCAACCCTATAGGACACACCACATTGCGCATCCCTTCTTCAATATTCATCTCTTTTATAAGCATATTATTAAAACGAACTTTCTTGGTTTTACTTCCAATTAAACCCAAAAATTTCGTTTCATTTTGAAGTGCCATTGCAACAACCTCAAAATCGATAGAGTGGTCATGAGTCAACACTAAAACATAGCAGTTTTTTCCCCATTTCACAACATCTCTAAACGTTTTAAAATCATTTATATTAACTTCACGACAACTAATACTAGCGTCTAGTGTAAAACCTTTAAACCAATCTTTTCGCGAATCAATAAGATGAACTTTAAAAGGTGTATCAACTAATATTTTCGCAATTTCACATCCAATATGACCTGCTCCAAATAAAAATAATTCTGGTGATTGATTCATAGGTTCTATTATAAATTCAACTTTTCCGCCACAACATTGTTCAAACTCCGGACCTAAGGTATAGCTTGATTCGATAATTCTATTTTCACGAAGTGCATTTATGGCTTCTTGTGTGGCTAGGAATTCTAATTTTCCGCCACCAATAGTGCCATATAGTTGCTTATTGTTAGTTATTATCATTCGTGAACCAACAACACAAGGTGTTGATCCCAAACATTTTGTTACAGTAACAAGCGCAACAGGTTGTTGTGATTTTTTAAATTCTGATAACTGTTCAATCCAATTCTTCATTTGCATTACAAAAGAGAATTTTAAAAATAAGACTTTTTTGGTGTAAACCATATATAGTACCAGCTATAAAATAAATTAGCAGAAAGCTTATTTTTCTGTTAAGTTTGATAATTAATACCGACTTAAAACCCAATATCTACTATTTTCGTAGATAAATTAACTCATAACATTTTAAACATGTCAAAAACATATTACGACCCAGCCGATCTTAAAAAGTTTGGGAAAATCACAGAATGGAGTGAAGAATTAGGGACTAAATTTTTTGAATATTATGGAAAAGTATTTGAAGAAGGTGCACTTAGCGCTCGTGAAAAATCATTGATAGCATTAGCAGTTGCACACACAGAACAATGTCCTTATTGTATTGATGCCTATTCTCAAGATGGATTACAACGTGGTATTACAAAAGAAGAAATGATGGAAGCCATCCATGTTGGAGCTGCGATAAAAGGTGGAGCAACTTTAGTTCATGGTGTTCAAATGATGAATAAAGTAAATAAACTCGACGGGTAACTTAAAAACCTTCTTTTAAATTTTTTCGTAAATAGTTTAAAGACAATTTATCAATGGCAACAAAGTCCTTACACAAAAGACATAGCGATTTAGCAAATAGTAACAGACAATTAGAAATTTTATCAAATGGTATTTTTCAAAATGGAGAATTACCAACCTTTAAAAATAAAATTTCTGAAACAAATCAATTTCCTTTAAAAGCAAAAAAACTTGAAATCTTACAGATTAATGTAGGTTATATGTGCAATCAGGTTTGTGATCATTGTCACGTTGATGCTGGACCAGACCGAAAAGAAATCATGACAAGAGATACTATGACAGAGTGTTTGGAAGTGATTAAAAATTCTGGTGCTCACACATTGGATTTAACAGGTGGAGCTCCTGAGATGAATCCAGATTTTAGATGGTTTGTTGAAGAAGCAGCTAAAGTAGGAATTAAAGATTTTATCGTTAGATCTAACTTAACAATTATTAGAGCTAATAAAAAATATTACGATTTACCTGAGTTTTTTAAAAAACATAATGTTCATGTAGTAAGTTCTATGCCACACTGGACAAGAGGAAAGACAGACAAACAAAGAGGTGATGGTGTTTTTGATAAATCTATTAAAGCTTTGCAAGAACTCAATGCTGTTGGCTATGGCATGCCTAATAGTGATTTGAGATTGGACTTGGTTTATAATCCGTCTGGTGCATTTTTGCCTGGAGACCAAATGTCTATGGAAAAAGAGTTCAAAAAAGCTCTACTAGATGACTTCGGAATTCAATTTCATAATCTATTTGCCATTACCAATCTTCCAATATCTCGTTTTTTAGATTATTTAATCGCATCTGAAAATTATGAAGATTACATGTACCAACTGGTTGAAAACTATAATTCTTCAGCAGTAAAAAATGTAATGTGCACCAACACCTTATCTGTAAGTTGGGATGGCTATTTATACGACTGTGATTTTAATCAAATGCTTGAATTACCTGTCAACAGTAAAATAAAGCACATTTCAGGATTTAATGAAGAGCTATTAGAAGGACGTCAGATTATGATTTCTCAACATTGCTATGGTTGCACAGCTGGTGCAGGAAGTAGTTGTCAAGGTGTTGTTGCATAATATGAAAACATTCTTTTTATACCTATTCGGACTCTTAACTATGTGTAGTTTTTCACAAGAAAGCCTATCTGAATTGCTACAAAAACACAACACTAAACAAGTTCCTTACATCTCTGTAGAACAATTGGCCATGCCAAAAACAAACCCTGTTGTTCTTGATGCAAGAGAATCTCAGGAATATAAGGTGAGCCATCTTAAAAATGCCATTCATGTTGGTTATGATCGTTTTAATATAGAAACTGTTGAGATGCTAATACCAGATAAAGATCAACACATCGTGGTGTATTGTTCTCTTGGAATTCGTTCAGAGGTGATTGCTAACAAACTGAAAAAAGCTGGATATACTCACGTTAAAAATTTATATGGCGGAATTTTTGAATGGAAAAACAAGAACTTTTCAGTTTATAATACTCAAGAAAAAGAAACAGACAGTATCCATGCCTTTTCTAAAGACTGGAGCAAATGGTTAAACAATGGTATAAAAATTTATGAATAAGGAACTCGTTATTGTTTTTGTAAAAAATATAAAACTTGGAAAAGTAAAAACAAGACTTGCCAAAACCATTGGTAATCAAGCTGCTTTTGAAGTTTATAAAGAATTGGTAAACCTTACCGAAAACGCTACTAAAAAACTTAATACCCCTTTACGAATATATTTTTCTGATGCTGTCGCTGACACTAAATGGAACGAAGCCTATAAAACTGTTCAAAAAGGGATTGACTTAGGTGAACGCATGAAAAATGCATTTTTAGATGGTTTTGAAGATGGTTTTGAACGCATTGTTTTAATTGGGTCTGACCTTCCAGATATAGGTGCCTATCATATTCAAAATGGGTTGAAAGCCTTACAGCATTCTGAAGTTGTCTTTGGACCTGCTGAAGATGGTGGTTATTACCTCATAGGAATGTCTAAAATGAACTTTAAAGTGTTTGAAAACAAACCTTGGAGCCAAAGCGATTTATTATCGGAAACCTTGTCTGAATTACAACAAAGCAATACAACTTATACAACATTAGAAGTCTTAAATGATATTGATACATTTGAAGATTTAGAGGCCTCTGAATTTTATAAAAACAACATAGCATTACAACATAAAATAAAACAACTCAATGATTAAATTCATAACAGAAACCGCAGACTATCTTGTTGCAAAAGGTTTTGAAAATCCAGAGATAGGAATTATTTTAGGAACTGGTTTAGGTCAGCTTACCAACGATATTGACGTGATAAGCGAAGTAAGTTATAATCACATTCCTAATTTCCCAACAGCAACTGTAGAATTTCATAAAGGAAAATTAATTTATGGCCATCTGGCTGGTAAAAAAGTGGTCGTCATGCAAGGTCGCTTTCATGTGTACGAAGGCTATTCGTTGCAGGATGTTACTTTCCCTGTTCGTATTATGGAAAAACTGGGAATTAAAACTCTGCTTGTCTCAAATGCTGCTGGTGCCATAAACCTCAACTTTAAAAAAGGAGAATTAATGTTGATTGACGATCATATTAATTTACAAGGCAGTTCTCCATTAGCTTTTAAAGGTGTTGAAACTTTAGGTGAACGTTTTACAGACATGAGTGCTCCTTACAATTTAGAGATTAATGACAAGTTTAAAAATATCGCAAAAGCACATAACATTACCTTACATGAAGGTGTGTATGCCAGTGTTGTCGGACCTCAACTGGAAACTAGAGCTGAATACAGAATGCTGAAAATTATTGGCGCAGATGCTGTAGGCATGAGTACAGTGCCAGAAATTATTGTTGCTAATCATCTAAATATGAAAGCTGTAGCCATTTCAGTATTAACAGACGAATGTAATCCTGATGATTTAAAACCTGTAAATATTTCAGAAATTATAACAATGGCTGGAAAAGCGGAGCCTCATATGATTACGCTTTTTAAAGAACTAATAAAAGCAATTTAAATGTGTAATCTTTGTTACACTCTTCAAATGATAAAGGATCTATCTTTATCTACAAAAATTTTTAATAAAAAAACCATAAACTATGAGCTACTTAAACGCTACTAACGATTTATATAAAGAGGCAGCATTAACACCTGATGTTGGATTGTGTTGTACCACAAATCCGGTTTGGGAATTACCTGGTTTAAAAATTCCTAGGATTATGCAAGAGATGAATTATGGCTGTGGAAGCACAGTTCATGCTCGTGATTTAACAAATAATCCTAAAATGCTTTATGTTGGTGTTGGTGGCGGAATGGAATTATTACAATTTTCATATTTTAACCGACAAAAAGGTGGTGTTATTGGAATTGATGTGGTTGATGAAATGTTAGAAGCTTCACGTAAAAATTTCGTTGAAGCTGAAAAACAAAATGATTGGTTCAAGGCTGAATTTGTAGAACTTAAAAAAGGGGATGCCATGCATTTGCCTGTCGACGATAATAGTATTGATGTAGCTGCTCAAAACTGCTTATTTAATATCTTCAAAGCAGATGATTTAAAGAAAGCTATAGCAGAAATGTATCGTGTTTTAAAACCTCACGGACGTTTGGTCATGAGTGATCCTACATGTGAACAACCCATGAACGATGAATTGCGAAATGATGACCGATTGAGAGCGTTGTGCTTAAGTGGAAGTTTACCAGTTTCAGAATATGTAAAAGCATTAACTGATGCTGGATTCGGAACTATTGAAATTAGAGCAAGAAAACCATATCGCGTTCTTAGTCCGAAACAGTATCCAACAGATGAACTCATCTATATCGAGTCTATTGAAGTTGCTGCTATTAAAGACCCAATGCCAAGTGATGGACCATGCGTTTTTACAGGAAAAGCTGCCATTTATTATGGTGAAAATGATTATTTTGATGATAAAGCTGGACATGTATTACTTAAAAATCAACCTTTAGCCATTTGTGATAAAACAGCTGGAGTTTTGTCTAGCTTAAAAAGAGATGATATCTTTATAAGTGAATCTACCTATCATTATGATGGTGGTGGTTGCTGTTAAACGACAATCACCATTTAATCAGATCACTCTGACATAAAAAAACTGATGGAAAAGTATCTCGACATATTAAAAAACTCCTATTCTGGATATTGGAATTATTTAAAGAACGAAATCCTATTGCAAACTAACTGGGATAACTATTTCTATGGTCTAATTCTCATTTCAATTGCCGTTTGGTTATTAGAAATAGCATTCCCTTGGAGAAAAAACCAAGCCTTATTCCGTCAAGATTTTTGGCTGGATACGTTCTACATGTTTTTTAATTTCTTTTTGTTAAATCTTATCGTTTTTATAGCACTTTCAAATACAGCCGCAGAACTCTTTAATGACATCCTTGGTTTAGTAGGATTATCTGTTTCCAGTTTTCAGTTATTTGATGTTGACGATTTACCAAGGTGGCTAGGTCTTTTTGTTTTTTTTATTATTAGTGATTTTGTACAATGGAATACACATCGCTTACTGCATCGTGTTCCAATGTTATGGAATTTCCACAAAGTACATCACAGTGTAAAAGAAATGGGATTTGCTGCGCATTTACGTTACCACTGGATGGAACCTGTTGTTTATAAATCACTACTTTATATACCCATTGCAATCATAGGAGGGTTTGATGCTCAAGATGTGGCTGTCGTTTATTTTTTTGCCATCGTAATTGGCCACTTGAATCATGCTAATTTGGGTTGGGATTACGGGATCTTTAAGTACATATTCAATAATCCGAAGATGCACATCTGGCATCACGCCAAAGAATTACCAAAACATGTTAGGTTTGGCGTTAATTACGGACTAACCTTAAGTATCTGGGATTACATCTTTAAAACGGATTATGTGCCTCATAATGGTCGAGACGTTGAATTGGGTTTTGAAGATGATGAGAAATTTCCAAAAGATTTTTTAAACCAAGAGCTATTTCCACTTAAAACCAAAAGTTAAGTAGTCTCGTAGGTATTATAACAAACTCTTAAAAAACCTAAAAATGAACTACTTAAAATATACACTTACGCTTTTGATAACGTTAAGCACATACAGTTGTTTCTCAGCGAAAGGGCTTCCTGTAAAAGAGGTGAAAGAAAACACTTCCGTTAAAACCAAGAATCAGGTATTAGATCATTCATCTTGGGATGACTTATTACGAAAATATGTTGCAGATAATGGCAATGTAGATTACAAAGGCTTTCAAGCAGAATCTAAAAAATTAAAGGATTATATTGATTATTTAGCATCAAAAGTACCTGCTAAAGATTGGAGTGTGAATCAGCAATTAGCTTACTTTATTAATGTTTACAATGCTAATACAATCAAACTTATTATTGACAATTACCCATTAAAAAGCATTAAGGATATTAACAACCCTTGGAGAAAAAATCGATTAAAAATTGGAGAAAAAGACTATTCACTGGCAGATATTGAAAATGGTATTCTAAGGAAAATGAACGAACCAAAAATTCATTTTGCTATTAATTGTGCCTCTTATTCTTGCCCAAAACTACTAAACACAGCTTATACTTCAGAAAATGTTCAGGAATTAATGGAACGTGCTACCCGAGAGTTTATCAATAATTCTGACAAGAACATATTATCAACTAATAACCCGAAGTTATCTGAAATCTTTAAATGGTACAAAAGTGATTTTACAGAAAACGGCTCGCTAATAGATTACATTAATCAATATGCTGATACTAAGATTTCAAATAAGGCTAAAGTAGATTATTTAGATTATAATTGGAATTTGAATGAATAGAGTTTCTGTCATTATTCCAACACTTAATGAAGCTCAAACCATTGGTGACCTGATCAGGTATTTAGTGAACAATTCTGCGTTACCTGAGCAACTAGAAATCATTGTCGTTGATGGCGGAAGTACTGACAATACAATACCAATTGTAAACAATGTCAGCTCAAGTATCGTTGAGTGGTCTCCCAAAACAATCAACTGTGCTGAACTTAATATTACACTTTTACATTCTGAAAAAGGACGAGCAAAACAGATGAACCTGGGAGCAAAAAATGCCTCAGGTAACATTCTTTATTTTTTGCATGCTGATTCTTTTCCTCCTCAAAATTTTGATGGGTTTATAATTAACGAAATAGAATCAGGTAATCAGGCTGGTTGTTTTAGGATGCAATTTGACAGTAATCACTGGTGGTTGAGATTAGCAAGCTGGCTCACTCAGTTTTCCTGGAGGGCTTGTCGTGGTGGTGACCAGAGTCAGTTTATTTTACGCAAACTTTTTGATGACATAGGTGGTTTTGATGAACGCTACATTATATATGAAGACAATATTTTAATTAATGAATTGTTCAAAAGAAAACAATTTGTAGTCATTAATAAAAAGATTCAAACCTCATCAAGACTTTACAAAAAACATGGCGTCTGGAAATTGCAATATCACTTTTGGACCATTTATGTCAAAAAATGGTTTGGTGCTTCTGCTGATGATTTATTTACTTATTATAAAAAGCATCTAGGTTAATTAACTTTTATTTCTTCCTGATTCATTAGGATATAGATGTTGTAAGGCTTCACTCTGGAAAATGTTTTTTGTATCAATATCAATAGCAGATAGCTTTCCGGTAAAAGCAGCTCCTGTATCTACATTCCAGACGTTAGCTGCATTCATAGGCTTATCTTTATTATAGTTAATGGTTGGTGTATGACCTATGTAAATTTCGGAATAATGCTTTAAGCGTTTTGGATATAATTCAGAATCCTTTTCAATACGTTTATCCAAAGTGACTACCATTTCCCAAAGAGTCCGATCAAAATAAAAATTGCGAAAACTATATTCCCTATCAACGCCATGCATCGATGTGAAACCAGCATGAATAAATAATCGATTGTTATCATCAATATGATAAAGGCTCATATCACCAAAGAAATACAAATGTTGTTTCTTTTCTTCTTTTGAAAGTAACGAATAACTTTCTATTGTTTCTTGTCCGCCATGAGCTAACCAAACCGGATCTTCCTGACCAGTTCGCAACCAATCCTCACACCAAACATCATGATTTCCTTTAATAAAAATACAATTATTAATCTTTGATAATTTGATTAAATATTGAACGACCTGAGCTGACTCACTCCAGCCATCAACATAGTCTCCAACAAAAATGAGCTTATCTTCTTTAGTAACCTTTGCAACCTCTAAAAGTTGTATCAAGCCTTTTAAACCTCCATGAATGTCTCCAATAGCTAATGTTCTCATTTAATTCCTTTTTACAAATTTAAGTCCAAAAAATTACAGACCTATAACTGACCATTAAGTTAAGGTTAATTTATATCACAAAAAAGCCACCAAAATTTTTGGTGGCTTAAATATAGTTGAGTGTAAACTATTATTGTTTTTCAAGTCTGAATTCAAACGAATCTGTTTCAGTGATTCCCTGAAATGTCTCTTCGTATGAATTGGTCATGTTCAAATTAGTTTCGTTAAAAAATGTCACATTATACAATTCTCCGTTAAGCGTAATTGTTCTATTTGCATTATTGAAACCAAAAGTACCTGTCTCATCTAAATTAACCACTCCTTGTTGAGTTTCTGGAGCCTGTCCAGTAACAGTAACTGTATATGTTTCTACATAAGACCCTGAAAATGCATAAGTACCATCAGTATTAAAAGTTAGCATGGCATTCGTAAACACATCCCCTGAGTACACATCAGTTTCAGTAACTACGGTTACACCTCCTGTTGCTGTTACACTAGTCTGACCAGAACCAGCATAGTATATTATTTCATAGGTTCCTACTAGATTATCGTTGTTAAGAACTATCTCTACAGGACCTTGATCATCATTACTATCATCATCACTGCTACAAGCGCTAAATGACACTATAGCCATTGCAAATAAAAAGAATTTTAGGATTTTCATATGGATTTAATTTGTTTTAATTAAGGAGCAAATATAAACAAACGAAGTAATTGTTGCATCTATTTTTTTATTTATTGTCAACTGTTTTTCAATTACTTAATAACACTAAATAAAAGTCATAATTGGATATTTTTATTAGAAATATTGTCCAATTCCAAAAACAAAACCTCGTGTTGCTCTATCAGTAACTCCTATTCCGTAGTCGATTCTAAAAATAGCATTAAATATTTTTTTATGAATAAATCGCAGTCCGAGACCTGGATAAACAAGCACATTTTCAGATTCAAACAAATCACTAAAATCACCTCCAGGATCTCTCCAGCTTCCTGTATCAATAAAGGCATTTCCTTGTAAAGAAAACCAACCTTTTTCGTATAGAGTTTGACGATATTCTGTATTCAAAACTATTGCTCCTGTTCCTCTGTCAATCACATTCCCAACACCTCTAATATTTATATTATTATCAACAGCAAATGGTGCAAAAGGTGTATCATTATTAGTTGACAGACCCAAACGAAGTCTGCTAGCCCAGTTCCCTGTTTTTCCTGAGCGCTTGAAATACTGAAAATCATTCCATCCAATGGTAAACGTTGGGAGTTGTGCTTCATCTTTTGAAGTTACATGTTGAAAATTCAAAATATTTCTAAACCCTTCAACATATTGATAATCGTAATTGAGGTTATTATATTCATAAATTAATTTATACATTAACTTATCAACCTTAAGTTCTTGAGGGACGTTTGGACTTGTAGCACCAAATTTATACGTATAATCTTCAGTAAAATAATTAAGACCTAATTCAAATCTGTTGGTATCATTAAGTTGAAATAAACCTAGTACTTCAATAGACTCATTATTATATTTATAATCTGAAGTTGTATTATCAAAAAAAACAGGTTCTTGCGTAGTTAAATCCTGGTAATTAACGGCTAATCCCAATTGGCTGGAAAACAAAAAAGGTGCTCTAAAACTTATTGCGTATGAGCTGTAAATATCTTTTTGATAAAACCCACCAAAAATCATGTTTTGTCCAAAGAGGTTGAATTCATACAATCCTAATCGGTAAGCAAATTCATCGTCGTTAGTGGTATACACATTTGCTGATGGAATAATCGTAAAGTTTTCTTCAATAGTATAAACTACATGATAGGTATTTTCTTCCGAAGGAAATACTTCGTAAGACGCATTGGCAATTGATGGTAATCGTTTTAAAAGTCTAATATCTGCTTCTATTATAACAGAATCAAGTTTTACTCCAGGTTGAATTTTTGAAATCTTCTTTATAAGAGACGTTTTAATCTTTTTGTTTCCTTGTATTTTTAAGTTTGCAACTGTATTATCCTGAGCATTTGCAAATGATGAAAATAGAATAAGAATGGTTATAACATATTTCATATAAGAGTAAATATAAACTTTTGTCGTCTACATTATAATTCCTTACTATCAATCGAAATATTTATTTTATTCATACTTATAATAAGATTTAATAATGGCTTCAACTGGTTTATTTTGAGGTGTAAACTGATTATCTTTCTCTCCACCACTATTTTCATAATTATGATACCATTTCCAAACAAAACCTCCAGCAAACCAGTCTTCATTCCAGAATTCTTCAAAAAGTGCTTGAGTCGCATTTGCCTGACCTTCAAAATTTAATGATTGTATGGTATGATCACTTTCCCATGGCTCTTTTCCGGTAAAATCCATGCTTCGGTAACCATATTCGGTAAATAAAACAGGTTTATTATAAGTTTCTGAAAGTGATTTAATAAGTGTTTTATGAGATTGCCATCCGGCTTTACATTCTTCAATTGTTGGTGTTTGTTGTTCACTTACTGGAAAATAAGCATCTACTCCAATATAATCAAGAGTACTCCAGAATGGTGTACGTTTAAATTCGTCCCAGTTCGCGGCATAAGTCAGTTTTCCTTTATAGATTGTTCTAATTTTTGAAATTAAATTATGCCAATATTCAGGACGCTCTGTTGTAAATTGTTCTAATTCGGTACCAATACAAAAGATTTCAGCATCCGTATTTTGAGCGAGTTCTACATATTCCATAATAAATTTAGAATATGTTGTTTCAAGAGCTTTCCAATTGTCTTCAGAAGACATTTTAATATGACCCGTAAACTCACCATTCCAAACCCAAATTTGTGGTTTAATCATTATTTTAATGGAATGCTTTTTAAGCGCTTCAATATACTGTTTTGCTCCTGCTCTAGTTTCGCCAAACCACTGCTTATCTGTATTATGAATGATTTCAGGATGTTCTAAATGACGCATAAAACCAAAAGGCATGATTGCTGTATAATTAGCACCAACCTCAATTACTGGTTTTGTATGATGTTCGTTAATAATTTCTGGAGAAGCCACAAAACTAAGTCCGTTTATTTTCTCTTTTTGAACAGCGCATGAAGTCACAATTAAAAACAGAATAAAAACACAGAAAGTCAAAATTATTCTCATACCTAAGATTTAATCTTTAAATTTAAACAAAAAGCTAATAGTATTTAAGGTTTTCACTAAACCTTCGACAAAAGATTCAACTAATTTACGCTTATGGATAATATCGTCATTATTGGAAATGGAATTTCTGGCATCACTCTAGCAAGACACATTAGAAAACTTTCTGATAAAAAAATCACTGTTATATCAGCTGAAACCGATTACTTCTTTTCCAGAACTGCACTCATGTACGTCTATATGGGACATATGAAGTTTGAACACACACAACCTTACGAAAATTGGTTTTGGAAAAAGAATAGAATTGAATTACGCAAGGCTTATGTTGAAGAAATAAACACAGATCATAAATCTTTAAAACTAGCGAATGGTTCAAATATAAGCTACGATAAATTAGTCATTGCCACTGGTAGCAAACCTAATAAATTTGGATGGCTAGGTCAAGACCTCAAAGGCGTCATGGGAATGTATCACAAGCAAGATTTAGACACTCTGGAAACGCATGCACCAAATAATGAAGTTTGTAAAAGAGCTGTCATTATTGGTGGTGGATTAATAGGCATTGAACTTGCTGAAATGCTAAGTTCAAGGGATATTCCGGTAACATTTTTGGTGCGTGAATCCAGTTTCTGGAACGGAATTTTACCTGAAGGTGAAAGTCAAATGATTAATAAACATATTGAAAGTCATCATATTGATTTACGATTATCAACAAACCTTAAAGAAATAAAGTCTGATGAAAACGGACATGTAAAATCTGTTATCATCGAAGGCACAGGAGAAGAAATCCCTTGTAATGTTGTTGGATTAACAGCTGGTGTTTCACCAAACATAGATTTTATAAAGACTTCAAAAATTGAAACTGGAAAAGGCGTGAAAGTCAACCGTTACCTGGAGACAAACATTCCAGATGTGTATGCCATAGGAGATTGTGCCGAACAACGTGAAGCCATAGGAAATAGAAGACCAATTGAAGCCGTTTGGTATACTGGTCGCATGATGGGTGAAACATTAGCGCAAACTATTTGCGGTAATCGTATGGCATACAAACCAGGACATTGGTTTAATTCCGCAAAATTTTTTGATATTGAATATCAAACCTATGGATGGGTTTTCGGAAATAAAGGAAGACCAGAATATGAAGAACACTTTCATTGGAAACACGATGATAATACCAAGTGCATTACAGTTGCATACCATAAAGATACCAATGTCTTTTTAGGAATTAATACTTTCGGAATACGTATGCGCCATGAAACATTCGACAAATGGTTAACAGAAAAAAGAGGTGTAGAGTATGTGATTAACCATCTTTCTGAAGCCAATTTTGATCCTGAATTTTATAAGCGTTTTGAAAAAGATATTATAATGGCTTACAATAATCAACTACAAACTGCATAATTATGAGCAATAAATTAAATTATAGCATGTCTTTGGCCCAACCTGACGCTCATGACTTATCAAAAAAACAAAAATTAGCTGTTGGATTGGGAGTTGTTGGATTGTTTATTTTGGTATTGGCATTATGTAATATCAACTTTCCAGATGCTGCTACTTTTCTTATCATAGCCTTATCTTTAATTATAATTGGTACGGTTCTATTTGCTAATGATGCCTACCTTACAACATCAAAAGGTATTCAAAATGATGGTGTTTGGTTTAAATCCATTTCCTCCAGAGGAACTCTAGGCTGGATCACCGGAATTGTTTTAACATCTTTCTACATCGTTCTTTATTTTTACGAAGGTCTTTTAGGTGCAGCCGTTGATGGTGGAGAAAACTCAGGGTTAATTGCCTTATTTGATCCTTTGAGTCAGTTGTTAAGTGGCAGACCTGCCAGCCAGTGGTTTGTATACGGAACTCTTTATACAATTGCTATTTTAGCTTTTGGATACAAGTTTATTTTAAAATACAGACATAATCGTTACGAACAAATCAGAACGATTTCAGTAATGTTTTTTCAATTGGCATTTGCCTTTCTGATTCCGGAATTCATGTATGTTATGAATTCTGACCTTCCTTATTATGATCTTAAAAACATATGGCCTTTAAACTATTATAACTTTGAGCAATATCGAGTAGATTCATTTATCAGCGCAGGAACTATAGGACTAGCCATGCTAATCTTCGGGATTGTTTCCATATTTATCATCACTCCAATCTTGACCTTTAAATATGGTAAACGCTGGTATTGTTCCTGGGTTTGCGGCTGTGGAGGTTTAGCTGAAACTGCTGGAGACCCATTTAGGCACCTCAGTGATAAAAGTCAAAGTGCATGGAACATTGAACGTTGGGTAATTCATAGTGTTTTAGTATTTGTAGTTTTAATGACCACTGCTGTTATTTATACTTATTTGGGTGATGATGCCAATAAATACTGGCTCACCAGAGATGTCTTTCTGTTTTCTGTTGTAGGAATTCTGACTTTAGTATTTGCGCTGACTATGATTTTCAAACGACATGAATTAGGTAAAGATGCTATATATGGAGCTATTGGCTACTTTGTAATTATTATTGTACTTGTTGGAATTCATGTATTCAGCTCGGAAACAAAATTATTTCTTTTTAAAGCCGAAACATTAAGATCAACATACGGATTTCTAATTGGAGCTATTTTTTCAGGTGTTATTGGAACTGGTTTCTATCCTATTTTTGGAAATCGGGTATGGTGCCGTTTTGGCTGTCCGATGGCAGCTATTTTAGGGTTTCAGCAACGTCTATTTTCGAAGTTTAGAATTACAACTAATGGTGGACAATGTATTTCATGTGGAAATTGTTCCATTTATTGTGAAATGGGAATTGATGTTCGTGCTTATGCACAAAAAGGTGAAAATATTATACGTTCCAGTTGTGTTGGCTGCGGAATATGTTCAGCTGTTTGTCCGAGAGGTGTTTTAAAATTAGAAAATGATAGTATGAAAGGACGTATTAATCCTAAAGAGATCTTATTAGGAAATGACGTTGATTTAATGGATTTGGTAAATCAGAAATAGTATTCAGCAAAATAACACCTAGAATTTATAATGAGATAATAACCTTAGCTTTATAAAAGCAAAATCTACATTTTCAAAATTGTATTTTTACACCTTCAAATCAACTCAATGCCTGATATAAAAGTTATCATTCCTGCTTATAATGAAGCAAATTCTATTACACATGTCATCAAAGACATTCCAGATATCGTAAATGAAATTATTGTGGTTAGCAATAATTCAACTGATGACACCGAAATAAATGCAAAAAAAGCTGGAGCAACCGTACTTACTGAAACTAATAAAGGCTATGGTTATGCCTGTTTAAAAGGAATGGATTACATTTCAAACTTAGTAAATCAACCAGACATTATCGTGTTTTTAGATGGTGATTATAGTGATTATCCTGAAGAACTCATTAAAATTACTGCTCCAATTATTGAAGACAATATCGATTTTGTTGTTGGAGCCAGAGTTAAAGCATTAAGAGAAAAAGGATCAATGACGATCCCACAACTCTTTGGAAACTGGCTTGCCACGACCTTAATGGCTTTATTTTTTAGAGCAAAATTTACCGATTTGGGACCTTTTAGAGCGATTAAATATGAAAAATTACTCGATTTAAAAATGGAAGATAAGACCTATGGCTGGACCGTTGAGATGCAATTAAAAGCCCTAAAACAAAATTTAAGTTATGTAGAAGTTCCTGTTAACTACAGAAATAGAATAGGCGTCTCAAAAGTTTCAGGTACCATAAAAGGTGCTATATTTGCAGGCGCAAAAATCTTAGGTTGGATTTTTAAATACAGTCTTAAAAAATGATCCTTGAAACGATAATTATTATCATTTACACTATCGCTATTATACTGATTTTCATGTATTCTTTAGCCCAACTCAACTTGCTTTTTAATTATCTGTCTTCAAAAAAAATTACTAAAGATTGTGACACTTTTGATTTTTCCAAGCCTGAGGAAATTCCATATGTAACAATACAACTTCCTGTCTTCAATGAAATGTATGTTATGGATCGCTTATTAGATAACATCGCACTCATCGACTATCCAAAAGACAAATTAGAAATTCAAGTACTGGATGACTCAACAGACGAGACTATAGAAACAACCAAACGACATATTGAAAAAATTAAAGCTAAAGGTTTTGATATAAAACACATCACCAGAACAGATCGTTCTGGTTTTAAAGCTGGTGCTCTAAAAGAAGGCTTGAAAATTGCTAAAGGAGAATTTATTGCCATTTTTGACGCTGACTTTTTACCTAAACCAAACTGGTTGAAACACACCATTCCTTATTTTAAAGATGAGCAAATTGGCGTTGTTCAAACGAGATGGAGTCACATTAACCGTAATTACTCTTTACTTACTAAAATTCAAGCATTTGCCTTAGATGCTCATTTTACGTTGGAACAAGTTGGTCGAAATAGCAAAGGTCATTTTATCAATTTTAATGGAACTGCTGGTGTGTGGAGAAAAGAATGCATCCTTGATGCTGGAAACTGGGAAGGTGATACTCTTACAGAAGATTTAGATTTAAGTTACAGAGCTCAATTGAGAAACTGGAAATTCAAATATTTAGAAGATGTTGAAACTCCTGCCGAATTACCTGTGGTGATAAGTGCTGCACGATCACAACAATTTCGATGGAATAAAGGTGGTGCAGAAAATTTCAGAAAAATGCTTAAGCGTGTCATTGCATCTAAAAATATATCCGCTAAAACTAAAATTCATGGCTTGCTTCATTTATTAAACAGTACGATGTTTTTAAATGTTTTTATAGTTGCTGTTTTAAGTATTCCTATGTTATATATCAAAAATGAATATGCTCATTTACGGTTTTACTTCTATTTTATGAGTTTTTTCGTCATGAGTACTGTCATCTTTTTTATTTGCTACTGGTTTATGTATAAACAAATATATGGTAGTGGTTTTAAAAATTTCTTCAGCTATATAAGTATGTTTTTTACATTCTTTTCAATAGCAATGGGCTTTTCTCTTCACAACTCAATTGCAGTTTTAGAAGGTCATGTTGGAAAACGAAGTGAATTTGTACGTACGCCTAAATTCAATATTAGTACGATTAAAGATTCCTGGAAAGGCAATAAATACCTTATAAAGAAATTATCGCCTCATGTTATTTTAGAAGGCATTCTCATGCTCTATTTTGGCTTCGGTTTATACAGCGCTTTTATTGTAGGTGATCAAGGTGGTGATTTTGGTTTGTTCCCATTTCACTTAATGTTGTTTTTGGGTTTTGGGTACGTATTTTTCAAATCGTTATCATCTAAAATTTAAGACTATGCAATTCTGGAAACTTTATAAAGTTCCTTTATTGCTCACATTTGTAAGCCTTTTTTTCTATTGGATTTTTGCTTACAATTTAATCAGAACCGATTATACAAAACTCATCGTATGGTATAGTGGATTATGGTTGTTATTTATATTACTGTTGAAGTACACTAAAGACAATATCAAATTCTTAACGACTATTGCCTTTCTATTTCGAGCCGTTTTTATTCTGGCGATTCCGAATTTATCACAAGATTTTTATCGTTTTATTTGGGATGGACGTATGCTTCTTGAAGGCTTCAATCCGTATGTATATACTCCTGAATCGTTTATCGAAACTCAAAATTTTCCAGTAAATCAGGCCAAAGAACTGTATGAAGGTATGGGACGACTTAATGGTAGTCACTTTACAAATTATCCTCCCATCAATCAATTATGCTTTGTTATCGCAGGATTATTTTCTGGTCATAGTATTTTAGGTTCAGCTATTGTATTGCGTTTATTAATTATTATTGCCGATTTTGGCACATTACACTTTGGTAAACGTTTACTAGAGCGACTCAACATTCCTGTAAAAAATATTTTCTGGTATATTCTTAATCCGTTTGTAATTATTGAACTGACTGGGAATTTGCATTTTGAAAGCGTGATGATTTTTTTCTTGATTTGGAGTTTGTACCTGTTGCATGTGGGAAAGTGGAAATGGGCAGCTGTTGTTTTTGCATTATCAATTTCGGTAAAATTAATTCCGTTATTGTTTTTACCATTGCTGTTTTGGTACTTTAAAAAGTCATCTGTCATTTCGAATGACGTTGAGAAATCTGAGAGCTCTCTCTACCATAATGGAGGAGACAATCCTAAATTAGTATCAGGTCAATTGGAGTGGAGAGCTCTTGGAATATTAAAATTACTGAGTTTTTATATCATAGTTGGTGTTACAACTCTAATTTTATTTATTCCATTTTATTCTTCGGAATTTATAACTAACTACACAAAAACAGTCGGACTTTGGTTCCAAAATTTTGAGTTTAATGCAAGTGTTTATTATGTATTTAGAGAAATAGGCTATCTATTTAGAGGCTACAATGAAATTGCTATTATTGGTAAAGTGTTACCCGTTTTAGTGTTTCTATTTATAATAGGTTTATCACTCTACAAGAAACAAATAACAACCAGAATACTCATTACGAATATGCTTTTTGCTTTTTCATTTTATTTGTTTTTGAGTACAACGGTTCATCCTTGGTATATTGCAACGCTTTTAATTTTAAGTGTCTTTACTAAGTATAAATTTCCATTGGTATGGAGTTTTGTAATTATATTAAGTTATTTGGCTTATATTAATTTAAATAAAGCTGATAAGTCTGAAAACCTCTGGATAATTGCTTTAGAATATGGGATTGTTTATGTTGTTTTTATTTGGGAGGTTTTTATTTCAAAAAAGCAGTTAAAATCTTATAAAACTAAAAAAGCCAACTCAAAAAGTTGGCTTGATAGTTCATTATAAAAAAAATTAGAGTTTCTTTAGACCAGTAATTGTATAGGTTTCAATCTCATCTTCAAAACCATCTTCATCTGATTCAATTTCAGTAGTAATTTTATAAGTAACCATAAACTTAGTTCCTATTAATTTTTCAGATTGTAAATCGAAAGATTTTAAAAGTGATTTATCTATATTTTGAAAGGTCATTGTATATTCTTCATCATCCTCATCGATGCCAATAAAGTTATAACCATACTCCTCTTGACCATCATAAATTCCTTCAAATGTTTCAGTATCATTCAATGTCGCCATTGAAGTTAGTGAAAAGAAACACAGTGTAAAAAAGCCTGCTAATGTTATTAATTTTGCTTTCATTTTAATACTATTTTAAAAAGTTGAAATGATTGTTTTTCTTCGGAATTTTGCCACCTCAAGTCCGAGAGTGCTTTTAGTAATATCATTCTAATGATTTACATGTGGTAATAGTATATTTACGTTTACAGCTAAGTTTTTAGACTATATTAGTTTTAAAATAAACATGTCTATAACTTCAATTACAATAAGTATAATGATAATCCATTCTAACCTGCTACTCTCTTTATGATCCATAATATCTTTAAAGAGTTCTAGATTTTCTTTGATGATATCAATTCGATCATGAATAAGGTGGTAGCGATCTTTAAGGTCAAATGTTTGCTTTAAATCAATGTTTAGTTTGTTTAGTTGCTCATCTTCCCAAGTAATGTCTGGAGAATCAAAAATGTATAAATTCTCCGAAATTTTATTTTTGATATTTAAGGTTTTGCCAATAAAGCGTTTTAATTTATTTCCTGAAATATCCAATTTACCTCTATCTTCTAAGTATTTAGTATGTTCGTTAGTTTCAATTAGTAATGCTTCAGTAATTTCAGAATAACTGGTCAGAGCTACAGATTGTGATGCATTTAGCATGACTAAGCGTAGCATTTCTGCATTCAACTCAGGCAGAATAACTTTATCAAATTCTACTTTAACATTTTGGTTATTGTTGATAACTACAGAAACATCCTCTGAAAGTTTTTCGGCTAAATAATCTTTACAATAAGGTTTTAAAAGATCTAAAGTACGATTGATTTCTTTAGTAGTCATATTAAAGAAACTCACCATTCCATATTGAAACACATAGATATACTTATCTCCAGAAAACTCAAAGAACAATTCGTCACTATCTTGAAACAAAAGTGTCCAATCTAATTGGCGCTTTGCTTCTTTAATACTGATAGTGTTAGATACCTGATAGGCAAGTACGTTAAACATTAGTCATCATCATCAGCAGGCTCTTCACCTACTTCCAAATCTGGATCTTGAACTGCATCTGGATCATCATCATCAAAATCTTCGTAATCATCCTCATCATAATTCTCCATAGTTACAGCTAGTTTTGTGCTCACTTTAACCAGATACTTTGTGTCTTCTGTAGTTACTTCAACAGCTTCTACAATTTCATTATTAGCATTTTTGAATGATATGATCTGGTCATCATCATAACCATCAGGATATTTCTCAACTAATAAGGCTAGTATTTCTGGAGTAAGCTTTTTAAAATCAACGATAACTCGTTTTAAATTTGCGTCTTTATTTCTCATTGTTATTTTTAATAATTGAAGCTATTTTAGTTTTAAAGATAGTATTTATTTTTCTACACGTATAACGTTATACACATCTTTTCTTCTGTCTTTTAAATTTTTGACTGCGCCAAAAGAATGTAATTCTCTTAATAAACTCAAATCGACATCTGCAACCAATATCATTTCCGTATTAGTAGTCGCTTCAGCTTTAATACCATTACTTGGAAATGAAAAATCACAAGGTGTAAATACAGCAGATTGTGCATATTGAATATCCATATTGTTCACATTTGGCAGATTACCTACACTACCAGCAATGGCGACATAACATTCGTTTTCAATTGCACGAGCCTGAGCACATAAACGCACACGGGAATACCCGTTTTGTGTATCTGTTAAAAACGGGACAAACAAGATATCCATACCTTCATCAGACAACAGTCTGGAAAGTTCAGGGAATTCAGAATCGTAACAAATTAAAATTCCTATTTTTCCTGCATCAGTTTCAAATGTATTTAATTTATGTCCAGGTTGCATTCCCCAAACTTTAGCTTCATCTGGAGTGACATGAATCTTTTCATAACGCTCTGAACTTCCATCTCTACGACATAAATAACCTACATTATACAATTTATCATCAATGAGTTCTGGCATACTACCAGTAATAATATTGATGTTATAAGAAATCGATAACTGTTGCATTTTTTCAACAATAATCTTAGTGTATTTTGCTAATTCTCTTATGGCATCTGGTTCATACATATGATTGTATTTCGCCATTAATGGTGCGTTGAAAAACTCTGGAAACAATGCAAAGTCAGACCTGTAAGCCGCTACACTATCAACAAAATATTCTACTTGAGTCATTAATTCCTCCAGACTATTGTAAGTTCGCATTTGCCATTGTATAAGGCCTAATCTTACTATTGTTTTTACGGTTTTTGCTTTTTTACTTTTTTTGGTATAATAAATATTATCCCATTCCATCAACACTGCATATTCGTTGGAAGCAGTATCGCCTTCCAGATAACCTTTCAAAATACGAACGGGATGAAAGTCATTAGAAATCTGAAAATTCAAAACAGGATCATGAATTTCTTTACGTTTTACCTTCTCAATATATTCTTTTGGAGTAAGTGCTTTGTGTTTGTGATAATTTGGCATGCGTCCTCCAAAAACAATACCTTTCAGGTTTAAGTTTTCACAGATTTCTTTTCTGTAATCGTACAGACGCCTTCCTAAGCGCAGACCTCTATATTCAGGTTTTATGAACACATCAATTCCATAAAGCACGTCGCCTTCAGGATCATGATTTTTAAATGAATCCCCTTTGATGATATCTGCATACGTATGGTTATCATCGATACTATCATAATCGACAATTAGAGATAAAGCACATCCTGCAATATTACCATCAATTTTGATAACGACTTGTCCTTCAGGGAACATCGTCGTCAATTGCTCAATATGATGCTTTTTCCAATAAGAATCTAAAACGCCTCCATAAGACTCTAATGTTGCAGATTTCAGTTCTTCAAAATCATCAACCTTTAAATACTTTAACTCTATGTTTTCAATTTTATGATCTTCCATTACATCCCAAGGAGATAAGCAAAAATTAATGGTGCTACGATTGTTGCATCACTTTCTATGATGAATTTTGGTGTATTAATATCTAATTTTCCCCAGGTAATTTTCTCGTTTGGTACAGCTCCAGAATAAGATCCATAACTCGTTGTTGAATCGCTTATTTGGCAAAAATAACTCCAGAATGGCGTATCTGTACGTTCCATATCTTGATATAACATAGGCACAACACAAATTGGAAAATCACCAGCTATTCCTCCGCCAATTTGAAAAAAGCCAATACCTTTTTGTGAATTATCTGTGTACCAATCTGCTAAAAAGGTCATATACTCAATTCCAGATTTCATGGTACTTGCTTTCAGTTCACCCTTAAGCACATAGCTAGCAAAAATATTCCCCATAGTACTATCTTCCCAACCAGGACATACGATTGGCAGGTTTTTTTCAGCTGCAGCATACATCCAAGAATCTTTTAAATCAATCTCGTAATGCTCTTCTAAAACACCTGACAGTAATAATTTGTACATATATTCATGAGGCAAATAGCGTTCACCTTTGGCTTCAGCATCTTTCCATATTTTTACAATGTGCTCCTGAATTCTTCTAAACGCTTCTTCTTCTGGAATACATGTGTCTGTAACTCTGTTCAAGCCTTTTTCTAATAAATCCCATTCATCCTGAGGTGTTAAATCACGATAGTTAGGTACGCGTTTGTAATGAGAATGCGCTACTAAATTCATAATGTCTTCTTCAAGGTTTGCTCCCGTACAGGATATAATGTGTACTTTATCTTGACGAATCATTTCAGCAAAAATCTTCCCTAACTCAGCAGTACTCATCGCTCCAGCTAAAGACACTAGCATTTTTGCACCAGAATTTAACTGATCTTCGTAACCTTTTGCTGCATCCACCAATGCTGCTGCGTTAAAATGTAAATAATACTTTTCAATAAACTGTGAAATACTTCCTTTAGTTGTCATCGTCGTCATTATATTTAGAAAATTTATTTAAACCAGAAACCGTGTCATTAAAATTACTGTCGTAATCATCTTCAACCTCTTCGTTTAAAAATTTATAAGTTAACATCTTGTAATATAGTTTTGCCGCTAAAAAATCTGAGGATTTTTCTTTAGGATTCGGACATAATTCAACAATATCAAATCCTACGACATTTTTCTCCTCAAACACCTGACGTAAAAATTCTAAGGTTTCGAACCATAGAAGTCCACCAGGTTCTGGAGTTCCAGTAGAAGGCATAATTGAAGGATCGAAAGCATCTAAATCTATAGTGATGTATACGTCATCTGTCATTTGATCAATTGCAGAATCCATCCAATTATCATCTTCTGCCATTTCATGAGCAAAATACGTTTTGTCTTTATCCATAACCGTAGTTTCAATAACATCCATACTACGAATACCAACTTGGATTAAGTTTGTAGATTGACTCGCTTCATACAATGCACAAGCATGATTACATTTACTACCTTGATATGATTTTCGTAAATCGGCATGAGCATCCAATTGCAACACTGTTAAACTATCAAAACATTCATTAAAAGCTCTAATTGTTCCTATAGAAATTGAATGTTCACCTCCAAAAGTTGTGACAAACTTATTCTTTTTAATGTATTTTTTGACTTCTTTATGAACAGCATCAACCATGAGTTCAGGTGATTTGTTTTCTGTAACAGCCTCTGCTAAAAACACCCCTTGTTTGTAAACTTCTGTTTCTGTTTCAATGTCGTAAAGCTCCATGTTTTCAGAAGCATTTAAAAACGCTTCTGGGCCTTTATCGGCTCCTTTTTGCCAAGTACTTGTACCATCATAAGGCACTGGAATTAGTACAATTTTAGAATTGTCTAATTTAGAATATTGGTCTTCTATTCCTGCGTAAGTTTTATTGTTCATTGTAACCTAAGATTTTAAGTAAGTCTTCACTTTTTTGTTGTTCACTAAATAGTTTTGTGGTGATGTTTCCATCGTCATCTTTGTTGATTAAAATATGTTTTGGCGAAGGAATTAAACAGTGTTGTAAACCTCCAAATCCACCAATAGTTTCTTGATAAGCTCCTGTATTAAAGAAGCCTATATACAATGGTTTTTCCTTATTATATTTTGGGAGATAAATAGCGTTCATATGCTGTTCGCTATTGTAATAATCATCACTGTCACAGGTTAATCCTCCTAACAGCACACGTTCGTAACTATCACTCCAGCGATTGACAGGCAACATGATAAAGCGTTTGTTAATGGCCCAAGTGTCTGGTAAGGTAGTAATGAATGATGAATTGATCATATTCCATTTTTCACGATCATTTTGTTGTTTTTGGTATAGTACTTCATAAATCGCTCCTCCACTTTCACCAACTGTAAAACTCCCAAATTCAGTAAAAATATTTGGCACATCCACCTCTTCCTCTTCGCAAACCAATTTAATTTGATTTACAATTTCATCAACCATATATTCATAATCAAAATCAAAAGCCAACGAATTTTTTATTGGAAATCCACCTCCAATATTTAAGCTATCTAATGACGGACAAATCTTTTTTAAGCTCGTATAGACTTTTAGACATTTTGCCAGTTCATTCCAGTAATAAGCATTGTCACGAATTCCTGTATTAATAAAAAAGTGCAGCATTTTTAGTTTGACTTTCTTATTGTTTTTTATTTGATTTTTATAAAAAGGAACAATGTTTTTATATCCAATTCCTAATCGTGAGGTGTAGAATTCAAATTTTGGCTCTTCTTCGGAAGCAATACGAATTCCAACATTAAATTTTCCTTTTATTTCTGCAGAAAGCAGTTCGATTTCTTCATAATTATCAATAATAGGAATTGCATTTTTATGACCATTATTAATTAGTCTTGCAATATTGGTTATATACTGAGCACGTTTAAATCCGTTACTAATCACAAAAGTGTCATCTGTAATTTTACCCTCAGTTTTTAAACGTTCCACAATGTCAATATCAAATGCTGAAGAGGTTTCAATATGAATATCGTTCTTCAATGCTTCATCTAACACATGCTTAAAGTGGGAACTTTTTGTACAATAACAATAATTATATTTCCCTTTGTAGTTGTTTTTTTCAATGGCATCTGCAAACCATTGTTTTGCACGATTGATATTATTTGAAATTTGAGGTAAATATGTAAACTTTAAAGGTGCTCCATACTCTTCAACCAATTGCATTAGGTTGACATCATGAAACTCTAAGGTTTTATTTTCAAGTTTAAATTCTGGTTGAGGAAAATCAAATGTTTGATTTATTAAATCTATGTATTTTGTATTCATTATAAGTTTTAAAAATTAAAAGTATGTCTTATAGATTAACTCGCAGTTAAATCTATAATAACTAAATATAAAAAAAATTGAGGTGATTGTCTTTAAAACAACGTCTTTAACAAATATTAAAAATCAAACCTGAATTTGAGGATGAGTTGTAGGAATGAACCCAAACAAATGTTGGCTCATTAAAATGTAGTATTTAGAAGTTAGCTCTAAAATTCGGTTACTTAATCTATAAGCTGCTTTTGAAGATGACTTCCTAATTTTCAAAAACCCGAACGTAAAAACACGTTTCAATTTGTTCAGCTATAATGCAAAGCAAAAGTAATTTATTTTTTAATACACAATGCTTTTTTATGTTTTTTTTGAAAAAATAATGGCCTGTTTAGTTTTAATCATAAAACACACGCAATGCTTTAAAAATGAACTCAATAGGAGACGTATAAATATTAAGTTATAAGTAAATTATGATTTCAGCATTTAGACTCAAAGCCAAAAACTAAACTTATAACATTTTTAGTGTATTGAGTTCTTGTTCTGTAAGATGTTTCCAATGTCCACGAGGTAAATCTTTTTTAGTAAGATGACCTATTGCTACACAATCTACACGAACAATTTCGTATTTTAAATGATCAAAAATGGTATGAAGAATCGTATTGCCTGTATTTTTAATCTTAAGACCTATTTTTGATTTTGGAGCATCTTCAATGTAGCTAATCTCTTCAACAGGAACCAATTTGCCTTGAATTTTTATTCCTTCTTGAATCTTTTTAAGATCTTCAAACTTCAAATTTTTGTCCAATTCTATTTCAAATAAACGCTCAACACCATTTTTAGAATTGGTAAACTTTTTAACGATAACATCATCATTAGTAAACAATAATAATCCTGTAGAGTTTCGCCCTAAACGACCTATTGGTTTTATTCGGGCAGACGTGGCATTAGCAACCAAATCCATTACAGTTTTGCCTTTACTTTCGCTTGTAGTCGTTGCAAAACCCTTCGGCTTGTTTAATAAAACATACGTTTTCTTTTCCGGATTGATACGAGCTCCATCAAATCTTACTTCATCATCTAATTTTACTTTGTAACCCATTTCAGTAACTACTTTTCCATTTACAGTTACACTACCAACTGAAATATGCATATCTGCATCACGTCTGGAACAAATTCCAGAATTAGAAATGTATTTGTTTAAACGCATTTCATCTGGATTAGATGGTTTAGAAGGTTTTGATGGTGTTTGCTTTTTCTTGACAGGAGCATTACCTCTGGCAAAACTTTTACTTTTAGCATTATCACGTCCTCTACCCGATTTTTTATTGGTAGGTTTACTAGGTCCTCTTCCTGATGGTTTCCCTTTTCCGCTTGCGCCTTGATGTCTGCTCATGATTACTAATTTTTCGCAAAGGTACTACATTAGTTTTTACGAATCGAAATATTCTGCTGTAGATTAATATTATCAATAGGTTGTTAAATTCTATTTAAAACCACATTCACATTAATAAGAACAATAGAAAATACACCTGCTAAAATGATAAATTTCAAAATATTATGCAGTATCAAATAATGTGTTTTGGTATTTGATTTCCAAAGCAATAGCAGATAAATAAGCAGTAAAATTACCGAGAGATAAAAGAAAATATACATATGTCCTACATCATACTGGTATAAAAGTAGATATAAAGGAATACTGGTTAGTAAAATCAACATTGTTAGCATTATTTTTGATGCTTTTTCGCCGTAAACCACTGGAATTGTTTTATATCCAAGCAACAAATCACCTTTCATATTTTCTAAATCTTTTGTGAGTTCTCGCATGGAAATCATTAAAAACAGGAAAACAGCATGTACAAATATGACAGATTCAAAGTTTTTGTAGTAAAGAAAAATAGCAAAAAATGGTGTGATGGTCAAAATAGCTGAAGTAAGGTTTCCTATAAATGGGAGTTTCTTCAACTTGTGTGAGTAAAACCAGATTCCGAAGATATACAACGAGAAAAATATAACAGCATTAAACGAAACGTAGCTTGCCATGATAACAGCAGAAAAATTAAGCACAAAATAAAAAGAGAGTTTTGTATTCTGACTGACTAAACGGTCTAATTTAGATTTATTTGGACGGTTAATTAAATCTTTTTCTGAATCGTAAAAATTATTAATAATGTAACCTCCAGCGATTGTAGCGGCCGAAGCCAGTACCAACATCAGCAAATTTAAATCCAGTAGAACCGTTTTTAAAGGCTTGTCGTGAGCAAGAATATAAATAGATGTTAAGTATTGCGCAAGAACAATAATCAGAATATTATAGCCACGTACTACAGAAAACATACTGAAAAATTTGAGTAGAATGTGTTTCTGTTTACGAGATAGCATAAGTCTTTTTTTAGACTCTTCGACTGCGCTCAGAGTGACAAAATGTAGGTTTAAAAATTGTAAACCACTTCTAATTTGTAGTCTTTAAGTGATTGCTTAGCAGTATCAATATCTTCAGTAAACCCTAAGATATAACCTCCACCACCTGAACCACACAACTTTAAGTAGTATTCGTTGGTTTCAATTCCTTTCTTCCAAAGTTCATGAAATTGTTGTGGAATCATAGGTTTAAAATGGTTTAATACCACTTTAGACAATTGTTTCGTGTTTTTGAAAAGTGACTTGACATCACCTTTTAAGAAATCTTCTACACAAGCATCTGTATGCTTGATAAACTGATCTTTAAGCATACTTCTGAAACCTTCTTGTTTCATATTCTCCATAAAAATACGAACCATAGGAGCTGTTTCTCCAATGATACCAGAATCTAATAAGAAGACTGCTCCTTTACCTTCGGTTTGTTGTGCTGGAATTCCTGTAGCTTCTATATTATCTTTTGAATTGATTAAAATCGGAATACTTAAATAGCTGTTTAAGGGATCTAATCCTGAAGATTTTCCATGGAAAAACGATTCCATTTCAGAAAAAATAGCTTTAAGCTTTAACAACTTTTCTCTGGTTAAGTTTTCTAAAACTGTAATTTTATCATTTGCATATTTGTCATAAATAGCTGCAACTAATGCACCACTACTTCCAACACCATAACCTTGCGGAATTGATGAATCAAAATACATTCCTGCTTTGACATCATTTGCTAAAGTTTCAATATCAAACGTTACCAATCCAGCATCTATATCTTTTAAATAAGATACAAATCGCTTCAAGCTTTCATTAGATTTTAAAGCTTCTTGAGACGGATTTTCTTCAGTCTTTAAAGCACCATTATAAAAATTATAAGGGATTGATAAACCTTTTGAATCTTTAATGATTCCATACTCTCCAAAGAGTAATATTTTTGAATAAAAAAGTGGTCCTTTCATGTATTTCAAGCCATTTGCTTTAACAAATATACGTATTATTCTGCTATTCGGTTTATAGTCAACTGCTAAGAATATAATAAATTATTAGTTTTCACTTACCAGTTGTTGAGCACCAAAACCAATTTGGTCGCTAATATAATGTCCGTTTTGGCAATAAGCAACTAAATTAGTTTTTATAAATTCTATTACTGTATCTTTTTCATTTTCAGGATACAATACATGTACATTGGCTCCTGCATCTAATGTAAAGCACACTTTTGAATTGGTTTCGTTTCGATATGCCCAAATTTCATTAATGATTTCCAATGTGTTAGGTTTCATTAAGATAAAATAAGGCATGCTGGTCATCATCATGGCATGAAGCGTTAAGGCTTCACTTTCTACAATTTTTACAAAAGCATCTACATCTCCATTTTTAAAAATATTAATAAGCTTAGACATGTTTTCATGTGCTTGTTCAAAACGTCGAGATGCAAATGGATGATGATGCATTAAATTATGGCCAATTGTACTGCTAACTTGCTTTTCACCTTTATCTACCAATAAAATTGTATCCTGATAGTTTTTAAAATTTGCATGCACTTCATAGGGATATTTTACTCCGAATAAGTCAGAACTTCCTTCAATCTCTTTATGAGTTCCCCAAACAATCAAATCACCTTCAATACTTCTGCAAGCACTTCCAGAACCTAGTCGTGCCAAAAATGAAGCTTTTTTGTTGAAAAAAGATTTTTCGACTGTGCTCAAGGAAACATCTCTTAACTCTATTTCAATACTAACCAGACACAATGCTAAAGCACTCATACCAGAAGCTGAAGATGCAATACCAGAACTATGAGGAAATGTATTGGAGGTTTCTATTTTGAAATGATAGTCTTTTAAAAATGGCAAATAATCTTCTACTCGCTTGAAAAATGTTTCAATTTTTGGTTTAAAATCGTCTTTTTGTTCGCCATTTAAAAATACATCAAAAGAAAATGAATCGCTATGTTCCTTTTTAGTATAACTTAGAGTTGTTAAGGTTTTACAATGATTTAACGTAAAGCTGATTGATGGATTTTCAGGAATTTGGTGTTCCTTTTTTCCCCAATATTTAACAAGTGCAATATTACTTGGCGATGACCAGGTAACATTTCCGTTATTTAAGCGTTTAGGATATGCTTTTGGAATAAAATCTTGTTCTGTCATGAATCAATTTTCAGAAGACAAAGGCTGTTTAAAACAGACTTTTTGTAATTATTAATTTTTATTTTACAAAAATAAGCAATATCTAATGGTCTTTTTAATTTTCCGAAGATATAGCAATTAACTTGAGCATTGTTTTGTAATTTCTGGATGTAGCTTTTACGTTTAGCTTTTTCTCAAACGAATTCATATTAAATTTAGACTGGCCATAGCCTTTTGATGAATGATAGTAAAGACAATCGTTAATAATGACGAACTCTTCATTTTCGAAAGAGATACTTGAAACCAAATCAATCAAATCTCTTTTAGGAATTTCATTGAATATTATAAAATAGCTGTTTTCTTTTTTTTCTTTTGAAAACGGACAAGCATCAAATATAATTTGCAATTGAGTTCTTGTTTTAGCAATCACTGGTACATCAAATTCAAAATAATTCTTAATCGCCTTTTGTATTGTTTTCTCAATGTTTTGACTATTCTCTTCTTTAGACTGGAGTATGACATTTCCGCTTTGAATGTAAGTCGATACGTTTTCAAAACCAGATTTTGAAAGTAATTCCCGTAATTCAGCCATTGGCACTTTTTTATGACCTCCAACGTTTATTCCTCTCAATAAAACGATATATTTAGTCATTTTTTCTGCGATTTTCAACTTCCCGTCGGCGCATTGGCATACTATCAATTAGCCTAAATATTACATCGGTTTTTACTAGTGTATTTGTACTGTATTTCTCGGCTCCATCTAGACCTATTAAAACCAATTTAAATCCTTTAAAAATCGTAGTCTCTTTAGAAGTTTCAGATTTGTTTTTGAAATTATAAAAGGTGCATTTTTCCTCTAAACATTTGTATAACACTAAGTCTCTATCGATGAGTTCTTTTTTGTCTTTGATAAGAATGTCAAACTGTCGTTCTGCTAATTCAAGGTTGTCTTCATCAGCAACTATGAAGAGAACACGCTCTTCCCATTGATGTTTATCAAGGTTTTGAGACCAAAGGCAATTTGACATAAGCATAATTAAAATTAAATATTTCATATAATTAACCATTTGAAATAGACGTTGCTGCAATATATGCTCCAGACCAGGCATTTTGAAAATTGAATCCACCAGTTATTGCATCTATATTTAATATTTCTCCAGCAAAATATAGATTTTTGTATAGCTTACTCTCAAAGGTTTTAAAATTCACTTCTTTAAGGTTAATGCCTCCAGCTGTGACAAATTCTTCTTTAAACGTACTCTTCCCTGTGACTTTAAACGTCGCTTTTGTAAGCTGAGCTGCTAACATTTCTAGTTGTGATTTATTTACATCTGCCCATCGTGTTTCGTTCGTCATTTCAGAAGCCAAAACTAACTTTTGCCATAGACGTTTTGGTAAATCAAATTGAGCAGACTTAAACACTGATTTCTTGGCAAGATCTTGTTTTAGAACTTTTAAATAATCAAGACAGTTCTCAAAATCTTGCCTGATAAAATTAATTTCTATACTGAATTTATAATCGTGTTTGGCTAATTCGATAGCACCAAAAGCCGATAGTTTTAAAATGGCTGGTGCACTCATACCAACGTGTGTGATTAAAAGTGGACCTTCACTATATAAATTAGAATCAACGACTGTAACCTCAACATTTTGTGCCACAACTCCCGGAATATCTTTAATACGTTCATCTTTAATATCAAAAGTAAACAAGGAAGGTACTGGTTGTGAAATGGTATGTCCTAATGCTTCTAAAAGACTCCAGATTTTAGTATTACTTCCTGTGGCTATTAATAGTTTTTTGCATGAAAAATCGCCTTGATTAGTACTGATTTCAAAATGGAGACCTCTCGACTCTGCTTGAGTTGACACATTTATATGTTTCACCGAATGATTGTATAAAACCTCAACATTATGTTTTTCTGCTTCATTTAAGAAACAATCAATGATGGTTCGTGACGAATTAGTAACAGGAAACATTCTACCATCCTCTTCAATTTTCAGTGCGACACCTCTTTTTTCAAACCAGTCGATGGTATCTCCTGTCATGAACTGATGAAAAGGTCCTAACAATTCTTTCTCTCCTCTTGGGTAATTGAGCACTAACTCGGATGGAATAAATTCGGCATGAGTGACATTGCATCGACCTCCTCCAGAAATTTTTACTTTTTGAAGACCTTCTTTTCCACGTTCGAGAATGGCAACTTTCAATGCTGGGTTTTGCTCTGCAATATTAATCGCTGCAAAAAAGCCTGCTGCTCCACCTCCAACTATAATCACATTATATGCAGTCATATCAAATCAGGATTATCAGAAATAATACCATCTACACCATACGTTTTCATACGCTTTATTGATAGTTGGTCATTGACTGTCCAAGTTAACACTTTATAACCTTTCTCTTGAGCTGTCTTAACATTATCTTTTGTGACTAATGCCACATTTGGATGTATGGCATACGCATTAATTGTGTTTGCGAATTCGATGGCATCTGAAACGCTAGCTTTTGTTAGTACACCTGTGCGCAATTGATTATTAAATTTATAAACGGCCTCTAATTCATGATGTTGAAAGCTTGAAATTAAAAAATGATTCAGATTCCATTGTTTAGTATCGATATACTTTGAAATTATTTTGCAAGTCGCTAAAGCTGTATCTCTACCTTTGAGTTCAATATTGATGATGCATTTTTTGTCAATCGTATCCAGCACTTGCTCTAAAGTAGGAATCTCATATTGACCATTTACCTTGAGGTTTTTCAGTTGTTTTAACGTATGTTTTGAAACTTCACCAGAACCATTTGTCATTCTGTCTAAAGTAAAATCGTGAAAAACTACCAGTTCTCCAGATTTACATTTATGAACATCAACCTCTATCGCATCAACGTCAAATTCTAATGCTTTTTCTATGGATGCTATCGTATTTTCAGCTACATATGTTTTTGCACCTCGATGCCCTATTTTCAATAATTTTTCAGACATTATTTCGGACGCATTAAACCTTCCTGAGCTACAGAGGCTATTAAAACACCATCTCTGGTAAACAAATTTCCTTTAGCAAAACCTCTGGCATTGGATGTATTTGGAGATTCTATTGAATACAATAACCAATCGCTGTAATCAAAATCTCTAAAAAACCACATCGAATGATCTAAACTCGCTGTTTGGGTGTTATTCCAGTTTGCTTTGCTGGCATGTCTATTCATCGCTGAGGTGAGAATATTATAATCTGAAATATAGGTTAAAATTTGTTGTTTATCACTTCTACTTAAGTTTGAAACATCGCCTTTAAGTTTTACCCAAACATCAGTAAAAGGAGGCAAATCTTTTTTATTTAGTGGGTTTGCGATTTGAGTAGGCTTAAATTCTATTGGACGCTCAATTTCGAAAAACCCTTTGATTCTACTCGGAAGTACATCGCGATAGGTTTCAAGCAAATCTGTCCAACTCATCAATTCCTCAGGCAACTTGATATTAGATTTCATCTCAATTTGATGTTCATAACCATCTTCCTGTTTATGAAATGATGCTGATAAAATAAATATAATTTTTCCGTTTTGCTGAGCAGTTACGCGTCTTACTGAAAAACTTCCACCATCTCTTATAATACTCACCTCATATTCGATTGGAATTTCTAAATGGCCAGGTTCTAAGAAATAGGAGTGTAAAGAATGTAATATTCTACCATTTGTAATAGTTCGTGTAGCAGCATTTACAGCTTGAGCTAATACTTGTCCGCCAAAAACATTCGGACTTCCAACTGTTTTACTAAATCCTTGAAATTTGGTGGTTTCAATGTAGTTTAATTGGATTAATTGTAATAAATCTTCAGTTGAGTTCATATCGAAATATTTATTTCTTCAAAGCTAAAAAAACCGTTATTCTAATAAGCCTAAAAAGTGAATTTTATAATTAGTTTAAGATTTAAAATTTTAGTTTTACGGTAACAATTCTATATTTCATTATATGAAAGCATATATCAAACCTATTTTTATTGGCCTGTTTTTGATGTCATGTAGCACAGGAAAACTTGATGCTTTGGCTGATATAACATCTAGCTTAAAAGAAACCTCTGCTTTAGAAAAAACCAAAGACTCAAACATATTATGGGTTATACAAGACGCTGGAAATAATAATCATTTATACGGCTTAGATATTGAAGGACATATTATAAAAGACATTACTGTTAACAATGCAGAAAATAGAGATTGGGAAGATTTGACATCTGATTCTGAAGGAAACATTTACATAGGTGATTTTGGAAATAATAATGAAAAACGTAAAGATTTTACCATATATCAAGTGCCTAATGCAGAAAACGTAACAGATTCAGTAGAAGCAACTGCAATTCATTTCACACTTCCTGATGATATGGATTCTGCAGATTTTGAATCGTTCTTTTTACATCAAGGATTCTTTTATATTTTTAGCAAAGACAAAAAAACCTGTAAACTTATTAAAGTGCCTCATATAAAAGGCAAGCATGAGGCTCGTTTCATTTCTGAAATACAATTAAAAGGGAAACATAATAAAGTTACTTCTGCAGATATAAGTGAGGATGGGAGTATTGTGGTTTTATTAAATCACGACAAACTTTGGAAACTAACCAATTTTTCAAATGATGACTTTTTTAGCGGAACTATTGAGGCTTTAGAATTTGAACATGATTCTCAAAAAGAAGGCATTAATCTGGTCAATGATCATCAAGTACTAATAACTGATGAACGCAACAAATATGATGGCGGAAACATTTATCTTTTTGATTTCTAAATCGTTGGATTTAAAATTTTAACAGCTTCTAAATCTGCACTATTTTTAATAGTTTCTAATGCATCTTCATATAAGTTTTTCAGTTCTTGTTCAATAGCGTCTTTGTAAGTTTCCTCTGCCATTGCATCACTCTTATATAGGTAATTTAACATAAAAAACAGTTTTTGAACTATTATAATATCGTGTTTACAATAGGTTCTTAACGCTGCCATTATCTGAAACAGTAAGTCTTTAAAATCGACAGCATTAATCTTTAAAATTGGAGAAGCATTTGTATTACAAACAATACTTGAATCATTTTTTTGAAGTCTTAGCGCAAATAATTCTGTTAAATAATCGATGGCATTTAATGCTGTTCCAGGATCATTGATACCAGGTGACATGGCTTTAACAGCAATTTCAGTAATCTGCTTGAAAGCGAGCACATAATTATCTTCTATTAATTCACTTTTAGAAAAAAGTAAGGATGCTAATACATCGTTTAAAAGATCGTCATCTAATTCTTTATCTACTTTTAAAATTGGTAATTTTTTTAAAATGTAAGTTCCTTTTATTGGTAATATTTCTAATTTTATGTGTTCTCTGTCTGAAATAATTTTCAATGTTTCAATACTTATATCCTGAAAATACCCTGAATTATTTGAGTATATGGTCTCCCAGTTAGACGTGTCTGGAAACTCATTAGTGTTATTCCCTTCTGAATCAATAAGATGTTTCAATCTCATTTTAGCAGTATTAAAAATGCGATCCATAATATTGTTTACCTGAATTTCCTGAGAAATAGAATGAATAAAATAAATAAAAGCACCTAAACACAAAGTCATTAAAACGATAGCTAATAAGACCGAAAAACCAGGCAACTGATATTTATTTCCGTCAGGTTCAATGGACACCAATGTAAATATGCAGTATAAAAGTGTTGAATTGTATATCCCTAAAATGATTTGATGTCTTCTATTAGAAATTAATCCTGGCAAGACTCTTGGAGAAAAATTGCTTGAAGCCTGATTGAGTAAAATCATTACCAGTGAAAAACTAAACACCATTATGGAAATTAAACCAGCGATAAATGTGGTTAATAAACTTCTTGCCGTTTCAGTGTCATTAACGACAAATACAGGAGCATGCTCTAAAAGGTAGCTAGAGATGCCTTTACTTTCAAAATAATACATTAGCAAAGCAAACAGCAATCCACTAAGACTCAAAAGTGATGGATAAAAAGCAATTTTACTTTCTAATATTAAGATGTATTTAATTGTATTGCTAAAGTATTTTTTCATTTTAGAAACTCAATCCAAATCCGAAACTAAATCTCATACTGTCGTCTGAGGTAAATAAAGCCATATTCATTGATAACATATCTACCATATTCAAAAATAAACCACCACCAACAGAAGTATTTAAAGCATCTTTATTAAAATCAGGGTTTAAAACCAAATCATCACTTACCCAGACACGACCATAATCGAAACCTCCAAAAATACCATATTCAATAGGTACTATTGATGTTTTAACACGTTTAAGATTATATCTCAAATCTGTGCTCTGAAAAAAAGATCGTTTTCCTGAAAACCGTTCATTTCTATAACCTCTCAATCCATTATTTGCACCTAATGTAGCTGCCTGATAAAACTCAAATTCATTTCCAAAATTAACATGACCTTCAACCCTTGAAGCTAAAACAATGTTACCACTTGCGTTTAATTTATAAGCTACTCCAAGAGTTGGAATTACATAACTGTAATTATTAGAATTTGTAAAATTTTTGGTATATCCTAAAGCCACATTAAAATCTATTCCTAAAGTTGGAAATGCTTTTTCATCTACATTATTAAATCCATATGATAATTCGGTATTAAAGAAGAAGTCTCTATCAGGATTAAAATCCATTGGAAATAAACTACTAATAAATCTGCCATCCGTATTTTCAACTCGTATGGCTTCAAAATTAAATCCAACAGATAATTTACTACCATACTCGCCTCTTTTAATTAAAGAGGTTCCAACAGCATACGTGGATTGCCTAACTCTATTAAAATTGAAATCCTCTTCGTCTCCATTTGGATTATCTGTGCTTAAATTTGGTGTAGAGTTTCCAAATCCGAAGAAATTAACTGCAAAACTAGGACTTGCAATTCTTGCGGTTACACCAACATTAATATCGTTAAATATTTCTGCATATTCACCATTATAATTTAAATCAAAACCACCAGTAGCAAAAAACACATGACCATTTATATTATGCTGAGAGGTGAATTTCTCATTGTCATATCTGTTTCTTATGAAGACACTTCCAACGCCTAATTTAAAGCCATCATCAGGATTAAATCCGAAAACAGGTAAAATAACTTTTGAATTAAATTTAACTTTTTGAAAGTCGTATAGATTAGAATAGTAATCATCTTTAAGATGGTGATTTCCATTGTTGGTTATAAACTCACTTTCCTTAGACTTATAATCGTAAATATGAACTTTTTTTCCATTTACGATATTGTATCTGTCTTTGTTTTGACCTCCAACTATTCTCAGTCTTATTTTAGCCTCTCCATCCCCTTTAACTTCAAAATAATCATCATCATCTAAACCAAAAATCCATATTTCTTTATTCTCTTCAGGATGATATAAACGCTCATGAAATAAATCTGTTTTTTTAGCCTGTTTAATGCGGTACACTTTAACAGACACTACTCCATCTGGCAATCTTTCTATTTCAAACCAATCGTCTTTATCAGTTCCTCTTACAGTTGCATATTTGTTTACAATACTGAAATATTCGTCTGAAGTTAATTTTAAATGTTCACGTCTCTGAATTAATTTTTCTTTTATTGACTGAATTGTTTCATCTCTAACCTCCTCAGGAAAATTTAAAAAAGCTCTGTCTATAACCTCTTCGGTTAAATTATTTTTTATGAGTTCAACTTCTTTGTCCCAATCTGCTTTATTTGATTTGGTTAATATGGCTACATCCAATGGAAAGGGTTCTACATTAAACCATTTAGGATCTTTTAACTCACCTTCATAAGAACGCAACAATCTAATTGGAGGGATTAAAAACGTAGCTGTTTTCATCAAATAACCATCATCCATAACAGAAAAAGCCTGATCTCTGTCTCTGGGAACTGGCCTGTAAATTGTTTTACCGTCTTCTTTAAAAACTGCCCATCTCCATTGATCTTGATGCCTATCCCAATCTCCAATAACCATATCAAATAATCTGGCTCTTATATAAGCTGACTCATCAACAACATGATCTTCCTTTTCTCTAAGCTCTTCCAGCATATCATAAGTACTAATCAATTTATCAGCATAGCCAAATCCTACTTTATCACCATGACCATCGGCTGCTCGTTCTTCAATCATATAAATTTCATCACCAAACTCGTCATTAAAATTTCCTATCGCTTTTTGTTTAGGCACATAAAACAATCTAGGTTCTGTATAAAATACACCTACTGCTTTTGATAGCTCAGCTATTGTAAAAGGTGCATAAGGATGGGATCCTGTAAATCCATCAAGTAAGAATGCTTCCGTTTTAGTGCCTTCAAGTTCTGGAGAAATATATTGGTCTCTAAAAAGAACAGATTGTAAATACTGAACACCATTCTTTCTCAATGCACGCATGACGTATTCTCTTCCCTGAGGATCTTTTAAGCGTAATGATTTAGATTGGTGTCCTCCTCCTTTCCTTACGGGAATTAATCCTCCATAAAGCGTATCTAAATTAACTGTAGGCAATTCAACTTCAGTACTAAAATATTTACGATAGCGTTCTCCCCAAGCTTTTTTGTACGACTTTCTTTTATTCGTTTCGTCTTTTGTATAAATAGATGCCTTAACTGTTTTGGGCATGGATTGATTATAATCTGTAACAACACTTTCATTTGCTTTTAGTACTTGGGTTTCAAAAACAGGTGTATTCGTTCCAGTAGCATAAAATCGAACATAAGACGATCCATCGTTAAAAACATCTAATCTTGCATAACCTTGGTGACCATATGAAAATTTTCCACCTCCAACATTTCTGGTAGCAGTTGCTTTTGACCCAGAACCACTAATAATTTGTGGGACATTGTTTTCGATAATGTATTGCAAATTATGCTCGTGACCAGAAACAAAAAGTGCTTTATCATTTTCCTGTGTCATTGTAACCAGCAACTCTTTTAATTCACGGTATCTTTTATTATTTACATCTGTATTTGAAGCTCCACTTGTTTTACGAAGTACATTTTTTAAGGTTCCTAATACTGGAACTGGCGTCATGTGAGAACCAAAACTGTATTGACCACCATGAGGTCCATTTGTAAACATTGGATGATGTATGGCTATGATTGTCGTTTTTCCTCTAGCCTTTTTTACTTCTCCCTCAAATTCATCAATAAAACGTGCTCTTGTTTTAAATTCGCACTCGTCATTTATTTTAGGATGTTTGTCCCAATCTGTTATGTACCATTGTGAATCTACCAAAATAAGTACGATATCATCAGAAATGTTTAGCCTTTGTATTGGACATCCATTTTCAGGTAAAAAAGTATCTTTTCCTAATTGGTCTTCAATATATTTCTCCCGTTCTTTTAAGCCTTTCAAACCATTATCTTTCCAATCATAATCCCCTGAAATAAAAATAGTTTGTCCTTGAAAGTTTTTAACCGATTTTGTTTGAATATCAAGTTGTTGCTTGCCATCATTATCTCCTAAAAAAATAACTGTGCTTTCTTTTGGTGCTTTGTTTAATTCCTCAGAAAATGCCTGAAGAGTTTCTGAAGACGCTCTCTCTGTAGTACTACCAGCATTGCCAATAAGATAAATAGAATGTGCCAGCTCTTTATCTGGCAACGTAGATTTGATACTGGCATCGTAATATTGAGGCTTAAATGTTGCGCATGCGTTGAGTAACATTAAAGCAGAAAATACTACTATAACTTTTAGTTGGTTTTTCATTTTGGCTGGTTATTAATAACTTAAAGATAATAGAAAGATAAGAAATATCTTAAAAAACAAATTTTCTTTTATCAAAGACAACCAACAGCATACCTTTTAAATTAAAAGTTTAGTCCAAAACCAAATGAGAATCGCAACCCTTCAACGCTGTTAAAAAGGTTGAATGTACCTGATAAGCTTTCGGCTGCAGTAATCCAAAATCCTCCTCCATAATTATTATGCCATTTCTCTGAGTTATCATCTTTAAGCCAAACTCTACCAACATCTAGGCCAGCGAAAACTCCAATTTGCAATGGTAGAGTGCTTGTTTTAAAAGAGTTGAAACTATATCTTAAATCTGAACTTCCAACTAAAGAGTTTCTTCCTGTAAATCGTTCAGTTCTATAACCTCTAAGTCCATTTTTTCCACCAATGTTTGCGGCTTGATAAAATAAGATGTTATTCAAATTTCCTATTCTGAATTGTGATCTCAAATCTGTTTTCAAGACCAGTTTCCGATTGCGACTTAAAGCATTATAAAAGCCTAAATTAGAATTCACATAACCATACGTATTTTCAGTGTCTTCAAATTCTGTTTTAGCTCCTACATTTAATAAAAATGTCATTCCTCTGGTTGGATTTAATGCAATATCAAAGCTTTCGTATATATATTCTGCTTCTAAGGCTCCAAACAAACGTCTTTCATAAAATTCATCAACAGATTCAGGTATGATGTCTGTTATAAATCTATTATTTGTATCATCAATTTCTATAGCTTCAAAGATGGCTCTAAACCCATAGTCACTACCAAAACTTCCTTTCTTCAAAATTCCGGCTTTAGCCATATAAATACTCGTTTTAACACGATTATAATCTAGGTCTAAATCATCACCAAAATTTTGTGTTTCATTTCCAAATCCAAAAAAGTTATTTGTAAAATTTGCTGAAGTAAATTGTCCTCCAATATGTAAATTCCAATCGTTCATGATGTTTGCAAACTCGCCATTGTAGTCAATCGCAAATCCATTGGTTGCAAAGAAATAACCTCCTTTAAAACGGTGTTGCTGTGAAAACGGATTTCGCTGAAACCCATTTTTTGTTAACACATATGAAATCCCAAGCGATACACCATCATCTGGATTAAAACCAATAGCAGGTGTAATGACGCTGTTTTTAACTATATTTTTTTTGTAATCAAACAAATTGAGCTTATAAACATCAGTTAACCTAATATTAGCTCCTCTATTCTCTTGTATTGTATTTAGCTTGCTCTCATGATCGTAAACTCTTACTCGTCTTCCGTTTTTTATGATGTAAGTATCGTTTTCCTGACCTCCAATAATTCTTGTAAATATTAAATTATTAGCTTTTCCTGTGACTTCAAAAATATCTTTATCATCTAATCCATAAACCCATATCTCTTTAGTTACATCCTTATGAAATGTTTTATCTACAATGACTTCTGCTTTCTCACCATCAATAATTCTTGAAATTTTAACATGCGTTTCATTATCTGCAATTCTTGTGATTTCAATATAGTCATCTTTATCTGTTCCGGTAAGAATGACTAATTCATTTAAATACTCATAATATCGGTTGGCAATATCTACCAGGTTTGCTCGTCTTCCTTTTAATTTTGATTTAATGTCTTCTAAAGTTTCATCCTGAGCAGCTTCAGGGACTTTAGAAAATGCTCGTTCTATAACTTCGTCTGTAATATTATCTTGTAAAAAAGTAGCGTGTTCTATCCATTTTTCGAGTGTAGATTCCTGTACTAAAACACGATCTAATTTAACACCTGCAGCATTCATCCATTCAATATCTTTGAGTTTTTCATCGTAAACCTGAAGCTGTTTTGTTGAACCAGAAATAATTCTCATAACATCCAATAATGTGCCATCGAAATTTGAAAACACCTGATCACGATCTCTGGGAATTGGACGAAACCATTTATCACCATTTTCTTGATCAAATTGTGCCCAACGCCATTGATCCTGATGACGATCCCAATCACCAATTAACATGTCAAACAGTCTAGCTCTTATGTAAGCATTTTCATCTATTTTGTATTTTTCGTCCTCTCTAACCTTTTCAATAATGTCATGAGTGCTTTCAATATCGTCGGCATAACCAAAGTTTCTTTCATCAGTGTAATTCTCTTCTGGACGCTCTTCAATCATGTAAAGTTCATTCCCGTAATCTTCATTGTATTTCCCTAAATGTTTGTGTTTTGGAATGTAAAATATTCTGGGATTTGTATGATATATTTTCGCTGCATCAGATAAGTCTGGCACAACGGTAAAGGCATATGGATGAGCCGCAGTATAGAAATCCTGGATTAAACCTTCCACAGTTGTCCTTTCAAAATCATCCTGAATGTAAGTATCTTTAAAAAGAACGGTTTGCAAATATTGAGTTGCACTTTTTCTGAGAGCTCGCATATTGAGTTCTCTTCCGTCTTTAGTTTTTAATCTCAATGAACGTGTTTGATGTCCACCTCCTGCTCTCACAATCTCAAGTCCGCCATATAATGTATCTAAAGTGGCAACCTCAGCCTTAATTTTTGTACTATAAATATAACGATAGTGATCTCCCCAAATAGATTTAAAAAAGTCAGATTTATCTGTTTCTTCTTCAGTATAAATTGAAGTTTCTATTTCCTGCGGAAAGGTATCTGGCAAATTAGAAACATCATATTCTTCTGTTGGAGGATAAACTTCTTTTACAAATAATTTTTTTGGTTTTCCGTTATCTTCGCCATAAAAAGTCACCCAACTACTACCATCCTTAAAAACCGTTAATTCTGCAAAACCTTGTTTCCCATATGTAAAAAGGCCAGTACGACTCAAACTGGCATAAGATTCCTTTGCTCCTGAACCTGATACAATTTGCTTTATATTTTCACTCTCATTATACTGAAGCGTGTGCTCATGGCCAGATACAAAGACTAAATTCTTAGAGTCTATTACCAATGTTTTAAGACGTTTCATTAAATTATTGTAACGCTCATTATATCTATCTTGAATTGAAACACCTCCTTGTGTTCGGACTTGCGTTATTAAAGATGATAAAACAGGTAATGGAATCTTTTTTTGTGTTGGATACAGATGCTTTGATGCTGCATAATGACCACCATGAACACCATTGGTATACATAGGATGATGCATTGCAAACACAATTGTTTTGTTTTGAGCTTTTTTTAATTCACCTTCTATTTCTTCAAAAAAGCGTTCTCTGGTTTTGATTTCACAATTATCATTAATTGTTGGGTGATCATTCCAGTTTTCTAAATACCATTGTGTATCAATAATAATAATTTTAATATGTTCTCCGACATCAATATCTTCGAGCGGACAACCATTTTCTGGTTGAAATGTATTTTTTCCCAGAGCGTCTTCTATATATTTTTCCTGAAGTCTTAATCCTTTAGGACCGTTGGCATACCAATCGTGATTTCCAGGAATGAACAGTACTTCGCCATCAAATTCTTTTAAAGACATGATTTGTCCGTCAAGAGCGTTTTCAGCACTTTTTCGTCCTTTAACCCCTTCTTTTGGCAATCCACTTGGGTAAATATTATCTCCCAAAAAAATAGCATAATCTCCTTTTGTATTTTTATTCTTAATGTGGTTGTTAAATGCGGTTAAACCTTCAGACATTCCTCCTTTGGGAGATTTTCCCGCATCACCAATAAGATAGAACGTTCTATCTATTTCTTTATCAGGTAATGTTGTCATTTTATCTTCATCATTTTTATACTGTGCTTTGTAAGTTGCACAAGCATTTAACAGTATGACTACAATTATCAGTAAAACTATCCTGTAAGGTTTTATCATGTCTTTAAGTATAAGCATTGCAAGAACTAAAAACTAAACATTTATTGTTAGTGCTAATGCTAAAGATATTAATTCTAAAGCTAAATAGCTATATCCAGAATCTCTATAATTACTGGTCTTATAAAAAAATTTAATTCTTAAAATCAAATATATCTACGATAAATAAAAGTACGTATTATACATTAGCTAAAGTTTAGTATTTTTACTAAAAATCATATTTTTTTATGGACACTCTTATTGCTAAAGCTGAAAAATTTGTTTTTGATTTATTAAAAAAAGAGTTAGATCAAACCTATTTATATCATAATTACAAGCATACCGAACGCGTTTTAAAAAGCACGCGCGAAATTATTGAAAACACAGATCTGTCAAAAGAAGAAACTGAAATTCTTGAATTAGCGGCCTTGTTTCATGACACAGGTTATATTGAAGGAACGGATAATCATGAAGAAAAAAGTGCAGAAATTGCCACAAAATTTCTAAAAGAACAAGATGTTGATACTACTATCATTGAATCTGTTGCTCATTGTATCATGGAAACTAAATTTAAAGAAGTTCCGTCTACTAAACTAGGAAAAATAATTAGAGATGCTGATGCGTCACATTTTGGTAAAAAATATTTTAGTGAAGCCAGTGAGTTTTTAAGAAAAGAACTTGAATTAAAACAAGGTAAAATATATTCCCCAACCGAATGGCGGAATGAAAACATTAAAGTTTTAACTAAAAAACACCAATTCTATACTGATTATGCATTAAAAAACTGGCAACCAGTTAAAGATGATAACCTTTCAAAGCTCTTTAAAGCAAAGAAAAAACAAAAGAAGAAGTTTAAGAAAGAGGAAATGAAAGCTAAGTACAAAGCACAATATAAAAATGAAAGTCCAGAACGTGGTGTTCAAACATTCTATAGAGTTGCGCTTAGAAACCACATTAAGCTTAGTGATATCGCAGATACCAAAGCCAACATTTTATTGTCTGTAAACGCCATTATAATCTCTGTGGTCCTAGCTAATTTAATCTCAAAATTAGACACCAACCCTTATCTTGCTTGGCCAACAGTCATTTTCACTTTATTTAGTGTAATATCAATGATTATGTCTATTATAGCGACACGTCCAAACGTAACAAGTGGAGAATTCACAAAAGAAGATGTTAAGAATCAAAAAGTAAATTTAAGTTTCTTTGGTAATTTTCATAAAATGAAACTTGAAGAATTTGAATGGGCTATTCAAGAAATGGTTAATGACAAAGATTATATTTACAAAGCATTAACTAAAGATTTATACTTTCTTGGAAAAGTTTTAGAACGAAAATACAAATTACTACGAATTACATATACCGTTTTTATGATAGGCATTATAGTCTCGCTAATTGCATTTGGAATTGCTGTAAAAAATAATCCTGGCATTGATATTGAAGACGTTATAGATACTCCATCAAGCTTCATAAAACCAGAAAAGCCAATTGATTATTTAGCCGTTAAGTTTTAAGTTCTTTTATTAAGTCATCGTAAGTATAGAAATCTTTATTATTATTTTCTGTATGATATAAGACACTTACTCTAATTGCTTTTAATCCAGTTACAGCTTGCAAATCTTGCAATTCAACAATTTCAACATCATCATCTAAATACTTTTTAAATTGTAAAAATTTAATATATCTTAAGTATTCTATTTCGTCTTGTTTTTGAGAATATACAATACTTATTTTTCCTTTTTGAGTTACACGCTCTGTGGTGCCTTTAATATGAGCCTTATCAACTCGTTTTTTAACAATCTCATATCTGGCATTATAAGTTCCATCGACGTCAAATTGCTTTTCATCCATTCTGAAACTTATTGACAAGGGTTGATTAAACACCAATATCATTGAAGCAACATCTAGCTTGACTGGAAATTTGGATTGCATTAAATAAAACGCATTTTCCATTTCAATCATAACTTGTAATTGCCACAATCTTAAGTTGTATAAATAAATAGGGTTAAAACTGTTTTCTTTTGTAATAGATTCACCAATATACATATTGTGCTCAACTCCATCTGTTTTGAAACGCTCAAAATAGTGAGGATACATCGCTTGGGCTTCTACTTGTTTTATATCTAAAAGTGTAGCCATTTCTTTATTAATTATAGCAATCGTATCGTCATATTCTTTTCTATGGTGATACAGAACTTCCATTTTATCATCTATACTATCAAAATACTGTTGCACATCTTCTTTTAAGGCATTAATAGCCACTAAATGATTTAATACCGGATCAATATCTTGCTTAATAAAATCAGATATCTGTTGTTCACTATCAACTTGAAAATGGACTTCCAAATTATCTAAGTACGAATTTATTTGAAATAAAAACTGTTCATAAATGGGAAGGTTTTCTAATTGTAAAGCTTTTTCTAGAATAGATTTTATACCATTTAATTGAATTGTCAAATCTTTACTTGTAGCAAAATTTCTGGCTTCAGAAGACCCTTTGATATCAATTTGGCCATATAACGGGTAAATATTTTCAAAAGCTATTTTATTAAAGCTGGGCTTTTTACCATTCAGTTGGTCTTTGATAAAATTTCTGGCTTCTTTTTCAAAACGCCATTGTACACTGGGATGAATTGAAGTACATTCTCTCTGAATAACAGCTTCAATTAAGTTTTTTTCTTCATTTTTAAACCGCTCAACAGCAGTCACAATAAAAGGCATGACATCGTTTAACTTGTTAGCGTTGATACTGTTTAAAACTTTTGGTTCTTCTGAAACAATTTCAAGAATTCCCATTAACCCATTTTCATTAGCTATAGGAGCTAAAATGGCACTTTTTATATTTTGAGCTTTTAAAGTTTTATATTGAGGAACTTTTCCTTTAGACAACTCATAATATTTATCTACATCTGAAACAGAATAGAATTTTTTATCGTTAAGTAGTGTATGATAAGACACACTACACAATGCTCCAGAACAAGTATTAGATTCTAAATTATTGAGCAAAAAACTATTCATTTTAGTTCCATAAACACGCTCAAACCGATCATCTTCTTCGTTATAAATTGAAAATCCAACTTTTAGGTTTTTCAACCCTAAAAGAGATTGAAAGATTTGATGAAAATCATCCATAAACCCTTCATTCTGTCTTTTATCTTCACCTATTAATGCTGTCTTAATGTTAGATATGGCTTGATCATCTGTAACATTAAAAATGTTAGAAATCACAAAACCCTTGAAAATATAACTATCTTTAGGAAACTTCTCTTTCCATAACTCAATATTTTCAAAATTATCAAGAAGTTCATCTACATCGTTTTGAGTGATTTTTGGAGCTTTTTTTGTTGGAATGATTTCTATAAAATCGGCATTATATAAAATTATATAAAATTTGATTACACCTTTTGCATCAGGAATTTCATAATAAAATGGTTGTTTAAAACTCAAATTAAATCCATAGCAAAATGAAAGAATGATGGTGCATGCAATTATATACCTATCATCTTCTGGCATATTTTTCATTTTCAATTCAAAATCGTCACCAGCATCCTTAATAATACTTTTAAAACGTTCAGAAGAATTGAATATGAGATTATGAAAAGGCACAGATGCTGTTTTAATTTCATTTTTTGTTAAAACAGGACTAAAAGAATCTTGGAGAATAATACCAATTTCTTTTTCACGTTCTTTTAAAATAGAAATATCACTAAATCCGTCGCGTAGTATTGGAAAAGCAGTCGCTGTTTTTAAAACACGTTTTGCTTTGGCCGCAATAAACTCGTCTTCACTTAAAGCTAAGTTTTCATAATACGTTAAGAGCTTATTAAAACTTATTAAAAGCTTAAAGGGAGAATCTAAATTATGGTTGATATCTTTCATAAAGCCACTTTAAAATATATAAAGTTACAAATTAATAAGTATGTCGTTATCAGTTAGACTTTCTTACTTCTAAAATGTAACAAATAAGTATGTTTTTTAATACGATTTAGTTCATATAAAGCTTAGAAAATCTAAAAACACACTTCAAGATCTTTTATGAAACAAAGAAAAAACACTTAAGATAATCTTCTACCTAATAAACTTAACCGTATTGAAATAAAAAAAGCTAACTTTTAAAAGTTAGCTTTTTTTATTCTGTACAGGCGGAGAGACTCGAACTCTCACACCTCGCGGCACTAGATCCTAAGTCTAGCGTGTCTACCAATTCCACCACGCCTGCAACTTTCCAATAAATATTGGGATGCAAATATAAACAATACTTTCAATATTCAAATAACTTTAATTGTGAAAAAATCATCTTCATTTTTGTATTTTTGAAAGAATTCAAAAATACTCACTTATGCAAAACATTCAATCTTATTTAAAAGATCATAAAGATAGATTCTTAAATGAATTAATAGAACTGCTTAAAATACCTTCTGTTAGTGCTGATCCAGCGTTTAAAGATAACGTTTTAAAAACAGCTGATGTTATAAAAGAGAGTCTGTTAAAAGCGGGTTGTGACCAAGTTGAAATTTGTGAAACAGATGGATTTCCTATTGTTTATGGCGAAAAAATGATTGATAAAAATCTCCCAACAGTTTTGGTTTATGGTCACTATGACGTTCAACCTGCTGATCCATTAGAGTTATGGGATTCACCACCTTATGAACCTGTTATCAAAAAAACAGATATACATCCTGAAGGTGCCATTTTTGCTCGTGGTGCTTGTGATGACAAAGGCCAAATGTATATGCATGTTAAAGCTATGGAGTTTATGACAGAAACTGACCAATTACCTTGTAATGTCAAATTTATGATTGAAGGAGAAGAAGAAGTTGGCAGTGTTAACCTTTCAAAATTCGTGAAGAACAATCAGGAAAAACTAAAAAATGATGTGATTTTAATTTCAGACACTGGAATGATTTCCAAAGATGTACCTTCTATCACTACTGGATTACGAGGATTAAGTTATGTTGAAGTTGAAGTCACTGGACCAAACAGAGATTTACATTCTGGTTTGTATGGAGGTGCTGTTGCAAATCCAATCAATATTTTAACTAAGATGATTGCTTCGCTTCATGATGAAAACAATCAGATCACAATTCCTGGGTTTTATGATAAAGTAGAAGATCTTTCAGATGAAGAACGAGCAGAAATGGCTAAAGCTCCTTTCTCATTAGAAGATTATAAAAAATCAATAGATATTGACGCAGTTTATGGTGAAAAAGGCTACACTACAAACGAACGAAATTCCATAAGACCAACATTAGATGTCAACGGAATTTGGGGAGGTTATATTGGCGAAGGTGCAAAAACTGTGATTGCTAGTAAGGCTTATGCCAAAATATCTATGCGATTAGTGCCTCATCAGGAATGGCACGACATTACAGAACTTTTTAAAACACATTTTGAAAGTATCGCTCCTGCTGGTGTAAGAGTAAAAGTAAAACCGCATCACGGCGGACAAGGTTATGTAACGCCTATTGATAGTATAGGTTACCAAGCTGCCTCAAAAGCCTATCAGGATACTTTCGGAAAAACACCAATTCCTCAACGTAGTGGTGGAAGTATTCCAATAGTGTCTCTTTTTGAACAAGAGCTAAAAAGCAAAACCATTTTAATGGGCTTTGGATTAAATAGTGATGCCATTCACTCGCCTAATGAGCATTTTGGAGTTTGGAATTATTTTAAAGGAATAGAAACGATACCTCTATTTTACAAGTACTTTACGGAATTAAGTAAATAGTATTTAATCTTTTACAATTTTATAAGTTCCTGTGTTTTCAGAAGATGATATTTTCAAGAAATAAATACCTCTGGGTAAGTTTTTCATGGATAACGATGTTATTTCTTCAGATGTATTTTGCTGTAGTATTAATTTTCCAGATACATCAAACAGATCTAATGCAACAGACGTTGTATGGTCTGGAATTTCAATATTGAGTTGTGTTTTTACAGGATTAGGAAAGAGGTTGACTTCAGATACTAAAAAATTATCGAGACCTAAAGTATCAAAGACAACACAATCGCTCACTTCAACACAGGTACCTGAAGTGATTTCAACAGCATAATTTCCGCTAGCCATAGGTATATAAGATCGAGAAGTAGCTCCAGAAATTGGAGTATTTGTATCACAATTAATCCATTGGTAAGACGCAGAATCTTGATTTGCGGTTAACAGTATATCTGTTTGAGTTACCCTATTATCAATATCCACTAAACCTCCAACAGTAGCCATATACGCAGTGGTTAACTTTGTTAACTCATAAAAATAAGGTAAATCTAACGTACTGTAACGATCTCCAGAAGAGTGGTAAAAAGGTGTCTCATCATTAGTTTCCCATGATTCTCCCAACAAGACTGCTGAAAAAGCATCCACAGGAAAGTTTCCTACAGCCCAAAAACTAGCGTGATCACTATTAGCTGTACCTGGATTGACTTCAACAACACTTAAATCAAAGGTATAAGAGTTTAATACACTGATGATATCATCTTTCATACCTGCTGAATTAGCAATATTTCTGTAATCGATATCAAATTGGTTATCTCCAGGTGTTCCAGGTGCATCACCATCATAACCCATCATATCCAGATTTAAAACGCCTAATATATTATCGCCATTATTAAAGGCTTGATTAGCGTAAAACTGAGACCCTCTCAAGCCTATCTCTTCTTCATCCCAAAGTGCATATACAATGGTATTATCTAAACATTGCGTAGATAAAATTCTTGCGGCTTCTAATACAGCCGATGTTCCGGTAGCATTATCATCGGCACAATAATCTGCCAATGTATCATAATGCGCGCAAATAATATAGATATTTTCCGGATTTGTTTTTCCTAACTGAGTTGCAATAATATTTCTTCCGTTTGTATTAAACGATTGATCTGTGATGGTGATGTTATCTAATTGCTGAAACTTCTGAACTAAATAATCTGCAGCTATATCATTATTAGCTTGTTGCCTGTTAATTAAAGTAACCGTATTCCCATTGACCACAGTACTCACTTCGCCAGAAAATTCCTGAAGTGTAATTGACATTGAACTTATATTAACCTCATCAATAATATCTTGAACAGATTGTGCTTTGGAACAAAATACACTTAAAAAAAGGCATAGAATAGTAGTTTTAAAGGTCTTCATTGTGGGCAATTTTTCTTTAATTTTTCATCAAATATAGTAGATTTTGGTAAAATAGAGGTTCATATCATTTGTAAGTTAAAATTTTTATTCTACATTTGTAGAGTCAATTCTAAACATGTAGAGTATGCAATTATCAAAATCTGAAGAACAACTCATGCAGCATTTGTGGAAACTTGAAAAAGCATTCATGAAAGATTTACTTGATGCTTATTCTGAACCAAAACCAGCAACAACAACGGTTGCCACCCTTTTAAAGCGCATGATTGACAAAGGCTTTGTAAGCTATAAACTCTATGGAAAGTCTAGAGAATATACTCCCTTGGTTAAGAAAAAAGATTACTTCTCAAAGCACGTTAACACATTAATCAAAACCTTTTTTGATGATAGTGCAAGTCAGTTTGCTTCATTTTTCACTAAAGAAACAAACTTAACTAAAGAAGAATTAGAAGACTTAAAAACTTTAATTGATAACGAAATAAAAAATAAGTAATCATGCTGATTTATCTTTTAAAATCCTCTGCTTGTCTTGCTCTTTTTATGATTTTCTATAAATTACTCTTAGAAAAAACCAGCGTACATACTTTAAAACGCTTTTATCTTATAAGTGTCTTGATTCTAGCATTTACAATTCCGTCACTGACATTTATAGAATATATTGAGCCTGTAATTGCAGACAATATTATGCTTGGAGGTTCATCTTTTGAAATTATTGAAACACAGCCTCAGAAAACAGCAACAGATTATACGTCAATTATTTTGTGGAGTATGTATGGTTTGGGTGTTATTGTTTTTCTTATGAAATTCTGTATGAATCTTTACAGAATTATATCAAGAATTAGGAACAATCCTAAGTATAAATCAGCAACTTTCATTAATGTCCTTGTCAAAAATTTGATAACACCACATACGTTTTTTTGTTACATTTTTTTAAATAAATACAAATTTAAAAACTCTGAAATCCCTGAAGAAGTCATCTTACACGAACAAGCACATGCCAAACAAAGGCATAGTATCGATATTATTTTTATAGAACTTCTTCAAATTTTATTCTGGTTTAATCCTTTAATCTATTTGATAAAAAAAGACATCAAAATGAATCATGAATTCTTAGCTGATGAAGCAGTATTGAAACAAGGAATTCAGCCATCAGTCTACCAAAACACCATATTAGCGTTCTCATCAAAAGCAACTTGTCACCAATTGACAAATGCTATAAACTATTCATCCATCAAAAAACGATTCACAGTTATGAAAACACGTACATCAAAAACTAACGTTTGGCTAAGAAGTCTGTTTATTCTGCCTTTAATTTCAATAATGCTTTATGGTTTTAGTGAGAAAATACAAGTTGTAAAAGAAACCCCTTTACAAGAACCTCTTGTTGAAAGTTTAGATTTATATTTAAACGATGACAATAAACTTTTAAAGGATAATGAAGTCATCACTTTGGAAACAATTGAAAACTTATTTCAAATAAACAATAAGCTTGAAGTAGCCATCACATATAATTTAAGAAACAAGTCAATCAATTCAGAAGCTTTAGTACTAAAACTGAGAGACATTGGCATAAAAAAAATCAGAATTTGCTCCAGTAAAGACGCAGTTTCTGACAGTACTCTCGAACATAAACAGAATGCCAGTAAAGCTCAAATTGAAGGGTATATTAATCCTCAAACCCAAAATTCATATCGAATTTCTTCTAAAACTGAAACACAAAACGATAAGTCTGATGTAAATGACCCAGTTCCTCCTCCTGTTCCAGATGATACTACACCTGAACAACACAAAAAAATGCATCAGGCAGTAAAAACTAATGGAGAGAACATCAACTTTATCACTACAGGAGAAATTAAAACCGGTTTCACAAAAATAAACGGTCAAATACACTATTTTGTGAGCACTTCAAATGGTAAAAAGTATTATAACAATAAAGGGTTTGAAGTTTCAAAAGAAGGACAAACAATCGGCTCCAGTCAAGTCAATGCTTCAGATGTTGTTCCTGGTCAATATATCACCAAAGTGTATAGTGATAACAAACTTGTAGCAGAATTTAAAGACAATAATCCTAATACTCAGCAAACTGTAGTTAATATTCCCTCTCCAACTAAACCAATATCACGCTTAGACCATATCATTAACATGGCTAAAAAAGATGCTGTGTTTTTTTATGAAGGACAAAGTATATCTTCTGATAAAGCCATTGAACTTATTAAAAATAATGATGACCTGAACCTTTTTACTAAAGACATCTCAACAGATAAACCCAGAGTGTTTTTAACTACAGAGACAAGTATTCTAGAAGATAATGATGGTATAAAAAGGAAACCACTTTCTGCTAAAAAGATGTAACAACCTATAATATACAATATTAAAAAGCCTCAACACTGAGGCTTTTTGTGTTAAATTATGTAACAAAGTCTGATTTCTAGCGTTCTAATAGACAATCAATCAAAATCAAATCATCATGCTTAAAAAATTCTTTATCATCTGTTCTGGATCAGATACAGATATTCTTGACAACTGTTCTATCGGTGAACAAAACAAATTTGCTGGTATTGGAGCTACCGTATTTTTCACTGCTGTAATGGCCTTTGTAGCTTGTAGTTATGCTCTTTTTACAGTGTTTGATCATCCTTTTGCTGCCATAGGTTTTGGACTTATTTGGGGATTATTAATCTTCAATTTAGATCGATTTATTGTATCAACAATTAAGAAACGCGACAATATCATTGATGAAATTATACAAGCCTCTCCTCGATTAATTCTAGCTGTGATTATTGCAATCGTAATTTCAAAACCTTTAGAATTGAAAATTTTTGAAAAGGAAATTAATCAGGTTCTTTTAGAGCAGAAAAACGATTTAACTTTAGCCAACAAAGCACAAATTGCCCAACAATTTACACCAAATGTTGAAGCTCTTGAAAACGATATACATGTATTGCAATCTCAAATTAATGCTAAAGAAACTGAAGTTAATGCATTATATGACACGTACATTTCTGAAGCTGAAGGAACTGCTGGCACACAACTTTTAGGAAAAGGTCCTGTATACAAAGAAAAAAGAGAGAAACACGATGCTGCTTTAGCAGAATTACAACAACTTAAAACTGATCATAAAGCTAAAATTGCAGTAATTGAAAATCAAATTACACAATTAAAATCAGATTATGATGCTCAAGTGGTGACGTCACAACCTATTATTGATGGTTTTGATGGATTAATGGCCAGAATAAATGCCTTAGGCAAATTACCTTGGCTTCCTTCTCTTTTTATTTTACTATTATTTTTAGCCATTGAAACATCACCAATATTTGCAAAACTTATGTCTCCAAAAGGCGAATACGATTACAAGTTGGAAGATGCAGAAACTGCTATTAAAACCTGGGTTGAACAAAAAGTGAGCGAGCGAAAAACCCTTCTTAAAACAGACCAAACACTCAATAATAAAATCTACAGCGATATCGCTGAAGAAGACGAACTCTATGCTTATAAACGTAAAAAGGCCAGAGAATTAATGCAACTGCAAGCAGACGCCTTTTTTAAGCATCAAAAAAATGCATTGTAAAAACTTATGCAGCAGTTATCTTAGGTTCTTTAGTTTTAAAATGATTAAAGACCTCTTGGCATCCTAAACCAATAATTGATAAACGTTTTTGCTTTACTATTGATTCGTTGTGTAACTGCGCTATAGCAGTAACACCATGTCTATCGATACTTTTTAAATCTTCAATACTAATGGTAATTGCATTTGCTTTTTCGAAGATGTTTCTGAATTTACTCTTAAACAAATGAATGTTGTGTCTGTCTAAAGACCCTTTTACTTTAAAAAAGTTGTTTGAATCTGTAATTTCTAAGTCCATAATAATAGCATTTTAAGGTTAATCTCATTGTAAATTTTGGCGCTAAAATCAATGATTTATGATATAAATATGCGACATTAAATACAGCTTATGCTATTTTTTCGACTAAATGTATAATTGGTTAGATTTCGTTTATCAACAGTATTATTTATTCGATAAACTGCACGTTAACAAGAGATTAATAAACCTAATCACTATTGGTTTTGGCAATATAGTTGTTGATTCTATTCTCTAAAATTGAAAGGGTTACTGTGCCTTGATTTAAAACAACATCATGAAATTCTCTAATATCAAACTTTGATCCTAAAGTAGTTTCTGCTTTTTTTCTTAACGCTCTTATTTTAAGTTCGCCTATTTTATATGACAAGGCTTGACCTGGCCAAGAAATATAGCGATCAGTTTCTGTATTAATTTCATGAAGTGACAATGCTGTATTTGAAGCCATATAATCTATAACCTGCTGACGTGTCCAGCCTTTAGCATGAATTCCTGTATCTACTACCAATCGGCAAGCCCTCCACATTTCGTAAGTTAATTTGCCAAATTGCTCATAAGGTGTCGTGTACATTCCCATTTCTTCTGCTAAAAACTCACAGTACAATCCCCAACCTTCACCATAAGCAGACAAATACATATTTTTTCTAAACCTTGGAATGCTATCACCTAACTCATTATTTAAACTCCCTTGTAAATGATGTCCAGGAACTGCTTCATGAACGGTTAAGGCAGGCATTGTATACAATGTTCTACTTGGCAAATCATATGTGTTTACCCAATAATATCCAGGATCTGTACTTTCCTTTGTGGTACCAATGTAGCGACCCGTTGTATACTTTGGAGCAATAGCATCTGGAACTGCAGCCACACCATAAGGTTTACGAGGCAGTGTTTTAAAGAAACGTGGCAATTGTGCATCTGCTCGTTTTGCCATATCACGTGCAATCATTAATAATTGCTCAGGCGTTTCAGCATAAAATTGTTTGTCATTTCTTAAAAAATGGAAAAAATCTTCAAAGCTTCCCTTAAAGTTTAAATCACTGATAATGGTTTCCATTTCAGATTTGATACGCGCCACTTCTTTAAGTCCGATTTGATGAATATCGTCAGCACTATATTGCGTACTTGTTGTATAATAATTAATTCTGTTTTGATAGTAAGCCTTTCCATTTGGAGTTTCTGAGACACCCAAAGTTGTTCTGGTCTTCGGAAAGTATTCTGTTTCAAAAAACGTTTTGATTCGCTTAAATTGTGGTGTGACTTTAGTTTCAATTACTGTTTTTGCAGCAATTAATACTGAATCTTTCTGAGAGTCGTTTAAATCGTTTGGAAGATTTTTAAATGGAGTGTAATAAAAGCTATCTTGAAAATTATCAACGATATGTGTATCGTAGGTCGATTCATATCCTTCAAAAATAATTCTGGGTTGAGACACGCCTTTTTTTAAGCCTTCACGCAGATGTACTAAATTTTGATTGACAAACTCAGGAATGGCATTAAGCTTTTTAAGATATTCACGCACTTGCCAATAGCTAGTGAGTGGTCGTACTTCATAAGTTAAATTAGTGTGGAATCCAGTATCTGATAACAACGGATTTAAATAGCCTTCAAACTCATAAAAATCAATTTCATCTTTCAGTACAAATGTTAATAGCGTTAAAGAAATCTGATCTGTTTCATTTAAGGTTTCAGATTTTATTTTTGAAAGCTTATCTAATGTCTTTTGAGCAAATTCAGCTTCTGCTTTATAATAATCTTTAGAGTAATCTCCTAAAGGATATCTATTTCTGTCATAGCCTTCATGATTTTGATAGTCCTCAATTATTGCTTGTAGTTCTTCCGAAGAAGACATTATTTCAGAGCTATCCTGAAATGAAAACAAACAAAAAAAAGTAATAATTAGTAAGGGTTTTAAATAGAACATGAGTTTAATTTTTATCGAGACGTTTCTGGTGCTGCTTCAAATCAACTGGTTTATGTATAACAACCGTTGAAACTGGATATTTTTTTAATACATTTTCAGGACGAATAGGACGCTTTTCAAAATAACCTCCACAATTCGGACACACTTGCTCTAAAACTCCATCAACACAATCTTGGCAATAAGTACATTCAAACGTACATATCATCGCCTCAGTTGAATCGAATGGCTAAGCCCTGTTACAGTGTTCACAAGTTGGTCTTATGTCTAACATTATTTAATTTTGCAATATGAAATCATCATCCCAAGTCATACTGTACATTATATTGGCCATTATTACAATTTACGGAATTGTTTCTGGAAAATTTCTATTTTTAATCTTTATGATTCCTTTGGGTTTGAATTTCTTTAAAAAGAAAGACGACTAAAGTTTCTTTACATATTTGGTAATGATAACGATTTGTTGTGCTCCTACTTTACCTTCAATATATTCGGCATTTTCATGATCTAGCCTAATATTTCTAACTGCAGTACCTTGTTTGGCAACCATACTTGAGCCTTTTACTTTCAAATCTTTGATCAAAACGACTGAATCACCAGATTCTAAAATCACACCATTGACATCTCTATGAATGATTTTATTAGCTTCATCTTCATGTTCTCCAGTTGCTCTTGCTAAAGCCAAAGCCTCATCATCTAAATACATCATGTCTAGCAAATCTTTTGGCCAACCTTCGCCTCTTAGACGTTGTAACATTCGCCATGCCATAATCTGAACAGCCACATGCTCACTCCACATACTATCATTTAAACACCTCCAATGGTTAGGGTTCATCTCTGTATTACCCTCAATTTGGTCTCTACAAATTTTACAAACCAATACGTCATTAGCCACATTCTCATTTAAGGAAGGTGGAATGGTATATTGTGACAAATCGTTAGTAGCACTGCACATTTCACAGCTATTATTACTTCGTTCCTGAAGCGTTTGTAATACACTCATTTAAGTTTTTAATTTACGATTGTTGAAATTGAATTGTACAAACATACTATTTTATTGAAGAGCATCTCTCATTTTTTTAGTCATCCCTTTGACAACCATATCGTAGGAATGATCAATGAGTTCACAAATAAGTTTTGGTGACAATTCACCTGTATGAATATAAACACTATTCCATTGTTGTTTATGCATGTGGTAACCTGGTTTAATGCTGTTGTATTCATCTCGTAACTTTTGCGCATATTCGGGATCACATTTTAAGTTCACAAACCCATTACCTTCTTCCCATTTTTTTAAGGATGCCAATGCAAACATTTTACCCAAAACTTTAAATACCAAAGTGTCCTGATCAAATGGGAAATGCTCTGTAACGGCTTTCTTTTTTACACAGTAATTTCTGTAGTCTTCGATGTTCATTCCTAAGTTTCTAAAATAATTTCCGCATCACATACGAAATGACAAATTGTTAAGCTCTTATGGTGATAATTTCTTCTGTTCACCTTCAATTTTCAATGCTGAATAATCCAGTTTCCATCCAATAGTTTCGACGATACTTTCAATCAATAAAACCGACTCAAGTGCTTCCTTTTTTGCAATCTCATACAACCCGCTTTCTGGAACTTTGTTCATGATGTGATTTTTAGCTTCATTGTGTAATTCTGTTAAATTTGAAGCTTCAAACTTATTGAACATCCCATCTTTCTTGTCGTAATAATTTAAATCGGTTTCAATGGACAAGACTTCTGGCTGAGGAAAATGAAATAGTTTCACGGTTTTGGTTTTTGTATCAGATTCTAGCTGAATTTTAGATAAATCAAAACCAACATGTGCTTTAGCATTAATGACTACCAGTGCTTTTTTTCGGCTAACGACGAGTTTTAAAAAACGTTCTTTAACATCTTCATAATGGTAAATCTCAGCAAAATCACCTTCAACAGTAATGAATTTACAGACTTTTTTAATTTTATCCAATAAGATTACCGACTGTGAATTAGTGCGTTTTTGTATTCTGAATTGTTTGACTAATGTCACAATAGCTAAAGTAACTAAAATGCTTATTATGATGATAAAAAATGTTTCCATAGGATCTTTATATGCTAATAGACTTCTCGACTAAGCTCGAAGCGACACTGAATTTTAATTTATTCTAATACTTTAAACAAAACAGGCTTGCTTGGTGTGGCATCATTTTCAAAAGAAGCAATTTGTAAATTCAGCATATACTCACCATCTTCAACTTTATTGGGCACATAAATAAGTTCTGTTATTGTACAATCTTTTCTATACTTACCACCAACTTTCCAAAATGCCTTATGCGCTTTTAATTCACCTTGATCTTCTTCTTTATCTACACTAGGTAAATCAATTAACAAATGTTTTATGCCTTTACTCACCAGATATGCAACGGCATCTTCTTTTAAGTAGGTCCAGTTTGTTTTTGAATATTGCTTAGACATTTTATCTTTCATATTGGGTAACGTCCTAATTACAATAGCATCGCGCTTTTTATTACCTAAGGCAAATTTTAATTGGGTTTTTGAAATTACGGTATCCTCACCTTCCTGTTCTGGAGCAACGGTAATCACTTCGGCTAAAAAGAAAAATTGTTTAAGGTTTTTATTTATGGAGTGAAACGCCTTTGTGATATGTCCGACACATTCGGTATGTGTTCCATGTGCATGTGGATTAAATTGAATGTTATTGAAATTCACATCTGCACCTTGAGCAACACTTCCAACCCAATCCTCTAGCTTAACAGGTTCTATTTTGGGCTCGTCAATATACCACGCATTTACATTTTTTTTTGATGCTCGTATCGGAATTGAAATATCCAATGGTTTTGATAAATCTAATTGTAGTTTTCTGGAATTGTATTGTATTGTTGTTAGCACTATAAATTAATTTTAAACAGTTCGGAAGCTATACCATCACATAAAAATTGTCCTTTTTTTGTAACACGTAAATGCTCATCATCAATATACAATAAATGTTGATTTATAAAAACTTTGGATTGCTCTATTAAATAATCTTTAAAAATACTCCCAAAGTCTGCTTCTACTTTATGAATTGAAACTCCCCAAATGGTTCTCAAACCTGTCATAATGTACTCATTGTATTGATCTGTTTTAGTGAGTGTTTCTGTTTCCATTGGGAGTGTTTCATTTTGAATGGACTTGATATATTTTGAATTATTACGCACATTCCATCCACGTTCTTTTCCGTTAAAGGAATGCGCTGAAGGTCCGATACCCAAATACGATTTTCCTTGCCAATACGCAGAATTATTCTTACTGAAATAACCTGTTTTTCCAAAGTTAGACAATTCATAATGCACAAAACCCGAAGCTTCTAATGTCTCTTTTAAAATATGGAACTGATCATGTGCTTGCTCATCATTAACATCTTCAATAAGCCCTTTTTTTACAAAACTCGCTAGTGCTGTTTTGGGCTCAACAGTGAGCGCATAACTTGAAATATGGGGAATATTAAATGATAATACTGTGTTGATATTTTGTTTCCAGCGTTCGTTACTTAAACCTGGAATTCCATAGATTAAATCGACTGAAATATTATCGAAATGTCGTGTTGCTTCAGACAAACACTCTTTTGCTTCTTCAGCATTATGAGCGCGATTCATGAGTTTAAGATCATCTTTAAAAAAGGATTGGATGCCAATGCTTAACCTATTTATTGGTGAAGTCGACAAATCGTAAATTTGTTTAGCTGAAAGATCATCAGGATTAGCTTCAAGCGTAATTTCTGGATGCTCTGAAATCTTATAGTTTTCATTAATTGTATCAATCAAAAATTGTAATTCTTCAATCGTCAACAAACTCGGTGTTCCTCCTCCAAAATAGATAGTTTCAACTGCTTTATTCTTAAATTCGTCTTTTCTAAGTTGAATTTCTTTAGCTAAAGCCATAACCATCTCATCTCGTTTTTTTAAACTTGTTGAAAAATGAAAATCACAATAGTGACAAGCTTGTTTGCAGAATGGTATATGGATGTAAATGCCGCTCAATTTTAGGTGTTTAGGTGTTTAGGTGTTTAGGTGTTTAGGTGTTTAGGTGTTTAGGTGTTTAGGTGTTTAGGTGAAAATTAAAAAAACAATCAAATAAGGATAGATTCTGAATCAAATGCTAAATTACATATCAACAACTTTACGACTTCACATGATACTAAAACTTAACTATTTTTTCACACGACCTTCATTCTGTTTCACAAAAGCGCTCCAACCAGAATAACTTTTTCCAATTTCAATACGACCTTCGTTATAAAAATGACATACTGCTGCTGCTAAACCATCTGTTGCATCTAAGTTTTTAGGTAAAGATTTTAAGTTGAGCAGACTTTGTAGCATTTTTGCCACTTGTTCTTTACTGGCATTTCCATTACCAGTAATTGCCATTTTAATTTTTTTGGGCGAATACTCAGTAATTGGAACTTCACGTGACAAACCTGCTGCCATAGCAACGCCTTGAGCTCGACCAAGTTTTAACATACTTTGTACATTCTTCCCAAAGAATGGTGCTTCAATCGCTATTTCATCAGGATGATGCGTATCAATCAATTCAATAGTGCGTTCAAAAATGAGTTTTAATTTAAGATAATGATCGCTGTACTTCTTTAAATCGAGTTCATTGAGTTGAAGAAACGTCATCTTTTTTCCTTCAACTTTTATGAGTCCGAAACCCATAATAGTTGTTCCAGGGTCAATACCCAATATGATTTTTTCCTTGCTCATTAATTAGCAGTATTGACATCCACTTAGCGAGAATGTAATTCCGAAGGTTATTGTTAACAAATTTCCATTAAACGATCCGAAACCATCTATTACTGGATCAAAATCTTTTCCTAATCCGAGAATATAAGACACATCTGTATATAAAGACATGCGCTGTGTTAAACCATAATGTATTTCAAGTCCTGCCATTACATTTAAAAATGACACTTTATTATTAGAATAGTCGCCTAGAGGTTTTACAAACGTATAACCAGGACCTACATGAGCAACCAAACGTATTTGTTCTGGCAAAAATGTGATCAATTCTGTAGGATCGTAAACAAACTGAGCATTTAGTCTTGTATAGTTGACTTTAAAATCTGGTGAATCGCCATCACTTGAAAATCTATTAAATCCAAAATCAAGTTTTGCTCCAAATTGCGGTTTAAACATGCGTTGAAATCCAGCATTTATCGTTGGAAAATTCATTGACTTCGATTCAAACCCTTCAACAAAACCAGATTGTGATGGACTATTCACGCCTAAAGCGATTTGAGCTTTCCATTTATTAGTGTCTCTTTGAGCAAATGAAAATGATGAAATTAATAAGGCTGCTATTAATAATTTATATTTTTGAGTTTTAAATTTCGAAATCATGTTATTATAATGGTTTATTTTGCAGGCTAAACAAAAAACGTTAAGATAAGCTCAATGCATTTTGGAAGCCTTCCTTACAAAACTAAACAATTCTTTCTTTTACTTATTAAATTAAGTATTGTAGTTGGTGCATTTTATTTTATTTACAAAAAACTCATTGAAAACAAAGAACTTGATTTTCGTGTTTTTCTTCAGTTTTTAAGAGATAATGACACTTTTTCGGTTAAAACCATTCTTATTTTACTTTTTTTAACTGGTTTTAACTGGTTTTTAGAAATCTTAAAATGGAAAATAGTAGTCGCTCCAATAGAACATATTAGTTTTAAAAATGCCCTCGAACAAAGTTTAGGATCTTTAACGGCATCGTTATTTACACCAAACAGAATTGGTGAGTATGGCGCTAAAGCGATTTATTATACTTCTGAGAAACGAAAAAAAATTGTTTTGATCAACTTGCTGAGCAATATGATGCAAATGGGAACTACGATACTCTTTGGTACTATAGGTTTATTTCTCTTGAATTCTAAATACAATCTACATATAGATTACTTTAAAGGCTTTCGTTTTTTGTCTATACTTATTGTCATTGCTGTTTTTACGGCTTTTGGGCTCAAACAAAAGAAATTTAGCATCAAAGGGTTTTCTATTGAACGATTGGTTCGTTTTTACAGGAATATTTCAACTACAACAAAAATTTCAGGTATGGTTTTATCTGTTTTAAGATATCTTGTGTTTTCATTTCAGTTTTATTATCTACTGACTGTTTTTGATGTGAATATGAGTTATTATCATGCTATGATTGTGATTACTTCTATGTATATTTTAGCATCTGTAATTCCTTCCGTTTTTATTTTTGATGTGGTTATAAAAAGTAGTGTCGCTGTGTATGTATTTTCAATTGCAGGCATTAATGATTTTACTACACTTAGTATTGTCACCTTAATGTGGCTTCTTAATTTTGTATTGCCTAGTTTATTTGGAAGCTATTACGTATTAAACTTTAACTTACCTAAAGACACCAACTTATAATGCTAATCATCGTTATTGTAATCCTCATTTTATATCTGCTACTAATTGGCAGTTTTACCTTTGGTTTTGATAAGGTAAAATCAGTTGCTCTGGAAGATATTAAGGCTAAAATTGATTTTAGTATTGTTATTCCTTTTAGAAATGAAGCCAGCCATTTACCAGATTTATTGCACTCTATTTTAGAGTTGAATTACACCAAACATAAATTTGAGATTCTATTCATTGATGACAACTCTGAAGATGAATCGGTAAAACTCATTAGAAGCAAACTGAGTAAAACTCAGATAGATTTCACCATTCTTACGAATGACCAATATTCAAATTCTCCAAAAAAAGACGCAATTACAAAAGCCATTTCTCAATCTAAATATGACTGGATTGTTACTACAGATGCCGACTGTAAATTACCTAAATACTGGTTAGATGCTTTTGATTATTTTATTCAGAAAAATGACACTAAATTTATCGTTGCTCCAGTGACCTATTACCAAACAAATTCGTTTTTAAAACGGTTTCAATTGCTTGATTTTTTAAGTCTTCAAGGTGTCAGCATTGGTGGTTTTGGCATTAACAAACCCATTTTGTGTAATGGCGCAAATCTAGCTTATACAAAAACACTTTTTTCAAAGCTGAATGGGTTTGAAGGGAATTCACATATTTCAAGTGGAGATGATATTTTCTTATTGCAAAAAGTGATTGAAAAATACCCTTCACAAATTCAATATCTAAAAAATGAAAATGCAATTGTAAAAACGGCACCTCAACCAAATCTTAAAAATTTAATATCTCAACGAGTTCGTTGGGCAGCGAAAACATCGAGCTACAACAGTCTTTTCGGAAAACTCACAGGAATAATTGTCTTTTTAATGAACGGTTTTTTAGTGTGTTCTCCCCTTTTAGTACTTGCTAATTTTATATCCTTAAAAATTCTGATGTATGTATTTGTAATTAAGTTTAGCATTGACTTTCTATTACTCTTCAAGACAGCTCGTTTTTTTAATCAGGACGCCTATCTAGCATCTTTCTTTTTTTCAAGTTTTATATATCCATTATTTTCTGTGTATGTTGTTTTTATTTCAGTATTCAGAGGTTATAAATGGAAAGACAGAGCATACAGCAAGTAGTGTTATCTCATTTATTTTTGTTAGATTTACATGAACAACAACTTGATGTCCTGATGAAAAAAATAATCTGTGTTTTATGCTTTATTCTTAGTGTTTCATTTCTAAATGCTCAAGAGCGTTATACTGTAAATGGGGAAACACTTGAATTAAAAACTGAAGTTGATGGCAAACTCGATTTGCTTTGGAATATCATTGATGGTAAATATCGTTATTTCGTTAGAACGGAAGACAATACCATTACAGAACTTAAAAACACAAAAGTAGACCGAAGATTTCAGGAAGAATACAAAACGCTTCTTGAAGAATTAACCAACAATTCAATGTCTACAAAACGTCTAAATTTAACACTATTCAGTTTAAAAGAGTTTATTGACTCCTATAACATATCAGCAGATAGCAATTACCAAACTAATATAAGTCGAAGTAAATTTGAGTTTAGACTTGGTGTTTTTGGAGGTATGACTAACAACCCATTTGTTACAAATCCAAACAATGAAAAAACTCCTCTTTTTGGAGCTGAACTTGAAGTATTAGAAGCCAAGCGCATTTCGAGACATGCTGTTTTTATGCAATTAAAACATGTGCTTGAACAAGACGATATCAAATATTCTACAACAGAATTATCACTAGGTTATCGCTTTAGAGTTATTAATAAAGAAACCTTTAGTCTTTATGCTAACATGAAATTTGCAACACTTAACTTTTCTAATGCTACAGCCATTACTGAAATTAATGGTGTTATCACCACTGAAGAGTTTAGTGACACTGCATTTGATGTACCATTTATTTTTGGTATTGGTGCCGATATTAATGTGAGTAAAAATAGCTTTATCACTTTAGCTTATAATGAGCTTTTTGCGTTGTTTATAGATAATCAAGGTAATTTTTCAACCGACTTTTCTATTGGATACAAGTTTAAATTGTAATGCGCTTATCTAATTACAGAACTAATAATCCCGTATTTTCTAAATATTTTTGGGAAAGTCAAAACAGTTCTCATAAAAAGATGTCTGTTTATGGCGTTCTAATAAAATCTATTCTTTGCATATTAGTTATTGCTACTCTAACAGCTTATATCTGGAAACTTAATGAAAATGGAATGCCTGTAAAATGGTTTACCCTTGGCGGCATGCTGGCTGCTATTATTATAAGTGTTATCATTTCTGTACGACAACATTGGGCTCCATTTTTAGTTCCGATTTACACCATTGCTAAAGGTGTTTTTCTTGGTGGTTTTTCAGCCTATGCACATAAACATTTTCCAGAACTGCCTTATCAGGCTATTGGTGTAACCATAGTCACTTTTTTTGTGATGCTCATATTATACCAAACCAGAATTATTGTGGTTACTAAAAAGCTGAAAAGTGTTATTATTACTGCTACTGTTAGCATTATAGTTGTGTATTTAATGTCTTGGATTCTGAGTTTTTTCGGAATCAAATCTTACATTTGGGGAACCTCCTGGTTTGCTATTATCTTTAATTGTATTGCCGCTATCGTTGCCTCCTTTGCGTTACTTTTAGACTTCGATTATATTGAACGTTATAAAAATAAGGCTCCGAAATTTAAAGAATGGTTAGCAACTTGGGGACTTTTAGCAACGCTTATTTGGTTGTATGTTGAAGTCTTGAGATTAATGCAAAAACTGGCTATTCGATTTTAATAATCACAGGTAAACTAAATTGAGTGGTTACTAGCTGACTCCGTTTTATTGCTGGAAAAATTTTTGGTAACGAATCTAAACTTTGGCGTAATAAACTATCTAATTGTGGGATTTCCTGTTTAATTAACGTACTGCTTTCTATCGAATTGATTGAAAACTCACCTTGATTATCAATAGTGATTTTTAATTGAACCGTATCTTCAATAGATTTTGAAACCACTATATGATACTGAGACAAGTTTGTGTTTAATAGATCTCTAAGCGTGCTTTCAAAACAATGTTTTTTATTTGCTTTTCCTAAGGTCGAATCACAAGATGCAAACGTTGGATATTCATCTACATCATGCCACGTAAACATTTCCAGTTCATTTTCTAGTAACTCTTCAGAATATACTTTTTTCTTGCTGAAGTAGTCACAAGACATCATATTGACAAATACTAGAAAGATTAAAATACGCTTCATGTTGGTTTAACTGATAGCGAAAAATACAATTTTTTTAGATATTAAAGTGCTTTACTCTTTTTCCTTTTCCTTCAGAAATTTTTCTTCCTTTAATTCTGATAATCGGCGTTTTGCAAAGTTTAAAAATGGTGACGTAGAATGTCCATCAATAAAATCCTGATAAGCTATTATTTTTGAATCAATATCTGCATAATAATGATCTTTAGTTGTGACTATAAAAAAAGCTGAAGATGTATTCTCAGGATTTTCTTTTAAAGACACCTCAAAAGCCTCAATGGCTTCCTTGTAACGTTTTTGTCTGTTGAGCAGCATACCAAGCTTTTGATATTCGTAATCTAAAGGCACATCTTTCAATTTAAGAGCTTTTAACAGATAGGTTTCAGCGTTTGCAAAATCATTAAGTCTCTCAAAATACATTCCTATTAAAAATAAGGCATTAGAATCATATGGATTATAATCCAACACTAGTTTACGATGCGTAATAGCCTCTTCGTATTCTGACAATTCAGCATGAATACTACTTAATTTTTCATGAATAAACTCTGAAGATTCTCCTAAGTCAATGAGTTTTTGAAACCAGACTTTAGCGTCTCTGTAATAATCTTGATAATAATAATTTTGCGCTTTTAAACTGATAAGTTCAACATTATTTTCATAAGCTTCTAAGCCTTTATCAATATAGCGATGCGAGATGTCATGTTTTCGTTTTATTAGAAAATGTTTCGCAATTTTAAATATGGCTTTTTGATGTGTGTTATCTAAATCGTAGGCTGTTCTAAACCGATTCATAGCTGTAGAATCATTCATTTTTTCTAAGGCTAATCCCATTTCATAATGGTAATTCGGGTTGCGATAATCGATATTCATTAAGTCATTAAATACTTCAATGGAAGCTTTAAAATGTTTCGTTTTAGATAAGAGTTTTGCATATTCATATTTAGATAATGCATCATCTGGATGTACTTCAACAGTCAACTTATAATAGCGAAGTGCCTCATCATAATTTCCAATAGCAATAAATGATTTTGCAATTTTATCATATACTTCATTTGGATTAACATACGATTGATAGGTTGAAATGGCTTTACTGTAATTTCCGTTGAGATATAAGCTATCTGCAATAGTCAAAACCGAGGGTTGTGCTTCGGTTTTAAAAAATATCAAAACAAACAACAAACTAAATACTATTCTCATTAATTCTTTTTATCTGGAGCAATTTGAAATAAAATTGGCAAACTATAAGGCACAGTAACTGCTTTACCTTTTTGCTTTCCAGGTTTAAATTGCGGTAATAAATTTATAACACGTACCGCTTCAGTTTCTAATTCTGGATGAGATGCTCTTGCTCTAACCTCTATGATTTCTCCCTGAGTATCAATTTTAAAAATAACCGAAATACGCTGCTTACCTGTTAAGCCTAACTGCTTGGCTAAAGCAATATTAAAATTTTTATTTACATGAGATGCAATGCCATTACTCATGCAGGTTTTACGTTCTTCGTTTGTTGTTAAGTTTTGACAGGTCACCATTACTGGAACTTGGTCTACAACAGCAAAAGGCACTTCAATAGATTCTACCACATCAATAACCTTAACGTCTTGCGTAACTTTAGTTGATGCTTTAGGGTTTTGCAAAATCATTTTTCCTGTTCCTGTCATATCCACAATTAACAATTCTTTGAAATAATCATCATATTCTATCATATCAAGTTTTCGATCCATTTTTTGTTTCTCTTCTTCTGTCCAGTTTGAAAAATCATTAACAATTAAACGCAACACACCATCTCGACTATTATTTTCCCATATATCTCTGGCTTCATCTGTTTGCTTCCATGCCAGATATTCTTCGTAAGTTCGATTTATCATCTTATTAATAGATTCAGAGCGTTCAATATTTTGTCCAGAAATGTCATCATTATTTTCTACCTTTTTTCCCTTAAAACCTTTAGATATAAACTGTAAATAAGCATTGAGTTTGTAATATGCGGTTTTGGTTTTTATATATTGGTCTTTATCACTTATGCCAAAATCAAAAATATCTGTAAAAGAAGCTCCACTTTCCTCCATTTCAATAATTTGTTTGTAATATTTTTCTCTTAGCTCTTTATCGCTTAGTTGAGAATCTTCAACTTGAATGGTTTCCTGAATGACTTCGGTTTTTTCTTGAGCATACGAAGACGTGTAAACAAGCATTGTGCTTACTAAAGGAAGTAACAAAGCATATTTTAAAACATGGATTTGTTTTGATTTTGTTTTACTCATCATAAGGATTCGTTTTTTAATTAATGACTGTTTAAAGAATGGGTTAACAAAAGAAAAATTTTGGGTTTCAAATACTTGTGCTAATAAATTGTTGTAGTACTCCGCTTTATTTTTAAACTTTACTGCTTTAGCATCTGCTATAAATTCATGAAGTTCAGAAATTCTGTTTTGATATATATAAACCAGTGGATTGAACCAAAATAGGATTCGGAGTACTTCAAAAAACAGCAAGTCTAATGTATGCTTTTGTTTAACATGAACCATTTCATGTTCTAAAATAGAATCGCGATCTCTAATATTGATGTTTTCACCTATAAAAACATAATGAAAAAATGAAAATGCTGCATTGCTATTAATCAGTTTAATAATTAACAGATTATTACTCCAGCGTTTTGGATGTTTTGAAGCTAATACTACCAATTTAAAAACCTTGAATATTAGAGTTAGGAATGCCATACACATTCCGCTAAAGAGTATTATATTCCATATAGAAATTGGCTCTGGTTCAATAGTAATTCCGGCAAGATTAGCAATTTCAGGATGCACAGAACTCGATTCTGTTAGGTTACCAATAATAACTTCAGGCAACCGAATTACAAATTTTTCAGGTATAATGGTTTTTATACTTTCAATTTTTATAAACGGAACAATAACCGATAGTAAAGCGGTTATTAAAAGGTAAATCCTGTTCCAATTGAAGAAAGTCTCCTTCCGAAGAAACACATCATAAATTATTAAAAACCCAAGTTGAAACGCAACAACTTGCAATATATAATGTAACATATTTAAGTGTTGTTTTTATTAATATCTTTTAAAATGGATTCCAGATCCTTGAGATCCAGATCATTTTTCTTTACAAAAAAAGATACCATACTTTTAAAAGAGCCTTGAAAATAATTATCAACTAAAGTGTTTATTGACTGATTACTATAATCTTGTTTTTGAACAATAGGAAAGTACAAATGGCCTTTGCCTTGTTTTTCATAGTCTACAAATCCTTTAGCCTCCAAGATTCTAACTATAGTAGAAACTGTATTGTACGCAGGTTTTGGTTCGGGCAATTCTGAAATAATAGCTTTCACGTTGGTCTTTTTAAGTTCCCAAAGCACTTGCATGATTTCCTCTTCTGCTTTTGTAAGTTGTTTCATATTTAAAAATTAAACACTTCAAATATAACTAAAATATTAGTTTAAACTAAATATTTAGTTCATAAATGTAACAAATCGATTCTTATGGCGTCTAATTGTTAAATTTTAATGCAACTAAATGGATATTTTTTTAATCATACTTGCTGCCTTTTTTATGATATTGGGAATCATAGGTAGCTTTTTACCTGTTTTACCTGGCCCTTTAACTAGCTGGATAGGTTTACTCATGTTTCATCTTACTGATGTTGTACCAATGAATTGGACATTTTTAGGCATAACACTTTTTGTAGCTATTACAATATGGATTCTTGATTATATAATTCCTGCTATGGGAACAAAACGTTTTGGAGGCAGTAAAGCTGGTATGATTGGAACAACTGTAGGCTTGATTATTGGCTTATTGTCACCAATTCCAGGAGGCATAATAATTGGACCATTTATTGGTGCCTTAATAGGAGAACTCATTAATAAAAGTGAATTTGATAAAGCACTTAAAGCGGCTTTTGGTTCTTTTTTAGGATTCCTTGCATCTACATTTATAAAATGTATGGTGGCACTATTATTTCTAGGACTTTTTATTGTGAAGATTATCGAGTATCAAGATGTACTTTTTTAAATAAATCGTTAAAAAAGACAAAACCTAACAATTAGTATTAATTGTTAGGTTTTTTTTCTTTGCTATTAATTCAACAAAACACTTAGAGGGATTAAAAGTTATTGTGTTGACTATTCAAATATAAGTCTAGATAATAACTTTTTGATGTGGAAAAACCGTAAACATGATGCGGAAAAAACGTACTTTGCAGAATTAACAAGGGTTTAAAGCTGTTTTTTTTGAGGTGAAAATTGCAAATATAATCGCTATTCCTAAAGAAATCCTTTTTTTCTGGCTTCCAATATCAAGGATTCATCCTTACCATCTTCTATTGAAAACAATAATTTGAGTTGTTTTTTGCGTTTTTCTATCGCACTCATAGACAAATTAATATGTTCTGGAAGACTTCTGGTTTTCATTCCTTGAGCTAAGAGGTGGAGAATTTTTCGATTAATCTCATCGACATAGATTTCATTAATAACCGATTTATTTAAAAAGTTTGATACTGTACTACTGTAATATGGTGGATCTACTAATATATGATGAAAGGCTTCTGCCAGTTCGCTTGAAGTCAGATCGCTCTTAATTAAAAATCCGTCAGGATTTATTTCTTTTACGATACTATGTATGCGGTACGATTCATTAAACATAGTAAGGATTATAATTTTAGCATTAGGTAAAATATTCTTAGCAATTTTAGCTAAATCCTCACCAGAAGTTATTCTACCGTCTGAAGATGGAGGCAAACTAATATCAAAAAAACAAACGTCATATGGTCGTTCGTCTGCTGCCTTTTCCATTAATAAATTTGCAGTATCACAGGTATTAGCAGTATCTATTACTAAGGTTTGATTTTCTTTTTTTGTAGCCATTAAAGTATTCTGATATCCTTCAATTATGATAGGATGATCATCAACCATTAAAATATGAATGTGCTGCATTATGGGTTGGTTTTATAAGGAATTTTTATTTGTATCGTTGTACCTTCTTTAATTTTAGATTTAATTTCTACAGTGCCTTCTAAGTCATTAACTCTGGCATTAATATTTTTAATTCCGATGCCTTTCTTACTCTTATTAACATCAAATCCTGAACCATCATCAGTGATTGATAATAAAATTACGTTATTTTTTAGTTGAAAACTAATTTTTACGGTTTCAGCATTTGCATGTTTATAAATGTTTTGAAGGGACTCCTGAATAATTCTGTAAATATTAATTTTGTTTTTATTTGACACCATTTCCCAACTGACATCATCTGTATAATCAAATTTAGATTTTAGTTGATATGCACTGGTTTGTTTCTCAATTAATTCAGAAACAATATCCATAAAGCCAGAACCTGAAACGAAATCGGTGTTGAGGTCATGTGAAATTTTGCGAATGTCATCTTCAATGGTCTTTAATTCATTTATATAATTAGATCTGTTCTGAATGGCTTCTTTGCCTTCTGAGAAATTTAAGCTATCTAAACTGAGACGTGTTCCAAATAATCGCCCTAAAATGCCATCGTGCATTTCTTGAGAAATTCGTTTTTTTTCATTAGCTCTGGCTTCATCTACCTTGTCCTGTTGCGACAACATAAGGTTATAGATTTCTTCATTGGCTTTTTGCTGATCTTTTTCAAACTGAAGTTCTTTATTTTTAGCACGTTGTGTAATGATAATATATAATAAAAATAACGTTACCAGTAATACGGCTGAGACAATTAACAACCACATTCGCTGTTGAGAAATACGTTCGTTTTCCTCTTCTATTTTGTCAGTTTCAAATGCTATTCTGGCAAATTTATCTCTGACATTTCGTTCGACATTTAGCAAGCTATCACTGAGTGTGATATGCTCAATAAGATAGGTTTTCCCTTCTTCACCTTCTTTGAGTTCAGAAAGCACCTTTAGCGCATCTAAAAGTATATCGTTTGAGGATGTTTCTTTTGCAATTTTGTAAGCTATATTAACATATTTCAAAGACGAGTCAGGCATCTGTCTTTTCAAATAAAATTTTGAAAAATCTATGCTGACAGCTAACTTGGTTATATCATCTTTAAGACTATCACTAATGTGAAATGCCTTACTAAATAGGCTTTCCATTTTGTCATAATCGTCATGACCAGCAATTAATTTAGTATATGCTATGTTATCAATAATCAAAGGATAAAATGTAGGATCATAATCGTCATATTGATCCCTTATGTTGACAAGGCTATTATATAAATCAAGTGCTTCATCATAATTTTTCTTTTTTCTGTAAACAAAAGCTTTATTATTTATAGAGAAGATTTCATTATAAAATCCATTGTCCATGGTTTTAGCAACCTTTTCTGCTTTGTTGTGGTATTCGAGAGATTTATCATAGTTGCCTAGTTTTAATGATATAATTCCAAGCAAATTATTGAGATTATAAATCTGCGCGAGATTAAATTCTGTCTTTGGAAAAGACTCAAACATTTTTATAGCTTTTATGGCATTCTCTTCACTACCTATGTAATCTCTTTCAGTTTCTTGAATATCAGATATAACTAACAATACAAACGCCTCATCTTCTACATTACCTAATTTTTTATAAAATTTAATAGCTTTTGAAAAATAATAGTAAGCACTATCGTTTTCATATTGTGAATAATAATATTGACCTATATTAAATAAGGCTGAAGATGTAGCTGTAGAATCATTGACTTTTCTGGCTAATTTTAAATTTTCAAAATTCAGATTTTTATATTGCTCATATTTACCTTCGTTAAGATAAATAGTAGATAATCTTCTTTTGCTTTTTAATATTGAAGAATCAATCTTAAGTTCATTTGCTATTTCTAAAGATTGCTTCGCAAGTTTTTCTTTTTCTTCAAATGACAGATTGTTTTCTTTTGATTGTTCTCTTAAATTAATTAAATCTTTGATTCTATCTTGATTGTCATTTTGAGCTAAAACGAATAATGGAAGAAAAAAAACAAATATTAACTTAAAAAAATCTTTCAAAGTAGTCACGTATAATTTAAATCAAATTTAATTTAAAAATTCAACATCGCAACAAAATAAAAAAGCATTAACCGAATTTACAGTTAATGCTTTATATTTTTTTAAAGTAAGATACTTCTATCCGTTAGGCTTTAAAGTTCTATTTTTCTTAGCATGCGCTAACAAATCATACTGCTTTTGTGTCTTGTAAGTAGGTTCGTTATTATCGGCTACTGTATCACTACTCTGTCCTGAAACAGTTAATAATACTACTGCTAATAATAAAAATGTAATTTTTAGGGTCTTCATAATTTTAATATTTAGGGTTTGTTAAAATTCTATTTTGTTAATAATAAAACAGCATCAAAAATGCCAGTCGAGGGAAGAATGGATTATTAACTAAAATGGCAAACCTGCCAAAAATTCAAAAATTTATGAGGGAAATCAAACGCAAAAAGCGTCTAAAAATAAAAATGGATTATTAAAATTACCTTGATAAGTGATTTAGGGGCTTATGAAGGACTGTAAACATACTACTATTTTGTGTCATAACAAAAATAAATCGGATGAAATGCTGTATTTTATCGATTAAATACATATTTTCCTTAAAAAATGTTCATTACATGTTAATAAGTCCGGTTATTGTATGTTTGGGTTAAAGGGAGCTGCATCCTGATTATCTGGAGTGCCATCTAAATCTGAATCTCTGACATCATCAGAGATAACCAGTAATTGCCAATGCAAAGGTAAATACGTTCCCATGACCAAATTATTGAATTCTGTTGTTGGACCTGATGCTAAGGTAACAGAAATAAAGGTATTTCCTAAGCTTGGCATGAAATGGGTTTGAACGGTTAATAAAGCAGTAAAATTACCAAAGCGAATTAAACGGGCTCCAAACGTTGTAGGAAATCCAAATTCATTAGACTGTTGTGTTGTAGTACAAATGACTTGCGGACTTCCATTAAATCCATGAAATTGCATAATTTGGTTTATTTCAAATGCAACGATGTCGTTGATTTGGACCTGACCGATAAAAGGGCTTGAAGGAATATACCTCCAAACGACATTATTATCATTTCTGAAAACATTCACTCCTATAGTTCCTGATTGTAAGTCTGTGATTTCTTGAGCCACATACCCTTGAGGCATTGTAAAACCAAGAGCAGGATATTGTGAATGAATAAATTGTTGACCAGGATTTGTCAATGTTGGAATTTGTGCTAAAGAGGTAGGTAATCCGTGACTCCCATCCCAATACATAGCTTCTGGTCCAGATATACCATTACATATTTGAGAATTGAATTGTTGTAAATCTTGCTGGTTATTATTGGCATCATCTTTACTGCAAGCAAAGAGTATTGAAATTAATGCTAAAATCAGAATGTATTTAAATGCTTTCATGATATCAATATTTATAATCACATCGAATGGATTAAAAAATGTCATCAAGACTTCTCTAAAACAAAAAAGCATCCCAATTTTCAATAAAGAAAAAAGGAAAGCTTTTAATAGCTCTCAGAACAACTCAAACGTTTATATTACTAAAAAAGCCAAAATTGAAGCACATTTTCAAAACAATTCTAAAATTACTTAATATCTAAATTTAAAGAGAAAACAGTGATTGAAGTAGTCCCTGAACCAGTTAATCTTTGAGCCCAAATTTCAATATAATCATTCTTTCCTAGCTCTACTGTTCCAGATATAGCATTACTCGAAATATCTGAAGTATTATTAACTCGCATTAGCGTATTAGTTTCTATCAAACTTGTGGATCCATTCTTTCTTATAAAAAAAGCATAATAATCACCAATACCACTATTCCCTCTAACTGATAGAGATGCACTTATTTTAAAAGTTCTTGTTTTATTTCCTAAATATGTAATTCGGTTATTTTGTGGTGAAGATGATCTAAACATGTTAACATCATTTGTGGTATTTGAACCTGAGTTTCCCGTTAAATTAAATGCATTACCATTAGTAACAGTTTGAACAAATCCTGTGGTGATGGTTCCATTATAATATATATTTGCAGAAGCAACTTGGTCAGTTTCTACCTTTATTCCAGGACAGTCAACGGTCCATGAATTATTGAAACTATAATCAGGATAAGTTCCTGTACTATATTTTTTAACATATTCTGTGCTTGTTCCGTTAAAGCTAACTCCAGACAGTACAGCTTTCGAAACGCTTGGATTATTACTTAAATCAATTCCTTTTGCTTCTCCATTAATAGTCATAAAACCTCCTTGTTTTTCAATGGAACTAAAAGTACCTGAATAGGTTTCATATACACCTGAATTTGTAGAAAACCAACCTGTATTACTTATAAGTAAATTATTGATGTCACTATATTCAATTCCTGAGGCATTGCCTGTAAATTGAACTATACTTAGGAATACAATTCCATAACCATCTATTACTCCTACAGAAGCGGCATTTGCTATAACAGAATCTCTTATAATTAAACTTTCTGAAGTACTACCAGTCAAATTAAAAATAGTGCCTCCAGCTAAAGTTAAGTTTTTAATAGTACCTCCTTTACTTCCTATAAACATATCTCCACTAGCTTTAATTAATTTGTCTTCGTTTGTATGCAAACCTTTTAAATAAGCATTATTTAGTTCAATTGGAAAAGTTAAGTTTATGATGCCATTAATTTCATAAACTGAATTTGAACTTAGTAAATATTTAGAGCCACCTCCAGCAGTAAGCTCATCACTTAGGTCTGCTTCAGATTTAATTAATTTGTGATTATTTCGTGTTTTAGAATCTAATTTTGTCCAAGTACTTGATTTATAAAAGTAAAAAGCATTTTCTGAAGTATCATAAACTAACAGACCATTTGCCGGATTGGAAATAGATATCCGTTCTGTAGACGTCATCCTCGGAGCCAACATTCCTTTGGTTGTTGAATCTAAATCTAACATTGCAGAAGGATCTGGATTTAAAGTCCCTATCCCAACCTGAGAGTAAAGATTAGCACTTAATAAAAATAAAGTAATTAATGTAAATGCGATTTGGTGTAATTTTTTAGTTTTCATAATTAGTAGTTTAATATTTTAGTAGTTTTTTGGGAGTTATTTGTATTTAAAACAACCAGATAAATACCTTTTGCTTCATTAAATGGAAGTTGTATTTTATTCTGATTAGTTATGTGTTCTGAGAATGATAAAATGTGCTGTCCCAAGATGTTATAGACATCAATACTTTTAATTTCAAGATGATTTGGTTTTGTTAGAACAATTTGGTTTTTACCATTATAATAAACTTGAGTTTTGTTTAGGGTTTGAGTTGTTGTATTTAAGGTTTCAGAAGGTTGAAACACTATAGAATATCTATCAAAATACTCTCCTGCAGGCAAATTAATTTCAAAATTGGAGTCATTTAAATTATAGGTTGTGTTTAATATATTATCTTTTACATAAACAATATCTGTAAAATTTTCAACCGAGTCCAGCATAAGTTGATGTGATCCTTCTTCTGTAATAATCAAGCCTAGTGGAAATTCCATATATTCTGAAAAATCATTGACGCCTTGAATACCAAAATGATTATTAATATTATCATCTATAATAAAAAACACATCATCTTCTCTTTTAACTAGCTGAATAGCGTCATAACCATTATTATAATTTAAGTCTGCTGTAGAGTCTGGCAAAAATCCTAATAATAATTGACGATGAAATCCTTCTGGATCCTCATAACCTATTCGCACATATTTATTATCAAATGACATTCTTTCGAATTGTGAATTAAAAACACGTTGCGAATTTTCAAAAACAATATTTCCTGAGGCCATTGCTTCAATAAAAAACCCTTTGCCAACTGGCACGTATTTTGAAGGCTCTGTTACTTCACCTGCATCACCAATCCCTGAAATGAGAGGTGAAGCGATGGAAGGAGGTGTGCCGCCAGTAAGGTTTCTAATAGCATAACCTCCCATATGACTTGATAAAACATGAGATGTAGAGCCACCATCAACCCAAAAATAAAGAGCTCCTGTGAGAGAGAGGTTATCATATAAAAATTCTTCTGCATCTAAAGCAGATGGATAAGGGTTGCCTAATAAAATATTTTCTCCTGAAGTAACAGGAATGTAGTAATCTCCATTATTTGGTGTTCCATAATACACATAATTTTGATTAGGCTCTGTTGTATTAGTGCCTTTCATGGTATAACCTTCTCCTGGATTCAATGTGCTAGAACTATTTAATTGTATCCAATCATAATAAGAACCTGTGGCATTAGAATATTTATAAAGCCAGCTCGTATTAATCGTCAAAGCTGTAGTTACATTACCACTAACATCTGTAACCGCAGGCAATCCATTATAAGGTGATCCAGAATTAAATAATATTTGTGTTGGGCTAAAAGGGTTATGTGATGAATCACTTCCATCAAATTTTCCTCCTAAGAGAGAAAAGGTACCTCCATTATTTACAGGTGAAGACCAATAATCGTATTGATAAGGTGATGCTTTTCCTTGTTGATCTATCAAAAGTTTTCCTGCTACATTAACATTACTATCTATGCCAGAATGACGTTGTATGAGCTGTGATTCACCATTAAGTCTTAAATCACCACTTTTAAGATTCAACGCATTTACTACCTGTAATAAAAAATCATTGGCGACAGACACACCTTTTTTATTAACTACTGTTACATCAATTTCTAAGTTAAAAAAATTGGCATTTCCGCTATCTCCTGATAAAGTTAGCAAAGTATTCTCAGCACTCTTAAAATAAGTGGTTCCGGAGGAAGCCGCAGTTAAACCATCATTAATAAAATTGCTGTTTAAATAAAAATTTCCATCACACACATGGTTTCCTGTGGTGGCATTTGTGTATTCATCTTGAAAATAAACATTGGTGCCTGATGTAATTTTAAGCGCACCTTTATTTATAATTTGTGCATTTGATAGAAAGCAAATGGCTGAGATGAAAAAAAGTATAAGTGTAGGTTTTAAATTCATAATTATAGATTTGGTTAATACTATGTTTAGGGTCTAAATTATTTTTTTGAAGTATTCATGATTTTTAAAGTTTATAGAGTTATGTGATACACTTTTAAGTTTATCAACCGTTAATGGTTTAGTAATATAACCTGAACAATAGATTTCTTTTTGAGCATTTCGGATATCGTCTGGACAACTTGAAGACGATACCATATAGATGGAAATCTTGTCTTTATTAACTAAATTTATTTTTTTAAATTCTTCTAAAAATTTAAAGCCATCCATTTCTGGCATACTCACGTCCAATAAAATAATATCTGGGATAGTTAAACATTTTATATTGGTATTTAGTTCTAGAAGTTTAAAAAAACTTATTGCTGAAATAGCATTGTTAAAAACCCTAGTTTTAATAGTAGAGTCGTACTTTTCAATAATTCTTTGATTGACAAATAAATCAATTTTATTGTCATCGATTAACATTATATTTTCAACCATTTTTTTTGGTATTTTCTATTAGGTTTGGCAATATTATTTCGAACGAAGTGCCTTTATTTATTACACTTTTGACTATTATATCTCCATTAAATTCTTCTACAATTCGCTTAACAACATAAAGACCAAGCCCTGATCCTCTGGGATTTGTATTACGAACTCTGAAATAGAGATCAAAAACTTTATTAATATGGTCTTTTTTGATTCCAAGTCCATTATCGGAAATCACTATAGAGACTTCTTTATTTGTAGGCTTAACAGACACATCTATTGTAGGAGAATTAGTTTTAGGTTTAGAAAAACAAATAGCATTTTGTATGAGGTTTTGAAAAATGAAATCTAAAAGTTCATTATTAAAATAGAAGTCGCTTGATTGCTCTATATCAATATTGAATACTATATCATCAAATTGTTCCATTCTATTTGAAACAGCTAAGGTGTTTTCTATTATATTTTCAAAATCAACAGGTGTTATATCTCTCCTCTTTTCGCATATAATGGATGCAAATGCCATATCATCCAATAGATCTCTTCCTTTTTCAAAAGTTTCAATTAACATATTAACTAAAACTGAAACTTTATCATTAAGCTTTTCTTCCTTTAATAGAAGTAAAAGACCTTCAGCTGAAGTTAGTGGTGCTTTTAAATCATGAGCAGATCGATATAAAAACAACTCCAAATCTTTGGTCGTTTTCATTAATTTTTCTTCTAACTTTTTTCGTTTTGAAATATCGAGCATAATGGCGCAGTAGAATTTTTCTTTTCCATTATTCCAATGGCTCATCGTGAATTCTACAGGAAACTCTTCTCCATTTTTTCTTAGTCCGAGCATCTCAATATTTCCACCATATAAATTGTTGTCAAGCTTATCTTTTACTTTTAAAAGCTCCTTTATGCCATTATTGATTTCTTTCTTTGAAATTAATATGGATAAATGTTCACCAATAATTTCAGAATCTGTATATCCAAATGCTCTTTCGGCTCCTTCGTTCCACTCAATAATTTTTCCTTTACTGTTAGCCACAACTATAATCCCAACATTTATGGATTGAAATATGTTACTGTATTTTGTTTCTACCGCTTTGAGTTGTTTGTTAACCTTTACACTATTCTTTTGTTTCTTTGATTTTAATATGGCATAAATGACCTCATTTTGAAGGTTAAATACAGGTTTTATTTTAGTGATATAAAACGCTTGATTTCCTTTTGAAGTTAAACCAACCGATTGATAACTGCTTGTTTTTCCTTGAAGGAAAACCTTATCTATTCGTTTTTTAAAGCAATCAACATGTAATGGATTTACAAAGTCGTAAACAAATAATCCGAGGACACTATTATCGGTATGGTTTAACTCAACTTGTGATGTGTTAAAAATTTTTCCATTTCTGGTAATAAACAACTCCTCCTTAGTGATATCTCCAATAAGTCGTTTTTCATTACTATGAGTTGAATCGTAATCTTTTTCTACACTGTAAAAATTAGTGATATCCTTACTGTTTGTTATGTACTTAATAACCTCTCCACTACTGTTTTTTATTGGAGTAATAGTGGTCTCTAACCAATAGTTTTTATCATTTTTACCTTCGTGAAACAATATGCCGTTCCATTCTTTTCCAGCTTGAATTACCGACCAAATTTTCCAAAAAAGTTCTCTAGAATGAATTAGAGATCTCATCAATTGGCTCGCTGGCATTTCAATATCCTTTTTTGAAACACCCAAAATTTTTGAAAAGTTATCATTAGAGTAAAGGATTCTGCCGTTAGCATCAAAAACAGATATTATCAAATGATTTTTTAAAGTTTTTAAAAGATCAGTATCGTGGATGTTATAACATTCACTATTAGTCATGTTGGGCATACAATTTATTTTTAGATTCTATACAAGCGGCTAAAGCATCATCAAAACTCTCAAAAATTTGAACATTAAAGTTCTTTAAATAAATTCTGTTATAAGAAGCTACAAGCAATTTGCTATGTAATGTATTTACAACAAAAGCATGAAGAGTTATTGTTTTAATAATGATACTTTTAGCAAGAGTTTTTGCTGCATCGGGTGAAAAATTCCCAGTAAAATCACAAGCATCAATAAGGAAAGGTAAAGGTTGACCTTTAGTGAGTTTCTTTATTTTTAGAATATAGATTTTAGCGGTATCTACTGAAATATGACAAGTTGTTTGATTGAACTTACAGAACAGTATATCATCTTTCATCCAAAATTCTACGTTTTCAGATTCGTTTTGATTAAGTCTTTTCATGCATTAACATTTTTATAGCTTTTGGGCAAAAACCAAATGCCAAGATATATGCCAAACGAAAAAAGACCTACATAAAAAAATGTATCTACTTAATAATCAGACATAAAAACATGTATAAAAAAAATACAGAAAAATTATATGGCACGGAATACCGAAGAAAATATTCGACGAACGAAAACATCACGGAATACCGTGACTTTTTATGGTTTTTCAATTTTCAATTTTTTTATTCTGTCTCTCAGCGTACTGGGTTTTATTTGAAGTAATGTTGCAGCACCTTCCGAACCACCTATTTTCCAGTTACATTTTTTGAGGATTTTTTTGATATGAATTCTTTGAACATCATCAAGAGATAACGCTGTGGAAGAAATTAAGGATTTTTTTGCTGATGACTGAAAGTTGGGGATGATGAGCTTTTCTTCCTTAGACAAAATTACAGCTCGCTCCATAAGGTTTTCTAATTCTCTTATGTTTCCTGGCCAACTGTAGGATTTTAAACTGGTTTTAGCGCTTTCTGATATGTACTTAATAGTTTTATTATATAGCTTGCTGTATTTGTTTACAAAATGATCAATTAAAATTGGAATATCTTCAACTCGCTCTCTTAACGGCGGAATAGTTATAGGAAATACATTAATTCTGAAATACAAGTCTTCACGGAAATTCTTTTCTTTTATTTCCTTTTTAAGATCTCGATTTGTGGCTGCAATAATTCTTATATCTACTTTTAGTGTTTTATTTCCACCTATTGGCTCTATTTCTGACTCCTGTATAGCTCTTAATAGTTTGGGTTGCATTTCTAAGGGTAATTCACCTATCTCATCTAAAAATAAAGTTCCGCCATCTGCCAACTCAAATTTCCCAGGCTTATCATTAATAGCTCCTGTAAAAGCCCCCTTTTTATGACCAAAAAATTCACTTTCAATTAATTCTTTGGGAATGGCTGCACAATTAACCTTTATTAAAGGCTTGCTCATTCTTGCACTCGTATTATGGATTGCCCTTGCCAATAACTCCTTACCTGTTCCAGATTCGCCTAACAGCAGAACTGTTGCATTAGTTGCTGCGACCCGTTCTACGTCTGTTAAAACTTGACTAAATGATTTGCTTCCGTAAACCATTTCTTCATAATTAAAAGACAAATCAATTTCTTCACGTAAATACGTGTTTTCCTGTTCTAATTCCTTTTTATATTTATTTAATTCAGAATTAAGTTTTAAAAGTTTTTCATTGGTTTTAGTTAATTGGTTTTCTGCTGCTATACGTTCTCTACTTTCAACCATAAGTGAAATAATATTTGCAATTGAGGTTGCAAAGTTTTCTTCCTCGTCGGAATACGTTCTTTCATCACTATAACTTTCAAAACTTATTAAACCATAACGCTTATTCTTGCTATGAATAACTGCGTCAAGACGTGATATCGTTTTCACATCAATATTAAACGCTTTGGAATAGGCTTTTGTTATTGAATGACTGTTAATATCACTAATATTTAAAATAGATTTGTCGCCTAAGGCCTTAAAATATTCGGGGAAATCAGTTTTATTTATTACCAAAATATCATCATCTAAAATTTCTTTTTTAGAATTATAATACACCTTACTTAAGAGCTGTTCTTCATCGTTTTTAAATTTCCAAATTGATACCTGATCTACGTTTAAAACTTCGGAAGACACTTTAGCAGTATGTTTAAGGGTAGACATATAGTCTTGACCAATCATAGATACTAGTTTAGAGATAGCCTCTTTTCGCTTTCGTGAAACCTCAGCGCGTTTCTTTAATAATCTTTCTTCCTTTTTCCGTTCAGAAATATCTGTTATAGTGGCAAAATACGCCAAGTTTTCTCCTTTTTTATCTTTTATAAATGAGAATGCTAAGGACACAGGAAATCGCTCTCCATTTTTTCGCATGTAAATTAATTCTCTTGTCTTGTATTCACCATTTTTAAAGCCATAAAAAGCCTCAATTATTTTGTCATGGTATTCTGGTGGCCAATATTTAAAAGGCGGCTGATCCCCTATTAATTCTTTCTTGGTAAATCCAGTCATTGTACACAATGCTTGATTAACCCGAATTAATTTTTCATCTAAATCCACTACAGATAACCCTTCCATCAAAGAACCTACTAATTCTTCTGAGAACTCTTTTTCTAAAAGTAGTTTTGTTTCGGTTTTTTTACGCTCAAAGTTTTCTGTTGCGAAAGTGACAATACTTCCAATGGTTATTGCAAACTCTTCCTCTTCAACAGTCCATTTTCTAGGATCACCTATATGTTCAAAGCAAATGATTCCAAAATACCCATCAGCACCATTGATAAACACATCCAAACTGGAAGATATACCCATAGGCTTTAAATACTCATTAATAAAATCTTCATTCAAATCACTATTTGATACGTCATCAATCTTTACTACATTTTGCTTATAGAGCGTTTTAAAGTAATTAGGACAATCTTTAACATAAATTGTGGTATCATTTTTAAATGTATCAGGATCTAAATGAAAGTCGTTTTGGCATTGAATTGCTGATTGGTCTTCGTTAAATTTCCATACACTTACTCTTTTTACATCTAAAACTTTAGCACAAATAGATGTAACATCTTTAAGCAATTCACTAAACTCTTTACCTATTGAGCCAACCAATTTTAAAATTGCATCTTTTTTTTGTAATGATTTTTTAGAAATGTTTTTTAACTCCTTTTGATAGTTCACACTATCTGTAGCATCAATTATAACTTCAAGTAAGAATGCCTCTCCATTAAGAAAGATTTTTTCGTAATTAATTACAGCATACTTCTTTTCTCCAGATTTAGTCATAAGTGTAGCATTATTTAAAGCGTATGATGAGATCTTACCTGATTGAATCATGCGCATAAAATCTAAATCAACCAACCTGTAAAATTTTAGTTTTTCTGGATTTTGATCTAATGTGAAGTCTCTTTTAAAGCCTGTATAGTTTTCCCAGGATTCATTAACATCTGTATAATGAAGCTCTTTAAGATTTAATATTGATTTTGGCAGTGGACTGTTTTTAAAAAACCATTTATAACTCAAATCCTTAGTAAGGAAATATTGAATATCTGCATGATTTAAACTGAATAACCACAGATAGTAGGATTGCTTACTTTCGGAGTCTTCAATTAATGACATAGAACAAATTAAGTTTTGTTCAACACCATCTTTTCTATAAAAATCAATAGAACCTTCCCAGTGATTATCTTTTGTGATTGTTTTCCACCAATGCTTTGAAAAATATCCTTCCAATAAAACTGATGAATTAAGTAACTTGAGGTTGGAAGACAATAATTCTGCTTCATCCAAACCTAATAATAAACAAAAAGAATTACTTACATATACAAATTCCCCATGTAAATCTGTAAGACAAATTAAAGCATTTTCATTAAGTATCTTATTGAATTTATTTGGGTTAACACCGCTCAATATTTCTTTTAACTGAATACTCATCTTACTAGGATTTATAGGTTAGGCAAAGGCAAGTACAAAACTTGGAAGAAATAAACAGAGATAGTTAATAGCTATAAATAGAAATAGGGTAATACAATGAGGGAATAAAGGAAAGTACAATAGGGATAATCTACTTTAATAGATTTAATGTGCTCTTAATTATATTTTGTCTTACTCAAATTTGCAAATACCTAATTTAAAAATATGAAAATTTGTTTAGTTTTCAAAAAAAAGTGACGAGATTCCTCTAAGCAATTAAAATATATAATCTTTATTAATCTCATAAAAACAAAAAAGCATCCCTATTTTCTTATTCAGAAAAAAGGAAAGCTTCTCATCGGTAAGAACTCAACAACATTGAGTTTCTCACAACTCTAGGATTGCTCCTAGAACAACACAACTATTTTTATTGCTTAAAAAAAGCTCCAATTTCTTAGAGCTTTAGTGTTGCAATTTTTAAGCGGTCTGGACGGGACTCGAACCCGCGCTTATAACTAGCTAAAAATCAACCTTAATTTAGATACAAATCAAAATAATAGTCTTTATTTAATATGTTAGCTAAATAGTAGCGTACCGTTCAAACTTGTTTTAGTCAAAATATTATGAAGCCAATTATACACTACAAATCAACCTTTGTTATATAAAAGATGATTATATTTATTGCTGTAAATTAAAATTCCTTTTTTGTAGGTTTTGACCTGCCATTTTACATTAAAACATGACCGAACAAAGAATTAGAGAAGAACTTTCAAAAACTTTAAGCCAAGATCCAAACAACTACAGCAGAATAATGGAGTTGTCCTCTAAGTTGGCAAGTTTTGATAAAGATAACGTGAGATTTAGTGTTGATGCTGGTGTCATTGATAGATTAGGAACAGAATTAGTAGCGAGACAAGAAACAGCTGTATCTGAATTAGTTAAAAACTCATATGATGCTGATGCTTTAAAGGTTATTTTGAAGTTTGAAGATTCAGACTCAATTGGAGGGACTCTTTTCATTGAGGATGATGGACTTGGAATGACTAAAGAACAGTTGGTTAATGGTTTTATGAGGATATCCTCTACAGATAAATTACGCAATCCACTTTCTGAAAGATATAATAGAAAACGAGCAGGTCAAAAAGGTATTGGACGATTTGCTGTACAACGTTTAGGTGAGAAACTAACTATAACCACGCAAACATTAGAAAATGATTTTGCATTGGTTTTAACTATAAATTGGAATAAATATCAAGGAGATGTAGACTTAATAAATATTACTAATAAAATAATTACTACTCCTAAAAGAAAAGAAGAAGGTACAATCTTAAAAATTGAAGGATTAAAAGATCGGTGGACACAAGCAGCAATAAAACGTATTTATAGGTACGTAAGTGAGATTATTCAACCTTTTCCTTTGTCTGAATTAGAGGAAAACAAAAATAGTAGTGATGAAATTATTGATCCAGGGTTTAAAACAGTTTTTAAAAAATTAGATAATAATAAGTCAATAATAATTGCTGATGAATCTAAAATGATTTATGACCATGCATTAGCAGAAATTGATGGATGGATTGATGATAAAGGATTAGGTATATACTCTATTAAAAGTGAACTTTTAGGTATTGAGGAATATGGTGAAATAGGGAGTGATCCAGATGATATGTCTATTCCTTTTTCTCAGCTAAAAAAAGTTAGATTTAAAGCTTATTATTATATATATAATAAAGGGCTTATTCCAAAAATGCATGAAACCAATATTAAAAATTTATCTAAAGTTTCTGGAGGAATTAGATTATATAGAAATGGATTTAGAGTATTACCTTATGGAGAGCCAAAAAATGATTGGTTAAAATTAGATGCTTCTGCTAATCAACGCTCATTTTTACCCGTCCATAGTAATAATAACTTTTTTGGATTTGTGGAATTAACTGATACGGAAAAAGTATTCAATGAAACTTCAAGTAGAGAAGGATTAATGGAAAATGAAGCATTAATTCAACTCCAAAATTTCATTTATAGGACAATAATGACATCAGTAATAAAAGTTGCTGAGGTAAGAAATGTGAAAATTGTTTCTGGACAACAAAAGGAAGGCAAACTTTATGAAAAAATAGAAGTCCGTATTAAAGATATTGCCCATACATTAGAAGCTTTAGATTTAGAACTAGAAAAAGAAGAAGGTAGCCTTCAAATAAAAAGAAAAAGAAGAAAGAAAATTCAAAAACTAAAAAAAGATATTGAACAGGTCGCAAAATTACATAAAGAAGAAACAGGCAAAATGCTAAAGGAAAAATCAATGCTTCGTGTTTTAAGTAGCGTTGGTATTACAATTGGTCAATTTATACATGAAGTAAGAGATTATGTAAGTAGTATGGAATCAGATGTCAAGTTTCTTTTAGAGAAGCTGCGTTCTGATGCTGTTTTAACTGAGAGACTTCTGATTTTAGACAAAAATATTACAACCTTTAAAAGTTACACATCATATTTTGATAATGTAATTTCACAAAATGTAATTCGAGAATTAATACCTATTGAAATTCAGAATAGAGCGGAATATTTTTGGAAATCAATTCATAATGATGCCCTTAAAAGCGATATTAAGTTTGAAATTCCGATAAGAAATGGTGCATATTTATATACTAGACCTATGCACCCATCTGAATGGTCTTCAATACTATTTAATTTTTACACCAATGCTAAAAAGGCAATAAAAAGAACGGAAAAACCAGGAGAAATAAAAATAGAATGTGGTTTAAGTGATAACAATATATACTTAGAATTTTCAGATACAGGAGATGGAATTTCTGAAGAAAATGAAGAAAAAATTTTTGATGAATTTTTTACCACTACTTCCCCAAACACTCTAGAAGAAATTGACTCGAGTAACGAAATAACAGGAACTGGATTAGGACTGAAAATAGTAAAAGATATAGTTTCAAGCTATAAAGGAAGTATACAAGTAGTATCTCCTAAAGAAGGTTTTAATACTTGTATTAGGGTCGAAATCCCTAAAGCAACAGATAAAGAATTAGACGATTATGGGTTATAAAATATTATACATAGACGATTTAGAAACTAAAAGTCGTGAAAAAGACATTCAAAACTTGGGATATGAAGTAAAACTTTACAATCCTACTTCAAACATAAATGATTTATTTGAAGCACTAGACACAGACACAAAAGCCTGTGTATTAGACTACAGACTTACTAAAGGAAAAAATAATGCTTGTTTTGATGCTCCAACTATAGCGCAAACACTCAGAACTAAGCATAAAAATGACTTGAAAGATTTTCCTTTGATTTTAATGTCAAATGAAGGAATTAAGGTTAGAGAATTTGATAAAGATTTAACGAGTCAAGATTTATTTGATTTTGTTTTAACTAAAGAAGAATTTGGAAAAGACAAGACCAATTTTAAAAGTAAATTAGACTCTTTTGTAAAGTCATACGAAACCATTGTAGAACATAAATTTGATTTAAAAAAAATAATTGAATTTGATGAGGATTATACATTACACTCAAGAATTAAATCAGATGTAGCATCTATTGGCAGAAACTTATTTACACTTTGTAGTTTTATTTATTATGATCTTGTTAGACCAATAGGGATAATGATTGGTGAAGACGTGCTTTCTGCAAGACTTGGCGTTTCGAAAGAGTCTGAAGATTGGGAGAAATTATTAAAAATAATCAACACCAGTATTTATTCTGGCATATTTTCAGAATATCACACTCGTTGGTGGATGTATAAAATTAATATTTGGTGGAATGAAAAAATAAGTTCAGAGGTCTCATTAAGAAGCTTGAATGCAGAAAATAGAGTTGAATTATTAAAATTAAAACTAGGTTTAAAAAACTTAACACCATTGAATAAAACAAAGTACTCTCTTAGCTCTGATTTTTGGACAATTTGCAAACACTCAAGACAGCCTTTAGACCCATTTGATGGTATAGAATTACTTAAAGACTATTTACCTTGGCAGGAAAAGGAATATATTTCAATTGAATCAGCTTTGGCAGGTGCGATGGATGAATATAAAAATCAAATAAGTAATATTGATAAAAAAGCTATTCGTGATATTGTAAAAAAAGAAAGTAAAAATGGATAGTTGGGATTTAAGAAATTTTAGGCAAGACCTTAGTAAGTTCTTAGAAATTGTTGATAATCACCAAATTGGAGATTTTAGACCTCTACATATTTTATTAGGGAAAATGGATTCATTGACGTCTTTTAAATACGAACTCAAGGATATTATATTTCATTTAAAAAAAAGGATTTCAGGTACTATGCCAGAAACTTTGAATAAGTATAAAATAACTTTTGATAATACTATAAATCTTAATAATAAAGATTGTTCAATAAATGATAATATAAATAAATATTTATTTGAGTTAAATATAGATTCTTATGCAAGTATAGATGGAGTTGATGGAAAACCTTACAAAAGTTGTTGGCATTTAGATAAACATGAAGAAAGTTCGGTGTCAAAATACACACACCCCACATATCATTTTCATTTTGGTGGAAATTATATTGAAGGGTTAAATACTGGTGATATTTCGATTTTTTCTTGTCCTAGATTGCCACATCCTCCAATGGATATTTTTTTAGGATTCCATTTTATAATATCTAATTTTTATAGTTCTAAAGAATACCCCTTTGTAAATGAGTTAAAAGGAAATGACGATTACAGATTAATTATAAAAAGAGCACAAAAAAGATTATGGGTACCATATTTCAAAGCATTTGATTCAAAAAACACACATCAAGATTTTACAATGAATAAGATTTTCCCCCTGTACTTAAGCTAAAATGAATCAAAATATATTAAAATACCTTAAAACCTATTCTTACAAAGTTTGGGATATAAATCGTTTACTAGTTTCCTCTTTTTTAATTTCAAACAAAATTTATTATGTAAAAAATAAACTAATAAAGAGCTACATTATTAGTGACTCTGATGTTAATGAGCAAAGGCAGTTAAATGAATTTTTATTTCATTTAAGAAGTATTGATTTCAATATTGAAGAATTGTTAGAACTTTTTGAATTTGTTATTTCACCAGAGGATAAAGAAATAAATGGAGCAGTATTTACACCAAATTATATAAGAGAATTCATTATTTCAGAAACAATTAATAAGTATCAAAATGGAAATATTGCTAATGCTAAATTTGGTGATATTGCATGTGGTTGTGGTGGTTTTTTTAAAACTATAGTAGATAAATTAAAATTAGAAACTGATAAAACTTATTATCAAATTTTTAAAGAAAATATTTATGGTGTAGACATTCAAAATTACAGTATTGAAAGAACTAAAATATTGTTGAGTTTATATGCTATATTGAATGGTGAAGACAGAACTAGTTTTGAATTCAATTTGTTTCAAGGTAACTCTTTAAGTTTTGATTGGAATTCAGTAAAGAAAATTAAAAAAAATAAAGGTTTTGATATTATTGTTGGTAATCCTCCTTATGTAGGTTCCTCTAAAATAGATAATAAAACTAAACTTCTATTAAAAAAGTGGAGTGTTTCCGCTTCAGGCAAATCAGATTTATATATTCCTTTTTTTGAAATTGGAATGGAAAACTTAAATCCATCTGGAGTACTAGGCTACATAACTGTTAATACATTTTACAAAAGCCTCAATGGTAGATCAGTTAGAAACTATTTTTCAAAAAACAGCTTTGACTTGACAATAATTGATTTTAGAGGAGAACAATTATTTAAAAATCGTTCTACTTATACTTGTATTTGTATAATAGGCAAAACTCCGTCAACAAAAGTTAAGTACATAAAAAGTGCTAGTAAAAATATTAGTTCTCTAAAAAAGAGAGATTATATAAGCATTTTATATTCGAATTTAAATGATTTTGATGGTTGGTACTTAATTAGTGAGAAAACGAGAAAAGTCATATCTATAATAGAAAATACTGGAAAACAATTAGGTAATAAATTTGAAATACGTAATGGTTTTGCAACACTAAAAAACAATGTTTATGTATTTAAACCCACAAACGAAACAGAGGATTATTTTCATCTAGTAAAAGATGGTAGAGAATTTAAAATTGAAAGAGGAATTTGTCGAAATGCAATTAAACCAAATACTTTAAAATTAGAATCTCAAATTAATGAACATACTGATAAACTAATTTTTCCTTATCAAATAATTTTAAGTAATGATAATTTATTTAATGAAAATAAAGGAGTGCTTGAAATTATGACTGAAGATGTTTTAGAATCAGAATTCCCTTTTGCTTATGAGTATTTATTAACTCAAAAAGAAATTCTATCAAAAAGAGATAAAGGCAGCAGAGATTATGAGAAGTGGTATGCTTTTGGTAGAAATCAAGCACTTACACTAAATGGTTATAAATTACTTCTTCCATATATAACAAATGAACCTTGTTTTGTCTTCTCAGAAGATCAGGACTTACTTTTTTATAATGGTTATGCCATTCTATCTGATTCTAAAGAGGAATTAGTTGTTTTACAGAAGATTTTAATGTCAAAGATATTTTGGTTTTATATAGAAAATACAAGCAAACCATATACCGGTAATTACTTTTCAGTAGCAAAAAATTATATTAAGAACTTTGGAGTATGTAATTTGACTGAACTTGAAAAACAAGAACTACTAAGCTTAAATGATAAAGATAAAATTGATGATTATTTAATTCTTAAATATGGCATTAATTTAGATTAATTTTTCAATTTACTAGATATTTTAATTATCTCTTATCTTCACTTAGAAAATTGTGCTTCTAAAGAAACAGTAATTTAAAAATCACGGTCTTGACTACTCCACAAGATTATAATTCAAATAACTTTTATGTACGTAGTTCTACGTATTGACATATAGAATTAATTTGTTGAGATTTGTAATTCAAATTAAAAGTTAAGATATCTTGACGTTTTGGTTGTTACCAATCCAAAAATCACTTTACTAACTAAACTACATAGTTTACTCATTTTCAGTTTTTGAATTAACCATTGAAAATTAAATTTGAATCAACAACCTTTAAAACCAACATTGTATGAAACAAATTCTTAAAAATTATCTCAAAATTGGAACTCTACTCTTTGGAATTCCTTTGTTATTTTTTACATGTATTAAAGATGATTCATTTCAAGAAATGGATGAAACACAATATAGTGAGAAACCTACATTCAATATTATAATTCAACCTTATGACCATTTAAAATCTAAGAACAGAGAACTTGCCTCAAAAGTTAACAAGTTTGTCGAAAATGAATATCTTGAACGTTCTGCAATTTCTCAGGAATATGGTTTCACTATTAAAGACAATAATGTACAAATTATGGAACTTGAAGACTTTAAAACATATACCTTTTTGGTTTTCAAAGATAATCCTGAGCCTAATATTCTTGAAAATTATGTTTTTAAAGAATCTAATGATGGTAAATACGAACAATATATTTTAAGATACTCTTATAGCATAGATGAAAATGACAAAAAAATATATGATGAATCTTTTTTTGAAATACAGACTATAGTCGATGAGGAATTGAATCCTCTTATGGGTGTTGGCTGTGAACCAGAATTTGTAAATGTTTTTAGCGGTATTGCTTGTAGTATTCGTCCAACTTGTTGGGGACCGGGTGCAGACGGTGGTCATGAAATTGGAGATGATAGATGCAGATGTCAGCAAGAAGTAATGACTTGTTTTAGAGCTGGCACTTCTGAATGTAGTGCACAATACATTTTTGTTTATCAAGGCTGTAGTGGAGGAGACAATACAATCATTGGCGGAACAGATCCTAATGATAGTAATACAGGTGGTGGAAATCCCGATGATGATGATTCTGATGATGATTCTGATGATGATTCTGATGATGATTCTGATGATGATTCTACAGAAGTAGATATTCTAGCGGTTCCATTTGATGATTACGAAAGTCTTAAAGATGGTTGCAAAAGTTTAAAAAAGCTCAGTCAAACTGACGATTTCAGCGCAAATATCAATCCATTGGTAGAAGAATTAAGAGGAAAAGTTAATGAAAATGTAGAATATTCTGTATGTTTCGAGAAGAACCTTAATTATGGTGGTCAGGAATATAATTCTGCTAATGATGAAGAAGTTGTAATTGGTTATACACTGACATCTTCAAAAGTAAAATTCGGTCCAAGACAGTACGGGTGCATTCATAGTCATCCTGTAGGTACGATATCAATGTTTTCTTGGAGAGATGTAAACGCTTTAAGGGGTTTGTATGATGGTCTACATGATGACTTTAATAAAAAAGACGTATTTATGATGATCGTTAATGGCGACCATACTGTAAACGATGACGGCACAGCTAATAATGATGGCACTGTTTATGCAATAAAAATAAATGATTACGATTTATTTATGTCGAAATTAAATGATGATATAAATAATACAAAAGGTAGCTTTGATGGGGAAAAGTTTGAAAAACTAAATAATAAATTAACCGGCAAATACGAAAGACATCCTAATAAACTTGAAGCAGTATTTCTTAAAAATTTTGCTGACTATGGCGTATCATTGTTCAAAGCTAATGACGCAAATTTAAGTAATTGGAGTAAATTAGAGTTAGAAAATCCAAATTCAGTTAATTCTGAAGTATTATCACAACCTTGTAACTAAAATAAAAAAAAAATGAAAAATATAATAATAATTACTGGATTAATGATATGTTTTGCTTGTAAAGCACAAAGCCCTATACTTCCTTTAGAAGACTGGTACGAGGAAGAACCAAATGCTTATTATAAGGATATAGATAACGATTTAAATTCATTTGAAGGGACTTGGTTGTACACCAACGGCACCACATCTTTGAAAATAATATTGAGTAAAGAAGTAATGTATTTTAATGATTTTTATTATGAAGATTTAATCACAGGCGAATATCAGTATATAGAAGATGGTATTGAAGTCATAAATACCCTAACAAGCTTAGGATCATCGGTAGGTTATGAATCTGCAATAAACGGAAACCATATATCTAAAGACTGTAACTTTCTTCCTTCAAGTGATTGTATAGATGGTGAAAATAGACTAAGGGTTTCTCTCACAGATCCAATGACTGGTCATGTGGCGACAACTATATTGCATAAACGTATTATTAATGGGCAAGAAGCAATCCTAGCCTACGTTATTTTTAACCAATTAGTTAATTATGATGGTAGCTCACTACCAGAACCTGAACCAAATATGCCTTGGCAACAAGAGTATATAATGATAAAACAATAATAACAGCTAATCTAAAAACATGAAAATAAGGACAAAGTTTAAAACTTTGTCCTTTCTACATTTCTAGTTACCTTATTTATATCTAATTAATAGTCTTTACCAGACCGTAAAATATTTAACCATGCTCAATAAAATAAGCTGTTTTAAGATATAATAGATTAAAGAACACCCTTTTTATTACCTTTTGCGTAAAACTTCAGATTAGCCTTCATCAACAAAACTATAATATTCTGTCTTAGTAATAATTAGGTTATCAAGTATATTTACATCTAAATAATCAGCAACTTTTTTAGCTTTTAAGTATAGTTTTCTATCTGCTTCACTTGGTTTTAAATTACCACTAGGATGGTTGTGTGCTAAAATGATAGAACTAGAAGCTGATTTTAATACAACTGCAAATAACAGCTTTAAATCAACCACAGTGGCGTGAAGCCCTCCTTTAGATACTGTATAAACTCCTAATACTTCATTTGCTCGATTAAGTAATAACACTTTGAACTCTTCATAAAGCTCAATTGTGTCCATATCCCAAATATCTAATAACACCTTGTGTGCTGATTTGCTATTAATTATTTTAGGACGTTCGCTTTTTAATACAGTTGGGCTGTACTTTAGTTCAATTTCTGATATTATATTTTTCATTAGATAAGTTTTAATTGTTAGATATAAAAAAAGAGAAGCTTTCACTTCTCCTTTGTAATTTTATTCTTGTTATTTAATTATTCATACTTCCAGATAAATCCTCCTGCATGATTCCGTTCTCCCCTGCATACCTTTGCAATACTTGATTTGTTGCATCCAGTAACTTTTGAAGCTTCTGCAACTGAATCGAACTCAATAATAGTTCCTTCTTTTTGATTAAAACATAATACTTTTTTCTTTCGAGTATCATTATTGGGCGTAAAAGGCTCTTTATAATCATAGCTCCAATAAAACCCTTCAAAAGTTTTATTTACGCTCAAGCAAGCTCTTGACAACTGCTGTTTTGTTGCATTGACATCTTTGCCAGCTTCTTCTAAGGAATTATAACGACCTACCAAGCTACCGTCTTTTAAACTGTATTGGTAAACTGTTTTTTTAAATCCTCCTCCTTCATCTGAATTATAGCCTTCTTCTTTTGCATTATATTTAATTATATATGCTTTTTCTTTTTGAGCTAATTCATCATTAGAATTTGCTGTATCAGTCTCTTGCCATTCAAAAGCATCAATACCATAAGTAGCTATTGCTTCATGAAATGGTAAATCACTTTCGTTTTGAGATTTATTAATGTGTTCTTCTTTTCTTTCTTTTAAGCCTTTCCTTGTTGCTCCCACATAATACTTTCCAGTTTCTTTATTCTTTGAAGTGTATATTGTTCCAAACTTTTTTGTCTTTTTCATAATACTATGATTTAGAAATTGTGAAATAATATTCACCTCCAGAACTCCGATGTGAATATGTTGCTTCCCTATAATTTGCATAGATATTTAACCATTTTGTGAACCTATGAGAAGATAAACCACTGAACTGAGTAAATTGATTAATAAATTCTTGATGAAAAGCTCTTTTATCTTCTTCTTGATTAAGACGCAATCTTTCTTCAATCCACTTAAAAAATTCATTACTTGTTTTTTCAATTACAGTTTCCCTGATGAAATTTATTGGTTCAGCTTTTACTAATCCGTTTTTTAGATATAATAAAATACAATCTATCATAAATTTGTAGAATTTATTCCACTCTTCTATTGTCCAATAATTTCCAAAAAATCTAGTCTCAAATTCAATTTCTGGAGTGAATACAGCATCATAGTAATTTGCTATTTCAAATTCGTGCCGTCTTGCATTGTCTGAGGAACCTCCTGGACCCTTTACAATATGATTTGAGGATAATAATACTTTTGGAGATTCCAAAAACTCCAATTTTATAGCATCTTTACGTTTTTTTTCTATTTCCAAACCAGAAGTTAATAGAGAATAGAATTCTTCAAGACTCGTGTTTTTGTCCAAATCATCAAAGTTTAAAATATCTGTAGTAACATTAACACGTTGAAATTTAAACCAACTGTTTTTTTTTGAATTTTTACCATCAAATGTTATAACTTCTCTCAATTCATTGAGAGCAATACTTATAAGTGTCTTACCAGTTCTGCCATTAGTTTCACCTGTAGAACTCATTAATTCATCATATAAAATGACCGCTACTGCTTCTCCCCTTTCTTTATTTCTGTGTAGCAAGTATCCAATTAGTGTTTTTAAACAAAAAAATCTTTGTTCATCTTTTTTAGATATGTTAAAACAAAATTGTTCGAACTGCCCTTTATTGTTGTCTTTTGGCAATTCAAAATCTCGTTTTAAGATTCTGTTTTTCCAAACTTTAGATTTTAAATTTTTATAGGAATTTATTTCAAATCCTATCTTTGAAATTGATACAAAGCAATTATTAAAAAAAATTTTAGAGTTATCTCGATCATCTTTATCCTTTATAGTAGATGCCTGATCCAAAAAGGACATTTTCTTTAGACTTAAGTAACTTCCAACTCCTTTAGTAAAAACCTCTAATACTTCTTTCTTTTTTTTCCTTTTTAAGTAACTTTTGACAAAATCTATTAAATCATCATCTCCTACTTCTTCAATCCAATTATTACTTTCTTTAATAACTAATAAACTATTGCCAAACTTGAACTTATAGAAACCATTCGAAGAAAAAAATTCCATTAATTCTAGATGGTTAATCTTAATTTTACCATTACTATTCTCCCAGAAATCAAATTCTTTAATTTCCTTTTTTATTTCGTTTTCATTTGGTAGTAAAATTTTCGGATTTTCGTGATTTTGCTGTTTTTTAATTTCAAGAGACAGCTCAATAGAATTGTCTCTTTTAAGTTTCTTTAAGTTTTTCATAATTATTTATTTATAACACCTCTTTTCTTATTTAGTGGACATTAAATAAGAAGTTTAACTTTAACATCTGCTGTCAAAATTAATAGTGAATGAATGTTAAAAAAACAAACATTGGCTGAGTGTAGAGTACTTAAAAGCAGTACATATAATAAAATTGCTTTTAAAAAGAACTAAAAAAATCGAGGGTGTAGAGTAGTAGTGTAGAGTATATTAAATATCAAGAATTTCATCTAAAACTTCCATAACTTTTTTGGTTGGATTTTTCTGTAATCTAAATTTAGATGAGCTGTATTCTATACTGTCCTTGTTAAGAACTAGAAAACACTTATGTGCTACACTCCATTTATTATGCTTTAAATCTTTAATAAAACTAAGTTTATTAAGCTTTTTATTAAAATAGTAGAACGAGCTTAATGTTCCTTTCCATCTTACTTTTCTGTAAATTATATTACCAGAAAACAGCCTGATAAAATCTTTTTTTTCAGTAGATAATGGAAGAAAATCATTTACCTTTAATGCATTAAAAATACGTTCCAATTTATAGATAACATCTTCTTGTGTAATTCTATCAGATACTAGGATTTCAAAACTATTTTCTAACTGTCTTTGGTACGTTGCCCTTTGCGTAGATATATAGCCAAATTTTTCTTTAAACAAATCTATTCCATTTTTAAAAAATTTAAGGTAAATAGTTATAAACTCTTTTTGTTTTAATTTTCTATATAATTCAGTCAACTGATTGTAAATCAATTTGTAGTAAGCTGCCTTTTCAACAGGATCTCCCTTAAACCTAATAGTATCATAATATTCTGAAATTAACTTGTCAAAGCTGTCATTTATTTTATTTATAATGAATTTTTCAATAGTGTAATGAAACTCATGCTTTATGGTAATACCGCTCAAAGGATTTTGGTCGTTTATTGTTACATTATACTCCGTCAACAATGGGTCATCTTGTGGTTTTGATATTCCATAATTCTGATAATATTCTTCTGTGAATTCAATCATTAAACTACGATTGAGATAATTTATATCAGTGAATTTATAAAGATTTTCTAGTTTAGGATCAATCATACTTTACTTAAAAATAGATACAGTACTAAATATAATAGTTTTAAAATAATTAATACGGCATCTATTCTAATTAGTTTCAACTGTTTATTACAAAAAATCTCATTAGAATTAATTTATAATATGCAAAATTAGCTTTCTAATAAAATTTCAAAATGATAATAATAGTAAGCTACATTATTAATGATATAAACCGTTTGTAAATCCATCGTAATTTTAACTTCATCCACCATAACTTTTTGCCCCTTTTTAAGCATTCCAATATCATGGTGTACTTTAACTTTAAAGGGGCAAAAAAGGAGTTTTAGTAGATTATTCCAAGTTACAATGTAAAGCTCCTTAGATGAGCTGTATTTGAGTAATTCTGCTAATTCTTTATCATTCATTTTTTTAATATATTTAGGTGCTTCTGCCTGTGTTGAAATTCACGAGTTAGCTATATATTAATTATGAAGGTACCAACTTATAGAGTCGTTTTTTATTGATTCTACTAGGTGGTTTACGAATTGGTAAGTGTTGACATTACGTTCAAAATTACTATCTATGTACGATGACTTGTTGGCTTCTGTAAATAAATTATAAAGATTCCACATGTTAATTGAACCATCATCATTCTTTTTAAAATTATTACAGCCGTAATAGTCTTTTAATACACTACTTAATTGAGAGTCATTTAAAGTTACTGGAAAATATTTTTTTTGCTCTAATTTATCTAAATGTTGATGCATCCTCAATTTTCCAATTAAGTGAGCAAATTGATTTTCAGTTAAACTAAATTCTGACATAGATTCCATTGTTTTTAAATGAGTTTCCTTGTCATAATTGTTCAATAGATTTTCAATATTTTGGTTTAAATCTAAGATAGAGCCAATTCTTATTTCATTGGTAAATCCATCAGTACTTATGCACAAGTTGGTACAAACTGTATTCTGATATCCCACAAATATTTTGAATTTCTCTAAGCTTTTTTTACTGTAAAGGTTTTCTTGGTTATAAGCTCTTACCCCTCCAACACAGAGTGCTAATTCGTTCCCATTGATTACTTGTTTAAATTGAGGTATTTCAATCACAAAAGCACATCTTTCATAATAAATGGTTTTCTCGTTCTCTAATAACTCTTTAGCTGGTTTACCAATAGCTGAAGGAACTCTTCCTTTCACAACATGACTAACTCTAATATCCGGAGGATTTGGATTAGTGTCCGGAAATTGACTTTTAATCATTTCAAATGTTTCATTTATAAATTGAAAATGACTAATGGTTGACTCATTATCTTTTGCAAAAACAGGAATAGTACATTTTTGCTTTAAATGCTCTAAGCTTACTTTTTCTGTATTGGCTTCTATAAAGTTTTTAGAAGTATTGTTAACCACTTCTGTATGACTTAAAACCATATTTTGAGTGTTATTATTAGCTATTAATTCCATCGTTTTCTTTTTTTGATGATTCGACAATTTCTTTTTTATCAATTATTTGATTCTCTAAAGGTTCCAATTCTCCTTTACGCTTTACAATAAGTGGCTTAATCTCTGTTTGAACACTTGAATATTTTGCGTATATATGCTTTAACATGTCTATTGTAGGACAGTTTTCAATCTCTTTACTAATTTGTTGGATTGAAATGCCTTCGTTACACCATGCCATTAATTTTTTGCCAGTAGAAGCATTAATTACAAACTCTGGTTTGTCCATAAATAAACCTGTCCGATCTTTGGATGCTTTAACCAAATGTTTATCATTGATTAGTTCAAAATTCACTGTCAACTCATATTCAAACCCTTCACGAGTAATTTCTTTAGTGCCATGTTTGACAACTTTTGCTCTACCATTTTGGGCGGTGTCTATTGAGTAATCAACTTTCCGTCTTGTTGTAGTGATAACATGACATTTAGAATTTAAAATCGCATCTACAAATGCCGTGTGTCTTGGAGTTAGTTTTGCCCAATCTTGAAACCTGCCACCGAGTTGTTCATGTATTTGTAAACAACCGCCTGAGCCTTGCCATTCATGAGTAATGCTATCAATTATTATCACCTCTACAGAAGCATTCTCACACGTTTTAATAGCCTCAATGTAACGTTCTGGACTATACGGAGCGTCTAATAATAAAACGTTATAATCTCCTAAATGAGAGTATAAGCTAGCGCTTCTATTTTCTGTATCAATAATTGCTATTTTTGACCAATCGTTGGTTATTCCGAATGCTAGTAATAAGGCACTATAGGATTTTCCAAATCCACTAGCTCCACTTAATCCAAGTCTCAATTTAACTTGATGCCTTTTAGCTTGTTGTAGTTTCATATATCTTATATTTATTAATGTTTGAGATTATATAATCTTTTTATATAACCATAAAAAAAGGCTCTAACTTTATAGTTAGAACCTTTCAATTTGAATTTTTAAAGAGGCTAAAACACCTCTTCTTCTTTTAGAACATTATCCTTGACAATGCCTTCTTCCTCTCCCATATACTCATAACGATGAGATAAGGTAATAACTTCTCCAGATCCTTCAATAGTATATTCATAAGGATCAACTTCTATTCTTTTAATAGTTCCTGGAAAGTTTGTTCCAATTAATGATTGACAAACTGCTTCATTAAATGTGCAAGCCACTCTTGCCTTTCTAGCAGTTAAATAAGTTCTGTCTGTTTCTTGGCTTTTTACTGCCTCAATTCCTCCCTGTACAATTAACGTACAAAAACTCTTCCCATCCTCTGTTTGATAGGTTTTAAAATCTACAATTTTTACCATAGTCTTTTTAATTTTTAGATTTAACAAATTGGTACGGGCTACTTGCCCACGCTCAACAAAGTGTGGGGGGTGTTTTGTAGGTTCCTCAAAAAAGAGAAACTCTCAAAAAAAATTAAAAAAATTTTGAAAAAAATTAGAATGGTATTTCTTCCTTACAATCAGTTGGAGGGCTGTTTTCACACAATCTAACTTTACAACCATCTTCATCACTATGAATAATATACCTCATAATGAATTCATTATTTTCTGAATTGTAAAATTCAAAAGCCTTAGCTAACGGTAAACAATAATTACATTTTGAGCATTTATAAGTTAGCTTATTTACTCCTTTAGATTTATAATCTTTAAACACAAAAGTAAACTCTTCTAACAATTCAGATTTTGTTAAGTTTGAATACATAACATTTTCACTCAACGCATATAAAGGCTTAATATCTAAATTACAAATACCTTTAATGATGGTATTTTCTAATGATTCTTGTGTCATAAAGAGCTATAAATGAATTTAGAACCTTTTAATAATTCAATTTCTGCCTCTCTGAAATTTCCTATTGAATAATCGTAGATTCTATCTAATTGATTTAAAACAAGTTTATCCTTTTGAATGCTACCATATAACTTTTTATATACTTTTGGATTATTAATATCACTGTTATTTTCATCTTTAGGGTTGAAAAATTTTATTTCAATTTTGTTATTATCAACTTGATAAGTGCCTAAGCTATCGTCTAGATGATTATATTCATCTGACTTAATAATCTTTATAGATTCTTTCAACTTAGACATAAACACTTTCATTCTTTCATCCGTAGTTACAAGATAACTCTCAGGCTCTATAAGACAAACATATTTATCATCTAAAAACAATAATAACTGTATAATTTCAAATGAATTATTATATATATCTAATCCTTTGTAATTATGAACATAATATCCATCAATTCTCACATTATTAAAAGGTTTAATATCGTTATAAGTTATTTTTGTTTCAGGAACGTTAATAGAATTCATATTCTTATGTTCTTCCCATCTTTTCTCTGTATTATTAGTCAGGTAGGAATCGTAAATAAACTTTCCTATAACTATTAACACTATAATTACAATTCCTGTTATCATTTTGATAAATTTAGTTTTTAAATATAGGCAAATTTGCCTACTGATTAATATTAAAACTACACGAATTTTAACGTGTGGAGTATTCAAAAAATCAAGCATTTTTAATAGAATTCGGTAAAAATCTTAGAAAAATTAGAAAATCTAAAGATTTGACTCAAGCAGAACTTGCAAGTGATTTAGACGTTGAAATATCTCAAATAAGTAGGATTGAAAGAGGTGTAATAAATACGTCTATTAGTACAGCCTATGAAATTGCCAAAATATTAGATACAAATATTAGTGACCTCTTCAATTTTGATATATAAAGTTGACAAGTTGACAATTTCATGAGCTTTTTACCTCCAAATTTTGATTTTCAGTTTTCATTATATTGAAAAGAAGAGATAATAGATTACTTACCCTTTAACCTTTCAATCTCTAAACTAATTCTCTTTTGCACTATTTCACCATAACTGTCTTGTGTCGTTTGGATCTTTGAATGTCCTAATAGTTTACTAACAACCTCAATCGGAACATTATTATAAAGCAATACTGTAGTTGCAAAAGTCTTTCTAGCAATGTGATGAGTTAAGTTGAATTCAATTCCCACAACGTGTGCTATTTCCTTTAAATATGCATTGAATTTAGGATTAGACATCCTGGGGAATATATACTCATGACCTTCATTTACATATACTTCTATAATCTCTAACGCTTTTGGAAGTAATGGAACTTTATAAAAACCATTAGTTTTATTTCTAAAAACATGAATCCATAGATTACCATCAAATTCCTTAATAATATTAGATTTTTTTAAATTACTCATTTCACTAAATCCTAATCCCGTATAACAGCAGAACACAAACAAGTCCTTTATCTGTTGTATTCTATTAATTTCAAAAGAAGTTTGTTCTAGTTTTTGAAGTTCTTCTGGAGATAAAAAATGAATCTTTTTTTTTACCGTTTTAGGTTTATACATAATAAAAGGATCTTTAGCTAAGTAATCTTCAGATAAAGCATATTTAATAACCCTTCTAAATCTCTGAATAGCCTTGTTTAAAGTGCTCAGTTGAAACTTTTTCTCTGTTTTAAGATAATACTCATAATCAGTTACAAAACTGCTTTTAAGAGTCTTAAATTTGATATCAGTTGATTTGAATTTATATCTAATAAAACTCTTTAAATGTCTACCAGATTCTAAATACTTATCATAAGTAACTTGTTTAATATCTATTCCAATTAATTTATGGATTCTTGCTAAATATAAGTTGTAAACTTCTACTACTCCATAATCTTTTTTCAGGGGCTTACCTTTATACTGTAAGTAAATATCACTAGCCTCAAAATCACTTTCATTAACCTGTAGAAATAAAAAAGCCTGATTAAGTTTAGTTCTTATCAGGCTCAATTGAGTATTTATTAGTTTTGCATCTGGTTCAGGCGGTTCTGCTACTTGTTGCTTACTGTTCCAATTTGATGGATTCACAAACCTACCAGTGGCAAATTCTTTTCGCTTCTTATTATATGTAATTCTACATTTAAGAGCACACTTATTATTTCTGTTACTTCTATTACTTGCCAACAGAAATAACACACTAAAATTATATTTATTCATTTGATTGATTTTTAAATTATTATAAAATTAGGTGTGCATTTCTGAAGAACTTAAAACACACCTTATTGCACACCTTTTTTAGAACAAAAAGGGCATAAAAACAAAAAAGCATCCCTATTTTCTTATTCAGAAAAAAGGAAAGCTTCTCATCGGTAAGAACTCAACAACATTGAGTTTCTCACAACTCTAGGATTGCTCCTAGAACAACACAACTATTTTTATTGCTTAAAAAAAGCTCCAATTTCTTAGAGCTTTAGTGTTGCAATTTTTAAGCGGTCTGGACGGGACTCGAACCCGCGACCTTCGCCGTGACAGGGCGACATTCTAACCAGCTGAACTACCAGACCGTTGCTTTAATGCGAGGGCAAATATACATTCGATTTTTAATATCACAAATCTTTTCTAAAGATTTTTGACAAAATTTTTAAATAAATTTTTGTCGCTCTACCATGTAAGTCGTTAGAATCTTATCAAAAGACTGATTGATATCTGCTTCAACATACTTGATTTGATATTGTAAGCATTTTAATCTTATAGATTTAAAGTAGTCATTCACAGCCAATTCATAACCATCCTTAACGCTGTCTGGGTACAAATTAATAAATTCATTTGTTTCTACATCAATGAAACGTTTGGGTGCATTATCAAAATCAAACTTCAATTCTTTAGCCTTATCAATGACATGAAATAGTACAACTTCGTGTTTGTTATGCTTTAAATGCCTCAAAGCTTCAAATAATTTCACATCATCAGTAGCCGTTTGAAACATATCTGTAAAAAAGAAAATTAAAGAGCGCCTATGAATGTTTTCTGCTATTTGATGCAAATAGGTGTATGTTTCAGTTTGTTTATGTAATGGTTTAGAAACAACCATATTACTCAACTGACTTAACAACATTTGATGATGACGTTCACTTCCTTTTTCAGGAGCATAATAATCATAGGCATCACTGTAAATACTTAAACCAACCGCATCACGCTGCTTTTTTAAGATGTGCATCAAAGATGCTGATGCTAAAGCCGAAAAAGCAATTTTATTAAGATTAGTAATATTGAAATCGTTAAGTTCAGGATAATGCATCGAACTACTGTTGTCTATAATGAGATGACAACGTAGGTTAGTTTCATCATCAAAACGTTTGGTATAAAGCTTGTCTGTTTTAGCATAGAGCTTCCAATCGATATGACGTGTACTTTCTCCTTGATTGTAAATTTTATGTTCAGCAAACTCAGCAGAAAACCCATGAAACGGACTCTTATGCATTCCTGCAATAAATCCTTCCACAACCTGCTTGGCAAGAAGTTCTAAGTTTTTAAATCCGCCTGCTTTGTTGAGTTCTGCTTGTAAATTCATGTTTTTAGTCTATGTTCTAAAATCTAACAGATGTCATCAACAATTCCATACGCTTTAGATTCCTTTGCTCCCATCCAATGGTCACGATTAAAATCTTTCATTACCTTATCAAAATCCTGACCGCAATTATCTGCTAAAATCTTAGCACTTAACTCCTTTGTTTTTAAAATTTCCTGAGCTGTAATTTCTATATCACTCGCTTGACCGCGTGCTCCTCCGCTTGGCTGATGAATCATCACACGAGCATGTGGTTGGATAAAGCGCTTTCCTTTAGTTCCAACGGATAACAAAATAGATCCCATTGATGCCGCTAATCCTGTACAAATAGTAGATACATCACTATTCAATGATTTGATACAATCATATATAGCAAACCCAGAAGTGACATAACCTCCAGGGCTGTTAATATATAAATGAATGTCTTTGGTTTCTAAGGTATCCAAATACATCAAACGGTCTATAACATGTTTTGCCGATTTTTCATCTACCATTCCCCATAGAAACACTTTACGTTCTTCCAATAATTTACTATCTATTATATCTTGTGCTTTTGCTTGCTTACTCATATGTGTTTTGTCTTAGACTTATTATTAGCTAAAAATAAAAAAAGGTTTACCACATTGGCAAACCTTTTATCATTTCTTTTAGATTATATCTTATAATAAAGAATCGATAGCGTCTGTATATGCATTTTTAGGAGCTACTCCAACCTGACGTCCTACGACCTCTCCATTTTTAAATACCAAAACTGTTGGGATATTTCGCACGCCATATTTAGCAGCAAACTCCTGATTAGCATCTACGTCTACTTTACCTACAACGGCTTTACCATCGTATTCTGTACTTATTTCATCAATGATTGGCCCAACCATTCTACATGGTCCGCACCAAGCAGCCCAAAAATCAACCACTACTGGTTTATCACTGTTTAATACTGTTTCTTCAAACGTTGCATCTGTTATTTCTAATGCCATAATTATATGTTCTAATTGAGTTTAACTTCGTTTTAATACACAAAATTAGTCAAAAATTTTGCCAAACCTTACAATGTACGTATTTGTTTTGATTATGAAGTTATTGAATGCTTATATAATAATTTTTAGGGCGCATAAACCAGGCTATCACTACTCGCTCTCTACGAGGAGCTCAAACAAACCGTTCTATCCTTTGCGCAAAGACATTATTATCATACGCAACTTTTTTGTTGCGCATTATAAAAGATTGACGTAAGTTAGCAACCATAACGTTGCGTATTATCTAATAAATTCGATAAATAATAAATCATGAAGGACACAATTATTAAAGAAAAAGTATTTAATCATCCTATAGATAGAGTATGGAGTGCCATTTCAAAAGGCGAAGAAATTTCGAAATGGTTTTTAAAAGCCGACTTTAAAGCTGAAAAGGGGTATCAATACACTTTTTCATCAGAACCAAATGAAAAAGGGTGTACAACTATTAACGGAATAGTTAAAAAAGCACATCCTTATATATTAGTTTACACATGGATTGTAGCTGGCACTGAAGTAGAAACGACTGTGAACTGGAAGTTAGTGGCTGTTACAGGTGGCACACATCTGTATTTAAAGCATTCAGGAATTTCAAACTATGCTGGAGATACAGCAATTACTATGCTTGAAAGTTTTAATGGTGGATGGACTGATTGTATCAATCAACTAACAAATTATCTAAAAAAAGAAGTGAATGCAGGATAACATCACACAATTATTTAAAGCCATAGCTGATCCCATAAGACGTGAGATTTTTCATACATTGATTGTTACCAGTTCGGATTTGTCAATAACTCAAATCGCAAATCAATTTGAAATAAGCAGACAAGGTGTTACCAAACATATTAAAACCTTAGAAGAAGCAGACTTAATTTATTTAGACCGTAAAGGTCGTGAACGTTTTTGTCATGCTAATGCCAAACCATTAAAAGAGCTTAACAAATGGATCAAATTCTATGAGCAATTTTGGGATGATTCATTAGATGATTTAGGTAATTATTTGGATCATAAAAGAACTTAAAGATATCGAAACTTACTTAAGAACTCTTTTTGATTGGATTTAAGATTTTATGTTTATCATATTAAGTTTTACATTAATTCAACTTATAATACACATCATTATTTTCTAATTCTTGTAATAACGATTGTGATATTTTAACTTTTTGTTTTCTACTCGGCAAATTCAGTTTAATCTCTTCATCGTTATCATAGATTACAAAATTAAGGGCATGATTACCTTCATGAATTCTGAATAAATCTTTAAGTTTAGTAATTCTCTGTTCTTTTAAATCATTAATATTAAGTTGAACGGATAGCTTCTTAGCATAAGTATCCATAACATCGTGAAGTAATTGAAAACTATTAAACTGTAATCTAGGATCACTTTTTTTACCAGTCTCACGATTTACCCAGCCTTCTCTTACATAACATTTTACATAGACAAAACTGTTTTTTACCAAAAAATGGCGATACTTCAGATACTCTTCACCAAAAATTCTAAACTCAAAACTATCTGTGTAATCTTCAACCATAAAAAGTGCCCAACCTTTACCTTGTTTACTAACACGATGCTGTACATCGGTAACAACACCTCCAAAAGTGATTTCACGATTTACGTAATTTTCTAACTCATTAAAGAGTGCCAGATTTCCATTACAAAACGTTTTCATCTCTACTTTAAAATCATCTAAAGGGTGACCAGAGATGTAAACACCAACAACTTCTTTCTCCTGAGCTAATTTTTCCATCGTTCCCCATTCTTCACAAGGCGGCACCACAGGTTCTGCTATTTGCACATCACTGGTAGCTCCAAATAAACTCACCTGAGCAGAATTTTCGTTTTCCTGATGTTTAGCTCCATACTTAATGGCTTTCTCTAAAAAGGTAATTCCATCACCATCATCATGGAAATATTGAGCACGATGTGTATCTCCAAATCCGTCAAAACCGCCAGCTAAAGCTAAATTTTCAAAGGCCTTTTTATTTGCAGCTCTAAGGTCGATTCGCTTTGCTAAATCAAATATTGATTTGTAATGACCATCTTCTTTTCTATGCTTTACTATTGTTTTCACAGCACCATGACCAACTCCTTTTATAGCTCCCATACCAAAGCGAACTGCACCATCTTGATTTACTGAAAATTTATAGTATGACTCATTTACATCTGGACCCAAGACATCTAATCGCATCCGCTTGCATTCTTCCATAAAGAAGGTTACCTGCTTAATATCATTCATGTTATTTGAGAGCACAGCTGCCATATACTCTGCAGGATAATGCGCTTTTAAATAGGCTGTTTGATAAGCAATCCATGCGTAACATGTTGAATGCGACTTATTAAAAGCATAACTTGCAAAAGCTTCCCAGTCTTTCCAGACTTTTTCCAGCACTTTAGCATCATGCCCTTTTGCTTCTGCCTGTTCTATAAACTTAGGCTTCATTTTGTCCAGAACTGCAATTTGCTTTTTACCCATCGCTTTACGGAGTATATCTGCTTCACCTTTGGTAAAATCGGCTAACTTTTGCGAGAGTAACATGACCTGCTCCTGATACACCGTAATTCCATAAGTTTCTTTGAGATATTCTTCCATTGCTGGCAAATCGTACTCAATATCTTCATCACCATGTTTCCTACGAACAAAACTTGGAATGTATTCCATTGGTCCTGGTCGGTACAAGGCGTTCATTGCAATGAGATCTTCAAACACTGTAGGTTTTAAATCTTTAAGATGCTTTTGCATACCTGGTGATTCATATTGAAACACACCTACCGTTTCTCCTTTCTGGAATAATTCATAGGTTTTTTCATCATCTAACGGAAAGCTGTCAGGATCAAGTAAAATATTGTGCTTTGCTTTAACGATTTTAACAGTATCCTTAATTAAAGTCAGCGTTTTTAATCCTAAGAAATCCATCTTCAACAAACCTGCGTCTTCCACCACAGAGTTATCGAACTGAGTCACATACAAGTCAGAATCTTTTGCGGTAGCAACAGGAACAAACTTGGTAATATCATCAGGCGTAATAATCACTCCACAAGCATGAATTCCAGTATTACGAACAGAACCTTCTAGAGTTCTCGCTAAGTTTACCGTTTCAGACTCTAAGTCGCTTCCATCAGCGATATTGAGAAGCTGATTCACTTTTTCTAAATCTTCAGCTCTGAATTTTTTTGACAATTCCTTTTCATCAAGACCGAAAATTTTATTCAGTTTAGACATGGTTGGAATCAACTTCGCAATGCGATCGGCATCAAATAAAGGTAAATCTAAAACTCGGGCTGTATCTCTAATTGATGACTTCGCAGCCATGGTTCCGTAAGTAATAATTTGAGCTACCTGATTCGCTCCATATTTTTTAATGACATAATCCATGACGCGACTTCGGCCTTCATCATCAAAATCGATATCGATATCAGGCATACTAATACGATCTGGATTTAAGAAACGCTCAAAAAGTAGGTCGTATTTTAAAGGATCAATATTGGTTATCCAAAGGCAGTAAGCCACTACAGATCCTGCTGCAGAACCACGACCTGGTCCGACAGATACATCCATATTTCTGGCTTCACGAATAAAATCTTCAACGATTAAAAAGTATCCTGGATAACCTGTATTTTCAATGACACTTAATTCAAAATCGAGACGCTCTTTAATCTCATCTGAAAGGTCTTCACCATAGCGTTTTTTTGCGCCTTCATAAGTGAGATGTTTCAAATAAGCATTTTCTCCTCGTTTACCACCATCGGTCAAATCGGCATCATCTTTAAACTCATCAGGAATATCAAAAGCTGGTAATAATACGTCACGAGCTAATTGAAAGCCTTCTACCTTATCTACTACGTCTTGAACATTTGTTATTGCTTCAGGAATATCTGTGAACAGTGCTTTCATTTCTTCTGAAGATTTGAAATAATATTCCTTATTTGGCAATCCGTAACGATAACCACGTCCACGACCAATAGGAGTCGCTTGCTTTTCGCCATCTTTTACACATAGTAAAATATCATGTGCATTTGCATCTTGTTGTTTGCAATAATAGGTGTTATTGGTAGCGACAAGCTTCACATCATGTTTTTGAGCAAGACTAATAAGCACAGGATTTACGCGATTTTCATCTTCTTGATTGTGACGCATCAGCTCCACATACAAATCATCACCAAACTCCTGTTTCCACCAGATTAATGCTTCTTCAGCTTGATTTTCTCCAACATTCAACACTTTACTTGGCACTTCTCCGTAAAGATTTCCTGTTAAGCATATGAGGTCTTCTTTATATTGCTGAATGAGTTTTTTATCAATTCTTGGGAGGTAGTAAAACCCATCAACAAAAGCATGTGAGGATAGTTTTGCTAAATTATGATAGCCATTCTTATTTTTGGCAATCAGTACAATTTGATAACCGTTATCTTTTCTGGTTTTATCGGTGTGATTTTCACAAACAAAAAACTCACAGCCAATAATTGGCTTTATAATTTTTCCTTTTTTCTCTTCTCCTGCTTCTTCAGCTTCAGCATGTTGTGCTTTAACCGATTTATTATGATTGTTAACCGCTTTTACAAAATGGAATGCTCCCATCATATTAGCATGATCAGTCAAAGCTACGGCTGGCATATTTTGTTCTGCAGCAACAGCTACAAGATCTGAAACACTTATGGTAGACTGCAATACTGAAAACTGAGAATGGTTATGAAGATGTACAAAATCGACATCAGCTAAATCTGAAATGTTCTCTTTTATTTCAGCTTCAGAGATAACATCTGTTTGAGATTTCTGAAGGCGTTCATTGATTTTGGCACTTTCCCTTTTAAGGTTGATATGTTTTAATCCTATGAGCTGAATTTGCTGTGGATTTTTCTCATTAAAGTTCTGAAAATAATCAGGCTGAACATCTAATTGTTCTTTAGTGTATTCACCTAAACGAATCAATTCTAAAAAACAACGTGTTGTTGCCTCAACATCAGCAGTAGCATTATGAGCTTCAGCAAAGGGAGTGTTAAATAAAAACTGATGTAACTCCGTTAAGGTTGGTAATTTAAACTTTCCGTAGCGACCTCCTGGTATCTGGCATAATTCTGCGGTGTGTTCAGTACAAGTATCTAATACCGGAAGTTCTTGTAGCTTGTTAGCAAAGTCTGCTCTTACAAACTCAGCTCCCATTATATTGAGATCGAAGGTTACATTCTGACCAACAACAAATTTAGTTTTACTTAAAGCTGCATTGAATTTTTCAAGCACTTCAATTAGTGGAACTCCTTGCTCTTGAGCTAACTCAGTAGAAATACCATGAATTTTTTCTGCATCATAAGGAATATTAAACTCTTGCGGTTGCACCAGATAATCCTGATGATCGACACAGTTTCCCATATCGTCATGAAGTTGCCAAGCTATTTGAATACATCTAGGCCAATTATCTACGTCTGTAATTGGTGCATCCCAACGTTTTGGTAATCCTGTAGTTTCGGTATCGAAAATTAAATACATTAAAACTGAGTTGTTTATTATTTGGTTTTTGAACTGTAAAATCTAGCTTATAAAATTACAAAGAAACTTAGCTTATTTAAAGTGAAGTTATAAACACTTTTAAACAAAAAAAGTCAGTTCAAATGAACTGACTTTAATTTATTTTCGGACGTAATTTATGAAACTAGTTCTTCATGAACTTTTTCTGTATTAATTGCTGCTTGAATAGCGTTTTTATGTTTTACTAACAAACTATCAATACTTGGCGGTAAATTACGCTCTTTAATGAGCTCGTTATATTCTTCTAAACTTGCTTCTTCACCTTTAATTGCTTCTTCAAGAATCGCTTCTTCATTATTAGAGCTAAACGTTGATTTTAATGACATCCAGTTACGATGCATTGTTCCTTTAAAACTTCCTGAATCTTCAGGAATCTCTCCATATTGCAAGATTTCAGTTCTTAATTCTTTAGCGAATTCACTTCGTTCTGAAGCACGTCTTTTAAAATACATTTTTAATTTATCACTATCTACGTTATCAATGGCGTTTAAATACCCTTTTTCTGCATCATAGTTTTTTATTAATAATTCATTTAATTTATTTGAAATTTCTTCTGAATACTTCATGTTATCTTATACAATTTTAAATTTCAATACTTTTTTTTGGGATGCGTATTGTTTCACATCTCACTAACTTAATATAGTATGAACTGAAAGAAATATCGAATGATTTAACATCTTTAACAGCGATTTAAAAATTTTTAACAAAAAAAGCAGCCCATTAGAGCTGCTTTAGTAAAACATCATATAAATTTCTTATACGTTATCTAAATAATCTGGAACACCATCCATATCTGTATCATCAGCATCTGCTGGATCGCCATCCATATTAGGATCTGGATTTTCATTTATTGTTAAAAGACCATCACCATCGTCATCGTCGTCTAAATAATTAGGAGTGCCATCTGCATCTGTATCGTCATTAACTGGGTTTCCATCATTATTGATATCTTCAAAAACAGTTAAAACAGAATCGCCATCATCGTCAGCATCTATATAATTTGGTATTCCGTCACCATCAGTATCTCCTGATTCATTTTGTGTTAACACACCATCACCATCGTCATCTGTGTCTAAATAATCTACATCATTATCACCATCAGTGTCAATAGGATTTCCATCAATATCTTTAGCTTCGTTAATTGTTAAAATTCCGTCACCATCATCATCGTCATCTAGATAATTAGGAGTTCCATCACTATCAGAATCATCATTATCAAGATCTTCATCTCCATTAAAATCTTCAAAAATATCTGGAATACCATCACCATCAGAATCAGCACAATTTAAACCGTCTAATTCTAATTGTATACTTCCATCTGGATCTCCACAAAAATTAATTTGCTCCTGTAAATAGAACTGATAATCCAAACATGCTGCGACGTAGTTACCAATTGTAGCATTATTAAATGCAGTTTCTGCTGTATTTCTGTTGTCTAAAGCAATTCCGCATGGAAAAACACAAGCATTTAAGTCGTCTATTTGATTTTGTAATGCTCCACCAATATCACCACAATATATTCTTTGAGTTTCTAAAGCTGCAGCAAAAGCTTCACAAGCCATAACATAATCAGCACTACTTACATAAGTGAGTTCAGGTGCAGTTGTTGCTACAAAAGCAGCTTCTAATAACTCTGTTTGCTCTTGAGCATCATCACATGTAATTATCGTAGTAGGAAAACTCCCTGAGGTTAATGGGACTCTATAAAATATACCTCCTCCAATTGGATCTTCTCCTGTGTCGTTTGAACCTCCGTTTTGTTCAGTAACACCTCCAAAGTTGATGACATCTGTACCATCAATATTATATGCATTAAACTCAAACCTACCTGTAAATGTATTATTTATAATTTCGTCTAGTTTAATAAAACCATATTCGGTATAAACTGGTTGATTTGATTCATCTTCAGGATAATTAGTAGAATATACAGTACCATCGGCAGCAGTAAATCTAGCTTCCATAGACTCAACATCTCCTAAATTATAAAGACCTATAGCAACTGAAGGTATTCTGAGTTCTAAAGTTTCAATGTTATTTCCTCCAGTAATGGTTAAGTATCCATTGCTATCTATATCAGCATTAAAATACTCTGCTCTCCAAAGCACATAGTCCTTAGTTCCCTGTATTGATGGTGAATTAAATTCAACTTCGTCACCACAACTTGCAAAGGTTAATACTGTTATGAGAAGTATAGCTAGTCTTTTCATTGGTTTTAATTTTTCTTCCTCTAAAATAAAAATGAGGCACATTTTTAGGTAAATATAACGTTTTAGAACTTCCAAAAGTATAATAAAATTTCAATATTACTTAATTTCAAATAAAATGTTCTAAATTAAATAATTGTATTATCTTTGCGCTCTCATTAATAATAGAGGTCGCGAACCTCACTAATTAATTACATATGTCAGTTAAAATAAGATTACAAAGACACGGTAAAAAAGGAAAACCTTACTACTGGATCGTAGCAGCAGATGCAAGATCAAAAAGAGATGGTAAATACCTAGAAAAATTAGGTGCTTACAATCCAAACACTAACCCAGCAACTGTAGAATTAAATGTTGATGGTGCAGTACAATGGTTACAGAATGGTGCACAACCAACTGATACAGCCAGAGCAATTTTATCATATAAAGGTGCATTGCTTAAAAATCACCTTGCAGGTGGTGTTGCTAAAGGTGCACTTACTGAAGAACAAGCTCAAGCGAAGTTCGATGCTTGGTTAGACGAAAAAGCAGCTAAAGTACAAAGTAAAGAAGCTAATTTATCTGAAGCCGAAGCAAAAGCAAAAGCTGAAGCATTAGCAGCTGAAAAAGCAGTTAATGAAGCAAGAATAGCGGCTGCGGCTCCTGTTGTTGAAGAAGAGGTTACTGAAGAAGCAAAGGCTGAAGGTGAAGACACGACCGCTTCAAACGAAGAAGAATAGAAATTTATTTTTTATACTTTTAAACTCCGATACGATGTGTCGGAGTTTTTTTATTAAATAACTTAAATAATTATGAATAAAAAAGAGTGTTTCTTTCTCGGCAAGATTGTCAAAAAATACAGTTTTAAAGGTGAATTATTAATCAAACTAGATACTGACGAACCCGAGTTATATGAAAATATGGAGTCCGTTTTTGTTGAAGTGCGAAATAACCTTGTCCCTTTTTTTATTGAATCATCTCAGCTTCATAAATCTGAATTATTAAGAATTAAATTTGAAGATGTTGATACTGAAGAAGATGCCGATGCACTTATAAAAAGTGAATTATACTTACCACTTGAATTTCTGCCAAAATTAGATGATGGTAAATTTTATTTTCATGAAATTATCGGGTTTAAAGTGGAAGATAACAACTTTGGACATGTTGGTATCATCAAATCAATAAATGACTCTACTGCACAGTCGCTATTTGAAATAGACAGAGATGGTATCGAAATCTTAATTCCAATGAATGATGAATTCATCTCTAAAGTTGATAAAAAAAATAAAATCATTTTTGTAGACACTCCTGAAGGATTAATTCAATTGTATATTGAATAAATTCCAAAATAAAAAATAAAAAATTCCAATTGGTTATGGGCAATAAGAAAGTTTACGATTTAGAAGAAAGAACATACTTGTTTGCCAAAAATTGTAGATTAACAATTACAAAACTTACAAAAACAACATCAAACATCGAAGATGGTAAACAATTGGTTAGATCATCAGGTTCTGTTGCTGCTAACTACATAGAAGCCAATGAAAAATTAGGAGATAAAGATTTTAAATTTCGTTTAAAAATTGCAAGAAAAGAAGCTAAAGAATCTGTACTTTGGTTAAAGCTTTTAAGGGATCTAAACCCAAATAACAATGAAATCGTAAATTTAATTAATGAATCGGAAGAATTAAGGAAAATTTAATCAGCAATCATTAATAAAACTTAATCTCTTTTGGATTTTGGAATTTAAAATTTGAAATTTGTGGTAAAACCTTTTCAATTCAAACAATTTACTGTTCAGCAAGATCAATGTGCTATGAAAATTGGCACTGATAGTGTGTTGCTTGGTACTTGGGTTTCTCTTGAAAGAAATCCTATTTCAGTTTTAGACATTGGTGCAGGAACTGGTATTTTATCACTAATATTAGCTCAAAGAAGTCATGCTCAAACCATTGAAGCTTTAGAAATTGACGACAAAGCTTACGAGCAATGCGTAGACAATTTTGAACAATCACCTTGGAATGACCGCTTGTTTTGTTATCATGCTTCATTAGAAGAATTTGCAGATGAAATTGATGATACTTACGACTTAATTATTTGCAATCCGCCATTCTACGCTGAAAATTATAAAACAGAAAATTCAAAGCGCGATTTAGCACGTTTTCAAGATGCCATGCCTTTTGAACACTTGTTAGAAAGTGTTGTTGCTTTACTTTCGAAAGAAGGTCTGTTTTCTGTAATAATTCCATTTTCAGAAGAAGAAAAGTTTACAGTTTTAGCAGCTGAATTTGCTATTTTTCCAAAGCGAATCACACATGTTAAAGGCTCTCCTTCCGCAGCTATAAAACGAAGCTTGATTGAGTTTTCATTCTCGAAAAGCGACATAATAAATTCCGAATTAATTATAGAAACTGCACGTCATCACTATACTGAAAATTACATTAATCTGACTAAGGATTTTTATTTGAAAATGTAGTTTTAAGAAAACGATTTCGTTATTTTTGCTATCCAAACAAAATACGACACACAATGAAACCAGATTTATTCGAAGCACCAGATTATTATAATCTTGATGAATTACTTTCAGAAGAACACAAATTAGTGCGTGATGCCGCAAGAGACTGGGTAAAGCGTGATGTTTCTCCAATTATTGAAGAAGCGGCACAAAAAGCTGAATTCCCAAAATCTATTATTGGTGGATTAGCTGAAATTGGAGCTTTCGGACCATATATTCCTGTTGAATATGGAGGAGCTGGCTTAGATCAAATTTCGTATGGATTAATCATGCAGGAAATTGAACGTGGAGATTCTGGTGTAAGAAGTACAGCTTCAGTACAATCATCGTTGGTAATGTATCCTATCTGGAAATATGGGAATGAAGAACAACGTCAGAAATATTTACCAAAATTAGCTTCTGGTGAATGGATTGGGTCTTTTGGGTTAACTGAACCTGACCATGGCAGTAATCCTGGAGGAATGGTGACCAACTTTAAAGATATGGGAGACCACTATTTATTAAATGGTGCTAAAATGTGGATTTCAAATTCTCCATTCTGTCAAATCGCTGTGGTTTGGGCAAAAAATGAAGAAGGACGTATTCATGGTTTAATTGTTGAGCGTGGTATGGAAGGATTTTCAACTCCTGAAACTCATAATAAATGGTCACTTCGTGCCAGTGCTACTGGAGAACTTATTTTCGATAATGTCAAAGTGCCTAAAGAAAATTTATTACCTAACAAATCTGGTCTAGGAGCTCCACTTGGCTGTCTAGATTCAGCACGTTTTGGTATTGCTTGGGGAGCTATTGGAGCAGCTATGGATTGCTATGATACTGCTTTACGTTACAGTAAAGAACGTCATCAGTTTGGAAAGCCGATTGGTCAGTTTCAATTACAGCAAAAGAAATTAGCTGAAATGATTACTGAAATCACTAAAGCACAATTATTAGCATGGAGACTTGGTGTAATGCGTGAAAACGGCACTGCTACTTCTGCTCAAATTTCAATGGCAAAACGAAACAATGTGGATATGGCTTTAACAATTGCACGTGATGCCAGACAAATGTTAGGTGGAATGGGAATTTCTGGTGAATATTCTATCATGAGACATATGATGAACCTGGAAAGTGTAGTGACTTACGAAGGGACTCACGATATTCATTTATTGATTACTGGATTGGATGTAACTGGTTTAAATGCATTTAAATAGCAAGCTAAACCATAGGTGTTATTATTTCACTCTCTTATGGAATTGATATGAAATAAATTTATAAAAATGCCTTTCTGTTGAGAGGCATTTTTTGTTTACATTTACTTTATGTCTTCAAAAACCAGATTAGATCGTGCTTATAAAAATGCTATGGTCATTAATTTTGACAACTCTAGTAAGTTTGTACTTTTTAGTGATTGTCATCGAGGCGATAACAGTTTTGCTGATGACTTTGCTAATAATCGCAACATTTACTTTCATGCCTTAAAGCATTATTACGCTGAAGATTTTAGCTACTGCGAACTTGGTGATGGTGATGAATTATGGGAAAACCTCTCGTTTGACTCTATTTTGAATGCACATAAAAATGTGTATATGTTGATGAAGCTTTTTCATGAACAAAATCGCTTACACATGATTTGGGGAAACCATGACATGGTATATCGCGACCCTAAATATGTAGAAAAATATTTATCAACTTATTTTGATCCAAAAATTGGAGAAGAGGTCGACTTATTTTGTGATCTCAAATACCATGAAGCCATTATTTTAAAACATAGTGAAACTGGTCAGGAACTATTTTTAACTCATGGTCATCAAGCGGATTGGTGGAATTATATCTTCTGGAAATGGAGTCGTTTTCTAGTTCGTATTCTGTGGAAACCACTCAATGTGATGGGCATTGCAGACCCAACCAGTCCTGCAAAAAATTACAAAGAATTAATAAAAGTTGAGCGTAGAACTAAAAAGTGGATTATAGAAAACAATAACCTTATTACGATTGTGGGTCATACGCACAGACCACGTTTTCCTGAACCAGGTGATATTGCTTTTTTTAATGATGGAAGCTGTGTACATCCAAGAAGTATTACAGGTATTGAAATTGAAAATGGAGAGATTTCATTAATAAAATGGCAAATTGCCACAACTGATGATGGTACGTTGAAAATTGTTAGAGTTTTATTGGAAGGACCTCGAAAGCTGGCAGACTATAAAACAGAATAGATTAACTTTCAGGAGCTAGTTCTACTTCTAAACCTTCCATATCTGAAGTGATTTGAATTTGACAACCTAAACGAGAGTTATCTTTAACATAAAATGCTTCGCTTAGCATGGCCTCTTCATCATCTTGCATTTCAGGCAATGCTGTGTCACTTAACACATAACATTGACATGAAGCACACATGGCCATGCCTCCACAGATTCCTATTGTACCTTCTGGAGCCAATTCATAAGAACGAACAACCTCCATAAGATTCATAGCCATATCTGTAGGCGCAAGTATTTCATGAGTAACACCATTTCTATCAGTTATTTTTATGTTGACGTCTTGTTTCATACTATAATAGGGCTTTCAATTGTGGCCAAAGTGACAAATCTGGAGAAATTAATCAATGGTTTTTACAACTTGTTTAGGTGCTTCTTTTCTAGTGCCATCAAACCCATCAACACCTGCAACTGTAGTGTATTTTAAGACATATCGTTTACCTGGATTAATGATTTGGTAAGCTGCTTGGCACATTAATGTAGCCTCATGAAAACCACAAAGGATGAGTTTCAATTTTCCAGGATATGTATTCACATCACCAATAGCAAAAATCCCTGGAATGTTAGTTTGATAATCTAACGCATTATTTACTTTTATTGCGTTCTTTTCAATCTCTAATCCCCAATCTGCGATAGGTCCTAATTTTGGCGACAACCCAAAAAGGGGCACAAAATGATCACATGATTTTTTAAATGTGTTAGCACCATGTTTGACAACAATGGATTCAATTTTATTATTTCCATTAACACCAATAACTTCAGCAGGAGTTATCAGCTCAATTTTACCAGCGTTTTTTAATTCTTGTACTTTTTCAACAGAGTCAAGATGTCCTCGAAACTCATTTCGTCTATGAATTAAGGTTACTTCGCTAGCTACATCACTTAAAAAAATACTCCAGTCTAAAGCAGAATCTCCTCCACCTGCGATGACTACTTTTTTTCCTCTATAAAATTCAGGATCTTTAATAATGTACTCAACACCTTTGTCTTCATAATCTACAATGTTATCTATGATTGGCTTACGAGGTTCAAAACTTCCTAATCCGCCAGCTATAGCTACAACAGGAGCGTGATGTTTAGTGCCTTTATTTGTGGTAACAATAAAAGTACCATCGTCTTGTTTATCGATGGTTTCTGCACGTTCTCCAAGTGTAAAACCTGGCTTAAACTGCTTACATTGTTCTAATAATTTATGGGTAAGATCACCAGCAAGAATTTCTGGGTATGCAGGAATATCGTAAATAGGTTTCTTAGGGTAAATCTCTGAACATTGTCCGCCAGGCTGTGGTAATGCATCAATTAAATGACATTTTAATTTAAGTAAACCCGCTTCAAAAACTGTAAATAAACCTGTGGGTCCAGCTCCTATAATGAGTATATCTGTTTTAATCATGAATCTAAATTTCGGAATGTAAAATTAATCGAAAAACAAGACTAATTATGTGACAAAAGTCACATTTAAGCTTCTATGTTAATGACGTGTTCAATTTGTGGTGCATATTTTTTTATGGTCATCTCAACACCAGACTTGAGTGTCATTTGATTAACACTACATCCTACACAAGCTCCAAGCAATTGTACTTTTACAAGTTTATCATCTTCAATAGACAATAACGAGATATCACCTCCATCGCTTTGTAAAAACGGACGGATTTCATCCAGTGCTTTTTCGACATTCAGTCTAAGTTCTTCTGTGCTCATATCTTAGATATCCTCACCTTTTCCCTCTCTAAAGAAAAGGGAAATGGAATTAATTTTATTTTTTAATTGCTGAACATCCAGCCATAGTCGTTATTTTAATTGCTTCGGTTGGAGGTAAATTATCATTACGACGTACTACTTCTTCAACTACATTTTGTGTTAACTTTTCGAATGCTTTCTCTAGAGATGTCGCTGTTTGTAAAGCAGCCGGACGACCAACATCTCCTGCTTCTCTTATGCTTTGAACCAATGGTAATTCTCCTAAAAAACGAACGTTTAAATCTTCAGCAAGGTTTTGAGCACCTTGTTTTCCAAAAATATAATATTTATTATCAGGAAGTTCGTCAGGTGTAAAGTAAGCCATATTTTCAATAATACCTAACACTGGCACATTGATGCTTTCCTGCTGAAACATCGCAACTCCTTTTTTGGCATCTGACAAAGCTACATTTTGAGGTGTGCTTACTACAACTGCTCCCGTAATTGGAAGTGACTGCATAATACTTAAATGGATATCACCAGTACCAGGAGGCAAATCAATTAATAGAAAATCGAGTTCTCCCCAAGCTGCATCAAAAATCATTTGATTTAATGCTTTTGCTGCCATTGGTCCTCTCCAAACGACTGCCTGATCAGGTTTTGTAAAAAACCCAATCGACAACATTTTGACACCATAATTTTCTACAGGTCGCATTTTAGATTTTCCATCGACATCTACCGCTAAAGGTCGTTCTAATTCAACATCAAACATCATTGGCATTGAAGGGCCATAAATATCGGCATCTAACACACCAACTTTAAAACCCATTTTTGCTAAGGTTACAGCCAAATTAGCCGTTACAGTAGATTTGCCAACTCCACCTTTTCCAGAAGCAACTGCAATGATATTTTGAATGCCAGGAATATGTTTACCTTTAATAACGTTAGGAGCTGACTTTGTAGGAGCATCTACTTTTACATTGACTGTAATTTTAGCCTTTTCATACACCTTATCATGAATGGTTTTCATGATATCGACTTCAGTTTTCTTTTTGGCTTGTAAGCTTGGGTTTGTAATAGTGATATCGACAATCACCTCATCGGCAAAAGTAACGACATTTGTAACTGCTCCACTTTCAACCATATTTTGCCCTTCACCAGGTGCAGAAATGCTTTCGAGTGCTTTGAGTATATCTTGTTTGTTTAATTTCATAGTTATTGTAATCGTGAATTCTATGTAGAATCATTCTAAATGCAAAGATACTTAATATCCTTTGAAGTTTAAAGTTCAAAGATTGGTATTTCTTATGCTGAAATTTGAATTGATTATAACCACATCAAAAAGTGTTATGCTTTGGATTGATCCAAAAAAATTAAAAAAAAATCTGTATATTTAATAACTTGAAAACCAACCTCATGAAAAATTTCTCGATTTTACTTATTTCCTTTTTATTCTCATTCATCATAAATGCTCAGATTATTGATATACCTGATGCTAATTTTAAGAATGCTTTAGTAAATACGAATTGTTGCAACACAGGTGGAGCTTACACTGATGCTGATTTAAATAATGATGGAGAAATACAAGTAAGCGAAGCCTTGCAAGTATCTAGTATGAATGTTAATAATGAATCTATAACTTCTTTAACTGGTATTGAATATTTTTCTAATTTAGGATATTTGAATTGTGATAGTAATAACCTAACATCTTTAGATGTAAGTGAATTTGTTAACCTAACAGGTTTGTCTTGTTCTTCTAATCAAATTACTAGTTTAAATCTCAGTAATCTAACTAATTTGAGCTATTTGAGCTGTAATAATAATTTTCTTACTTCTTTAGATTTAAGTGGAATGGTTAATCTTGACGATTTAAATTGCCGCGATAATCAATTAACTAGTTTAGAAATAAGTGACTCAGTAAATATGAGATGGTTGGATTGTCGTAATAATCAACTTTCAAATTTAGATATTACTTCATATACTAGTCTTTGGGATTTAAACTGCCAAAATAACTTGTTGACTAGCCTTATTATTCCCAACTTATTAAGTCTTCAAGTAGTGGATTGTGCTGATAACCAACTCACATCTTTAACTATTAATGACGAGACGTTGCTTGGTTTAACATGTGACAATAATCTATTAACATCTTTGGATCTTTCTTCAATGACAAGTTTGAAAAATTTAAGATGCAGTGACAATACATTAACCTCGTTAAATTTAGGTAGCATGTCTCTAGAAAATATAAACTGTAATAATAATCAATTAATTAATTTAGACCTCACTTCTTTAACTGATTTGGAAACAGTCTATTGTACTAATAATCAGTTAACAAGTATAGATTTTCCAATTCAGGCTGCTGAGTTTAATAGCCTATATTGTTCAGATAATAATTTATCAAGCTTAGATGTTGGAAATTTAACTGGATTGGTTTATCTAAATTGTCAAAACAACGTACTCAATTCGTTGAACTCTGGCACTGGCCTTTCTACTCTTCAAGTATCAAACAATGAACTTGTAACCATAGATCTTAGTAACTCTCCAAATTTATATGATCTGTATGCCAATAATAACCTTTTAACTTCTATAGATCTCAGTAATTCTCAAATATTAGAAGAATTACATATGTCTAATAATCTTTTTACGTCTATAGATTTCAGTAATTGTACAAATTTAAATACCATATTTTTAGAAAATAATTTATTAACTAGCATAGACGTAAGTCAAAATTTTAATTTGTGTAATTTCTATTGTGACAATAACGATTTTACAACCATAAATTTTGGTGATATTGATGTTCTTTGCGCTCCTTGGGATGTGTTTTTTGACGGAAGCCCTAACTTATCTGTAGTATGTACTATTGAAGATAACTTTGGTTGGGTTCAGGATAAATTAACTGAATATGGTTATTCTGATTGTGCAATAACTTCGTATTGCTCGTTTGAGCCTAATAGTGAGTATTTTCTAGTACAAGGTCAAGCTTTAATTGATGTAGACAGTAATGGTTGTGATGTATCAGATGCTTTTGCTACCAATCAAGGGTTCAATATTTCAAGTAATGATTTTTACGATACGTTTTATGCCAATTCGCAGAGCGAATTTGAGTTATATATTAGTTCTGGTTCACATACCATAACTCCAGCATTTGAAAACCCAGATTACTTTACAGTTTCACCTTCAAGTATTACTGTTAATTTCCCAACAGATATTAGTCCGTTTATTCAAGACTTTTGTATTACACCAAATGGAACACACAATGATTTAGAAATTACCTTATTTCCACTTGATGAAGCGCGTCCTGGTTTTGATACTGATTACAAAATCGTATATAAAAACAAAGGGACTACTACTTTGTCTGGAGATATCGATTTTGGGTTTCAAGATGAAGTTATGGACTATGTGACTGCAACACCTCCAAACGAATCTGTACTTAGCGATTTATTGAGTTGGAGTTTTACCGATTTAACACCTTTTGAATCTCGTGAGATTTATTTAACCATGAATATCAATTCACCAATGGAAACGCCTCCTGTAAATGGTGATGACATCTTGAGTTTTACTACAACCATTAGTTCTTCTGAAACTGATGAAACTCCAGATGACAACACCTTTCAACTTAATCAAACCGTTGTGAATTCTTTTGATCCTAACGATAAAACCTGTTTAGAAGGTGATGTCATTTCACCTGAAATGGTTGGTGAGTATGTACATTATATGATTCGTTTTGAAAATACTGGAACAGCTAATGCTATTAATGTGGTTGTAAAAGACCATATTGATAGAACCAAATATGATTTATCATCACTTATTGCCATAGATGCTAGTCATGGTTTTGTGGCTAGAACTAAAGATGATGGTTCAGATTATTATGTGGAATTCATTTTTGAAAACATCAACTTACCTTTTGATGATGCCAATAATGATGGTTATGTGGTATTTAAAATTAAAACACTCGATACTCTAGTCTTAAATGATACTTTTGAAAATGAAGCTGAAATCTATTTCGATTTTAACTTTCCTATTATTACCAATGTAGCACAAACTACAGTTGCTACGTTAAGTACTGAAGACTTTACATTAGCGAATACCAGTATTGTATTGTATCCGAATCCGACAACTGATATTTTGCATTTAAAATCAATGCAAGCAATACAGCATATTAGCATCTACGATCTTTTTGGGAGACAAATCCAAGACATTGCTATGATTGGCTTAAAAACGAATGTAGACATCTCTACTGAAGCACTTTCAACTGGCACTTATTTTGTGAAGATTAAAACGGAAACTAGTGAACTAGTTAAAAAATTTATTAAAGATTAAATTATGAAAAACTACTACACTTTACTAGTTGCCTTTTTATTTTCACTTATAACAAATGCTCAGATTGTAAACATTCCTGATCCTATATTAAAAAATAGGTTATTAAATGGTTATTGTGTCGATTTAGATGGTGATGGGAATGGTGACACTGATGTTGACACTAATAACGATAACGAAATTCAAGTTTCCGAAGCAGAGGCCGTTTTAAGTTTAGACCTTGATTGTAATAATTCTTCTTGTATGTTTTCATCATTTGTAGGATTAGAAGCTTTTACCAACTTACAAAATCTGTCTGCAAGAAATAATAATTTAACAACACTAGATCTTAGCGCTTTAACCAACCTAGAAACTTTAGATTGTAGTAGTAATGATATAACATCGATTACATTTGGTTCATTACAAAGTCTAAATTATTTAAAATGTTCTGCTAATCAATTGGATTCCATAGATGTTAGTTCGTTATTCAATCTTGAGACGTTTATATGTAATTCCAATCAATTAAATTCCATTAATTTTGGTAGCATTTCAAATTTAACACACTTTGATTGTCGCCTGAATCAGTTAAGTTCAATTGAACTTGATGGGTTTACAAACCTAAGCTACTTTCTTTGTTCAGATAATCAACTAAATGCAATCGATGCAAGTCAATTGACAAATTTAACGACATTAAGTTGCTCTAATAATCAGCTTAGTTCCCTAGATGTTAGCAACTCTACTAATCTAACTGAATTGGATTGCTCCTCAAATCAACTGAATAATTTAAATTTAGGTGTAATATCAGACCTCTTTCGTTTAACTTGTGATAATAATCAATTAAGTACAATCGATTTAACTTCATTAACCAACCTCACTATTTTAAGTTGTGATGATAATCAAATTACATCACTAGATTTTAGTAATACTGGGAGCCTCGAAACCCTTGATTGTTCTAATAATTTGCTACTTGACCTAGATGTGAGTGAGGCATCCAATTTGAACTCACTAACCTGTAATAATAATCCAAATTTATCCTCAATACAATTAGGATCATCTATCATTTGGCTCACAGTTGAATATTCTGGTCTCACTGAAGTTGACTTTAGTGAAACATCCATTCGAATTCTTAATCTAAAAAATAATGAAAATCTAACTCATGTTAAACTAGGAATATATAATCAGGATGATTTTTATATTTATAATGTTGAAGACAATCCCATTCTTGAAACCATCTCATTTAAAAATGGAGATGATAATTTTTCTGATAACTCTGGTAGTTCTGATATTAACATATGTAATAACACTAGTCTCGCTTTTGTTTGTGCAGATGAATTTGAAATGGACAATGTACAAGACTTGGTAAATAACTGCGGCTACACAAATGTAACTGTTAACTCTTATTGTTCTTTTACTCCTGGAGGAGAATACTACCTTGTTGAAGGTGATGTTACTCTAGATGTAAATAATGATGGTTGTGATGCCAGTGATATCGACTTCCCTAATTTAAACTTTTCGATCACTAACGGATCTGAAATTGGCAATTTTATTTCAAATATCTCTGGAAGTTATGGTATCCCTTTAACTAATGGTTCCTACTCAATTAATCCTACTCTTGAAAATCCTAGCTACTTTTTGGTATCTCCATCCAGTCTTACGGTCGATTTCCCATCGGATACAAGTCCATATATTCAGGATTTCTGTATTACACCAAATGGAACGTATAACGATTTAGAAATTACTTTATTTCCAATTGATGAAGCACGTCCTGGGTTTGATGCCTATTATAAAATTGTTTATAAAAACAAAGGCACTACCACTTTGTCTGGTACAATTGACCTTACTTTTCAAGATGATTTAATGGATTTGATTTCTGCTTCACCTTCGGAAGATTCGCAATCTGGAAATATGCTGAGTTGGAATTTCACCGACTTAACGCCCTTTGAATCTCGTAATATCTTTTTCACTATGAACATCAATTCACCATCGGAAACTCCTCCTGTAAATGGTGATGATGTGTTGGTTTTTGATGCTTCTGTTAATTCTTCTGAAACTGATGAAACACCAGATGACAACACCTTTCAACTTAATCAAACCGTTGTTAATTCTTTTGATCCTAACGATAAAACCTGTTTAGAAGGTGATGTTATTTCACCTGAAATGGTTGGTGACTATGTACATTATATGATTCGTTTTGAAAATACTGGTACTGCAAACGCTGTAAACATTGTTGTAAAAGATGATATTGATACAAGCAAATACGATTTAGCTTCACTTATTCCTTTACATGCAAGTCACAATTATATTGCAAGAATTAAAGATAATGCTTTAGACCATTATGTAGAGTTTATTTTTGAAAACATCAACTTACCTTTTGATGACGCCAATAATGATGGTTATATCGTTTTTAAAATTAAAACTTTAGACACTTTAGGTTTAGGTGATACTTTTGAAAATGATGCTGAAATTTATTTCGATTTTAATTTCCCTATTGTAACCAATAACGAACAAACTACTGTTGCAACGTTAAGCACTGAAGAATTTGAGTTAGCAAATAACAATATCACTTTGTACCCTAATCCAACCACTAATGTTTTACATTTAGAATCAAAGCAAAATATAAAGCAAATTGGTCTTTATGATATCTCTGGAAGACAGATTCAAGATATTGCTGTGATTGGTTTAAAAACGAATATCGATATTTCTACTGAAACACTCTCGACAGGCACTTATTTTATGAAGATTAAAACGGAAACTAGTACACTAGTTAAAAAATTTATTAAAGAATAATACTTTTAAACATCATCTTCTACTTAAAATTCAAATGATGCTTTAAATATTTTATTATTTGGCAATAGCTTTTCAATCTTTGTTTTGTAATCATAGATTGTCTGTTTATGGACAAAATCTAGGTAAAAACCAAAGTGTTTTCCCAACAATGTCTTAAGGTATTGAATATGATGTGCCTGGGCACATTATAAAATGCATGGAAGCATGTCTTTTATTACCTAATAATTAATTTTTTTGTAACAGTTCTATTGTCTTGTTCAATATTTAGCATATAAACACCAGAATTCAAAGAAGATACATTTACAAAATTATTTTTAAGTGGACGTGATAAAACGTTTTCACCAATAAGGTTATATATATTTATTATTATCTCATTAAGAGATTCACTTTCAATAAACACTTGGTTCTCTGCTGGATTAGGATATATTTTAAATTTATGTTTTTCAGCTGTATCAATAGATAGCCTAGCTTCCAACACTTCGCAATCATTTGTAACGGTAACATATCTAAATTCTGAAAGTACACATCCAGCCATACAATCTCCACCGTATAACCCAAAGACGAACTCATCCTCTTCATTAATGAAAATGTCACAGACCTCAACGTTTTCTGACCAGTTTGGATCCCAATCATCATAAAGAATATACGGAATTCCAGTATAATTGAATCGTAATGAAAGATTAGACAAAAAAACTTCTGCATAATCAATATCGTCAATATTTTCAAAATCATCTATAAGAGCATACATGTTTAAAAAGTCAAAATTTGTCTCTAGATAAAGATGTGTACACGAACAAGAATTAAGCTGATTATAATCAACTAAGGATAATTGATAAGTTGAAATAAGATTATCTAATTCATCAATACCAGAAATGCCAGTATTTAATAAACTATCTAACCAAGGCAAAGATGTACTCACCACTAATACAATTCTTTTATAATCAATCGAATAATTATATTCTTGATTTACATGTATTTCAAAATCATTAAATATCTCATCAATTATTGGACTATTAATAGGATTCTCATATATAGCAGACAATTTTTCTAAGTAAGGCTCAACTCTAGAGTCTGGAAGAAAAGGATTATTAAAATCTGGATCTTGTGGATTGTTACTAATAGCTCTCATTGCTAACAGCTTAGCATCCAATTCATAATTTGCTTGTATATAAGGATTAATGCTACACTGTGAAAAGGCAGATGTTGTAGTCAAAAAAAGAATGAATATAAATAGTAATGTCTTCATAACAGATGATTTACCTAACTAAAATACATTTTTATTTTTATAATTCCTCAGCAGGATTCCAATACACTTGTTCTAAATCTTGTATTTGATTATCAACAACAGTAATGCCTTCATTTTCCAGTAATTGTTGCATCAAATTAGTACCATCAAAATGGTGCTTTCCTGTAAGCAAACCTTTTCGATTGACTACACGATGCGCAGGCACATCTTTCTGAGCAGAGCTATTCATTGCATAACCCACCATTCTGGCACTTCGCTTTGCGCCTAAATAATTGGCAATGGAACCATAAGTAGTCACTTTTCCAAAGGGAATTTGCTTAGCAACCTCATATCAAAAAAGTTTAATGTTTCAGGCGTCATCTTATAAATCCATTAAAATATTTATCAGTGTTACTATGGCAACAATTGCGGTAATGATGCCAATACTTTTGTTCATGTTCTTTTGAGAGGTAAACTTTTTATCTTTTATTTTATCAAAAAAGAAGATATAAACATATAACATCACAAAAGTTCCAGTTGCTGCGCCAGAGCAATAGGTTAGTATACTCATAGGATCAAATGCAAACCAACCAAATCCAGCTATAGTAATTGTCATATAGGCTTGATAAGGAATCGGAAATACATTAATTGCAGATAAGAATACACCTTGAAAAAAACGACTTTGCTTGCTTTTACTATCGGGTTCAATATTTGGTTTTGGAGATGACTTTGCTATAAACAAAAAATAGATGGTTATCAATACAAAAATCACGAAAGCTACTTGTCTTAAAATTTCAACTGTATGAGGATGATTACTCAAATAACGAGCAAACATTGCGGCAATATATGTCTGCAAAAACACAATCAAACACACTCCTATTGAAAACACAATACCTCTACTGTAACCTTCTTTTAAGCTGATTTTTGCAACAGTCATGTTTAATAATCCAGGAGGAATAACGCCAATTAATGCAATAAGCAATCCCAGAAAAAAAATGACTGTTATATTCAAAATCTACTTTATTTTAAACCTAATATACGTAATTGGTTTGTTATGTTCTAAATATTGCGACTCATAAAAGGTTTGAATGCTTGTAACCTCCTCCGGACTTCCTTCTTGTTTATATACATCGTGATTAGCATAAAGCACTTCATGACCTTCACCATGTAAGAGGCCAAGGGTATAACCATGCATGAATTCGCTGTCTGTTTTTAAGTTCACAATGCCATCAGGTTTTAAAATGGTTTTGTAGCGTTTTAAAAACTGAGAATTCGTCATTCTATGTTTGGTGCGTTTATATTTTATTTGTGGATCTGGAAAGGTTATCCAAATTTCATCGACTTCATTTTCATCAAAGGCAAAGTCAACGAGTTCTATTTGAGTTCTTAAAAACCCAACGTTTGGGATACTTTCTTCAAGAGCTGTTTTTGCACCTCTCCAAAATCGAGCACCTTTAATATCGATACCAATAAAATTCTTTTCAGGATATTTTTTTGCTAACGCAACTGAATATTCACCTTTACCACATCCTAATTCTAAAACTAAAGGGTTTGAATTCTTAAAAAAGTTAGCTTTCCAGTTTCCTTTAAATTTAAAATTATCGGTCACCAATTCATCACGTGATGGCTGAACGACATTCGCAAACGTTTCATTTTCCTTAAACCGTTTTAATTTATTCTTACTTCCCACAATTAATTTAATATTTTGGCAAAATTAAGGAAACATATTAGTATTATCTTTGTTTTTGTGTATCGTATTTAAAATAGAATACTACGAAGCACCTAAACAGATATATCTAGTGCGAGATCAACTCAAGAACCGAATATTAGTGGCACCATTGAATTGGGGTTTAGGTCATGCTACCAGATGTATTCCCTTAATAAATGCATTACTTGCAAATAAATTTGAACCTATAATTGCAAGTGATGGTATTGCATTAGCATTATTACAAAAAGAATTCCCTGAACTTGAAACCGTTGAGCTCCCTTCATATAACATAACTTATGCAAAAAACGGACAGTTCTTCAAGCTTAAAATGCTTCAAAATTCTCCAAAACTAATTAAGGCTATAAAAGCTGAAAAAAAAGCAATCAAAACCATCGTTGACACTTATAGAATTGATGGGATTCTTTCAGACAACAGACTTGGTGTTTATAGCAAACATATTCCTTGTGTATTTATGACACACCAACTAAAGGTTTTAAGTGGAAATACAACTTGGTTGAGCACCAAAATGCATCAAAAAATAATTAAGCGTTTTGATGAATGCTGGGTTCCTGACACCATGGGCGAAGACAATTTAAGTGGAGAACTGAGTCATATAGATTCTTTAGGGATTCCTATAAAATATATAGGTTCTCTAAGTCGCTTTAAAAAATCTAAAAGCCAATTAAAATATGATCTTTTGGTGTTGCTTTCTGGTCCAGAACCACAACGAACACTATTACAAAATTTACTTTTAAAAGAACTTATTGCATTTAAAGGAAAACTGTTATTTGTAAAGGGAGTTGTTGAAGGTGAATCAAAAGCATCTGTAAATGATCATATAACTTGCTATAACTTTATGACAAGTGAAGCTTTAGAACAAGCCATAAATGAGAGCAAAATTGTCTTATCCAGATCAGGATATACTACTGTAATGGATTTAGCTAAACTTGAAAAAAAGGCATTTTTTATTCCAACTCCAGGTCAGTTTGAACAAGAATATATTGCTAAACGATTAACTAAACTTGGACTTGTGCCTAGTTGTACACAAGATGAATTCAAAGTTGAAATGCTTAAGACTGTCGAAGATTTTAGCGGATTAAAATCGACAGACTACACTACAAATTATAAAAGATTATTCAACCTTTTCGAGAGTAAATGAGAATTCGCTTCCAACACCTAAATCGCTTTCTACATAAATTTTTTCATCATGAGCTTCAATAATGTGTTTCACAATTGAAAGCCCTAAACCTGAGCCTCCTTCTTTACGAGAACCACTTTTATCAACTCTAAAAAATCGTTCAAAAAGTCTTGTTAGGTTTTCTTTTGAAATCCCTTCACCATTATCAGTAACCCTAACGATTACTTTGTTCTTTATGAGGTTTTCTATACTAACTTCTGTTGTGCCTTTTTCTCTTCCGTACTTTATAGAATTAACGATAAGGTTCGTTAAAACTTGTTGAATTCGTTCTTTATCTGCAGACACCATAATTGGTGAATTATAATCCATGTCAAACGTTAGTGTGATTTTCTTTTTGGCTGCTTTCATTTCTAACAAATCAAAGACACTTTCTACCAGTTCAACAATATCAAATACTTCAATATTTAATCTCAAATCACCTACTTCTAGTTTGGTAATCATGTCTAAATCTTTAACGATATAGATTAGGCGCTCTAAACCTTTACTGGCTCTGTTTAAATATTTTTCGCTTACTCTTTTGTCATTCATTGCACCATCAAGCAAGGTTAGCAAATAACCTTGTACAGTAAATAATGGTGTTTTGAGTTCGTGTGACACATTACCTAAAAACTCTTTTCGATATTCTTCTCTAACTTTTAAAGTTTCTATTTCTAATTTTTTATCACGAGCATATTTATCGATTTCTTCTGTAAGTGTAGCCATATCTGTTGTTATAGGCTGTTTACGTAACGTCGTAGACTCTAAAAGTGTTAAATCGTCATAAATTTTCTTAACACGTCTGTAGATAAATCGCTCTACTCTATATTGAATGACTACAAAAGAAATTAGAAATGTAAAGAGAGCAAAAGACAACAGATAGAAAAAATCAATTGAATGCAATACATACAAAAAAACACTCGACAAGAGCGTTAAAAACACAGTAATATACAAGGATGTTTTAAAAGCAAACTTGTATGTTTTTTTTATTTTGTTTTGCATTAGTCTACAAACTTATACCCAACGCCTTTAACAGTTTTAAAACTTTTATCTCCGATTTTTTCTCGAAGTTTTCGTATGTGTACATCTATTGTTCGTCCACCAACCACAACTTCATTTCCCCAAACCTTATCAAGAATTTCTTCACGTTTAAAGACCTTACCTGGTTTTGTTGCTAACAAAGATAACAATTCGAATTCTTTTCTGGGTAAAATGATTTCTTCGCCTTTAAGAGATATTTTGTATTCTTCTCTATTGATGATCAAGTTTCCTATTTTGAGGATACTTTCAGAAGAATCTTCTTCTTTTAATCGTCTTAAAAGTGCTTTTACTTTGCTTACTAAAACTTTAGGTTTTATTGGTTTTGTTATGTAGTCATCTGCTCCAGCGTCAAAACCAGCCATTTGAGAATAATCTTCACCTCTTGCAGTTAAAAATGTAATAACAGTATCACTCAAGTCTGGTATTTTTCTAATTTGCTCACAAGCTTCGATACCATCCATTTCTGGCATCATAACATCTAAAATAATTAAATGAGGTTTTTCTTTTTTAGCAGCTTTTACTCCTTTGAAACCATTTTCGGCTGTAATAACTTGATAACCTTCAGCAGATAAATTATAACCAACTATTTCCAAAATATCAGGCTCATCATCAACCAATAAAATTTTAATATCTCTTTTTTTCATAATTAAACTATTCCCTTAAAGTTAAAGGTTTATTATTTAGATTTTAAAAATCCTATGTAAAGATAGGATTAATAACAAAACGTTATAAACTACATTTCATTAATAACGTTAAATTAACCTTGTAATACGTCTTACGTAACATTTGTTGAGACATATCTAGTTTAACAATTTTTTGGTATAGAATTTGGTAAATTATAATTAAATTCAAATTAAAAATAGATTTGTGATGAAAAATTACCTGTTTGTGTTTATGGTTTTTAGTATGTTGAGCATACCTGCTTTAGGCTTTTCTCAATTAACAGATGCTCCTAAAATGACATCCGAAAACCCATCAAATACTATTGAAGGCTTATCGGTATTTCCTAATCCTGTGAGCAATGGCAAACTGTACATCTCCACTAAGTACAATTTACCTAAAACTATTGAAATTTATGATGTTTTAGGGAAACAGGTTATTGCTACTTTAATTTTGGGAGAATCCCTCAACATTTCCAGATTATCTCCTGGCATATACATTCTAAAAATAAAAGAGAATGAACTATCTGCAACTAGAAAATTGGTAGTAAGGTAATTACATATCAATATTACCATATTGTAAAATAGCACTTTATCACTTTATTAATTAGTGAAAATCCTTAATTCTTGTTATATTTGTTTCGCAATTTTATTATCAATCTAATTATATAAATTATGAAAAAAATTTACTTTTTATTAGTAGCTGTTCTAGTTACTAATTTGTCTTTTGGACAAAATCTTATAATAACTGGTGCTTATGATGGGCCTTTAACTGGTGGAACACCTAAAGGGGTTGAACTATATGTAGTTAATGATATTCCAGATTTGAGTATTTACGCACTTGGTAGTGCAAATAATGGTCAAGGAACAGATGGAGAAGAATTTACTTTTCCAGCTGATGCAGCTACAGCTGGTGATTTCATTTATGTGGCAACAGAAGCTACTGGTTTTACTGACTTTTTTGGTTTTGCACCAAATTACACAGATGGCTCTATGGCAATTAATGGAGATGATGCTGTTGAATTATTTCAAAATGGAACTGTAGTAGATATCTTTGGTGATATAGACGTTGATGGTAATGGTACTGCATGGGAATATCTTGATGGATGGGCATATCGTGTAGATGGCACTGGACCTGATGGAACTACTTTTGATGAAACTAATTGGACTTATGGTGGTGTTGATTCTTTAGAAGGAGGAGGAACTAATGCAACTGCTGGTGTACCTTTTCCAATCGGAACATACTCTCCAATGGTAAATACAGACCCTACTGTAAACATTACTTTTCCTTTTAATGGAGATTCATTCGATACAGGAACGACTTCTGTAGATGTTGAGTGGACGGTAGCTAATGCGCCTGGTGCGACTGTAAATATTACTGTTATTACTAATGGTGGAACTCCTGTAACGACCAATGGTGTTACAAGTCCGTTTACAATTTCACCTACTGCAGATGGTGACACTTACGATGTTTCTTTAGACTTAGTTGATGGTGGTGTTTTAGATTCTGATGCTGTTAATTTCAGTATTGCTTACCCATGTGATTTACAGGTAGGAACCATTACGACAACATGTGATGCCATTACACCTGCAACAACTGATACGTATAATGTAACTATTGATTATACAGGTGGTGCTACTACTCAATATACTATTGACACAGGTGGTGTTGGTGTTGTTGGTGGTGATGATCCAACGAATGTTGCAGATGGTACAATTTTAATAACAGGAATAACTGAAGGAACTGACTTTACTGTAATTTTTACTGGTAACCCAGTAGACAGTAGTTGTGATTTTACAAGAAATATCAGTAGTCCTGATTGTGATCCATCTTTACCGCTTCCTTTATATGAAGGTTTTGATTATACTGTAGGTTCTGAACTAAGAAATACTCCAAATTGGGCAAACATCTCTGATAGTAGTGATGAAGTATTAGTTGGTGGTCCTGGAGGATTAACGTATCCAAACTTTGCAGATACAAACCAAACTGGAAACCATATAACTTTTGATGGAACTGGTAGTGATCCTGCAATCGAATTTACTCCAGTAACAACTGGTAGTACATTATACACCTCTTTTTTAATGAATGTAACAGATAATAGCTTAGCAAATTCTGCTGGTTATTTTGTTGTATTGGGTAACTTTGATGCGAGACTATGGTTTGTTCCTGTTGCTCCTCCTTCTGCTCAAGGTGGTGCTGGTCAATATCAAATTGGGGTTTCTAACTCAAGTTCTGTTCCTACAGCTGGTGCTCTTGATTCAACAATACTTACTACTGGGTCAATCGTTTTAATTGTTATGAGTTACGATACAACTTCTGGAGTTATAAATGCATGGGTTAACCCAAGTGATGCAACATTTGGTGGAAGTGCACCTGCAGCTAATGCAACTGATACAGATGCTTCTCCTCAAACAAGTTTAAATCAATTTGCTATCAGACAAGATTCAACAGGAGAAACTCCTTTTGTATTGTTTGATGAGCTACGTATTGGTACGTCTTGGGCTGATGTAACACCTACCACTTTATCTGATGATGAGTTTACAACGACTACTTTTAAAGTATATCCTAATCCAACATCTTTAGGTTATGTAAATATCGTAAGTGCTAACAATTCAGCTATTTCGGTTACTGTTTTTGACGTTCTAGGAAAACAAGTTCTTAATCAGACTTTAAACAATAATCGTTTAAATGTATCTCCTCTTAACTCTGGAGTTTACATTATGAAAGTAACACAAAATAATACTTCGGTTACTAAAAAATTAATCATTAAGTAATCACTTATTTTTTATATTCTATTTAAAAGCGTTGTCAATTGGCAACGCTTTTTCTTTTGCCTACTTTTGCAATGATGATAAATACTCAGGATATTTTTTCAATCTCTTCGGAAGACACGTTCAATACCATAGCTCTGGAGGTCTTTCAATTTCAATTTGAAAACAACCCTGTATACCGTTCGTTTTGTGATTTGTTATACAGGCATCCTAGTGATGTAAAACGAATTGAGGACATTCCATTTTTACCCATTCAGTTTTTCAAAAGTCATAAGGTCTTGAGTTCTAGTGATGCAATTGAAGCTACATTTTCAAGTAGTGGCACAACAGGAAGTGTAACCAGTAAACATTGTGTGACTGATTTAAATATTTATAAAGAAAGTTTCAGAATGGGATTTCAAAAGTTTTACGGAAACATTGAAGACTATGTGATTTTAGCATTGCTACCAAGTTATTTAGAGCGCCAAGGCTCTTCTTTGATTTATATGGTAAATGATATGATTACACAATCTAAACATTCTGAAAGTGGTTTTTATTTAGATACGATTTTAGAATTAAAAGAGCAGCTTATTGCTTTAGATTCAAGTGGGAAAAAAGTGTTGCTTATAGGTGTTTCATTTGCTTTATTAGATTTGGTTGAACAGTTCCAATTTCAACTTAAAAATACCATTGTAATGGAAACGGGTGGTATGAAAGGTCGAAGAAAAGAATTGGTTAGAGCCGAATTACACGATATCTTAAAACAAGGTTTTGGCGTATCGGCAATTCATAGTGAATATGGCATGACCGAATTATTAAGTCAGGCCTATTCTAAAGGCCATGGTGTTTTTGAATGCCCAAAATGGATGCGAATGCTCACTCGAGATCCAGAAGATGCATTTACCATTCAATCACCAGGAAAAACAGGTGGTATTAATGTGATTGATTTGGCAAATATAAACTCATGTTCTTTTATTGCAACTCAAGATTTAGGTCGAATTGGAGCAGATGGCTCTTTTGAAATCATTGGTCGTTTTGATTCTAGTGATATCAGAGGTTGCAATTTAATGGTCCTTTAACACTTTTTTATCAGTTATTGCAGAAAGGTTTTCAACCTATTTACGACTTATTTAGCGAAGCTATGATTTTGGAATAGTTAAGAGTTCTATGAAAAAGAGAGATTAGCTTCAAATAGTTGGTTGGTTAATGTGAAACGCCTCATCAAATGATGAGGCGTTTTTCTATTAAAAGAGTTTTATTTCTAATTTAATCAACTTTTATGATATATGTATTCTTCTTTCCTTTATTAAGAATGATGTACTTATCGTTTATCAAATCATTTTCAGATAATTGATAATCCTCTGTTACCTTTTCTTTATTAACAGAAACTGCATTTTCCTTTAATGCGCGACGTGCTTCACTGTTAGATGCTAAGAAATTTGTTTTAGCAGCTAAAGCTCCAATCATATCTAAACCAGATACCAAATCTGCCTTTGGTAGTTCAGCTTGAGGCACACCTTCAAACACATCTAAGAAGGTCTTTTCATCTAAGGTTTTAATATCTGCTTTAAAGCTTTTACTAAATAAAATATTAGAGGCTTTTTCAGCATTTTCAAAATCAGATTTTGAATGTACCATTGTGGTTATTTCTTCAGCCAATCGCTTTTGTAATCCTCTCTGGTGAGGCGCTTCTTGGTGTTCTGCAACAATAGTTTTTATCTCATTTTCAGTTAAAAACGTGAAGATTTTGATATATTTTTCAGCATCTTCATCACTAGAGTTTAACCAATATTGATAGAATTTATATGGTGAGGTTCTGTTCGCATCTAACCAAACGTTTCCGCCTTCAGATTTACCAAATTTTGAACCATCACTTTTAGTAATTAACGGACACGTAATCGCAAAACCTTTTCCTTGAGCAATTCGACGAATCAATTCAGTACCTGTGGTAATATTTCCCCATTGATCACTTCCTCCCATTTGAATCGTACAATTATTTGCTTTGTATAAATGCAAAAAATCATAGCCTTGAACCAACTGGTACGTGAATTCTGTGAAGGACATTCCGTCTGTAGATTCTGAAGAAATTCTATTCTTTACAGAATCTTTAGCCATCATATAATTGACTGTAATGTGTTTACCAACATCACGAATAAATTCCAAAAATGAAAATTCTTTCATCCAGTCGTAATTATTAACTAAGACCGCAGAATTAGGCACATCACTTTCAAAATCTAAAAAATGAGCCAATTGTTTTTTAATCGCTTCCTGATTATGACGCAGTGTTTTTTCATCAAGCAAGTTACGTTCACTAGATTTCCCAGAAGGATCACCAATCATTCCCGTTGCACCACCAACCAATGCAAATGGTTTATGGCCACATCGCTGATAATGTGCCAATAGCATAATTGGAACTAAATTACCTATATGTAAAGAGTCTGCAGTTGGGTCAAAACCAACGTAAGCAGAACGCATGGTTTCCATTAAATGATCTTCTGCTCCAGGCATTGTATCATGTATCATTCCTCTCCATTGTAACTCTTCAACAAAATTCTTTAACATAACAAGTGTATTTCAAATATTGCGCAAAGATAGATGTATAGTACAAAAGAAAAAAGACTAATTTTACAAAATGATTTTAGTTACAGGAGGTACAGGCTTAGTAGGTTCGCATTTATTGTACAAACTTGTTAGTGAAAACAAACAAGTTAGAGCAATTTACAGAAGACCTCATACCATAAATCGTGTAAAGCACGTTTTCTCTTATTACAACGAAAACCATAAAGCGCTCTACGATAACATTGAGTGGATTAAAGCTGATTTAAATGATATTCCTGCTTTGGAGAAAGCTTTTAAAGGTATTACATATGTCTATCATTGTGCTGCATTTGTAAGTTTTGAACCTAACAAATACTATCAACTCAGAAACGTCAATATTGAAGGAACAGCCAATATTGTCAATCTTTCTATATCACATCATATAAAAAAGCTTTGCTACGTAAGTTCGGTTGCTGCTATTGGTCGTGAAGCAAACCCAAATCAATTAATTACGGAACAAACCGAATGGAATCCTGAAGAGGATAATAGTGTTTATGCTATCACTAAATATGGAGCAGAAATGGAACTTTGGAGAGGCACTCAAGAAGGCGTACCTGCTGTAATTGTAAATCCAGGAATTATTTTGGGTCCAGGTTTTTGGAAAGGTGGTAGTAGCGGAAATCTGTTTAGGTTAATTCATAAAGGCTTAAAGTATTATACTACTGGCACTTCTGGATATGTTGATGTTTGGGATGTTTGTGACATCATGTTTAAATTAATGCAAAGTGATATTAGCAATGAACGCTTTATTGTTATTTCTGAAAATCTGTCATTTGAAGAATTTCAGCAAAAAACAGCTCGAGCATTACATGTAAAACCCGCAAATAAAGAAGCTAACTGGTTGATTTTAGAAATGGGTTGGCGATTGGATTGGATACTGTGTAAGTTATTTGGCAAACGAAGAAAACTCTCAAAACAGTTGGCTAAAACTGTTAGGACTAAAACAATTTACGACAATTCAAAAATTAAAAATGCTTTACAAATGGAGTTTAATGCCATTGATTATTCTATAGATAAGGTTTCAGAGTTTTATTTGAAAGACACAAAACAAAATTAGTTCTCTACAGGCGTTATTAATTTCTTTTTAGGCTTTTCATACTTTAGAGTATCTCCTATGTTTTTTATAGAATCCAGTCTTTTCTGTCGTCGTTCTTCCTCAAGATCGAGTTCTTTTTGATAGATGTCTTTCTTCGCTTTTATTTTTGCTTCGACGTTTTTAATCATTTCTTCGTACTCATCAATATCGTAAGCATAATATTCATTGCTCTTAACAAACTGAAGGCTGTCTATTCCGTGTTTTTGAAAAATAAAAACCTCTGGAGTAACGTTGTTTTTCTCTAATACTCTCTTTTCTGTTCCTTTTGCAGCATTGAATACATACACATCAAAAAGAATATCAACCATCTTGTTTTTTGAAATTAAATCATCAGGTTTTTCAGGTTTTTCTAATTGATTACAAGCAAAGCATAATGCTAAAAACAATAAGAGAAGACTTACGCGTTTTATCATCTGTTAAAAGTTAGTCGTTTTCCAGCTTTAACATCAATAACTTTAAAATTATGGTATGCTAAAATTCCATTTACAAACGTGTGAGTTATTCTAGATTTAAATGTAGTGCCTTCAAAAGGAGACCATCCACATTTGTATAAAATATTATCTTTATTTACAGACCAAGGGTTATTGATATCGATAACCACTAAATCTGCAAAATATCCAGGTTTAATATAACCTCGTTTTTCAACTTCAAATAAAATTGAAGGATTATGGCACATTTTTTCAGCAATTTTCTCTAATGATATTTTTCCTTTGTGGTACATTTCAATCATGGCAACAAAAGCATGCTGAACTAAAGGTCCTCCCGAAGGAGCTTTGGTATAAACAGCACTCTTTTCTTCTAGAGTATGAGGTGCGTGATCGGTTGCAACGACATCTATTCGTCCGTCTAAAAGTGCTTTCCAGAGTTGATCTCTATCTTTAACTGTTTTAACAGCTGGATTCCATTTAATAAGAGTGCCTTTTTTATCATAATCTTCATCACTAAACCATAAATGATGAATACAAACCTCAGCAGTAATTTTCTTATCCTTTAAAGGAATTTTATTTGAAAACAAACTGGTTTCCTTTCCAGTGGATAAATGGAAAACATGTAATCGTGCTCCTGTTTTTTTGGCTAATTCAATAGCTTTTGAAGACGAAATATAGCAAGCTTCTTCACTTCTAATAATGGGATGTTTACTAATAGGAATATCCTCTCCATAGTGGTCAATGTGTTCTTGGAGATTTTTTCTTATTGTTGTTTCATCTTCACAATGTACAGAAATAACCATTTTGGTATTGCTGAAAATGTTTTCTAAGACTTTAGGATTGTCAACCAGCATATTTCCAGTAGATGAGCCTAAAAAGAGTTTGAGTCCTGCCACTGATTTTGGATCGACCTTTAAAATTTCATCTAAATTGTCGTTTGTACCTCCAAACATAAATGAGTAATTAGCATACGACGTTTTTGAGGCAATTTCAAACTTATCTTCTAAAGCTCTAACTGTTGTGGTTTGCGGATTGGTATTTGGCATCTCAATAAAAGATGTTATACCACCTGCAATTGCAGCTCTAGACTCTGTTTCTATGGTTGCTTTGTGTGTCAAACCTGGTTCTCTAAAATGAACCTGATCATCAATAGCTCCAGGAAATACGTAGTTGCCTTCTACATCTATAATATTTACATCTGCAGATTTTGCACTTATAGAATCTGAAACTTCTTTAATAATATCACCTTCAATTAAAATATCACCTTCTGTAATTTTACCTTCATTTACAATTTTGGCGTTTTTAATGAGTGTTGTTTTTGTTTTCATTTAAATAAATTTGTCAACTTTTAACTAGTTTAATGAGTATTAAATATACTTTTTAGCTTCATGTTTATAACTCCAAAAATAGCTTCAGAAATAATGCCTCCACTCATTTTTGATTTCCCTTTTGCTCTGTCTGTAAAAATAACAGGAACTTCTATAATTTTAAACTTTTTTAAATGGGCTTTAAACTTCATTTCAATTTGAAAGGCATAACCAACAAACTTGATTTGATCTAAATTAATCGTTTCTAAAACGTTTCGTTTGTAACACACAAAACCTGCAGTGGTATCATGAATTTTCATTCTTGTAATGAATTGCACATATTTTGATGCAAAATAAGACAATAAGAGCCGTTTCATATCCCAGTTTACAACATTCACATTGTTGTTAATATATCTCGAACCTATTGACATGTCTGCTCCTTTGATAGCACATGCATTATACAGTCTAATAAGATCGTTTGGGTCGTGAGAAAAATCAGCATCCATTTCAAAAATGTATTCATAATGCTGTTTTAAACACCATTTAAAGCCAGCAATATATGCCGAACCTAATCCCGTTTTTTCTTTTCGTGATACTAAAAAAAGCTGGTCTTTATATTCGGTTTGTAATTCCTTAACTTTCAGTCCGGTTAAATCTGGTGAATTATCATCAACGACCAAGATATCGAATGCTTTGTCTTTAGAAAACACGGCTCTGATGATAGCTTCTATGTTCTCTATCTCATTATAGGTTGGTATAATGACAATTGCATCTCTCATTAATTTAAGCTTGTCGTAACTTTTTTTATAATCAACTATCGCAAAAGTAAGTTTTTAAACGATTAATTAAACAGTAAAAAATCATAAACAATGTTAATCTTAATAAAACTCTAAAAAGTATTAAAATATAAAGTGATACCACTTCGAAATTTCTTTATAATTTTACCGTATGCTTAGAGAAGTTATATCTAATGATTGGTTTACGGTTTTTCTGGTATTGGGATTGGCCTTTATTACCTTATGTAAATTTTTATTTACACCCAGGTTTAAAGATTTTATATCTGTAATAGGTAATTCTAAATATTTGAAAATTTATGCCAGAGATCAAAAATTTATTGATGGTTTTGATGCGTTGCTATTTCTTAACCTCATTATTTCGGTATCCATCTTTTCATATATAGTTTATGTATCGTTAGTACATCCCTCTGAATTTAATCTCACGCAGTTTTTTAAATTGATTTTTGGTATTGGTGTCCTTTTTTTAATAAAAGTACTTTTAGAACGCTTGATAGGAAGTGTTTTCGATATAGATTCGCTTATCGATTCTTATCTATTTCAAAAAACAACTTATAAAAATTTTACAGGCTTTTTATTACTACCTATCAATTGCTTATTAATTTATACGATATCTCCAACAAAACCAATAATATACGCTTGTATTGGCTTCATTGTTTTAATCAATCTACTCGGATTTATTAGCTCATTTAAAAATTATCAAAAGTTGTTATTAAACAATATATTCTATTTTATTTTGTATCTTTGCGCTCTTGAAATTGGACCCTATCTAATTTTATATAAGTTAATTAAAGATTTTAACGCTTAAAACACTTTAATGGATATGACGAAAGTGAAAACGATTTTAGTATCTCAACCAGAGCCTAAAATAGAAAATTCTCCCTACTTTGACCTTCAAGAAAAGCAAAAAGTAAAAATAGATTTCAGACCATTTATTCATGTTGAAGGAGTAGAAGCGAAAGATGTAAGACAACAAAAAGTTGATCTTTCAAAGTACACTGCTATCATACTTACCAGCAGAAATTCAGTAGACCATTTTTTTAGAGTTGCTGAAGAAATGCGATTTAAGGTGCCTGATACAATGAAATATTTTTGTCAATCTGAAGCTGTTGCCTTTTACCTGCAAAAGTATGTTGTATACAGAAAACGAAAAATCTATGTTGGTAAACGCACTTTTGCAGATTTATCTCCTTTAATTAAAAAGTACAAAGACGAAAGTTTCTTATTACCAACCACAGATAAACTAAAACCTGAAGTTCCTGAAATTTTAGATGGCTTAGGTGTTAAGTGGAAACAAGCAACATTTTATAAAACTGTAATTAGTGATTTATCAGATTTAGCAAATGTGTACTATGATATTTTAGTGTTTTTTAGCCCTTCAGGAATTGAATCACTCTTTCATAACTTTCCAGAGTTCAAACAAAATGAAACTCGTATCGCTGTTTTTGGAAACACAACTATTAAAGCTGTCGAATCTCATGGATTAAGAGTTGATATAGCAGCTCCAACACCAGAAACACCTTCTATGACAATGGCATTAGAGAAATATATCATAAAAACGAATAAAGGAAAATAATTTTACCTTACCGATTCTAATAAAAAAAGCGATTTCTAATAGAAATCGCTTTTTTGTTTAACACTTATATTAAATTAAAACGTATAGCGCTGAGGGCCACCTCGTCTTATTTCTTCACTAGCATTGTCTTCAAACTTTTTGAAGTTTTCACGAAATGCATTAGCTAACTTAAATGCGGTTTTATAATATGTCTCATCATCATTCCAAGTTGTTCTCGGACTTAAAACTTCTTTAGGAACTCCAGGGCAAGATCTAGGTTGAGCAACACCAAAAACAGAATGGATATGGTAACCGTCGTAAGTATAACTACCTAAATCACCATTAAGTACTGCACTTATCATAGCACGAGTGTATTTCAATTTCATTCGTGTACCTACTCCGTAAGGACCACCAGTCCAACCTGTATTAACTAACCAAACATTCACACCAGCTTCTTTCATTTTAGCACTTAACATATCAGCATATTCTGTTGGATGTAATGGCATAAAAGGTGCTCCAAAACAAGCAGAAAAACTAGGTACAGGTTCAACCACTCCAGCTTCGGTTCCTGCAACCTTTGCAGTATAACCAGAAATAAAATGATAAGCCGCCTGACTTGGTGTTAATTTTGAGATTGGAGGCAATACGCCAAAAGCATCAGCTGTTAAAAAGAAAATGTTTTTTGGATTTTTACCAATAGAAGGCACTCTAATATTTTCAATATGATAAATAGGATAACTTACACGTGTATTTTGTGTAATTGATGTATCTGCAAAATCAACATCTCCTTTATCATCAATGATTACATTTTCTAAAATGGCTCCTTTCTTTATCGCATCAAAAATTTCTGGTTCTTGCTCCTGTGATAAATTAATAACTTTAGCGTAGCAACCACCTTCAAAATTAAACACTGTGTTTTCATTAGTCCAACCATGTTCATCATCTCCTATTAAACTTCTGTCTGGATCTGTAGATAATGTTGTTTTTCCAGTACCTGATAGTCCAAAAAAGATAGCTGTATCTCCATCTTTTCCAACATTGGCACTACAATGCATTGGTAAGGTGTTTTTAAAAACAGGAAGAATAAAATTTAATGCAGAAAAAATTCCTTTTTTAATTTCTCCTGTATAACCCGTTCCTCCTATCAATGCAATTTTCTTCGAGAAATTTAAAATCGCAAAATTGTGTTGTCTAGTGCCATCAATGTCTGCATCAGCCATAAATCCTGGTGCATTGATAACTGTCCACTCAGGAGAAAATCCTTTCAATTCTTCTTCTGTAGGTCTTAAAAACATATTATATGCAAACATATTGCTCCATGGATACTCATTAATAACACGAATATTCAGTTTGTAATTAGGATCTGCACATGCATAACAATCTCTTACAAAAACTTCTTTTTCTGAAAGGTAATTCACCACCTTATCATAAAGCTTATCAAAAGCACTTGGTTCAAAGGGTATATTAATATTTCCCCACCAAACCTTATCTTTGGTTATATCATCTTTTACAATAAATCGATCTTGAGGAGATCTACCGGTAAATTCTCCTGTGTTGACAGCAAGAGCTCCTGTAGACACTTCAACACCTTGACCTTTTTCTATTGTAATGTCATGTAGTTCGTTAGCAGATAATTGATATCTAATTTTAGCATTTTTGATACCATAATTATCTAACTCAATCGTTTTCGTTGTTTGTGTATGGTTTACCATAATTTGTTTATGTTGTTTAGACTGCAAAATTAAACAATATTTTAAAGTACCACCTTTAATTTATGAATTATCAGTAGTGATTTTTAAAAAGTTTATCAACAATACCAACCAGGCTATTATTAATAATAATCCTCCTACAGGAGTAATAAATCCAATACTTTTAAAATCAAATGAAGTTAAAGCATTTGTTGCAAGACCGTAAATAGAACCCGAAAAGAAAACTAAACCTATAATTACCAAATAAAAAATTGTACGTTTAGCTTTTTCTGTCAATCCCTTTAAACCACCAATGATAAATAAATAAAAAGCATGATACATTTGATATCGCACACCTGTTTCAAATGTGTTTATAGATTCTGCAGTTATTAAAGATTTTAAGCCATGAGCGGCAAAAGCTCCCAATACAATTGCAAGCATACCCAAAATAGTTGCTGTAATAAAAATAATCCTGTTCATATAATTGAAATTTTGGTTTTAATAACCCTTAGTATTTAGTAAATTCGTCCTTACAAAATTAGTTAACAAAAACAATTATGCGAAAGATTTTAGTTATTGGTGCTGGAAAATCAGCTTCATTCCTTATAAAATATTTATTAAACAAATCTACTGAAGAAAACCTACACATTATTGTAGGAGATATCAACATTCAAAATGCAAGACAACTTATTGATAATCATGAAAATGGCCAAGCCATAAACCTTGACATCTTTAGTAGTCATTCCAGACAAGACGCTATTGAAAATGCTGACATTGTCGTATCCATGCTTCCTGCTCGTTATCATATTGAAGTTGCAAGAGATTGTATTAGTTATGGAAAACATATGGTTACAGCTTCTTATGTAAGTAAGGAAATGGAAGAACTCGATAAAGCTGCAAAAAACAAAGGTCTTGTTTTTATGAATGAAGTTGGTGTAGATCCTGGAATTGACCACATGAGCGCTATGAAAGTTATTGATCAAATAAGATCTAAAGGTGGAAAAATGATTCTCTTTGAATCGTTTACTGGTGGACTTGTGGCTCCCGAAAGTGATACTAATTTATGGAATTATAAATTTACTTGGAATCCGAGAAATGTTGTTTTAGCTGGTCAAGGAAGTGCTGCGAAATTTTTACAAGAAGGAACTTATAAATACATCCCTTACAACCGTTTATTCAGGAGAACAGAGTTTTTAGAAATTGATGGCTACGGTCGTTTTGAAGCTTATGCCAATAGAGATTCATTAAAATACCAAGATGCATATGGTTTAGAAAATGTAAAAACCTTATATCGTGGAACGATGCGTCGTGTAGGTTTTAGTCGCGCCTGGAATATTTTTGTACAATTAGGAATGACAGCAGATGATTATACCATTGAAGATAGCGAAAACATGAGCTATCGTGATTTTATAAATGCGTTTTTACCTTATAGTCCTACAGATTCCGTAGAACTTAAATTTAGACATGCTTTAAAAATTGATCAAGACGATATTGTTTGGGACAAACTTGAAGAATTAGACCTGTTTAGCAAGACCAAAATGGTAGAGCTAAAAGAAGCAACACCTGCACAAATACTTCAAAAGATTTTAATGGATAGCTGGACATTACAAGATGATGATAAAGATATGATTGTGATGTATCATAAATTTGGTTACCAGCTTAACGATAAAAAGTATCAAATAGACTCAACTATGGTAGCAAAAGGTGATGACAGAACTTATACAGCCATGTCAAAAACCGTAGGCTTACCAGTTGCAATTGCGACTATGGCCATTTTAAATGAAAAAATCACAACTCCTGGAGTACAGATTCCCATTCATAAAGAAGTTTATGAGCCAATTTTAACTGAATTAGAAGACTTTGATATTAAATTTACTGAAAAGGAAGTTCCTTATTTAGGCTACAACCCATTGAATGTGTAATTAAGCATTCTTGACAAACAAGCAACCTGATGAAAACCGTTAACCATAACATACAAATTGATGGTATTGATAAAAAAATTCTAAGAGCTTTAATGGCTGATGCCAGAACTCCTATTTTAGAAATTGCACGTCAAGTAGGTATTTCGGGAGCTGCTATTCATCAACGGTTACGGAAATTAGAAAAGTCAAAACTCATTTCAGGATCTAAATTTGTCATCAATCCTAAGGTTTTAGGCTACACAACTATGGCCTTTATTGGTGTATTTTTAGATAAAGCAGTAAGTAATCCTGAAGCTGTTAAGCAATTACAAAAAATTCCAGAAGTTTTAGAGTGTCATTATACTACAGGCAATTGGAGTATTTTTCTGAAAGTTTTGTGTCAAGACAATGAACATTTGATGCATGTTTTAAACAATAATATTCAATCAATAACTGGTGTATCACGAACGGAAACTTTTATTTCTTTAGATCAGCAGATTGATCGACAAATTAAAATTTAATAAAAAAAGCATCCACAGTGGATGCTTTTTTTTAATTATAAATCCAAATTAATCTCTGGAGAGAAAAATACTTAACACATACCAAAATAATAACATTAAAGATGCAAATAAACCTAATGCAGCAGGTATGTAATCTTCTGTAGTGTATTTATTTACCAGATTAGATGTTTGATATAATATTGAGCCTCCAGCTAATAAGCACATGGCAACCGAAAACCACAATCCAAGATTAAATCCAAAAAGGGTTCCTGCAATAATTAAGCCTATGGCGATAAAGAATCCTATGGTTAATCCTGTTTTTAAAAATGAAAAATCTTTCTTAGTTAAAAACACGACTGCAGATAGTCCTGTAAATAAAGCTAACGTTACAATGGCTGCCTGATTTAATAATTCGGGACCAGAATCCATATAAAAAGCCGCAATATAAATAAGAGGTACGAAGATAAAAGCTTCAGCTAATATGTAGAGTCCGTAAGCTAAATACTGCGTATTCCTATTAGGCGATTTCATTGCCATTCGTTCAGCATAATTCGTTGCAAGCATAAATCCTCCAAGCATAATTAACCAACGATATCCTTCTGTCATCGACAATGCAAAGTCAACTATGGTTTCACTTTGTAATAATAAGTATTCAAAGACAATAAAAAGCAGGACACCTCCAGCAACGTGACCATATGTTTTTTTGTAAAAAGCAACGCGATCTACATCAGATAACTCATTTAATAAAACACGTTCTTGAATTTGATTTTCCATAAGTATGTTTGTTTAGAATTTGAAATGTAAGAAAAAAAGTCGGACAGTTAACTTATCCGACTTTATTAATTCCTTAAAAAAAGGGTCTTAATCTCTTCCTCCAAACACCTGAAGTGCCCAATACAATAATGAAGCTAATGCTCCAATTGCAGCAACCAAATAAGTTCTTGCTGCCCATTTTAGTGCATCTTCTGAGCCTTTATATTCTTCAGGAGTCACCATGTTTTTTGTTTTTAACCAAGCTAATGCTCTATTACTTGCATCGTATTCTACTGGTAAGGTTATAAAACTAAACAAAGTTGCAAATGCCATAAAAACCAATCCAGCAACTGCAACCCAATATCCTAAACCAACACCAGCAGCAGCTCCAAGAACTAAACCACCAATAACCAACCATTGCGACATTCCAGAAGTGACACTTACAATTGGCACTAAAGCAGAACGCATCCCTAAAGCACTGTATGCCTGAGCATGTTGAACCGCATGACCAACTTCATGAGCTGCAACTGCTGCTGCTGCTGCATTTCTCTGATTGTATACAGGTTCGCTAAGGTTGACTGTTTTATTTTTTGGATTATAATGATCTGTCAATTGACCTGACACTGAAATCACCTCAACATCTCCAATACCATTATCTGCTAACATTTTTTCAGCAATTTCTTTTCCGCTCATCCCATTTCGTAATTGTACTTTAGAATACTGAGCAAACTTTCGTTTTAATTGACTACTTACTAACCAGCTAACCAATGTTATGGCACCAATTAAGATCCAGTAACCCATTCCTATTCCTCCCATAATTTTTATTTTTAATTGTTAGAACTAAGATAGCAAAAAGCAAGCCAATTTTAATGTAGGAAATTTTGTCAGTTTTATCGTTCTCGCGACCACTCTTCGTTCATTGAATCATTTGAATTGAAGCCATATAAAATTACGCTCATCACTTTAAGTGAAGCAGAACACAGAAACAACATGTATCTAAAACAATATGATCATTCTATGGCTAAAGCAACTTTGAATACTTTACCGTTTTCAAAAACAATAAGCAATTGTTCTCGTTTAGATTCAAAAAAACTTGGTGCTTGCCCTAATCTGTAAAGAAAAACATCTTTTTCTTTTGAAACACTGGAATTCGGTTCCCCTAACATAAAAATAACCTCATCTTTAGTTTTACCAATTAGCATTTGAGATTCTATAACATCATCAACCATTTGATGGCGTTTAGAAGGTGAACTTATCCATACATTTTTATCAAAACGTTCTTCAAACAGATAAATTAAAGAGGTACTTAAAACAAAAGCTATAAAGAAAAACAGTCCGATTTTATCATTTCTTTTTAGCCTAGATATCCACATAATTTTATCCTACAATATTGACAATCTTACCTGGAACTACAATCACCTTTTTAGGTGTACGTCCTTCTAATTGTGCTATGGTCTTTTCATGAGCCATAACTGTTTTTTCAATGTCTTCCTTACTCATATCTAATGGCAGTTCTAAGGTAAAACGCATTTTACCATTAAATGAGATGGGATAGTTTTTACTACTCTCAACCAAATGTTTCTCTTCAAACTTAGGAAATGGCGTTGTAGAAATTGATGTGTCATTCCCAAGTCGGCTCCATAATTCTTCTGCAATGTGAGGTGCATAAGGAGAAATTAACACGAGTAAAGGTTCAAGAATGGCTTTACTTGTACATTTTTGAGTGGTTAACTCATTGACTGCTATCATAAAAGTGGATACAGAGGTATTAAACGAGAAGTTTTCGATATCCTCTTCGACTTTTTTAATGGTTTTATGAAGTGTTTTTAAGTTGTCTTTTGTTGGCTCCGCATCATTGACATTTAAACCACTGTCACCAACATAGAGTTTCCAGAGTTTTTTAAGAAAGCCATGCACTCCTGAAATACCAGCCGTATTCCAAGGTTTGGCTTGCTCTAAAGGTCCTAAAAACATTTCGTAAAGTCTTAAACTATCTGCTCCATATTGCTCACAAATGGCATCTGGATTGACGACATTTAATTTTGATTTAGACATCTTTTCAACTTCTCTGCCAACAATATAATTTCCATTTTCAAGTAATAATTGAGCGTTATTATTACCATAATCACTCTTAAAATCATCAATAATTAATTCATTAGAAGAATTAACAAATTCTACATTAACATGAATTGGATTACAGTATGACTCAAAATCATCAAAAACATCAAAAGCCTCTACAAGTATATGGTTTGGATTTTTTGAATGATATTTATCCTTTAAATCATCAATAAAATCCACTAAGTTTTTTCTGTCTTCTACTGATAAATTCTTTCTGTTATCATAAATCGTTTTTGATATATATATATTGCCTTCAAAAAATGAACTGTATGCAGCTTTGTCTGCATCTGAAGCTTTAGTTTTATCATCTTTGTAATCTAAACCAAAAGGTAAATGCAAAACATACATAAAAGCACTCGTTCCCAAAATCATCCCTTGATTAATCAACTTCTTAAAAGGTTCTTCAACACCAACAAATCCTCTGTCTTTCATAAATTTCACCCAGAAGCGAGAATACAATAAATGTCCTGTAGCATGTTCACTTCCTCCAATATATAAATCGACATTTTCCCAGTAGGTCAGCGCATCTTCGGTTGCAAAAGCTTCGTCTCTATTGGCTTTTTCCTCCATATATCTGAAAAAATACCAGGAACTTCCTGCCCAACCTGGCATGGTGTTGAGCTCAAGAGGAAAGATGTTTTTGTTATCAATTAAATCATTAGATACCACCTCGTTAGTTTCTACGTTCCAAGCCCAAACATCAGCACGACCCAAAGGCGGTTCGCCTTCTTCGGTTGGTAAGTATTTTTCAACTTCTGGCAACACAATTGGCAAATGTGCTTTGTCAATCATTTGTGGTTTTCCGTTGACATAATATACTGGAAATGGTTCGCCCCAATATCGTTGTCTGGAAAACACAGCATCACGCAATCTGTAATTGGTTTTGCCTTCACCTTGACCTAATTTTTCAAGTTCGTAAATGGCAGTTTTTGTTGCTTTTTTATAATTTAATCCGTTAAGGAAATCGCTATTGGTAATCTTTACATTGTCTTTTGAAGCAAAGGCTTCTTCAGAAATATCAACACCTTCAAAAATGTTAGGAATAGGAATATTGAAATGTTTTGCAAAATCGTAATCTCGCTGATCACCACAAGGTACAGACATCACTGCTCCTGTTCCGTAGCCAGCTAATACGTAATCACCAATCCAGATTGGAATAGGTTCTTTGCTAAAAGGATGCTCTGCATAGGCTCCTGTAAAAGCACCTGAAATGGTTTTCACATCTGCCATACGATCACGTTCGCTACGTTTTGCAGTGGCTTCAATATAGGCTTCGACTTCTGCTTTTTGAGCTTCGGTTGTGATTTTTGAAACGAGTTCGTGTTCTGGCGCTAAGGTCATAAATGAGACTCCAAAAATGGTATCAGGTCTTGTTGTGAAGACTTCGATTTCCCATCCTAAATCCTTCCCTAAAGGAAGGACTTGCTCACTCTTGACTGATTCTCTTTGTGTAAGTTCTTTTAATATTTCTGATAAAACTTCTTCAACATTTGTTAAGACCTTGGCATTTGTAAAACGGATGACTTTGTATCCATCATTTTCTAATATTTCTGTTCTTAATGCATCAGCCTCAACATGATTATTGTGGATTTCTCCATCAACTTCAATAATTAATTTCTTATCCAAACACACAAAGTCAACAATAAAATCATTAATCAAATGTTGTTGCCTAAATTTTGCGTCTAATTGTTTTCCTTTTAATTGAGTCCATAAAACTGCCTCTGCTGGAGTAGGATTAGTACGCATTTCTTTAGCTCTTTCAATAAGCAAATGAGAATTGTTTCCACCTGTCAAATATCCATGACGACTATCAGCTCCCTTTCCTTTGGAAAGGGTTGGGGATAGGACATTAAAAGTTACACTAGCTCCAACCGATTTCCCAATCCAGTTGCGCTGACTTTCTTTAAGTGAATCTGTCCAATCAATGGTTTCTAATCCTTGAAGTAAACGTTCTGCATAGGCTGAAATACGCATGCTCCATTGCGTCATTTTCTTTCTAATCACAGGATGTCCTCCACGTTCTGAAACGCCATTGACAATTTCATCATTTGCTAAAACCGTTCCTAATGCAGGACACCAGTTCACTTCTGTTTCAGCTAAATACGTTAATCTATATTGTAATAAAATGTCTTGTTGTACTTCAGAAGAAAAACTGTTCCATTCTTCAGCAGAAAATAATTCAATATCATCATCACATGCAGCATTAATTCTAGAATTTCCTTGAGCTTCAAACACAGAAATTAATTCTGAAATCGGTCTAGCCATATCAGAATCTTTACAATAATACGATTCAAACAATTGAATGAAAATCCACTGCGTCCATTTGTAATAGTCTGGATTACTGGTTCGCACTTCTCTGCTCCAATCGAACGAAAACCCAATTTGATCGAGTTGACGACGATACGTTTTTATATTCGTTTCTGTAGTAATTGCAGGATGCTGACCCGTTTGAATGGCATATTGTTCAGCAGGTAAACCAAAACTATCATAACCTTGAGGATGTAAGACATTGAAGCCTTTATGACGCTTATAGCGCGCATAAATATCACTGGCAATATAACCTAAAGGATGACCAACGTGTAAACCTGCTCCACTTGGATAAGGAAACATATCTAACACATAATATTTAGGCTTATCACTATTATTTATAGCTTTAAACGTTTGGTTGTCTGCCCAATATTTTTGCCATTTGGCTTCTATCTCGTTGAAGTGGTATTGCATTTGTGTGATTTTATTCTTTTTTAACCTTTCGACTGTGCTCAAGGAGACAGCAAAACTAAATTTTAATCTAAAAATTATAGCAACTAACCACGAACTACTTGTGTCTAATTACTTATTTTAAAGGCACAAATTTAAAGGTATTACAACACATTTAAAAGTTTAAGCGTTGTAATTGTATAAATGAATTGAAACACTAGTTTATATTTTAAACTAATGTAACAAAGATTCCCTTTGTTATAGGAAAGACAATTTATAGGTTTTTAAAAGACTTATATCTTTTGAAGTCATTATTCATTTTCTTTTATATTTTTACAACATTAATTCAACACTTTTATGAGTACATCTTTTGACAGGTATCAAAAACGAAAATTAATTTCATCTTACTTTTCTGTAGTGATTAGTATTGCTTTGGTTTTATTTTTATTAGGATGCTTAGGTTTATTAGTGTTGAATGCAAAAAAGGTTGCCGATCATTTTAGAGAACAAGTTGTTGTAACAATCTATTTGAACGACTCTGCTAAACAAGTTGAAGTGGACCAATTAGAGAAGAGTTTAGCCATGGCTGAATATACAAAATCGACAGAATATGTTTCAAAAGAACAAGCTGCCGAACTTATGAAAGCTGAAACTGGAGAAGACTTTATGGATTTTGTAGGTTATAATCCGCTACAGAACTCTATTGATGTGTATCTTAAAGCAGATTACGTTACCAATGAAACGCTTGATGGCATCACTGAAGAATTAGCTAACAAGAAATTTATTGAAGACATTACTTACGACAATGACCTTGTAGAACTCATGAATAACAACGTTAAGAAAATCACCTTTTGGGTGTTATTGCTGAGCGCCATATTTACTCTAATTGCGGTGTTATTAATTAATAGTTCGATTCGATTGGCAGTATATTCTAAACGGTTTATTATTAAAACGATGCAAATGGTTGGTGCTACTAAAACATTTATTAGACGTCCGTTTGTTTTTAAAAGTGTGCAATTGGGTGTCATTGGAGCTATTGTTGCTCTAATAGGAATGGGAATTGTGTTGTATTATCTCGATTTAACATTTCCAGAATTAGAGCTATTACAAAAACCTATTTTAGTTGGAGGATTGTTTGCTGGTATTTTTTTATTAGGTATCTTAATTACTTGGATAAGTACATTTATAGCCACACAGCGTTTCTTAAATTTGAAAACAGATCAATTATACTATTAATATTTAATTAAGAATTAGCTCTAAAATTTCTTTTATATTTACACCATACTTAAATCATGGGAGAACAAAAACGTAAGGAATCGACTAATAGCGAATTTATATTCGGAAAGAAAAACTATAAGTTTATGCTTATTGGTTTAGGATTTATAGCGCTTGGTTTTATTTTAATGTCTGGAGGCGGAAGCGATGATCCGAATGTATTTGATTCTTCAATATTTAGCTGGAGACGTATTCGATTGGCACCTGCAATGGTTTTAATTGGTTTTGGAATTCAAGTATATGCTATTTTATTGAATCCGAATAAAAAGTAGCACTTGATTACAGCTTCTTTGCAAAAATTTTTGATATTTCTTTTACATAATAAAACCCATTTTCCATAGCATCAGTAAGGGTTTTTGAATGTTTTGTTACAGTGTCAATATAATGGATACCAAAAGCACTAATGTCACTTTCATCTAAATCTGAATGTCCACAAAACGCAGCGACTTTAATTTGTTTTTCTTTAGCAGAACCTAAAACTCCTTGTATCGTTTTTCCTGAAAATGTTTGTTCATCAAGATTACCTTCACCTGTAATGATCCAGTCTGCATTTTCAATGTTTGAATCGAAATTTGCTAGGTTCTTTATGAGTTCAATTCCTGGTTGTAATTCGCCTTTTAAAAACAATTTTGAAGCAATTCCCATACCACCAGCAGCACCAGCACCTTTTATAGTTTGAGGATTTATGTGAAATGTTTGCTGTATCACTTTCGAGAAACCTTCTAATCCCTTATCTAATAGTTCAATTTCTTCATTTGTAGCACCTTTCTGTTTAGCATAAATGTAAGCCGCTCCGTTTTTACCATATAGCGGATTAGACACATCACAAGCAACACGAAATTTGACGTCTTTTAGTTTAGGATTTACTTTGGCTACATTGATAGTGACAATATCTGACAAATATCGTCCTATTGGCTTCACTTCTTTCCCATTTGCATCTAAAAATTGATAGCCTAAAGCTGTTGCCATTCCTATACCACAATCGTTAGTAGCACTACCACCAATGCCTAGAATAATAGTTTCAGCTCCTTTTTTTATAGCATCTGAAATCATTTCACCAGTTCCGAATGTGGTTGCATTTATACAATCAAATTGTTCTTTCTTCAAAAGTTTAACACCTGAAGCTTCAGCCATTTCAATAAATGCAGTTTTAGATGTTTCAGCATACAAATAAGATGCTAAAATTGGATTAAAAAAAGGATTATTAACTTCAAGGTTAATGACTTTACCATGAAGATAATAATTTACGACTTCAATAGTACCATCACCTCCATCAGCTAAAGGAAGTTTTAAAATTTCAATATTTGGTTTTATTATTTTTAAGCCATCTTCAACAGCTTTACAAAAGTCTAAGCCTGTTAATGAATTTTTAAACTTATCTGGTGCAAGAACTATTTTCATCACTATTAAATTAGCTTAATATACTTGGTAAGACATAACTAACGACAAGAATTAAAACAAAAAACGAGATTAATATAACGCTCTCTTTTTGAAGCAAGTCTTTTTTATTAAAGGTATACGTTAACTCTAACTGTTTAGCAGGTATTTTAGACGTCAATTTACTAACAATAATTGCAACTATAACTGCAATTACAAATCCAGTTAAATTGTACCAGATCCAGAATAAATCTAGAACATTATGTATTCCAACTTCAGCTAAAGCATTATGAATTGAAGCATCACCAGTATAAAAATTGCCTTGGTTAAAGAAGTAAACTAACTCTGGTAAATACTTAAATATAAGATTTACAACTACAGCTGTAATTATAGCTGTATTCATACCAATGTGGTTTACTTTCTTAAAAAATATAGCAATCACAAAAGCAGCCAATATTGGTCCGTAGAACAATGAAGAAATCGCATTAATTAACTCGATTACCGTACTTTCGCTATTTCCAAAAAGGTAAGCTGCCAAAATACAAACAGTTCCCCAAAATATGACAAGTCCTTTTGATAAGAACATGTATTTCTTTTCAGATAGTTTCTTTTCACCACTATTAAAAAAGTCCTCAATAGTAACAGCACTCAACGAATTAATTGTTGAACTAAGGGAAGACATTGCTGCAGACATAATTCCAACCATTAAGATTCCTATGAGTCCGTTTGGTAAGTAATTTGTAATAAATACTGGCACCATTAAATCTGGTTTAATCCCTGATTTTGCGTACTCAGCAGGATAATGAATTCGGGTTGTTTCTCTAATACTTTCATAGAATTCTGGAATATTAGTGACCAAATAACCAATGACTAATCCCATAATACAATACACTAAAACAACAGGAAAACGCAATAAACCATTGGCCAACAATAATTTTTTGATGGTACCTTCATTTTTAGCAGATAATAAACGTTGCGCTTGAGTTTGATCTGTTCCGTAGTAAGACAAATACAAGAACAAGCCTCCTAACAGCATTGGCCAGAAACCATATTCTTCTCCACTAAATAATCCTAGATTAGAAAAATCTATAACTTGAAGTCGTCCTGGATCAAAGCCTGTAAAAGTTCCGGTATCTTTCATTAAAGAATAACCTACAACTAAGCATATAATAAGACCAAAGAATAAAATAATCATTTGGATAGCATCTCCCCAAACAACGGCTTTCATACCTCCTTGATAAGAATACACTAATGTTACTACACTTATTATTAATAGTGTCCAATGAAAACTAATACCAGCTACTGCTTGAATTATGAGTGCCATTGTAAATACCATAACTCCAGTACCTAAGGCTCTACTAATTTGAAAAACAACACTAATTAGTTTTCGTGTTGATGGCGAGAATCGACGTTCTAAATATTCATAAATGCTAACAATACCTGATTTGTATAATGGTGGAATGATGAAAAACATAATCCCAATCATTGCTAGAGGCACACCAAATTCAAACGTTAACCACTTCATTCCTCCATTAGCTTTAAGACCTACAAATGCTGGTGCAGAAATAAAACTAATAGCAGATAATTGTGTTGCCATGGTTGACAAACTCAAAGGAAACCAACCTAAACTTTTACCTCCTAGAAAATAATCTTTTGAATTTTTATTTTCTTTAAAGAAATAACCCATAGCCATAAAGCCTACGAGGTAAACACCAATTATTGTATAGTCTAGCCAATTCATATTAATTTATTCTTTAAGTCTAGTGTAATGGAATTCCCATTCACTTTTTAATACAGTCACTGTTTATTTTATAATAAGAATAACCACATATTTATTCTTTCAATAAATCTAACAATAATGCTGCTGTCCAAGAAAAATTATTTCCTCCATAACCTGCATTATTATCCTTATGCATTTCTTTTCTTGAATCGAAATATTCAAAAAATCCATTATTTTCAATAATCTCTATAGTGTCTTCCTTTACACGCTTAGCAATCGTGTCAAAACCATTTTGTTTTAATCCTTTATACAGCATCCAATTTAGATTAATCCAAACAGGTCCTCTCCAATATTTTTTAGGATTAAAACGATCGCTCGTTGGATCAAAAGATGCACATAGGTATTGGGCATCACTTCCGAATTTTTCCATCATAACTTTAACCATTGTTTCGGCTTTTTCTGAATCAGGAATATTAGCAAATAATGGAGAAAATGAAGATGATGACAAATATCTTAAAGGTCTTTCGTTTCTTAAATCGTAATGAACATAAGCGCCTAATTCTTCATCGAATAATTTATCATTAAAAGATGTAATACTTTTTTCTTGCCACTTCTTTAGTTGTTCAATTTTATCTTCATTACCACCTATGAGTTCATATAACTCTATTAAAGATTCGTTAGATTTAATTAACATAGCATTAAAAAGTGGGTCTTGCACTAAAAAAGGAGATAACTCTGCTATTTTTTCATCGCTATAATTATGTTTTTTTGCAATCTCGATAATATGTAAGTAATGATCATATTCCCTTTTACTAGGACGTTGCTCTGGATCTACATGAGTAGTATCTCGTCTTTCAAAATCATACTCTGGAGGATTCATTGTATCCCAAATATCATCCCAAATTGGGGAATTATCTGTACCAGATTCCCAATTGTGATATATATAAACTAAGCCTTCATTTTGAGGATCTCTGTTTTTGTAAAAATAGTTATGGTTATCAAAAACGTTATCAATTTGTGATGCAATAAATTCTAAAGTCGATTTTTTATTCTCACTTATTCTATACATTTCTTTCAACACAAAACCTGTTACTGGTGGCTGTGTCATACCTGTAGACTTATGTTCTGAAGACGCATCAGGATGTAAGTTTGAACGATGAAAATCTGCTCCTGGAAAATAGGAGTCTGTTTCAGTATGAAAAATAATATGAGGAATAAATCCGTTATGCCATTGTGCTTTAAGCAACGTTTTAATTTCCTTTTCAGCTTTTTGCATATCATAATGCGCAAAACCAATAGCAATAAGACCTGAGTCCCAAAACCATTGAAATGGATATAAATTTTCGCAAGGGATGGTAAATTCTCCTTCGTCTTTAAAGTTTGTATTTAAAACGTGTTCTGCTCTCTGTTGTAAAAGGTCTTTCATTGGGAATACATAAATAAAGATACATTGACATCGTAAACGATATCAATGTATCAGTGAAACTAAATCAAATTAACTACTTAAAAATTAAAGGTTGCATTAAAGAATACTCTTGTTGGTAATACTGGTCTACCAACAAAATACTCTTCTTCGGTTTGGTTATTTCCTAGTCTTGGAGACCCTTCTGTAACACCATCGGAATTGAAAAGATTAAAAACTTGTGCTCCTAAACGAAGTGTTTCCCCATCTTCACTAAGCGATAAAGTATAACCAAAATTTAAATTTGCTAATCCAATTGCATCTAATTCAATTGTATTCGCATCATTTGAATATTTTTCTCCAGTATAATTATATACTAAACCTGCATCAAATTTAGAATTAGCATAGTCTAATGATAATGTAGATAAGAAGTTAGGCTGTCTTCTTAATTCATTTCCTTCTAAATCTGAATCTGCATCAGATTTTGTGATTTCATGTTCTTGATAAGTTAATGATCCTCCAAAATTTAAGTTTTTAGCGAAGTTCCAGTTCCAAGTGCCTTCAAAACCATATGTACTTGTGTCTTGATTATCTACTTCTTCATCAAAACCACCTCCAGGAGCATTTACAAAACTAATTGATCTTCTATCTTTTAAGCTTACTGAATACAGAGCCGCTGTTCCAGAAAATTTATTTTTTGAATATTTAACACCTAATTCGGCTTGTATAATTTTCTCAGTATCATAAGAAGACGGATTTCCAAAAGCGTCAAATTTAGTCCCTCTTAGTTCTGGGAAAAAATAACCTCTTGAAAAGTTCCCATAAGCACTTAAGTCATCATTAATTTTATAAAGACCTGCTAATACAACAGCAAAATCATCTGCAGACACATGACCTCTTGTATAGCTACCATTACCCCAAATTACGTTATCTAAATTGGCAATTCCTGTATTGTCTACTGTATATGATTGTGTTCCTTCAACTTCTATATCACCTGAAGCTCTCTCGTATCTAACTCCAAAATCAAAATTCCAACGATCAAGTTTAACCTCATCTGCTAAGAAAATCGCTATTTTATTACTTGAAATATTTCTATTTGTATAAGACGTTCCTCTATTTGTAACACCATTAACAGTATAGCCAGATAGGTTTACTAAATCAGGTCTATCGTTGTATTCTCCTAAATAATTTGTAATTACATTAAAATCGCCAGCATCAGATCTTGACATAAAAGTACCCAAGGTAATACTGTGATTTCCTGCTTGTTTCGTAAACTTAATATCAGCCATTATCTCTTGCAATGGTCTGCTACGGTCTAATATTCTATTTTCAAATAATAAAGCATTTGAAGCTAATGGTTGTCCATTTAAGTATGTAAAACTTCCAGAAGATAAACCTCTTGCATCTAGATATTCTTGTTGCGTTTCTACTGCTTTTGCTCCAGAAACACCACTTCCATCTAAAAATAAGTTGAATTGATGTTCATATTTTGAATATCTAAGTTTAGCATCTAATTTTAAATCCTCTGAAAAACGATGCTTAAAATCAGTTAAAAAATAACCACCTTTTGTAGCGACACCATCTTCAATTGGAGAACGATAAATCCCATCTGGCGTTGCGTAAGCAATATCAGCAGCAGCTGAAGTTTGAAGCGTAAAAATTTCTTCACCATCATTTCCTATTGGTCTACTTCTAGATCCACCTTCTAAAGGATAAGGAAGAAAGAATTGCACATTATCATCGATCCACTGTCCAGAAAAAGTAACTGATCCTTTTTCTGTAACATGCTTTATATTACCTCTAAGCTGGAAACCTTCTGTTGCAAGTCCTGTTTTTAATGGCCCATCATCATATCTGTAAAATCCTGATAATGCATAAAAAGTATTAGAATCTTCTCCTCCTAATGGACCACTAGTAACAAAGTCGGCTTTATATCTCGAATTAGAAGCAACTTCTGTACGCAAGGTTGTTTTAGGTGTATTAGTTCCTGTAATACTTGTATAATTTATAATACCAGCTACCGAACCTACTCCATACAATATAGAAGAACCACCACGAACAAATTCTAAGCTTCTCATTCCAATGTCATTTCTAAAATAAACATCATGCGCAGAAGAGTTTAGACCAAATGTACTAAGAACAGGCATCCCATCAATTTGTAATGGATTAAACTGATACTGACCTCCAGAAGGTAAACCTCTAACAAAGATGTTAGATGCAACTTCTCCACCACCACCTTCAGCAGTAATACCAGGTATACTTCTTAAAACATCTGCTTGACTACTTGTATTAACTGTTGCCAATTTCTTCGCGCCTATTGAAGTAATAGACATCGGTGTTTCTTTTTGTGATCTTCTAGTTGAAGTTGCAGTTAATAATACAGTATCTAAGGCATTACCTCCTTCAACTAGAACAGCACTAACTATTATAGGACCTCCATTATCTAAATTAATAGACTGCTCAAAAGTCTCATACCCTAAATAAGACACTTGAATTATTTGATCTCCTGTTAAATTAACTGAAAAACTAAAGTTTCCATCAAAATCTGAATTTGAACCAAATGTGCTTTCCTTAATAATGATATTAGCACCTGCAACAGGCAAGCCTGAATTATCAAGAACAGTTCCTTTAATTTCAGTTTGCGAAAAAGTGAGTAACACACTTAACAAACAAGCAAATGATAGTAATGTTTTCTTCATAATATTATTGTTTTGTTATATTTTTGTTAAATATATTATCATTTACATCAATTTAAACCGAAATAAATGGCATATTTTCATGCAAACGTTTGCGGTAACGTTTGAAATTTAATATTTACACATTTGAAAAAAAAAATAATCACACTAAAAGAACTAGCACTTCAACTCAACCTATCTATTTCTACAGTTTCTAGAGCTCTAAATGATCATCCAGATATTAGTGAGACCACGAAGAAGAAAGTAAGATTATTGGCAGATGATTTAAATTATGTACCAAACATCTTTGCTAAAGGCTTTAGAACACACAAAACCAACATCATAGGCGTCATTGTTCCTAACATCACCCACTATTTTACCACTACGATTCTAAAAGGCATCCTTGAAGAAGCCTCTACACGAGGTTATAGAATAATCATTTCAGAATCAAATAATGATATTAATAAGCAAGCTGAAATGCTAAAGACTATGGTTCAATTTGGAGTTGATGGGATATTAATATCACTTTCAAAAAAGACTAGAAAAGTCGAGAATATTATTCAAATTAGAGATACTACTCCTCTTATATTATTTGATAAAGTGTCTAATAAAATACCTTGTACGCAAATTGTTATTAATGAAGAAGAAGCTGCATTTAGCGCTGTAGAACATCTTATCAATATTGGAAAAAAAAGAATAGCTATTATTAAAGAAGGAGATAATTCTTATAATTCTGAAAAGCGCTATAAAGGATATTTACGTGCTCTAAGAGAATACAATATTCCTATAGATGAAAAAATCATACTTAATGTAGATGATATTTCACTCATACAAGGAAAACGCATGACAAACATATTGCTTAGCATAAAAAATAGGCCTGACGCAATTTTTGCTATTACTGACAGTGCTGCAATTGGCGTAATTAAAACCCTTAAAAAATTTAAAATTAAAATCCCAGAAGAAATTGCTGTTGTTGGGTTTAGCAATTCGTCTCATTCAGTAATTATAGAGCCTAAACTAACAACTATCGATCAACCTGGAGAACGTATTGGCGCTACAGCAATAAAATATCTTATTGAAGAAATTGACAATCCTAATGAGTTCACAAGCAATAAGACCGTTGAGATTAGAAGCAACCTTATTATAAGAGATTCAACTTTCTCAGGATAAATATTCAATTAATAATATTATCACGTCATCTATTTTGATATTTTTGCCAGATGGATATCATCGATTCAATTGTATTAGGAATTATTCAAGGACTTACTGAGTTTTTACCTGTATCTTCTAGTGGTCACTTAGAATTAGGTAAAGCTATTCTTGGTGACGAATCTATCCCAAAAGAAAGCTTATTATTCACAGTCGTTTTACATTTTGCCACAGCTTTAAGTACTATCGTTGTTTTTAGGAAAGACATTTGGTCTATTTTAAAAGGAGTTCTAAAATTTCAATGGAATGAAGACTTAAAATTTGTATCTAAAATCACCGTTTCAATGTTGCCTGCTGCTATTATTGGGTATACTTATGAAAGTGAATTAGCGCAATTATTTGGAGGAAATATTAAACTTGTCGGTTTTATGTTAATCCTTACTGCCTTATTGTTATACTTAGCTGATAAAGCTAAGGACACATCAAAAAATATTTCATTCAAAAATGCCATTATCATCGGTTTTGCGCAAGCCATCGCAATGCTTCCTGGTATTTCACGTTCTGGAGCAACGATTTCCACATCTGTTTTACTCGGAAATGACAAAACCAAAGCAGCTCGTTTTTCGTTTTTGATGGTCGTTCCTTTAATCTTCGGAAAAATAGCCAAAGACATTATTGGTGGTGAATTAACCTATGATAGTGGAAATATCACATCGTTAAGTGTTGGTTTTATCGCTGCATTTATTTCAGGATTATTTGCTTGTACATGGATGATTAGCCTAGTAAAGAAAAGCAAACTAATTTACTTCTCCATATACTGTGTAGTAGTTGGTTTAATCGCGATTTATATCGCTTCAAATTAAGGCGATGCTTACAAAAGAAGACTATCAAGCTGGACAAGTATTACTTATTGATAAGCCATTGACTTGGACCTCTTTTCAAGCGGTAAACAAATTGCGTTGGGAAATTAGACAAGCCTTTAATATTAAAAAAATTAAAGTTGGTCATGCAGGAACTCTGGATCCATTAGCTACTGGGTTATTGATTATCTGTACAGGCAAAATGACTAAACAAATCAACACATTTCAAGGTCAAGATAAAGAATATACAGGCACTTTTGTTATTGGTAGCACAACGCCTTCCTATGATTTAGAAACTGAAATTGATAAAACATTTCCAACAGACCATATTACTGAAGATCTTATTCATGATACTACAAATCAATTCATTGGAAATATCGAACAATTTCCTCCAATTTTTTCAGCCATAAAGAAAGATGGAAAACGTCTATATGAATTTGCAAGAGCTGGAGAAGAGGTCGATATCAAATCACGTACTGTTAGCATTTCAGTATTTGAAATTACAAACATTGATGGCAACTCTATTGATTTTAGAGTCATATGTAGCAAAGGCACCTACATTAGGTCGTTAGCTCATGATTTTGGAAAAGCATTAAATTCAGGTGCTCACCTTTCAGTATTAAGACGCACAAAAATTGGTGAATTTCATGTAAATGATGCCATGTCTCCAGAAGATTTTATTGCCAAATTATCTTAAATTTCAAAATTCCACAGAATTGTATTTCAATTGCTTTTAATCTAAATTGGCTATTTTAACGTATATCCTATACAAACCTAAACTAAAAATTAACCTATTTGAATTTCTTAGATAAACATAAAGCATTACTCATTACGTTCTTAATTTCTGGAACTATAGTTCTTGCTATGTTTAGTCTTCACATAAAAAAAGCTTCAGAATTTATTACAGAAAGCTATTATGAAATAGAACCTCAAACCATTGAAGAATTAAAAGCTCTAGAGGAAGCACTTAAAGCAGAAAAAGCTGCTAAATCTACCACAAACGAAGCGTTTAATGAAGACCAGGAGTTTAAAGAAATGATGAAAAATTTCAAATCAATGGCTTCAAATGACTTCGATCAAGCCACTAAAACACAAGAGGATATTTCAGAAGAAACCTCTGAAACTCCCGATGATGTGATGACTTCTAATTCAGCCTATAACAGTTCAAAAACCTATGCTATAAAAGAAAACGAACGTGAGTCGTTTAATAAAGCTAAAAGCATTTTAGCCATGCATTCTTCAAAGAAAACGGATAATAATAGCAAATCGAACAGAAACAGTAGTGTGTCATTTTCACTAAGAAATAGAAACAAAGTAAAATTACCTCCTCCAGTTTATCTATGTGAAGTTACAGGTAAAATAGTTGTAAATATTACTGTGGATTCAAATGGTTTAGTTACTGACACATATATCAACTCGTCGTCATCTTCAGATAACCAGTGCTTAATAGATCACGCGTTAGAATACGCTGAAAATGCTGTTTTTTCGTCTGATGCAACTGCCAAAAGCCAGATTGGTTCTATTACCTATTATTTTAAAGGGAAAAACTAAATATTCAACAACGACATAATATCATTAATTATATTCTGTCCTTTATCTTTATTGTACCAAACCTGCAGATCTTCTTTAAACTCAGGTGTAAGTTTTCCGTGTTTAGCCTTATAATCATTTACCAGTTGTGTTGCTTCACTTGGTCTTGGACCAAAAGTATGTATGACTTCTCCAGAAGCATTATCAATCATAATTAGTTTGGCGATTGCTCTTCCTCCATTGGTTAAAAACTGATCCATTAAAGCTTCATTCTCATCTCTCAAAACTAACTTTAAATCGATGTTTTCTGAAAGCTCAGCCATTTTATGTATCACAGGCACCACATGAGCTGCATCACCACACCAACTTTCAGTAATTAACAACCAAGTCATGTTTCCTTTAAAACCTGAGAGTTTATTTTTAATCGTTTCTGAAATTTTTATGGTTTTATCCCAGCGTTTCATGCGTCTATCATTCAGCATGGTGTAATTTGCTAATTCTTCTGTTTTTTCATTTCCTGTGGTCGAACCTTTTTCAACCAAATCATTCACCAACAAACGATAGTTTTGATATGACATTCCTGTTTTTAAACTTTCGCTAATGATGTCTTTTACTTTTATATGTTCCAATGTTGTCATGATATTTTATTTTGCAATTTAATGTAAACTTAAACAATGAAAACTGACTTAAATCATGTAATTAAAATCGTTCATTGAAATGTCGTAACATAAGACGATATATTAAACAAAAACTTACTACTTTTAAAGTTCAATACAACTTTTATGGAAAAACACAGATGCGGTTGGTGCCTGAGTAGTGATTTATATAAAACGTACCATGATGAAGAATGGGGAGTTCCTGTATATGATGATGATACTTTGTTTGAATTTTTAATTCTAGAAACATTTCAGGCTGGTTTAAGCTGGATTACAGTTTTAAAAAAGCGTGAGAATTTTAGAAAAGCATTTGATCATTTCGACTATAAAAAAATTGCAAAATACAATCAAAAAAAAATTGATAACCTCCTCGAAAACGAAGGTATCATCAGGAATAAGTTAAAAGTAAAAGCCACAATTACAAATGCTCAGGCATTTATGAACATCCAAGAAGAATTTGGTTCATTTTCAAAATACATATGGAATTTTATTGATGGTAAACCTATAAAAAATAGTTTTAAAACCTATAAAGACGCACCTGGAAACACACCTTTGAGTGATGCCATAAGTAAAGATTTAAAAAAGAGAGGCTTTAAGTTTGTAGGTTCAACAGTAATATATGCTCACATGCAAGCTACTGGAATGGTAAATGATCATGAAGTGAATTGCTTTAGATACAATGAAGTGTAAGGCTTAGTCTAAAAACTTTAAAAAGGCATCTCTGGAAATCTCTTCAGCTCCTAGACTTTCAAGATGATTGGTGTAGACTTGGCAATCTATTAATTTGTAGTTCGTGTTTTGAATGAACGCTATAAATCCAACTTTACTGGCATTACTGACTTTACTAAACATACTTTCTCCACAAAACACACCATTATTTAAATCAACACCATATAAACCACCTACAAGCTCTTGATTAAACCAAACTTCAACAGATTTTGCAACACCTAGTTCATGTAATTTGATATAAGCTTTTTTTAGGTCATTGGTAATCCATGTACCTTGTTGACCATTGCGTTTTATTTTAGAACAATTGCTAATTACACCTTTAAAATCTTTATTAACTGTAATTTTAAAATCAGAATTTCGCATGAGCTGTTTCATACTTTTAGAAATTTTCAGGTTTTCTGGAAAAAGTACAAAACGAGGATCTGGAGACCACCATAAAATGGGTTCCTTATCATCAAACCAGGGAAATATACCAAGCTTATAAGCTAGCACTAAACGTTCGGGAGACAAGTCTCCTCCATACGCTAATAACCCTTCTTTATTGGCTTTTGATACATCGGGAAACGCAATGGCTTTACCTAAAAACTCCATATAAAACGAAATGCTATTTTTATTTTAAAATACAAAAAAAGACTTCAATACGTATATTGAAGTCTTAAATTTAAAAATCTTTGTATTTAACCTTTAGAAAGGAAGATCATCATGATCTTCTTCGTTTAAGTTTGTTGCAGGTTCAAATGCCTCAGCAGGTGCTACAGGTGGCATGTTTTCTCCTGAAGCTGTAAGATTTTCAATTCTCCAACCTTGCACAGAGTTAAAATATTTAGTTTCTCCTTGAGGGTTAACCCATTCTCTACCTCTTAAATTGATATTTACTTTTACTGCCTGACCAACTTGGTAATTGTTTAACAAATCTGTTTTGTCCTGAACAAATTCAATCAAAATATGTTGTGGATATTGTTCCTCTGTTGTCACTACTAATTCTCTCTTTCTAAACCCATTGCTACCAAAGGTTTGTGTTTCGCCAATCATTTTGATTTTTCCTTGTACTTCCATTCTCGTAATACTTATAATTAATTTATGTTATTGTTTTATGATAATAATAGTTTCCATGCACTATTAACATCGCCATAGCTTAAATAATTTCTCGCTATTTTATGTTTTTGTCTATGAGACATCTCTCTAATATTAGGATAACGTTCGCTTACATTATCTATAAACGCTTCTACCTCTTTTTTTGATGGTAATACTTCAATATTACCTAACATGCCTAAATCATTTCCAGTTAAAATCATGCTGTTTTTAACTTCAATTGGCATGGCATCTACTCCAATTCCTAATGTAGATAATGGTTTTGGAACTTCGAAGAAACCCTTTTTAGCTCTATTGTAATAGTTTCCTCCTGCTCTTGCAACTAAATCCAGTTTTTCCTGAATTATAATGTTATTATCATCCATTACTGATTCATCAATATGAAATTTCAATACTTCACATATGATTAAGTTACCAGCTCCTCCTTCGGTTCCTAATTCTATAATTTCATTCACTCTACATTCAAATTGTACAGGAGATTCAGCAACTCTAAATGGTTTAACGACCTCAGATTTTAACATTGTTAAACCTGATTTATCAAATTCATTAACCCCTTTTTCGTATTCTGTACTGCTTAATGACATTTGTTGAACGATGTCGTAATTAACAACATTAATCACAACTTCTTTTGTGTCCTTTGCATTTTCTAGAGTGTGCTTAGTTGTATTATTTCTAACACGACGAGCAGGTGAAAATATTAAAATTGGAGGATTAGCACTAAATACATTAAAAAAACTAAAAGGTGACAAATTAGGATTCCCTTCTGAGTCTATTGTACTCGCAAAAGCTATTGGTCTTGGTGCTACAGCGCTTAATAAATAGCCATGTAGTTTTGCTGTTGAAATGCTTTTAGGATCGAAAGATATCATCTAAATGTTTAGTTTTATCTATTAAGAATGCAAATGTAACCATAATGCTAAAGGTATGAAAATGATTTGCTTGCTTGTTGAGACAATATTATTAACAGATTTGCATTATATTTAAAATTCAAAACTACACTTGATGGCTCAAACCATAAACCGCAACATTACTCGATGGATTGCCATTGTGGCTTCCTTTATTATTATTTCACTCATCCTCTGGAATACTTATGTGTTTTTTCAATATTTCAAATCTGAAGAAAATGCAAAAATGAAAATTTGGACAAATGCATATGTAGAATTTTCTAATGATATTAACAGTATTACCGATGGCTCTAGCGATCTAGAAATCAATGAAGTTGCTGAAAAAATTGTTATTGATTCGACACTAACAACCCCTTTATTACTTTTAGATTCTAATAAAAATATTATAAGCTCTAGAAATATCACAAAGTATTCAAACAGTAACAAACCTGAGGATATTAAAAGAGATTCTACTTTTTTGGCGGAAAATTTCGAAGAACTTGTCGCTAAATTTAGTTCGGAAAATGAACCTGTAATTCTCGAAAATTTAAATCAGACACTTTACTATGGAAACTCTCCATTACTAAACAAACTCAAATATTATCCTTTAGCATTATTGTTGATCATTTTTCTTTTTGCTGCAGTGGCTTACTTTTTTTACAAAAGTTCAAAAACTGCAGATCAAAATAAATTATGGACAGGAATGGCCAAGGAAACGGCACACCAAATTGGAACACCTTTATCGTCACTTGTAGGATGGACAGAAATTTTACGCTCTGAACAAGTTAATCCTGATTATTTGGTAGAGATCGAAAAAGATATTTCAAGATTGCAAACCATTACAGATCGTTTTAGTAAAATTGGTTCCATTCCTAAACTTGAGAAATCAGACATTGTCAAGGAGACTTTAGACTCTTATGAGTATTTAAAAGCACGTTCATCAAAACTGATTGATTTTGAGATTTCTGCTCCCGATGAAGCCATTATGGTAGATCTTAATCAACAACTTTATAGCTGGACAATAGAAAATTTAGTTAAAAATGCTATTGATGCCATGAAAGGGAAAGGGCAATTAAAAATTGCCATTACAACTGATGAAAAGTGTGTAAACATACAAGTCTCAGACACAGGAAAAGGAATTACCAAACAGAATTTTAATACCATTTTTCAGCCTGGTTATACCAGTAAAAAACGTGGTTGGGGCTTAGGGCTCTCTTTAGCAAAACGAATTATTGAAGATTATCACAATGGAAAAATAAAAGTTCTACATTCTGAAATTGATAAAGGAACCACCATGCAAATTTCATTGAAACTATTGTCTTAACTTTAAGAAATGAAAACGCAACACTATTTTACTTTAAAAGAAGTACAGCTCAATAATAATTGTCCTGAGTGTTATTCTAATGATGGATTAGAACTCACCTTTAAACAAAGGTTTGTGGAAAATTTATTTTATAAAGCTATCACACAAGATATGGTTTATGATATGCATTGCAACACATGTGATACTGATATTTTCCCAGTTCGATGGACAAATGATATTGAGCAGGTTGTAGAATATCAGAAACGAGCCATGACTCCAAAACCAAAATCTATCAAGCTAAAAAAAGCAGGCTGGATGTTTATAATTGTTGATGTTCTAATATTTGTTACAGTAATGCTCTTTGTAACTGGAATTGCATCCTTTTAATTACAAATGTGAAGTAATAGCATTTGCAATAGTTTGAAACTCGACTTTATCTAATTGTATTTTGTTCATAAACCGAGCATCTTCCATCGAGTTTAATGGAATTAAATGAACGTGAGCATGAGGCACTTCTAAACCAATAACCGTCATCCCAACTCGTTTGCAAGGCACAGCTTTTTCAATAGCTATAGCAACCTGTCTGGAGAATTCTAAAAGTCCGTGATAAGAGGTTTCATCTAAATCAAATAGTTTGTCAACCTCCTTTTTAGGAATACAAAGTGTATGACCTTTAGCATTTGGATTGATATCTAAAAACGCTAAATAATCTTCGGTTTCTGCTACTTTATAACATGGAATTTCGCCAGTAATAATTTTTGTGAAGATAGATGCCATTAATTGATTTGTTTAGAGTGTATGTAAATATAAAAAGATTCCCAGTGATTAGGAATCTTTTCTATTATTTTTAGTCGGTAAAATGGTTAAAAAACAAAATTAAAGCGACTTATATAGCTTATCGAGAAATCTCTAAAACATCAAATTTCATAACACCATTTGGCACTTGAACTTCGGCTACTTCACCAACAGATTTTCCTAATAATCCTTTTCCAATTGGAGAGTTTACAGAAATCTTTCCTGAGGCTAAATCGGCTTCACCATCTGCAACCAATGTGTAGGTCATTTCCATCCCATTGGTTTGGTTTTTTATTTTCACTTTAGACAACACTAACACTTTAGAGGTGTCCATTTGTGATTCATCAATAACACGTGCTCCAGCTAAGGTTTCTTCAAGTTTAGAAATTTTCATTTCTAGCATGCCTTGTGCTTCTTTGGCTGCATCATACTCTGCATTTTCACTTAAATCGCCTTTATCTCTTGCCTCTGCAATAGCCTGAGATGCTCTTGGACGCTCAATATCTTTTAATTGTTTAAGCTCATCTCTTAACTTTTTTAATCCTTCTGGAGTATAATAAGATACTTTACTCATAATTCATTCGTTTATTTATAAAAAAGATTCCGAAAATATACTTCGCCTATGCTTAGTACAGGTGTCCGGAATAAAAAAATCCCGCTCACACGAGATTTGTAGTACAAAGATACAAAATATTTATTTCAACCTTTAATTTATTGTAAATTGCCAACAAAAAAAATTAGCTAATGAAAAAAATAATTTTCGTTTTATCTCTCTTACTTTTAACAACTTGTAAAAAAGATGATGATGGTACTGTTAACAATTGTAACTTTTTGCTAAATGTAGGAGTTAACAGAACTATAAGTCTTAATCTACCTCAATACAGTCAATTACAGTTTTCAACCAATTCAGTATATGTACCTAATGAAGGTAATGCAGGTATTTATGTAACAAATGTTGGTGGTAATTTCAGAGCGTATGATGCTGCTGATCCAAATCATGCTCCTGCTACTTGTTCATTTATGAGCCTTAACGGAACAACAGTAACTTGTGGTTGCTCAGATGAAAATCAATATAATTTATTAACTGGATTATCTGATGGCGGACAATTACCTTGTGCGTTACAAGAATATCGCGTTACTGCTAATGGGTCTGAATTAATAATATCTAATTGATTTAGCTAAGCATAAAACAAAAAAAGCTCCCAAATTTGGTGTTTGGGAGCTTTTATAATGTATATATCACACTAAAACTTGAGTGTTGCTCCTAATAAAAAATTAGTTGTCGCCTGTGGATAAAAACCAGCTCCTTCAATTGTTGAAATTGTTCCTGGATTTGTATAATCATCATCAAAGGTAAAGTAATACCCATTGGAAACATACTTCTCATTAAAAATGTTGTTTATTAATCCTTTAAAAATAATAGCATCAAAAATAGGTTTTGACTCCTCGTCTTCTTGAAATGACAATGTATAAGTGATGTTAACATCATTGACAAAGAAGCTATCTAGTTTTGATAATTCAGCTTCAGTATTGCTCATGTATTGCTCACTTACAAATTTACTTAGCAATGACATTTGCAAATTTTTAATTGGCTGATATACAAGAGCGTTTGCAGCGATAAGTTCAGGTGAAAAAGCGATGTCTGTTTTTCCAAGATTAACCAATCTACCATCAAAAGAAATGATTGTTTCTTTGTTTTTATTTGAACTAAATGTTGCATTAGGTTGTAAGGTTAATTTTGGAGACACAGGAACAATAGCTTCCAATTCTACACCTAATCTAAAACTTTCACCACTATTTGTACGAATTGGATTTCCCACACCATCTATATTTCCTGTAAGAACCAATTGTTCGTTATAAAGCATCATATAAGCATTAGCATTAAAGCTAAAATTACCTTTTTTGTGTCGCCATCCTAACTCAAAATCATTGAGTTGTTCTGGTTTGACATCTGCATTGTTTTCAAAGTCATCTCTGTTAGGTTCTCTATTTGCTCTTGCATAAGAAAAATACAAATCGTTGCTGTCATTTAATTCGTAGGTAATTCCTGCTTTCGGATTGAAAAATGTATAATTCTCATCTACGATAAATTGTGTCAAATTGGAATTAATTCCAGATGTTGCATAATTCACATTTCTCATTTGCAAATCTGCATAAAGCTTTAGTTTATCATTTAATCTAATATTAGCTTTCGTAAATACCGAAAAATCGTTTTTCTTTCCATTACCTTCATAATAACGATCTCTAATATCGCTTTGACTGGCGAATTCTGCCCAAATCACTTCTCCAAAATGGTCTCCATCATAATGACTGAATGATGTTCCGAAAATCATATCAAGATTATTGTTTTTATAGTTTGCGCTAGCATTAAACACATAAAAATCATTATCTAACCAGCGACGTCTTATTAAGTCTGTTGTGGTCTGAAGTTGTCCGTTAACCGTTAAAGGCTGAAATCCGTAAGTATCAAAATTATCATCTTCTCTAAACTGTTCAAAATAACCACGACCATAAGTATAATTCAATCCAACATTAGTTGACCATTGGTTGTTATAACGCTGATTCCAATGTAACTGATAATGATCTTGTTTATAATCATCAACCTCACGATCGTAGAACTGAGTATTTCCATCATCATCTGTGTATATACCTGATGGGTTAAATGTTCTGTCATTCTTTAAAGTTTCGGCATCAATACCATTCCACGCCTGATAGGTTACTTCACTTCCACCAAAAGTTATGGCTTTAATAAGCGTATTACCATCAATAAAAGACCCTTGTAAGAAGTACGATTTTAAATCTGTTGACGCTCTGTCTATGTAACCATCAGATGCTATATTTGATAAGCGACCAGCAATTTCAACGTGCTCATTTAGCAATCCTGTACTGAATTTTACGGTATGTTTTCTTGTATTATAGCTTCCAAACGTATTAGAAATTTCACCATTAGCTTCATTCGAAATTGCATCAGTAAGTACATTTACACTTGCACCATAAGCGCCAGAACCATTGGTTGACGTTCCAACACCTCGTTGCAGCTGAAGGCTTTCAACAGACGACGCAAAGTCTCCTAAATTCACCCAAAATGTACCTAAAGACTCAGCATCATTATAAGGAATACCATTAATAGTAACATTAGTAGATTGTGAACTCACGCCTCGAACACGAATACCTGTGTATCCTATTCCTGCTCCAGCATCTGAAGTGGTTACTACAGATGGTGAAAAATTTAACAAAACAGGAATATCTTGTCCTAAATTTCGTTTAGCAATCTCTTGTTTTGTAACGTTTGAATGTGTAATTGGTGATTTAGCATCAACACGAACAGCTTTGACTAAAACTTCATCAAGTTTTTCAACCTTGGTTGAATCTTGTTCTTTTTCTTGTGAAAACGCGCAATACGATAGTGCAAAAAGACATAAAAATGCCAATAAATTTTTAGTTTCGCAGACTTTGTTTTGAAAGTTGAAACTGAATCTCCTGAGAGAATAATTGTAACGTTCTGTGTTACGGTTAAGAATAGTAGATTTCATTACGACTAAATAAAATAATCGAATAAAAAGAGGTCATTATTCTATGTTAATAATTAAATTTTTGAACGTTATATTCATCCGATATGGAAACCAATGTTTTTCGTTTTGAATCCTTTTATGTATACTTAAAACATAGTCAAATTCAGAAGTAAATAACATTGAAAATCTTATCGCACTCGCTAAAAACGTCTGTTAGACATTTAATTAACGTTCGCTTCCTAAACAGCATTACCTGTTCTAGGTTCAATGGGTATGATCTCAGCCTTTTGGAAGTTAAAAGTTAAAAGTTAATAATCAAAAGCCTGTAAGCAGACTCCTAATGGTTCACTAATGACTACTAACTGAAAAAGCACCCCTTTTTTGAGAACGATGCAAAGATAAAATAGATTTATGGATTGCACATCAATAATCTCTATATTTTTATTTAATCGAATTCAGGAGGCTTACGATTTGATTTTTTTTCTGAATTTTTCCGTTTATTAACAAGTTGCTTTATTTTGACCGATTTTGGAGGTTTAGTTGGAATTCGTTCTGTATCTTCAATCAGATTGGCTTTAATTAGTTCAAAAAACCGATTTATAATAATCGCTTTATTTTTATGCTGGCTTCTACTTTCACCACATTGCATAATTAAAACAAAAGCCTTGGTTAATCTTGTTTCTAAATTAGTTTTGAGACGTTTTTTTTGTATGTCTGACAAGCCTTTTGAAGCCTCTAAATCAAAGGTTAGTTCAACTTTAGAGGCTGTTTTATTAACATGTTGTCCACCAGCACCAGAACTACGAATGGCTTTAAAGGTTAATTCATTTAAGAGGACTTGTTCATCAAACATTATCTTTAATTTGATGTGGTGCTTTTAATAAATCGTTGACTGTTTTTACAGGATTAAAAGTAATTAATGGCACTTCAACAAAAACGGTGTTCCAGTTTGCCATACTTCCATTCCATAATCCAGGAAGCTCAAGTGCTTTAAGGTCTTTACCTGTTTTTGTTTTCATGGAAATAAAAGCCGCCTTTTTATCAATAAATTTTTTCAAATTAAACTTTTCTCCCTTGTAATCTTTTATACCACAGACCAGATCAACTGGGTTAAAATGGGTTGCATTTTTTAATATCTGTTTTTGATGTTTACTTTTCTTATTTATCTGAGCAGATTCAACTATTTGAAGTGTTATATTTCCACTTTCATCTTTAACCCAAAACGGTCCACCTCCAGGTTCACCTTCATTTTTCACCATACCACAAACACGAATAGGACGATTCAGTTTTTCAGTCAAATATTCTATTTGGTATCTGAGAGAGTATTTTTCAAACTCTGAACTGATCTTTACATTTAGCTTGTTGACCAAAAATTCACCTATTTCAATGAGTTTTTGTTCAGAAATATTGGGCTGATCTAACAACTCCAGATATTTAAATATTTGCTCCTGTATTGTGAGTAAAATACCTGCTAATACCTTTTTATACTTAGCAACATCATTTTTGTATTTATAAGTAACGACATTATCTATGTTTTTTATAAAAACAATATCAGCAGTTAAATCGTTTAAATTTTCAATTAGTGCTCCATGACCAGAAGGTCTAAATAACAAAGAGCCATCTTCTTCTCTAAACGGTTTGTTTTTAGGAGTTACAGCAATTGTGTCTGTAGATTCTTTTTGATATGAAAATGAAATATTAAATGTCGATTCTGTGTTTTCTTCAACTTTTTGTTCAATTCTGGAAAACTCTTCATCAAACTTATGATTGTGTTTTTCTGAAATGGTAAAGTGAAGTTTTGTTGCTTCATTACCAGAAGAATATAAAGCAGATTCGTACAGGTGTTCTTCAAAAGCTGTGGAAACAACTTGATTTTTATACTTATGAAAAGGCATTAAGCCTTTTGGAGAATTGCCATAATCAAGTTTATCGCTATCCAGCATCATTTTTACAAAATTTAAACGCTGTTCATTTATGGATAACAACTCAAAATCTGGATAAGTTTCTTTGAGTTTCTCTTGTACAATGTGATAAAACGGAAATTTATCTAAACCAATAAAAAACAGAGATAAGTCGTTGTTTTTATCTTTATTAATGTACGAATTTATACTTTCTTTTTCGAGATCATAATCCTCTAAAAAACTATATAAAAATTTAAACATTCGAGTTGCTGCACCTGAAGCTGGAACGAATTTTAAAATAGAAATGCTATCCTTCTTCGATTCAAAATAAGACATGAATTGTTCTATTTCATCTTCAGATAGTCTTAAAATTCCATCTCCTATGGTAGCTTCGGCAACGAGATTAGCGAAAGGAATTCCGTTCTCAAAGAGTTTTAATTGTCGTTCAACTTTTTTTAAGGTGAGTCCTTTACGTTCTATTTGTTGTATGTCTTTTTCTGAAAAAATCAATGTCACTTATTTAAAAGTTTATTTATTTGGGTGATGCACATGTTGAGTCGTTCTTCAAAACTTCCCTTAACAATACTATATTTTTTTTTGGAATCTACTAAAGCTTGTTCAAAGGCAGTAAACATTTGCAATCTTGTATTGGGTTGATCACGAATTCCATCTGCTTCCCAAGGTGTGTCAATATAAGTCAAAAAATATAAATCATATGTGTTTTTAAGAGCATATTTTTTCACTAGATCTGGGCAAGATCCGTCGAAATAAAATTCAGAATAGACTTTTGTTTCTAGCAAATCTGTATCACAGATTAAAACTCTATTAGCCTTTTTGAGTTGCTCGTTTTCCCAATGCATTTGTCCGATAGCAATTGGTAAAACATCTTTTTTAGTTAGCTTTAAATTGTGTTCGGCTTTAGTTTCAGCATATTCGCGAGAAAATTCCTTCACATAAACAGTGTCATAAATTGTAGCTAATTCCTGAGCTAGAGATGATTTTCCGGTAGATTCTGGACCATATAAAACAACTTTTATACAGTTTGGTTTTCTATCTGAGATTTGTTTAAGCTTTTCTTCCATGCAAAATAGCCTTGTATAGCTAAAATAGTAAATATTAAATATTGCAAAGATAACATTCCCCAACCTCTATAAGCATAAAGTGGAATTGTAATAAGGTCTGCAACAATCCAAAGCATCCAGTGTTCTAGTTTTTTATTTGCCATAAACCACATGGCAGTAAAAAATATACCTGATGTAAAAATATCAATATAATTAGAGGAATCGATTTCCGTTCCATAGCTTCTGTAAACGATGTACGTAACGAGCATGGTAACTATAAACATTCCAAATCCAATCCATTTTTCTTTCTTATTAGTTCTTGAAATTGGTACGACGTATGTATCATTCCTTTTTCTAGACCAATTCCACCAGCCATAAATGCTCATGATAGAAAAATATAAATTCATCATCATATCTCCCATAAGTTCATCATGAAGAAAAATATAAACTGTTATAACAGTTGCGACAAGACCTGTTGGATATACCAATATATGCTCTCGCTTTGCATACATCACACTTGCAATACCGAAGAAAAAAGCTATGATTTCAAGAATAACTAAATGAGTTGCTCTGTGTTGATAGGTTTCAAAAAAAAACTCAAAAATGTGGTTCATAGTCGTATCTGTCCGATTTTACAATCTTCATATGAAGCAATCCTCTTTCAATAAGCTGAAACGCTTCTTTAATTTCAACCGTTAACAACGCCATTACTTCATCATATTCGCCATATACCTGAGTGCTTAACGGGTTTTCTAATACTTTTAGTTTTGAGGCGCGTAGTTGTTTTATAAAGTGAATAATTGCAGGCTCATAATCGTCATGCAAAGGTGTCAATGTTAATTCTACTGAGATGTTCATGGTTGTTTTTTTATGTTGTCAAAAAAGGAATCAGTGTTTTCGAAAGCTGTTCCTATCACTACAAGATCTGCTCCAGAATTATAAGCGTCTTCCAATTGTTTTTTACTTCTAATTCCTCCTCCAACAATTAGCGGAACGCTTAATTCCTGACTTACAAATTTAATAATTTCAATTGGCACAGGATGTAAGGCTCCACTTCCAGCTTCGAGATATATGAGTTTCATTCCTAAAAGTTCTCCTGCTTTAGCTGTATCTACAATTTGCTGAATATTTTGTCTTGATAATGGTTTTGTTCGAGTAACCTTTTCTACAGAAGTCTGTTTCCCATTTTCAATTAATAGATACCCTGTTGGAATCACTTCTAAAGTAGAGTGTCTCAGCGATGAAACTGCAGCAATATGCTTTCCAATGAGATAATCAGGATTTGTACCAGAGATTAAGGATAAAAATAACAATGTATCAGCTTCATTGGTAATTTGTGTGACATCACCAGGAAATAAAACAATAGGCAACTTGGTGTGTTTTTTGATTTCAAGAACTAAGGCTTCAGTCGCTTCATCATCAACTGTGCTTCCGCCAACAAAAACATGAGTCGCAACAGATTGATTCAGTTTTTGCATAAAGGCAGATAAGCCTTCAAGCTTTATTTTATCTGGATCAATCAAAACGGCTAATTGCTTTTTACCTTCAGAAACCGATTGTAATATGTTATTATAAACTGTTTTCATTTAAGTGGTTACAAAAGCACAGGTAAATCCTTCAAACTCTAAGAAATGTGTATTATATCTGTATTTTTTATTTTGATAATCAATCCATGCTACTGTTTCTTTATCTTCCAGCATAAAGGGAATCACTAAAAAGTGTTCTCTAAACAACATGCCAGGCGTTGCAAACAATTTGTATAAGGACTCTTTAATTCCCCATATAACAGTCAGTTTTTTTATGTAGTCTTCATCTGTTTCGGATACATAATGAAATTCATAATCGACAAATTTTCTGGCAATGATAGCAATCTTATCTCTTTGTTTTTCGATATCAATTCCAACTTCATGATCGCTAATAATCACTCCAGAAAATGTAAATGAATGTGTAATAGAAATGTATTTTCCATCTTTCAAATGAGGTTTTCCTTTGTCGTCATAATATAAATCCTGATCTGTGTATCCAAAATCTCTAAGCAAATGACGTACACTTAAAAACCCACGTTGATGGAGTTCACTTTTCATTCCTGAGACACGTTCTAAACTATTTGTTTTTAAATCTAATGGTCTAATCAAATCTTCATAAGACTCAGTAATCTTCCAGATTTTAACAGTAGTTTGTGAATTAGGTTGTATAGTTTTATAAAGTGGCATTTAATTATCTGAAACTTAATAGTTATCTTTGCATCGCCTAAGGCGAATTTGGTGCTATTTATGTAGCGAATTTAGTTATTTAAGCCATAAACCCAAAGGCTGGAGCAATTTTAAAACAAGAAAAAAATATGAATACAAAAACATCAACGTACGTTCCTTACAAAGTAAAAGATATGTCTCTTGCGGCTTGGGGAAGAAAAGAAATTGAATTAGCTGAAGCAGAAATGCCAGGCCTAATGAGTCTTCGTGAAGAATACAAAGATTCTCAACCATTAAAAGGCGCTCGTATAGCAGGATGTTTGCACATGACGATTCAAACTGCTGTTTTAATTGAAACACTAAAAGCTCTTGGTGCTGAAGTAACCTGGAGTTCATGTAATATTTTTTCAACACAAGATCAGGCTGCTGCTGCAATTGCTGACGCTGGAATTCCGGTTTATGCTTGGAAAGGTATGAATGATGAAGAATTTGACTGGTGTATTGAACAAACCTTATTCTTTGGTGAAGACCGTAAGCCTTTGAATATGATTTTAGATGATGGTGGAGATTTAACCAACATGGTTTTTGATCGTTATCCTGAACTCATGGATGGTATCAATGGTCTATCTGAAGAAACGACAACAGGAGTTCATCGTTTATACGAACGTATGAAAAACGGTACACTTTCTATGCCAGCCATAAATGTTAACGATTCGGTTACTAAATCTAAGTTTGATAATAAATACGGTTGTAAAGAAAGTGCTGTAGATGCTGTTCGTCGTGCTACAGATATCATGCTTGCAGGTAAACGTGTTGTGGTTTGTGGTTATGGAGATGTAGGAAAAGGAACTGCAGCTTCTTTTAAAGGTGCCGGAAGTATTGTAACTGTTACTGAAATTGATCCAATTTGTGCTTTACAAGCTGCTATGGATGGTTTTGAAGTGAAAAAATTAGAAACGGTTGTTGGAAATGCCGATATCGTCATTACGACTACTGGTAATAAAGACATTGTTCAAGGACGTCACTTTGAAGCCATGAAAGACAAAACAATCGTGTGCAATATTGGACATTTTGATAATGAAATTGACATGGCCTGGTTAAAGAAAAACCATGGTTCAACTCACGTTGAAATTAAGCCTCAGGTAGATAAATATACAGTTAATGGTAACGATATTATCATCTTAGCTGAAGGTCGTTTAGTAAATTTAGGTTGTGCAACAGGTCACCCAAGTTTTGTAATGAGTAATTCATTTACAAACCAGACTTTAGCGCAAATTGAATTATGGACTAACAGAGATGCTTATAAAAATGAAGTGTATATGTTACCTAAACATTTAGATGAAAAAGTAGCAAAATTACACCTGGCAAAAATTGGTGTTGAATTGACCGAACTTCGTAAAGATCAAGCCGATTATATTGGAGTTGCTCAAGAAGGACCATTTAAGCCTGAGTATTACAGATACTAAATTTCTTTAAAAGGAATTTCATAGATTTTAAAAGCCCAAACTCTCAATTGAGAGTTTGGGCTTTCCTTTTCTACAAAAAAAGGTCTTACCTTCACCTCTTTAAATAGAAATTTTATGAGTTTAAAAAAGTTACATATTGCGCTTGAAGCCATGGAAACACATATAGAAAATCACACCGTTTCTAATATAAAAACATCTCATGCTAATGTAGCTTGGCATATAGATCATAGCCTTAAGGTTATCAATAAAGTGATTGCTTCTCTACAATCATCAGACCCAAAAACGTTTAAAAATGATTTTTCCTTTTTAGGAAAGGTATTTTTTACACTTGGATTCTTTCCAAGAGGAAAAGCAAAAGCACCAAAATATGTAAAACCTCCAGAGGTTATTTTAAAAGAAGACCTTATAGCTCAAACTGAATTAGCCAAAGCCAATGTGAAAACCATAGCTGATTTAAACAAAAACGCTTATTTCAAACACCCTTTATTTGGTAATGTAAACACTAAGAGAGTTTCTCGGTTTTTATACCTTCATACCAACCATCATTTGAAGATTATAAATGATATTTTGAAATAATTGTTTAAAGACTGTGTTATGGCTATTAAATATCGTCATGCTCAACTTGTTTCAGCATCTCATCATAAAATTAAGATCCATAAAAATATGAGGGTTTTTTATTTGGGCAATTGCTAAAGCACCACGCTTTACGTTATATCTTTTTCTAAGCTTCGCTTGTGTATCTTCAATCTAAATATATTAGATTTCGATAATCTCAAAAAAGGATGCCACTGCAATCGTTATTGCGAAAAACATTCTCCTTACTATCATATCTCCGAAGGCCAAAAAATTAATACCCATTGACCAACAATCGCCTTGCACCTTTCAATCCACATTTTTGATACTGATGATATGCTTGAGCAGCACGTTCACTAATTTGAGCATCTGATTCATTTAAAATCCAGCCATCAATTGCCCATTTTAAAGTGTAGGCTTCAGGAGCCATCAAACATAAAACTAGTTTTTTCATAGAAACCATAACGACTGTATCACAAAAATAGTATCTTTATAATTCAACGATTATTATGCAATTCACACCAAAACTCACCAACATAGAAACTTCTATTTTTTCAGTAATGAGTGCTTTAGCTAATAAGCATAATGCCATTAATTTATCACAAGGATTTCCAAATTTTAAAAGCGATCAAAAATTAATCGATGGTGTTACTAAAGCCATGAATTCTGGCTACAATCAATATGCACCAATGGCTGGAAATTTAGAGTTACGCCAGGCCATTTCTAAAAAGTTTGAGATTCTATACAACTCTAGCTATCATCCTGATACTGAAATCACTGTAACTGCTGGTGCAACTCAAGCTATTTTTACTATCATTTCTTCATTTATAAAGCCAGAGGACGAAGTTATAATATTCAATCCTGCTTACGATTGCTACCAACCTTCTATTGAAGCCAATGGAGGTAAAACTATTTCCATAGCTTTAGAAGCTCCTAATTATAGAATAAACTGGGATTCTGTTAAAGATGCGATTACCAGCAAAACAAAAATGATTCTTATCAATACACCTCATAACCCTACAGGAACAGTGATGAATGAAATTGATATGTTAAAACTTCAAGAGATTACTGAAGGAACAGATATTATCGTACTTAGCGATGAAGTCTATGAACATATTATTTTTGATGGCGAACAGCATCAAAGTGTTTGTCGTTTTAAAAATTTAAAAGAGCGTAGCTTTATCACAGCGTCTTTCGGGAAAACCTTTCATAATACAGGTTGGAAAATAGGCTACTGCTGTGCACCTGAATCGCTAATGGAAGCCTTTAGAAATGTACATCAGTTTAACGTATTTTCGGTTCATCATCCCGCTCAAAAGGCATTAGCCGATTATCTTCAAGACGCAAATCATTATTTAGAATTACCCCATTTTTATCAAGACAAACGTGACACCTTTTTAAGTCTTATTAAAAATTCGAGGTTTAAGTTTACGCCTTCAAAAGGCACATACTTTCAGGTATTAGATTATTCTGAAATTACATCTAAAAATGACGTTGAATTTGCAAAAGAGCTAACCATCAAAAACGGTATTGCATCTATACCTCTTTCTGTTTTTTACGATAATAAAATAGATCATAAGGTCCTGCGTTTTTGTTTTGCTAAAACAAATGATACTTTACAACAAGCTGCCGATATTCTCAATAAAATTTAACAATAACTTAAGTGACTTCTTAACTACTTTTGTGTCTAATTTACCAAACCGCAACAATAAATTATAATGAAATACAGCATCCTTATCTTCATCTTTATGTTTAGTAGTTTTCTAAATGCTCAAGAGATTGAGAAAGACGAAAAACCAAATCCGATTAACAACGAAATCATTACTCAAAAAGAATCTAAAAAATTAGAAAAAGAGAAGAAAAAAGCTGAAAAAGCTCAAAAAAAAGCAGAAAAGAAACAAAAAAAAGCCGAAAAAGCTTTAAAACAGCAATTAAAAGCGCAAAGCCGATTAGAGAAAGCCACAAAAAAGCTGGAAAACGCTCAGAAAAAATATGAAAAACTAAAGCGCAAAGACAAGTTATCTCCTCAAGATGACACGAAATGGCTAAAAAAACTGGAAGGTTACCAAAAAGATGTAGACAAAGCCAAAAAGAAAGTATAACCCGCTTTTTATAAACTAACACTCTGTTATAATTATCAATATGATAAGCGAAATAGATTTTTTTATGCCTAAAATTTGTAATTTTAGTACATGAAAAATGAATTAAAAGTTGCGTTGATCCAATCTGATTTGGCTTGGGAAAATCCTGAACAAAACAGACAAAATTTTAGTGCTAAAATAGCTTCCATCACAAAGCCTGTAGATCTTGTCATTTTACCAGAAATGTTTACATCTGGTTTTACAATGAATCCAAATGAAGTTGCTGAAACCATGACAGGAGAAACCATCTCATGGATGAAAAAAATTTCCGAAGAAAAAAACGCAGCAATTACCGGAAGTCTGATTATAAAGGAAAAAAACAACTATTTCAATCGGTTGATATTTGTACATCCTAATGGAAACATAGATACTTATGACAAGCGACATACGTTTACACTAGCAGGTGAGCACAAGGTGTTTACTGCTGGAAAATCAAACATTCTTGTAAACTATAAAGGTTGGAAAATCAAACCACTCGTTTGCTATGATTTACGCTTTCCTGTATGGTCTAGAAATGTTGAAGATTATGACCTGGTATTTTATGTCGCTAACTGGCCAAAAGTAAGAACACATGCTTGGGATGTTTTGTTACAAGCTCGCGCTATTGAAAACATGAGTTATTGTATTGGGATTAATCGCGTAGGACTTGATGCTAATAATCATGAATATTCAGGGCATTCAGCAGCTTATGATGTTCTTGGAAAGCGAAAAGACACAATTCCAGAAGACAAAGAAGCTATTGATATTGTTACTCTTGATAAAAAGCATATCGAAACCTATAGAAACAAACTTGGGTTTTTAAATGATAGAGATGATTTTAATCTAAAATAAACACCTCTTCCGGATAATCCCAACCTGCTCTACCATCAATCACACCTTTAGCATAACTAACACGTTCTGGTTGCCTTTGTAATAAGAAATTTCCAGAATCCCATTTTTGATTTCCATTAGTATCATAAATCACTCGAATATAATACTTATTAGGTTCTAAGTTTTTAAAATCAAACAAACGTGGTTCTGTTGCAAATTGCTCATATTTAACCTCTCCTTGTTCTGTTGTTAGCTGAACAATAACTGGATATACGGCATTTTCTAATCGGACTCTTATATTGGTGTAATCAGCAAAATTTTTTGTTCTTAATGCATAGTTTAAAGTATCATTAACGTTTCCAAAAAAATCTTCAAACGTGTTTGGCAACATCTGAATGGTATACTTATCCGATTCTTTCTTTTCAAATTTAAAATGATATCTATTATAAAGCTCATCATAGCTTGTCGTAAACGGAACATTAATAGAGTCTTTATCTAAAATAGTCACTTGTTTTTCATCAATTTTAACAAAAGGAACTGAGCCTTCAAGCATAAAATCATCGACAAAATTTAATGTTCCAGATTGAACAGGTTTTATAACCAAGGAATCTTTTTCAACATCTCTAAATTTATGTGTTAACGTATCTGTAAACGTTTTATTAGTAACGACAAAAAGAGCAGAATCTATTTCAATTTTTGGTTTGTACCAATAATACAACGAATCTTTTGCTTTATCTTTTGTAATTCTATTTTCAAAGCCTTCAGGTGTTTCGCTTAATATTTCAATGCTCATGCCTTCATAATCCCCTTCATATCCAAAAGCAATTTTCTGACCAGAAACTTGCTTAGGTCGTTTAACCTCAAAATCCAGCACTTCTTTAAATAATTTTATTGTGTAAGTGCTGTCTGTTGGTACCGAAACGATGTTTTCATAAAATCCAATTTTGTCACTGTTCTGCTGATAAGTGAAATTTCCATTTTCATCCTTTACAGCAATAAGTTTGTATTGCCCTTCTTTGATATTATCTATACTAAAAGACGTTAAACTATCGAGTGTATTTGTTATGTATTTCGGTTTTTGCTTATAAACTGTAGAATCTGTATAGGTTGAATCTAATTCATATAACATCACTGATACAAACGTATCTGGTTTTAATTTTTCGGCATCCATAATTTTACCTTTTACAGAAAGCGAATCAATAACATCTCCTGTTGAAAACACATACCTGTAATAATCATATGGATTTTCTTCATTATTATCAACAATACTTTGTCCGAAATTAAAAGCATAAGTCGTATTGTCTTTGAGCGTATCATTAATAATAATCTTAATGTATTTGCTTGCTGAACCCATAGGTGTAATAGTAGGCTCAATATCCATTGGAGGTGAAACAATGAGTTGTTTTTGTAAATTTTTCATCTTTACAAATTCATTGAAATAGATACGTATTTCATTGCCTTTAAAATTTGTTGAGAAATTTTCTGGGACAACTTTTGTAATCAAAGGTGGATCAAAATCCAATTCTCCACCAGAAGGTCTTCCTCTATTAGCACAAGCGCAAAGCATACTTATACCCAACACTAAAACTAAAATTTTAACCCATTTTTTACGCATTGTAAATTCTAAATTTTGAACAAATTAACAACTATTTCGACCATAGTCAAAACAATTAACGTGCTTTTGACACTAGACTACACTCTAATCTGTGATTGCCATTGTGGCGACACTTAGTTTTAAACCTTCTATAACCAAAAGAGCATTAGCACAAGCTTCAATGGTTGCTCCTGTCGTAATAATATCATCAACTAATAATATGTGTTTGTGTGTAAAGCTTTTGCTTTCAGAGATTTTGAAATTCATATCTGTAGTTGAGCTACGTTTTAACCGATCTTTAAATACTTGTGTTTTTGTTGCCGATGTCTTTATTAGTATTTCTGAGTTATAATCGGCATTTAATGCTTTGGCTAAAGCTCTTCCAAATTTATCAACTTGATTATAGCCTCTTTGTCTTTGCTTTAATTTATGTAGTGGAACAGGTACAACTACATCAATAGATTTATATGCTTCAGAATTTTTAAGTTCTTCACCTAACCATTCTCCTAAAAACTCACCAACTACCTCATGTCCTCTGTATTTTAAATTATGCATCAATTGCTGAACAATTCCTTTTTTAGAGAAATGCAAAAGTGCTGTAGCCTGTTCAAGTTGTATTCGGCCATACATCATTTTATGAACTGTATTAGAGGTCTCAAAATGAAAATTGGTTAATGGCAATTGATGTCTGCATGTGGTACAAATATGTAGTTCATTGTCGGTCAAATGGTTTTGACATCCTAAACAAACCTTCGGAAAAAACAAGTTTAACAAATTTTTTACCATTTCATCGATTAAAATAAATTATCGCAATCATATTCTCTAGTTTCGCAAAGTAAAATAACAAAATTAATAATGATAGTTAACCCTCAATTATTTAACTATAGATTAATTATTGGTTCATTAATAGTTGCCGTTACAGTTTTAAGCGTTTTTAGTTATACTAATTATCAATCCATTAGTGCGCATCAACAATTTTTAGAACAAGAAAAGAAACTGGTTGAAAGTGAGTTATCGCAAATGATAACAAGATATGACGACATTTCTATTTCGAATGATTTAATCGCTTCTCAATTAAAAGATGCTAAAACAAATACCAAAATAGTTTTAGATTCTCTTAGTATGCTTCGAAGTGATCTTTCTGTTCTTTCACGATTCAAAGAGCAACTTTACGGTTTAAAACTTAAAAATAAAACTTTGTTTAAGGCTATCGATTCTCTTGATTCGGCAAATCAAAGTCTTGAAAAAGAAAAAATAATTACTTATAACGAACTAGTAAAACAACGTATAGCAAATAATTCCTTATTAAAGGAAAACGAAAACCTGAACAGAAGCTTAGAAAAAGGAGCATTATTGACTGCAAATTCATTTGAAGCCAAATCGTACATCAAAATTCTTGGACAAAAACGCCCTTCTGATGTTGCTAAAAAAGTAGATCATATTGAAGTCTGCTTTACACTTGCTGAAAATTCATTAACAGAACAAGGAGAAAAAGAAATCTATGTTCAAATTGTAAACCCTCAAAATAACGTTGTTTCAGATAAAGGTGCTATTACTTTTGGCAATTCATCTTTAATATACAGTTCTAAAAAAATAGTAGATTATAATAATGAAGTCATTGATCTTTGTGTAGACATTGAAGCAGATACAGACGAAAAACCTTTAACAAAAGGAACTTATTTTATCAATGTATTTAATAAGGATCGCAAATTAGGAAGTACTCAGGTAAGATTAAATTAACTAACCCAATATAATTTATTAAAAACCGCTCTATAAATTGGAGCGGTTTTTTATTTTTGCATCATGGCAAACGACGATCAATTTAAAAAAGTAATCTCTCATGCAAAAGAGTATGGTTACGTGTTTCAAAGTAGTGAAATCTACGATGGACTAAGTGCAGTTTATGATTATGCTCAAAATGGAGCAGAACTCAAAAAAAATATTCGTGACTATTGGTGGAAAGCCATGGTACAAATGAATGAGAACATTGTTGGTATCGATGCTGCAATATTTATGCATCCTACAACCTGGAAAGCTTCTGGACACGTCGATGCGTTTAATGATCCTTTAATTGATAATAAGGATTCTAAAAAACGTTATCGCGCAGATGTTTTAGTGGAAGATTACTGCGCTAAAATTGAAAATAAAATTGAAAAAGAAATCAGTAAAGCTGAAAAACGATTTGGTGATGCCTTTAATAAAGATGAATTTGTAAGCACCAACGGAAGAGTTCTTGGGTATCAAGAAAAAATAGACAGCATTCTTAAACGTCTAGGCCAATCTCTTGAAAAAGAAGACTTAGAAGACGTAAAAGCATTAATTGAAGAACTCGAAATTGCAGACCCTCTGACAGGTTCAAGAAACTGGACAGATGTCAAACAGTTTAATCTAATGTTTGGCACCAAATTAGGAGCCAGTGCTGAACATGCTATGGATTTATACTTACGTCCTGAAACAGCACAGGGCATTTTCGTTAACTTTTTAAATGTTCAGAAAACTGGACGTATGAAAATTCCTTTTGGAATTGCTCAAACTGGAAAAGCCTTCAGAAATGAAATTGTTGCAAGACAATTTATTTTTAGAATGCGTGAGTTCGAACAAATGGAAATGCAATTTTTCATCAAACCAGGAACCCAAAAAGAATGGTTTGATTACTGGAAAGAAACGCGAATGAAATGGCATCAATCTCTTGATTTAGGCGAAGAAAATTATCGTTTTCATGATCATGAAAAATTAGCCCATTATGCTGATGCTGCTACAGATATTGAATTTAAATTCCCTTTTGGGTTTAAAGAACTGGAAGGGATTCACTCTCGTACAGACTTCGATTTAAAACAACACGAAGAATTTTCAGGTAAAAAATTACAATATTTTGACCATGAGGACAACGCGAGTTATACACCTTATGTTTTAGAAACTTCAATTGGTTTAGATCGTATGTTCTTAGCTGTATTTTCAAATTCATTAGTAGAAGAAGAGCTAGACAACAATACAACAAGAACCGTTTTAAAATTACCAGCTGTTTTAGCACCTGTAAAAGCGGCTATTTTACCGTTAGTTAAAAAAGATGGATTACCTGAAATTGCCAGACAAATCATTGATGATTTAAAATGGGATTTTAGTGTAGATTATGATGAAAAAGATGCTGTAGGAAGACGCTACAGACGTCAGGATGCTAACGGAACACCGTTTTGTATCACTGTAGATCACGATACTTTAGAAGACAACACAGTGACCATTCGTCACAGAGATACCATGGAACAACAACGTGTTAAAATAGAAGATTTACGCGAAATCATTAAAAAAGAAGTAGATGTAAAACATTGGCTTCAAAAAATGAAATAAACCGTAATACACGTCATGCTGAGCTTGATTTAGCATCTTATCCCAACCTATAAAACTCCTAAGTTAAACGCTTAGGAGTTATTTTTTTTAGAAATAAGCCTTAAGTTGAACTGTTCCTGTATGAATGGTTCTACTGGTTTCTGTTTTTCTTCCGAAGTAATTCAGGTTCAAATCTAAAAATTTAGTCAGTTTCTTTTGAGCCAGTAAACTCCAGGTGAAGTTATTTCCAGGTTGTAAACCTTCTAAAATTTGATAGGCAACTGGCGTATTGGGGTTGCCATCATATTCGTTTTTGAAATAATTCACCTCTCCTGTTAGAGCTATTTTTTGTGTGTTGTTATAGGTAAACGACAATCCGAAATTATTCTGTAATAAACCTTCCTTGTTACCAATAGTATTGTCTTTGGTAGTGTATTGATAAAAGACGTCAAAACGTGCATTTTCATTAAAAATGTAAGAGAGTTTTGGCTCAAAACGGATTTGATCTAGTTTATAATTTCGAGATACAAAATTCTCATTGATACTTTCATTAATTTCTAAACTGGATTCAAAATTTATCAACCAACTTTTAGCAAATTTATGATTAAACTGAAGCTGATGACTTTGCAATTTATTTTCCTGAAATCCTACCGACAACACTGATCGGTTTGTATTATTTAAGAACGTATAAGACGTGGTGTACGTTTGTTTTCCTCTGTTGTAAAACAATACATTTCTAACACTTTTATTAAGAGCTAACTGATTGTCATCATCTGAAGAAAATGGATTCAAATCAAAGGTATTGCCTTCTCTTTCATCTTTGCGGTCTATTAAGTATGAAGTTTGATTGTAAAAATGAGACCAGAATTTTTTTGTTCTGCTATCTGAACCTGACCATTGTTGCGGATTAATCGTTAAGGTTTGACTCAATCTGTTTTGATGGGTCCTAACAAAGACCTGATTAGGTAAGAGCACTCTAATGAAACTACCTTCGTCAACAAATTGTGCCAATTCAAATTCGTCGAGTTCTTGCACACCATTATTATTATAATCAATCCATGTGTAAGCACCTTGACCTGGTTCAACTTCAACATAGGTAAAATCCTGTCTTGGAAGCGTTCCTGAATTGGTCTCAAAAACAGTATTCCAAAGGATTAAATTATTGAATAATTTTTGATTAAAATTCAATCTTGAATTTAACGACTGGTCATCTTCCTGGCTGGAGTCTTCTTGTTTTAAGCGTCTGTAATTAGCAAAAACGGCCAAGTCGGTATTTTTATTTTTAATAATTCGGGATTTTATATAATAGGTATTAGAACTGTTTACTTTTTTTATTCGATTCATTCGTAAACTATCATTCACTCGTCGTTTATAACCAACCTCAACAAATACTCTGGTACTGTCTCCTATTCCTGTAAAAACCTCGTAGGATGTAAAGCGCTGACTTAAATTCGTAAGTGAATCATTGGATTTTAAACGTTGTTCGTTGTCTTCCATAGCCAGTTTTGTTCCAACCCATTGCTTATTAAAATGATAAACGATGCGATTAAAAGATCTTAAAAACGTAGATTGAGATGCACTACTACTATTGCTCAAATAGCTCGACATTGTATAGATATTGAATTGCTTTAACCTAAGGTTTGCCATAAGATTATGACGATTTCCATTAAAGTTTTCAGAGTAATTGAGATGTTCAAACTTGTAGTTTGCAATTCCTTTTTCGGGATGAATCAACTCCAATCCTGATGACAACAAACTCTGGTTTCCGACTGGATTTTCTAAATTCCAATCCCGATTAAATTCAGGTCTGTATAAACGTTGAATGGTTCTAAAGTTTTTCTGAATGATATCTGCATCACCATAAGCACTCAAGTTCCATAAACTATCTGTTTTGATAATTTGTTGCCTTACTGTTAGCTTTCCAGCAAATCCGTCGTTATTTCCATCATCAAGATCTGAAAATAAATTCAGGTCATTTCTACTTCCAGCCAGTTCAAATAAAACATCGGTCTTTTCTGTTGGTTTATAGGTTCCGTTAACTACAGCAACCTGTAATTTTACGGGAGCAATTAACTGTACAATAGGTTCATAACTTCCCTGAGGCACACCTCCTACTGGTGGAACATATTCAAAAATATTACTTATAGCATTGCTGTTTACGATGATATAATTTCCTTGATTTATCCCAACCTGTGTAAATCGAACACTAAACAATACATCTTCAGGATTGGTTGAAAACACAAAGATTTCTTCTCCTCCTATAATCTCTTTTCGATATAGAATACGATTTTCATCAAATGCTTCGGAAACGTCGGAAGGTGCAACCATTAAAGACTGATCGTCACCTGCCTGAGCAAGAATATCAACTTGCTCTGAAGATAAATTTTGCTGCAAAGGTTGATTTTTTGAATCGACTTCAGAATAGACAGAAACACCTAATTTTAATTTTTCAGTTTCATAATGTCCACCTCCAAAAACTGTAAAGCGAGAAAAATTGCGCTCACTAAACTGGTAATCTACTGTAATACGCATTTCAGAAGTAATCGGAAATGTAGAGTTAAAAATAATCTCACCAGCATTATAATCGATAATATAATCTTTGTTTTCTCCACGTTCTATGGGAATTCCATTTACGTAAACGGTTTCACTACCTGAAACAATAAGCACAAACAATTCACTGTTTGGGCCTCGTAATTTATAAGGACCTTGATTGCCTTCCTGAGCTGTAAACTGGCTACTTGTAAACTGACCTCTTACCAAAGCTCCTGCAGCAAATATATTCGTATCAGATGCCTCTTTATCAAAATCCAGATTCACCAACAAACCTTGAACTCGTTTTGTAAACGAAGCAAAATAACTATTGTCGTTTATTAAATCGATATCTCCTGCTCTGATGTTCCATGAATCGCTAAAAAGCTCAATGAACACCTGATCAAATTCGTCTAATCTTTGAGAGTACCCACTTTCTTGTAACGGAATATTTGCATCTTGAATAGATGCTCTCAAAGAGACTTTATCGCTTAACTTTCCAGAAATCTGCAAGTCTAGTTCACTATTCAAAACCGAATTTTGATTGTTTCCAATCGTCACACCTCGAGAAATACTTCCAGAAGTACTTAAACCATCAAAAGGCAAAAATGAACGTTGCACATTAGATTGATTCAGTTTATATAAACGCTGAAGATTATCTGTGTTTTCAACAATAATACGCTCATCTAACTGAAAGTATTTCTTAGTCATAAAATCTGGATACCTTAAATAGTCAATGACAATGGAATCCGTTTCGACAGGTTTCTTAAACGTTAACAAGGCTTTAGAAAAATCGACATGATAATAGGACGAATCAATAATAGTATTATCCTTTCGTCTTAACATAAAACTACTTGTATTTATACTGACCGTATCAATTTTTATGGAATCTCTAATCGCTACTTTTTTGGTTCTGTAATTAGAGGTTGGTTCTTGCGCAAACGCAGAACAACCCATAATAAAACAGATAAGTGAGATAGCAATTTTCATTCAGTATATAAACTTCTAAAGACAGAAATTATTTTATGGTTAAAACCTCCTTAAAATAATAGTGTAAAAGTACAGTATTATTTAATTTAGACCGAAAATTGGCATTTAACAAAAAACACCTAATAAATACATATTATGAAAATTGTTTCCTATAACGTAAATGGCATCAGAGCAGCGATGAATAAAGGTTTTATCGATTGGCTTAGAAGTGCAAATCCAGATGTGGTTTGCTTACAAGAAATCAAAGCCATGAAAGAGCAAGTGGATATTGAAGCTATTGAAAATGCTGGATACATTTATAATTATTGGTTTAGTGCTCAAAAAAAAGGCTATAGTGGTGTTGCCATTTTAAGTAAAATTGAACCCAACCATGTTGCATACGGAACAGGTATTGAATCTATGGATATTGAAGGTCGAAATATCAGAGCAGACTTTGATGATTTGTCTGTGATGAGTATGTATCTGCCATCTGGCACTAATGATGATCGACTGGCACATAAGTTTGAATATATGAATATGATTCATGAATATTTAAACGACTTAAGAAATAAATTACCAAACCTTGTGGTTCTTGGTGATTACAACATTTGCCATGAAGAAATTGATATTCACAATCCTAAAATGAAAGGTGTTTCTGGTTTTTTACCTGAAGAACGAGAATGGCTGGGGAACTTTATCAATAGTGGTTTCATTGATTCATTCAGATATTTACATCCTGAAAGACAAGAATATAGCTGGTGGAGTTACAGAGCTAATGCTAGAGCAAATAATAAAGGCTGGCGTTTAGATTATGGAATGGTAAGTGAGCCATTACAAGAAAATATCAAACGAAGCGTTATCCTATCAGAAGCTGTACACAGTGACCACTGTCCGATTTTAGTTGAAATAGAATCGTAACAGTTAACTTAAAACACCCAACTTTACATCAAAAAACGATACATCTTAACCATATTAAACAACAAACTCGTAATCAAATCAACAACTTAATATTATAACCTATGTTTAAAAAATTGTCATTAATAGCACTAACTTTAATTTTAACAACCTCTTGTGTATCTAAAAAAATATATACAGATTTGGAGGATAAATATGCTGAATTAAAAAAAGAAAATCGAAAATTATCTAATGATAATCGCGATTTAGAGTCTGCATTAAACGAAGCGACAAATGACTTAGCTAAATTACAGTCAGACTATGACCAGGCATTAGCACAACGCAACAAATTACAAGCCGATTACGACGCAACCAAAGCAAATCTTGATAATCTGAATGCATCTTATGAGGCTTTAGAGAAAAATAGTTCAGCGTCAATTGCAGAAAACGCAAGAAAAAACCGTGAATTACTTGCACAATTGGAAGCTAAAGAACTAGCCTTAGCTGCAGAAAATGCAAGATTAGATACATTAAAACAAGAACTTGAGGCACGCTCACAACGTGTTGCAGAATTAGAAAACGTGATTGCATCTAAAGATGCAGCTATGACTAAACTAAAAGATGCTATTTCAAAAGCGCTTACCAACTTTGAAGGTAATGGATTAACTGTTGAACAACGCAACGGAAAAGTATATATATCGATGGAAAATAAATTATTGTTTGAATCTGGAAGTTGGGCTGTTGGCTCAAAAGGAAAACAAGCCGTAAAACAATTAGGCGAAGTACTTGCTGAAAATCCTGAAATCGCTATTTTAATTGAAGGCCACACAGATAACGTTCCATACAAAGGAAACGAGCAACTTAGTGGCAACTGGGATTTATCAGCTAAGCGAGCAACAGCTATTGTAAATATTTTAAGAGAAAATGCTGCTATCAATCCTGAGAATTTAACAGCTGCTGGTCGTGGTGAATTTGCACCTGTAGCAAATAATGATACTCCCGAAGGTAAGGCTCAGAACCGTCGTATTGAAGTGATATTAACCCCTAAACTCGATGAGATTTCTAAACTTTTGAACGAAATATAAATTAATTTATTTGTCATTCTGAGCGAAGTGAAGAATCTCAAAAACTTAATATAGATTTAGACCTTTCAGTTTTAATAAAGCGGAAAGGTCTTCTTATATTTACTCGTTTATAAAAATTGTCGGGTTGAGCCCTTCGACTGCGCTCAGGATAAACTAAAGTCGAAACCTATTAAAAAGAAACATAAATAATGAGATCCTGAACCAAGTTCAGGATGACAAATCAAAAATATACAATGAGATACACAACACTCCCGAAAACCGATATAAAAGTCAGTAAAATATGTTTAGGTACCATGACTTGGGGAAATCAAAATACGCAAGACGAAGGTTTTGCTCAAATGGATTTTGCCTTAGACAAGGGAGTCAATTTCTTTGATTGCGCCGAATTATACCCTGTTCCTGCTGTACCTGAGCGCTACGCAGATACTGAAAGAATTATTGGAAACTGGTTTGAAAAAAGTGGAAACAGGAATAAAGTGGTATTAGCTACAAAAATTGCAGGTCCAGGAGATTATACTGCTCATATTAGAACTAATGGTTTTAGTAAAGAAACACTCAATGACGCTGTAAATAATAGTTTAAAACGTTTAAAAACCGATTATATTGATTTATATCAGTTGCACTGGCCAGAACGCAACACCAATACATTTGGTGTGAGAGATTATAAGCACAATCCAGATGATACATGGACCGATAATTTTAATGAAATACTGCATAATTTAGATGAGATTATAAAGTCAGGAAAAATACGTCAAGTAGGTATTTCTAATGAAAAAGCATGGGGAACAATGCGTTATTTAGAAGAATCTAATGCACATGAGTTACCGAGAATGGTTACCATTCAAAATGCATACTCTTTATTAAACAGAGTGTTTGAAGGTGATATGGCAGAAATTGCTATTCGTGAAGAGATTGGTTTGTTAGCCTATTCTCCAATGGCTTTTGGTGTACTCTCCGGAAAATATATTAAAAGAACTGAAGGTGATAAGGCGAGATTAAAACTCTTCCCAAGGTTTGCAAGATATAGTAGTAAAAATGCTACTGAAGCAACCAAACGATACTTAAAAATTGCAGAAGACAACAATATGTCGTTAGCACAAATGTCCTTAGCATTTGTAACTGACAGACCGTTTATAACAAGTAATATCATTGGAGCAACATCTTTAGAACAATTAGAAGAAAATATTGATAGTATTGATATTACATTAAGTGATGAAGTAATGACTGCTATTGAAAAAGTGCATGATGAACTTCCTAATCCTGCACCTTGATTTAGTTGTCATTCCGAGCGCAGTCGAGGAATCTATTTTTTGTAAATTATTATTTTGTTTGTGAATTAAATAAGGTTTTTTTTATTCATAAGTAACCTCTTTTATAATAGTTTTTTTATGAAATAAATATTAAACATATTACTCGTACTTTCAATATTGTCTTGCAAGGCTCAATCTATAATTGTTCCTTTAGTAAGTGGAGAACCTTTTGAAAAAAAACCTGACTATTACTTAAAAGATATTAATAATGAATTTAATAAATTTTAAGGGACATGGAAATACTAAAATGAAGATACTGAAATTATCTTTAAACTTAATAAAGAAAAGCATTATCAAATATCACCAGCATCTAATTATCAAGATTTATTGGTAGGTGAATATCAATACATAACGAATGGTTTAGAGTTAGTAAATACATTAGCCAATTTTGACAATCCATCGTTTTCCAGTTATGACCACAACATAAGCGGAAGAAATTTCAAGCATAGATTACCAAGTCACTGTATCGATAATAGTGATGTCACTGAAATTAAAATTAGTATGTTCATTAATCATCCAACAGAAGAGCTTACAGAAGGTATTTTCATTTTACGCTATGTAAAGAATAATGGTATTAAGAAATTACAGGCTTGCATTTATGATAATACAATTATGGGGCAACATTACCAATGCAAGAATAGACATCCCAAATGGCTATTATGAATTTGTGAAGCAATAAATTACCTCAAACAAAAACCCCTTTCCGTTTATACGAAAAGGGGTTTTAGATATTATTTGATTTCCTTACCATTTTTATCAAAAAAATGATATTCAAGATATGTGTAAGCATCTCTAGGTAAAACTTTTACCCATTTTTTATGTTCTAAGAACCACTTAGAACGCACTGATGGAAACCCTTTGGTTATAAAGGCTGCTATAAATGGATGCGCATTTAAGGTTATCTTTTTATAGTCTTTTTTGAAAAGCCTTTCCAGGTCTTGCGTAATGTTTTGAATCACTTTTATTGGTGCTTCAATCTCACTACCTGCAACGCCATTAGGATTTTCTTCTTTTGTTTTAATATTGCGTTCTGGGCGAACACGTTGTCTGGTTATTTGTATTAAACCAAACTTACTAGGTGGCAAAATCTTATGTTTTGCCTTATCATCGTTCATTTCATTACGAAGATGATTGTACAATTTTTTTCGATTCTCTGCTCGTCCCATATCAATAAAATCGACCACTATAATTCCGCCCATATCACGTAAACGCAACTGACGAGCAATTTCTGTAGCAGAAATTAAATTGACTTCCAGAGCAGTGTCCTCTTGATTTTTTTCTTTATTAGATCGGTTACCACTATTGACATCAATTACATGCATCGCTTCGGTATGTTCGATTACCAAATAGGCTCCTTTTGCCATGGACACTGTGCGACCGAAAGATGTTTTAATTTGTCGTTCGATACCATACTTTTCATAAAGTGGTACACCATTTTTATACATCTTCACAATTGATTCTTTAGCAGGTGCAATTTCTTGCACGTAATCTTTTATCTGTCCATAAAGCACTTCGTCATCTACAGTAATACTTGAAAATGAATCGTCAAAGATATCTCTTAAAATTGAAGAGGCTTTATTCATTTCACTCAACACTTTACTAGGATGATGTGCTTTATTTAATTTTTTACACATTGCTGTCCATCTACTCAGCAAATTCTGTAAATCTTTGTCGAGTTCGGCAACTTTTTTGCCTTCTGCGACTGTACGAATTATAACTCCGAACCCCTTAGGTGTTATGCTTCTTACCAAACGCTTTAAACGTTCTTTTTCTTCTTTAGATTCAATCTTTTGAGAGATTGAAATACGATCAGAAAATGGCACTAAAACAATATAACGACCAGCAATAGATAACTCGCTACTAATACGAGGACCTTTGGTTGAAATCGGTTCTTTTACAATTTGCACTAATAGAGACTGATTTGATTTTAAAACATTAGCTATGCTTCCGTTTTTATCAATATCTTTCTCAAACTGAAAATTTTTCAGTAAAAAATCGGTATGTCTACCTGCGCTTACACGTTTAACGAATTTTAAAAGAGAAGGTAATTTTGGTCCTAAATCATGATAATGCAAAAAAGCATCTTTTTCATAACCTACATTTACAAATGCAGCATTTAGACCAGGAACAGCTTTGCGAATTTTGGCAATAAATATATCACCAACAGCAAAGTTGTTATCATCTTCATCCTTGTGTAATTCGATAAGTTTTCCATCTTTTAATAAGGCAAAATCAACAATATCAGAACTCGATCTTATAATCAATTCTTTTTCCATGTTGTTAATTTTAATCTATTTTGATTCGTTTCAAAACAGATGGATTTTATTTTGACACAGGATATTTAATCCAGTAAATCCATGCATTACGAAGGTAAACGCAATGAAAACTCATGAATTTTATATCAAAGAACGTTGTTTTTGGATAAACTCATATTCACTTTTTATTTCTCCTAAAAAATGGCTTAAATTAGTTTAGATTAAAAACAAAAAAATAAAGATGAGTTTAAATTGAAAAAGTAGTTAAAAAACTACTTTTTCAATTTACTTTTTTTTGTGACGATTAGCGCGTCTACGTTTTTTACGCTTATGCGTCGCTACCTTGTGTCTTTTTCTTTTTTTACCACTTGGCATAAATAAGTCTTTTTAAATTAATGTTTCTTTTTAATACTGAAACATGTTCAGCATGTTTGTTTTTTAGTTAACCTCAACATTGGTCTTAACTCCTTCAACAAATACTTTTGCAGGTTTAAATGCAGGAATATTATGTGCAGGTATTTTTATTGTTGTATTTTTTGAAATGTTACGTCCAGTTTTTTCAGCTCTAGTTTTTACTATAAAGCTTCCAAAACCTCTTAAGTATACGTTATCTCCTCCTTCTAAAGATGATTTAACTTCTTCCATAAAAGTTTCAACTGTTGCTTGAACATCTCCTTTCTCAATTCCTAATCTATCAGAAATTTTAGCTACTATATCAGCTTTTGTCATTGTTATTAATTTTTAGGGTTATCTATTAATTATAAGGGTTGCAAATATAGGTAATTTAATTTCAATATTTCAAGCCTAATTAATTAAAATTTAACCTTATAAAGATTTATTTTTGTGGCAATTACAAAAAATATATGGATTTTAAGAAAGTTTTAACTAATTGGTATTCAATAAATAAGAGAGAGCTCCCATGGCGAAACACCAAAAACCCATATTATATTTGGTTATCTGAAATCATCATGCAGCAAACTCAAATTAAGCAAGGGTTACCTTATTATGAAGCTTTTGTTACCAATTACCCTTCTGTTTTTGATCTTGCAAATGCTCAGGAGCAAGACGTTTTAAAGCTTTGGCAAGGTCTTGGTTATTATTCCAGAGCACGAAATTTACATGCTTCTGCAAAATACATTGCAAATGAATTGGATGGTATATTTCCTTCTACCTATTCAGAAATTATAAAACTCAAAGGCGTTGGCGACTATACAGCAAGTGCTATTGCATCAATTTGTTTTAATGAGCCAACAGCTGTTGTTGATGGAAACGTATACAGAGTTTTGTCGCGTTACTTTGGAATATCTACTCCTATCAATTCTAGTCAAGGCATTAAAGAATTTAAAATGTTGGCAACCTCTTTAATCGATACTAAATATCCTGGAGATTATAATCAGGCATTAATGGAATTTGGTGCCACTCAATGCAAACCAAAAAATCCGTATTGTATTGTTTGTCCGTTAAAAGATCATTGTGTTGCACTTCAAAAAGGAAACATTGATATGCTTCCAGTAAAATTAAAGAAAACCAAAGTCGTCAAAAAGCACTTTAATTTTTTGGTGTTTATGTCTTCAGACAAAAAAACACTTTTTGAACAACGAAATACCAAAGGCATATGGCGAAATTTATATCAGTTCCCTTTAGTTGAAACAGTAAAAGAACTTCACTCAGAAGATTTTAAATCACATACAAAAATCAGTAGTTATCTCAACAATATAGAGTTTGAATATAGTTTATATAACACTAAAGAACTTGTACACAAACTTTCGCATCAACATTTATATACTAAATTCTGGATTATTGAAGTTGATAAACTCCCAGAACAAGGCATTCCTATTTCAGAATTAAAATCCTATCCAGCACCAATCGTCATTGGAAATTTCATTGAGGAATTCAGTTTTCCTGTTTAAAGAATTCACAATTTTTTCATACTTTTAATACTCCCATTACAAATTGTTTAATTTTGTAATCTTAAACAACAAATAACTATGTCAGGAACATTAAATAAAGTGATGCTAATTGGGCATTTAGGTGATGAAGTGAAAATGCATTATTTTGATGGTGGAAATTGTGTTGGTCGGTTTCCATTAGCAACTAATGAAACCTATACCAATAAACAAACCAATGAGCGTGTGACTAATACAGAGTGGCACAATATAGTGGTTAGAAATAAAGCCGCTGAGATATGTGAAAAATACCTTTCTAAAGGTGATAAAGTATATATTGAAGGTCGATTAAAAACCAGAAAATGGCAGGATGAGAAAGGTAATGACCGTTATTCGACAGAAATACAATGTACTGATTTCACGTTTTTATCTAATAAAAATGAAACGCAAGCTGGTGGTTCTGGTCATGAATCAGAGTCTAATCAAGCGATGTCAAATCCAACTTCGCAACCTGTTGCAGAAGATAATGATGACTTACCATTTTAAACATTAAAATAAACTATTTTGGATCCTGAACCCTCGTGTTTAATCGTTTTGCTGCTTTCTGGAAATTCTGCATTAATTTCTGGGTTATTACTGCTTATTATTTTACTGTTTTGTTCGGCATTAGTCTCTGGTGTTGAAGTCGCTCTGTTTTCTTTAACCAAATCTGATATCGATACTGGTTTAGATGAAGAGACAAAAGCATTTACAATTATTTCAAAGCTTTTAGAACGTCCAAAAAAATTACTAGCTACCATATTAGTTGCTAACAATTTTATTAATATAGGTATCGTTATTTTGTTTGCCTATTTAGGAGAAACATTATTTCATACTATTGAAGTTGCCTGGATAAGATTCCTTTTAGAAGTTGTAGTCATCACTTTTTTAATTTTGTTATTTGGAGAGATTATTCCGAAAATTTATGCGAGTAGAAATCGTGTGAAATTTTCAACATTCATGGCTATTCCGCTTAAAGTATTAGATGTCATTTTTTCTCCAATAAGTTTACCGATGCGTTTTTTAACATTGACGATTCATAGCAGATTAGGAAAACAAAAATCAAATCTTAGCGTTGATCAATTATCTCAGGCTCTAGAATTAACCTCTAACAGTGACACGACTGTTGAAGAACACAAGATTTTACAAGGTATTGTGTCTTTTGGGAACACAGATACAAAACAGGTAATGCGACCACGAATGGATATTTTTGCGCTTAATGAAGACCAAAAATTTAGTGAGATCATTCATGAAATCACCAAAAACGGTTATTCAAGAATTCCTGTTTTTAAAGACAACATAGACTCTGTAACAGGCATTTTATATGTAAAAGATTTACTACCACATATTGACCGGAAAGAATTTAACTGGACAACTTTGCTTCGCGAGCCATTCTTTGTACCTGAAAACAAAAAATTAGACGATTTAATGGTCGAATTTCAAGATAAAAAAGTCCATTTGGCAGTTGTTGTTGATGAATATGGCGGAACTTCTGGATTGGTATCACTTGAGGATGTTATTGAAGAAATTGTTGGTGATATTAGTGACGAATTTGATGATGACGATGTTGTTTATACTAAAATAGATAATTATAATTTTACGTTTGAAGGCAAAACCACACTAAAAGATTTTTATAAAATTATTAATATAGAAGACGAATCTGTTTTTGAAAATCACAAAGGAGAAGCTGAAACTATTGCAGGTTTCGTATTAGAAATTTCTGGAATATTCCCAAGGTTGAAAAGTAAAATCAATTTTAAAGATTTCGTTTTCACCATTGAAGCTATTGAAAAAAAGCGTATCAAAGACATTAAATTTACGATATTGAATAAATAAGAATGTCACCTAGAGCGTAGTTGAGAGATTTTACAGTTATTTAGATTTCGACTGCACTCAACCAGACATTCGTTTAATCAAATTACATTATGAGAAAATTACTTTTATTATGTATTGTTGTATCCTGCATTGCTTGTGGTGGTGACCCAATTCCGAAACCAAAAGCCATGCTACGCTTAGAATACCCGAAACCAACCTATAAAAAAGTAGACCTCCCTTTGCCTTTTACCTTTGATAAAAATGAATTAGCAGATCCCATTTCTAATATTAAACTTGATGGTGTAAACAATATTTATGGTGTAAACATCAACTATCCAAAACTCAAAGGAACCGTTTATTTAACTTATAAGAAAGTTGAAAACGACAACCTTACCGACTTATTAAGAGATGCTCAAAATCTCACTCAAAAACACACCATGAAAGCTGATGAGATAGAAGGTGATATTTATGAAAATCCTAAAAACAAAGTTTTTGGAATGTTTTATGAGGTTGGTGGTAATGCCGCTTCACAATCTCAGTTTTATGTTACAGACAGTATTAACCACTTTCTGGTAGGTTCACTTTACTTTTATGCAAAGCCAAATTATGATTCCATTTATCCAGCTGCAGTATATCTAAAAAATGATATCAAGCACATCATGGAAACCATAGAATGGAAAGATTAACTGTTTTTTATTTTTTTATAATAATCAATCAGGTTTTGAGTAGAGTGATCATGTGAATTAGAAACGCTTTCGTCATTGAATTCTTTTAAAATCGTATTAGCCAATTGTTTCCCGAGTTCTACTCCAAATTGGTCGTAGCTAAAAATATTCCAGATAATTCCTTGCACAAAAATTTTATGTTCATACATGGCTATTAGCTTTCCTAAACTTTCTGGCGTTAATTGATTTATTAAAATGGTCGTTGTAGGCTTATTTCCTTCAAACATTTTAAAAGGTGTCAGAACTTTTATGTCCTTTTCTGAGAGTCCCTGTGATTCTAGTTCCTTAATGACCATTGCTTCAGATTTCCCTTTCATTAAAGCTTCCGTTTGAGCAAAAAGGTTAGACATGAGTTTATCTTGATGATCTTGATTACCATGTAATGATTTTGCAAACCCGATAAATTCTGCCGGAATTAATTTAGTACCTTGGTGAATGAGTTGAAAGAATGCATGCTGAGAATTTGTTCCAGGTTCACCCCAAATTATAGTTCCAGTTTGATAATGGATTTTATCTCCATTTCTATCAACACTTTTGCCATTACTCTCCATAATACCTTGTTGAAGATACGTTGTAAATAAATTTAAGTATTGTGAATATGGAATAACAGCTTCACTTTCGGCATTAAAAAAATTGTTATACCAAACGCTCAAAAGCGCTGTAATCACAGGGATATTTTTATCAAAATCTTCCGTTTTGAAATGCTCGTCCATTTTATGAGCACCTAAAAGGAGTTGGTCAAAATTTTCAAAACCAACAGCTAAACTTATCGACAAACCAGCAGCACTCCAAAGAGAGAATCGTCCTCCAACCCAATTCCACATTGGGAATATATGACTGGCATCAATTCCAAACTCCTTAACGTTTTTAATATGGGTTGATACTGCTACGAAATGCTTTGAAATGGCTTCTTTTGGAGCACTTTTCAAAAACCATTCTCTTATAGTTTTGGCATTCGATAAAGTTTCTTGAGTTGTAAATGATTTTGATACTATTACAAAAAGTGTCGTTTCTGGGTTTATTTTTTTAATAACTTCATTGACATGATCACCATCTACATTACTAACAAAATGGGTTGTCAATTGATTTTTATAAAATGCTAATGATTCAACAACCATTGCTGGACCTAAATCTGAACCTCCAATTCCGATGTTTACAACATCAGTAAATGCTTTACCAGTGAAACCCTTTAGCTCACCGTTGATGACTTTGTTAGAAAAATTTTTGATGTGATGTTTAATCTCAAAAATTTCTGGGATTACATTTTTTCCATTAACTAAAACCTTAGAATTTTCAGGATTTCGCAATGCAGTATGTAAAACCTCACGACCTTCATTTTTATTAATCACAGCTCCTCCGAAATATTTATTCATAGCATCTTTCAAATCTACTTCATTCGCTAATTCAATGAGTAAATCTAAAGTCTCTTGAGATGTATGATGCTTTGAAAAGTCGACATAAAAATCTTCCCATCGAATCGTCATTTCATCAGCTCTCGCTTCATTTTCAGAAAATAGCTTTACTAAATCTGAGTTTACAATGGTTTCAAAATGCACTTGTAATTTACTCCAAGCTTTTGTTGTCGTTGGATTTATGGTTTTTAATGCCATTATTGAATTTTGGAGGTTAGTATATCTTCTTCTGCAGGAATTTCAATTGCATTATCCTGGAACTGAATTTGATCTAATTGAGATTTTAGAGGTTTAATAAATTCTGTGTATTGTGTTTTTAATGAATCTGGAATCGACTCGGCTGCTGGTAATTTTTCTCTAAAAGGATCAACTTGTTTGCCATTTTTCCAAAAACGATAACAAACATGAGGTCCTCCAGTATTACCAGTCATACCAACCCAACCAATGACATCACCTTGTTTCACAAATTCACCTTTTCTAACCTTTTGGTTTTGCATATGTAGATATTGCGTGCTGTAAGTTGCATTGTGCTTGATTTTCACATACTTACCATTGCCTCCTCGACGTGTAGATTCAGTTACGGTTCCGTTTGCTGTGGCTAAAATTGGTGTTCCAATTGGAGCTGCAAAATCTGTGCCTTTATGTGGTCGTAATTTATAACCATAATAGGCGATACGTCTATTTAAATTATATCGTGATGAAATACGACTAAACTGAACAGGTGCTTTTAAAAATGTACGTCTGAGACTTTTAGTGTTTTCATCAAAATAGTCTGCTATGTTTTTAGTGCTATCAACCATAAAGTTAAAGGCATAAAACGATTCATCTTTATGTTGAAAATAAGCGGCATCAATGCTCTGTATTCCAGCATAAATAGAATCTTCAATAAATCGCTGTTTGTAAATAATTTTGAAACGATCCCCTTTTTGAAGTCTAAAGAAATCTATTGTCCAGGCATAAATATCACTCATATCGTTGATGAGCTGATAAGGTAAACCTTGAGATTCCATAGTTTCAGACAAATTATTCATTACGATGCCTGATGCTTCTTTCTCTACTATAGAAATTGGTTTTTTTCCTTTGTAGGTTACAATTGAATCTGCAAATTTAATAACAACATAATCAATGCTATTTGGCTGGTAAATAAAACATTCTGGTGTTTGTAAAGAATCATTAGAACACAATAATGTGTAAGGCTTTCCTAATTGTAACTTTCTAATGTCAAAGCTATCTTTTGCATTTTCAGTAATATTGAAAATTTGAGGGTATCCAATACGATTGCGTTCTAAGATTTTACCAAAGCTATCACCTTTTCTAATGGTATCTCTTTTTACGATGTAGTCTTCAAGAACAAAACCAAATTCTTTTTTAGGTTCAGGCTCCACTATGGTTTGTAAAACTTCTGTTTTTGGCTTTTTATCGTCGTCTTTACAAGACCACAAACCAATACAGATAAAAAGTGCTATTAATAATTGTTTTGGTTGCATTAATTAATTCAAGTTTTTAAATATTTTCTCCCCAATTTTCAAGTTCATCTTCACTCCAAAGTTCAGGAAAAAATATACGCTTTTGGTATTTAGGATGCATGTATTTTTTCCAGTCGCTTCCACCTGTGGCTTCGCCATCTCCTGTACCACTTTCGATATAGTGTTTTGCAGCGTTATAGTGCGCAATTACCCATGTAATATTAACAGTATAATCATAATGACGCATGGCTTTTATTAAATCTTTATCTTCCTGATCTTTTTTTGGAAGTTCTTTAAAACGAGACCATAAGTTCTTGGTGTTATAGGTTTGCATAAAACGTATGAAATCACCTTTATAGCGTTTTTCAAAATTCACTAAAAGCGTTGATTTTTTACCTGTTTTATAGTCTTTTCCGGCAGCTTGCCAATAAAGGTGTTCAAAAGCATGCTCAAAAGGGGTATTTCTATCTATGGTTTTTCTGAATCTAAAATCGATAAGATTAATAAGTTCTGTTGACGCAAACTCAATCATTCTGTATTGTGCACTTTGAAAACCACTAGCAGGAGTTAAAGTATAGCGGAATTTCATGTATTGTTCAATTTCCATACCATGTTGCATGATATTAAAAGAAGTGGTGAGCATGTCAAAGTAACGACTAATACGCATGAGTTTATTCTCGAAATATTCTGCATTTAATTCTTCTTTTTCAGCTACTTGTTGAATTTCCCAAAGAATCATTTTAAAAATCAACTCATTAATTTGATGATAGGCAATAAATACCATCTCATCAGGAAGCGTTGTGCGTTGTATTTGAAGATTTAGTAATGCATCGGTTTGTATATAGTCCCAATATGTAATTGGCTTGCTGTATAGCAAGCCATATAAATGATCGTCTGTATCCTGGTCTATTTTTGTGTACTTTTCTTGTATTTGCTTGACGATATCGTCAAACTTATGTAATTCGTCCATATTATAGTTAATCAAATTGAATCTGAAAAGAATGTTTTAGCCCTTTAAACGCTTCTAAGTTTGCTTGTAGTGATCCAACAGCCAGATCTGCTTTTATCTTCAAAGGAATCTTGTTGTTGTCTGCACTTACCCAAAGCGTTAAACTTTCTTGTTCTTTAAAAACACGACCAGCCATAACATAAGGTCTAAACTTTAGGGTTTTTACTTTACCAAATTCTGTTTCTATTGTTTCTCTTCCTAAAAATTTCAATTTAAAATTATAGTTTTCTTCATCAAAAAACATATTAAGGGTAACGATTTCACCTTCTCTTATACTTTCAGTATCATAATTATTTCGCAGGTAATAGAACGCAGAAACCATGTCTTGAACATCTTTTTCAGTAGCTACTCTTTTTTGTGTTTTATGCTTTTTATTATCAATAAAAGCCTGTTGTTTTTCATGATCAAACGCTATTTCGATATCTTTGGTGTGACCACCTTCATCAATTTTTCTTATAAATTTATAAGGCATTCCTGTTTCTTTGTCAATAAAGCTTTCGTACCTGTCTTTTACTTTAAAAAACCATTTAATTGCTCCAGTGGTCCAACCTTTACCAACAACATGATATACAGGTTTACCGTTTATATTAGATTCTTTAACTTCTAATGTTGCATTACCTGCTTTTAAGAAGTTACTATAACTCATTTCAAACTTAAACCATTCTCCTTCCTGAAATGCAGATTTATCTTGGGCAAATGATATTTGCATTCCAAAGATAAGTCCTATTGTAAGTAGTATATATTTCATTTTTAGCATAATTGTAAAGTAACTTTTAAAGTTACGTTTTATTGTTTAGTAGGAAGAATTACAATTACTGTTCCAAAAATAAAAAAAAACTCGAGACCAATAGTAAATATAGCTGTTATAGTTATGTTAGAATGTAAAAAATATCATTCCAAGCGCAGTCGAAGAATCTTTGATTTGTGCATGTATTTTACTTAGATTTCTCGACTGCGCTCGAAATGACAGCTGGTATCTTAATAAGAAACGATTTTACAGTGTCCCTCTTTTGGCCTGTTCACGCTCAATAGACTCAAATAGTGCCTTAAAGTTTCCAGCACCAAAACCTTGTGCTCCCATGCGTTGGATAATTTCAAAAAACAATGTTGGTCTATCCTCAACAGGTTTAGTGAAAATTTGCAGTAAATAGCCTTCTTCATCAGCATCCACAAGAACTGATAATTTCTGAAGCTCTTTAATATCTTCTTTCATCATATCCATATGAACGCCTAAACGTCTTGGAATGTCATCGTAATAGGCTTGAGGAGGTGGAGGCAAAAACTCAACACCACGTGCTTTTAATTGTGCGACCGTTGAAATAATATCATCTGTTGCTACAGCGATATGCTGCACTCCTGAATCTTCGTAAAAATCTAAATACTCTTCAATTTGAGACTTTTTAGCAGCTTTAGCTGGTTCGTTTATTGGAAATTTGATTCGGCCATTACCATTACTCATCACTTTACTCATAAGTGCTGAATATTCGGTATGAATTTGCTTATCGTCAAAGGATAAGAAATTTACAAATCCCATCACATCTTCGTACCATTTTACCCAAGTATTCATTTGTCCCCAACCTACATTACCTACCATATGATCAATGTATTTTAAACCTACTGGTTCAGGATTGTAATCGGATTCCCATTTTATAAAACCAGGCATAAAGGTTCCTTTGTAATTTTTACGTTCTACAAACATATGAACCGTTTCACCGTAGGTATAAATTCCGGCACGAACCACTTCACCAAACTCATCTTGTTCAACGGTTGGCTCCATATATGATTTTGCGCCACGTTTGGTTGTTTCTTCATATGATTTTCTGGCGTCATCAACCCAAAGCGCAACCACTTTTACACCATCGCCATGTTTTACAATATGATCATTTATAGGAGATTTACTGTTAAGTGGTGTTGTTAAGACTAATCGGATTTTATCTTGTTTTAAAACATAACTTACTGAATCTTTAGAGCCTGTTTCTAAACCTTTATACGCATACGATTGAAATCCGAATGCTGTTTTATAAAAATGTGCTGATTGTTTTGCGTTACCAACGTAGAACTCTACATAATCTGTTCCTAATAGTGGTAAAAAATCTTGAGCGCCATCAAAGATTTTTTCTAATCCGTAATTGACACTTTTTACTTCTTTTGCCATAATATAATTATTAATTTGTTGATTCGTTATGATGCTATTTAATAACGAACTCATTATACTTTGTTTTAGTATTGATTAACTCATTGAGTTTTAATTTTTTGTTTTAGCCCTGATTGAAACGGCATCCTTTTTTGTTTTTCTCAAAAAAGATACAGTGGAAAGCAGGAAACAGCTCCTGACTGATATTAAAAACTTATTCCAGCCAAGATTTATAGTATTCTTCGTCTGCTATTTTTAAAGCTTCTTCAGTAATTTGCAACGGTTTAAATGTGTCAACCATAACGGCTAACTCTTCGGTTTTCACTTTACCAATACTTCGCTCTGTAGCACCAGGATGCGGTCCATGAGGAATTCCGGCTGGATGCAATGAAATATGACCAGCTTCGATATCGTTACGACTCATAAAATCTCCATCGACATAATATAACACCTCATCACTATCTATATTACTGTGGTTATAAGGCGCAGGAATACTTTCTGGATGATAATCGTACAAACGTGGAACGAAGCTACAAATCACAAACGCATCGGTCTCAAAGGTTTGATGTATAGGAGGTGGTAAGTGAATGCGACCTGTTATAGGTTCAAAATCATGAATTGAAAATGCATAAGGGTAATTGTAACCATCATAACCTACCACATCAAAAGGATGCGATGCATAGACCATTTCAAACATATCATCCTGTTTTTTAATTTTCATTAAAAACTCTCCAGATTCATTGTAAGTTTCTAATTCTTGAGGCTGGCGAAAATCACGCTCACAAAATGGCGAATGCTCTAATAATTGTCCGAACCAATTTCGATACCGCTTAGGAGTATAGACTGGTCGTCTTGACTCAACAATAAATAATCTATTGTCTTCGGTATCAAAGTCTATTTTATAGATAATTCCTCTGGGAATTACCAAATAATCTCCATATTTAAAATCGAGATTACCTAAATGCGTTCTTAATTTACCTGTTCCTTTATGAATAAAAATCACTTCATCAGCATCAGAATTTTTATAAAAATAATCTGCTGTTGATTGTTTAGGAGCTGCTAAAATAATGGTACAGTCACTATTTGTAAGTACTGCTTTTCTACTATCGAGATAGTCGTTTTCTGGTTGCACCTGAAACCCTCTTAATCTATAGGATTGAATGCTGTTTTTTTTAGCAATTTTAGGAGCAACACTGTACTGTTTTTTAATTTCTTTAACTTGAGTTGGTCTCTGTTCATGGTATGAATTTGTTGACATTCCGTCAAATCCAATAGTTCCAAACAGCTGCTCGTAGTATAAGCTACCATCTTCTTTTCTGAATTGTATGTGACGTTTATGTGGAATTTTTCCAAGCTTATGATAAAAAGGCATGTTTTTTTATTTAAAAGTTGATTTTTTTATACGTTATAATAGTATAAATTTAAGTGTTTTAAAGGTACAAAAAATGCTAGTTTATTCCAGATTTAATCTGGCACATTTTATTGTTTTTTACAAGTCAGATTGGACATCACATGATAAATCCTGCAAAATTGAATTAATTCTAGTATGTTTTTCTTTATAAGAAATGATTAAAAGTGTGACATATCATGCCAAAATACTGTCATGCGCTTACAAATATCGTTGATTTCGTTAACAAATAAAACTTATCTTTTAAATTTTATATAGATTATTTTCTATATTTAAAAAATTTGATTATGTTTGTAAGACTAGACATTACCCTTTAGGTTAATTAAGAAGTCTCCTAAGGCAAATGAATAGGATGTTGCAACAGAATCAAGCGCTTGTTTTCTTTACAAAAAGACTTCTAAATTTTAGACTTCTTAAACACATTGTTTATTAACCAACTTATACAACTAATGTTATAAGTTTAAAATTTTAGAAATTATGAAAAATTTATTATTAATAATTGCGTTCATATTTATCAGTAATGCTACCAAAGGCCAATCAGTTAATATTTGTAATGTCCTAATTACAGAAGTATCAATTACTGGAGAGGTTGGATTTGGAGGAAACGGCTTAGACACAACTAAAGCGTGCATAACTATTAGTGGAACAGCTGATATTTGTGATGACAATGGCAAAGTGATTGGCAAAGGACTTACCTTAACACTTGAATCTGATGGATGCAATCAAAACAGAATGAGCGATGCTAGTTCTTCTCCAAACGAGTTGTTTTTACCACTTGAATTGCTTGGAGAAGCACCAGAATTTCAAGGCAAAGAAATCCCAGTTGTATATCCAAATCCAACAAACGGTATTTTTACTTTAAAGACTAAAACTCTTAATCTAAAAGAGTCTTTGACTATTAACTCTTTAACTAGTGGGAAAAAAATAAATGCTAAAATTTCAACCACAGACAAAGGTTATACTGTTGATTTAACCGACTATCCTAGTGGGATATATGTGTTAAAATATAATAAAGATGGTTTTGAGTTTTCTCAAAAAATAATTAAAAAATAGCGTCTTTTATTATACATTAAAATAATAGAATTATATACCAAAATAACGTATAGCATATAATCTATGAGTAATAATTTTTGCTTATATTGTTATACTAGGTATCAAGAGAATTATATTTCTATTAAATGACTTCTTAAAGTTTAGACTTCTTAAACAAATTGTTTATTAACCAACTTATACAACTAATGTTATAAGTTTAAAATTTTAGAAATTATGAAAAAACTATTATTTATTTTATGTGTGTCATTTTTAATCGGAAATGCTTTTGCAACTGAAACAGAAAGTGACATTAAGGAGTCATCAACCGTAGAATTTGTTAGTAATTCTAGTAAAGCTTTTTTTGCCAAAAAATGCTGTAGAAGAACCGTTACAAATGATGAAGGAGAATCTTGGTCAGCAAGAAGATGCGTTACTAACGACGATAGTAATATTGCTATGGGACAAGCATGCCAGATGGCTGCTTATGACGCTAATACAGCGATGCAACAAGCGTCTTCTTATACCGTAACTGTAGTCGCTATAGATTAAATACAAATATTTAAATTCAAAATAATCAAATGTTTTCCATCAAAAAATTAAACAGCAACCCCATCTTAAACTTTATTTTAATTGTTTTATTAATCAATACTTCATTTTCACAAAATGAAACTCTAGAAGTAGATTATAGCTCTGTTTTATTAGACGAAATAGATGACTACGGTTCCTTCAATTTTTTTGATGGAAAACTGATTACAAATGGCGTTAAAAGTGTTTATTCAATTACAATTAAAGACACTATTGTAGATACCGAATATTTCGGATATATTGACAGCTCTAAATTTAAATTTAAGAATTCCTTTTACAAGGATCCGTTAAGAAATCAGGTTATTTATTATCGAGAAAAACGCGGTTTAGAAAGACCTAAGCTCATTAAAGATAACTATACTATTGATTGGAAGTTAGTAGATGAATATACGAGTGTTCTTGGTTTTCGTTGTCAGAAAGCTACATGTAATTTTAGAGGCAGATCTTATGAAGCCTTTTTTACTTCTGAACTTCCATACAATGATGGTCCTTATAAATTTGATGGACTACCAGGACTAATTTTAAAAGTTAAGTCTTTAGATGGTGCTCTTGAAATTAAAGCCACACTGGTTACAAATGTAGAAGAAGATGTTCCAAATAATCCGTATGATGGTCTGGAACACACCATAAGCTTTGAAGATTATAAAAAACTATACAAAAAGTACTTCAACAATATGACAGGTTATCGGGTTGATATGGATTCAGAAATTTTTGTACCTAATAGATATATAGAATTTTTAATTGATGAGTAATTTTAAGTGTTTGTTGAATAAAGGAAAAACTATGAAGAAATATAATTTCATAGTTTTTTTTCTTTTTATAACCTTAAATTTAGTTTCTCAAACTATTAAAGGTTCTGTAAACGATAGTTTAGGTCAACCCGTTTTTGCAAATATCCTAATTAAGAAAAATAAAACAACCAAAAATGTAATCCAATATACTGTTACAGATGATATGGGGAAATTCAACATGTCTTTAAATCAACCTTTAGATTCATTAACAATTGAGGTTAGTTCATACGGTTATAAATCTCAAAAACACTCAATTATACTTTCAAATTCTAATAAGCAAAAATATTCTTTTGCCTTTGTTTTAAAAGATGAACTCAACAAACTAAATGAAGTTGTTTTAAAAACAAATAAACGCATTCAAATAAAAAATGACACTACGATTTATAACCCTAATGCATTCAAAGATGGCACAGAAAGAACTGTTGAAGACTTACTTAAAAAACTTCCAGGCATTGAGGTTAAAACAAATGGAGAAATTAAGTTTAAAGGTAAAAGTATAAAAAAATTAATGTTAGATGGTGATGATTTATTTGGAAGCAATTACACCATAGGTTCCAGAAATATTAATGTAGATCTTATAGATAATATTCAAGGCTTAGACAATTATGAAGACAATCCTTTGCTCAAAGGGCTTCAAGACACTGATGATGTCGCCTTAAACATTGTCCTTAAAAAAGGGAAAACAGATTTTTCTGGTAATAGCGATTTACATTATGGCATTGAAAACAGATGGAAGTTATATACCTCAGGACTTCTTGTCAACAAAAAAGTTAAAGCCTTTAGTTTAATATCTTATAATAATATTGGTGATAATAATTCTAAATATGATTTAAATTCAGAATTACTAATTCAAAACATAGACAGAAAACGCTTAAACGCTAAATCTCTATTAACCGAAGGTTACTTTGGTTCTATACTTGATGATAGTTTCCATAGTATGAATAGCTCTTTTTTTAATAGTAATAATGCTATTTTTAAACTTTTTAAAAAATCATCCCTCAAAGTAAATTTTGGAATCTACGCTAATGAACTCAATAGAATTAATGAAAGTTTTACTGAAATAAATGATGGCACATCACAAATTGACTTTTTCAATATAGAACGATTAACAAAATCTCCAAAAATATTTTCAAGTCAGGTTTTATTTTCAAATAAAGAAAAAGATAGTTTACATTGGGAATATAGTGGAGTATTAACCAATGAAAATACAACGTTTAAAAATAAAAGCAACAATAATTCAACCCAACAATTAGGCCGATTACAAAGTGAAGTTCTCAATACCTTTCACAATTTTAATATCGTTTCAAGAACGAACAGGAATACTGCTATAGAAGGCATTATACTTTACAACTATAGTCAAGCTCCACAAAGCCTAATTATAACTCCAGGAACTATATTTGATAGTAGCTCTAATATTGAATTGGAATCACAAGACAGTGAATTCCAAAAACATAGTCTTCAATCCAAAATTGGAGTTATTGGCAGTAAGGGATTCTTAAAATACAATATAAGTTCTGGTTACAATTATTTTTACTCAAAACTAAACACAGCATTGTCTTCTACACAAAATGAATCCAATTCCAGTCTGAATAATGACATGAGTTATGCCGTAAATTCCTTATATTTTTTTCCGAAGTCATCCTTTAGATTTAATAAAGGGCTTTTAAAATTAGGCATTAATGTACAGCATAATACTTTAACCTATCACGATAAAATAAATGACTTAGAAATAGACAAAACAGATATAATTCTTTCACCAAATCTTAGCTTTAATTACGAGTTTTCAAAGAAAGTAAGTGCTAACGCAATTTATTCGTACAATGAACTACTTCCTGAAGAAGATAAACTGTATTCAAATATCATTCAAACAAATTTCAGGTCTTTTTCATCCAATACTGTCGATTTGAGGTATATTAAAACGAATCAACTAAGTACTAAGTTTAAATATTATGATTTCTTTAAAAGAACAACCATTCTTTTAGAAGGCAACTATCTTTTTAATAAAGGCAATTATTTTAATCAATCAATTATTAATGAAGATATCACTGTGAACTCTAACTTTTACAATCCTGCAATTAACAGAAGTTATAATGTGTTGTTATCTTACGAAAGCTATTTTCATTTTTTAAGAAGTACTTTAAAACTAGACACATCTTACACTATTGCTTTAGATAAAAATGTGATTAATAATTCGGAATTAAGAGAAGTTGAAAGTAAAAATTTACAATTTTCATTTATGATTCGCTCAGGATTTAAGTCTAACTTTAATGTTGAAAACATTAGTAATTTTGAACGCAATACTTTTGAAGCTATTAATCAAACAAATCAAATACTATCTTTCCGTAATCAATTTAAAACAATCTATAAACTTAGTAAACGCTTTTATTCAACAACCATTTTAAGTTATATTTCACCAGACTTAACAAAGTCTACCAACTACACTTTTCTGGATACGAAATTAGTTTTTAATACTTTAGAGCAAAGAATTCAAATTGCTTTGGTAGGAAAAAATTTAACAAATAATAAAAAATTTGAAACGGTTTCTGTAAACGATTATTCAAGGTCAAGATTATCTTATAATTTGATTGAAAGATATGTTTTATTAAACCTTTCTTTTTCGTTTTAAAACCAAAAACCGACATTAAAAAACCAAATGCTTTTACGTTGTTCTGGTGAATACGTAAATTTAGCTTGTACTGGTCCTAAAAAAGTGTCAATTCCATAACCTATTGCATAACCTCTGTAATCTGGAAGTGTCAACCACTCACCTGTGTCGAAAATAAAATCATCGACATTTGCCCAGTTCCCTTCCAATGTAATGTGATGTTTTTTGAAAATTTCATAATCTGCAGATGCTGATGCTTTCACGTAGCTATTTCCTGTTAATGAAATAAAATCATATCCATAAAAAGGAATAAAGTTATTAATGAAATTATTTCCGTAACCACCTAATGCAAAATCTAAAGTATTTGTGCTATTTTCTCCTATCTTAAAACCACCTTCCGTTTTTAAATTAAATGCTAATTTATCTGTCACACAAAACGCATAACCTATATCTCCTTTAACGATTGAAAAAGGATCAAAATTAGAGTTAAACCCAGAAGACACCAAGTACCAATGTACATCTCCATTAAAATAAAGCCCTCTTTTCGGAAAATATTTATGATCATAAGTATCTAACTTTAAATTTCCGTATACACTTCCGTAATCTGTACTTTCAAATAAAAATTCGTCAGTTTGTGAATTTAAAGTAATGGTTTCCGATTTAATTTTAAGTCGTTTATGCTCTGCACCAATGCTTAGCACGAAATCTTTTCTGAATAAAGTTTGTAAATAGAATCGATTGGTTTGGTCTTGAATCTCAACATCAATCTTATTCAATCCTGAACCTATAACATCAAAATCCTGAATTAATAATTCTGGAAAAATATTCTTGTTAAATTGATTATATCTTGAAGTAATACCTATACTCCAATAAAATCCTTTATCGATAAAATACTCAAAATTGTATCTCACATTATCCCCTAAAATAATATCCAGAGAGGCCACATCATTATCAAACAGCAATCTTTTCTTTGTGAAATTAACCAAACCTGCACTTTTATAAAGATCGTCATAATGTAAACCCAGTTTTAAGAATGTGGTAATCTCATTCTCCATCACATTAGCATAAAGGTCATAACCATCTTTACCCTCAGATTTCTTAAATTGGTATTTAAAGGTATCAAAATTGTTGGTTGCTATAAGATTATTGACACCTCTATTAAAATCTTCGTAACTTACTTTTATGTCGTTTTTAAATTTTAACTTCCCAAGGATATAAGATCTTGTATATCTTTTATTACCTTCAATTGAAATCCCATTTATTTTAATGCTATCTGTAGATGCCTTATTAGTAATTGGTCGTATAGCATTGGTTGTACTATATTTCGGTAGTGTTTTTAGCTTTTCAATTTTTTTTAGAGTAGCCTGCTTACCATTTTCTATAATTTTTTCACTTTCACTAAACGATACAACAGTAAAATCTCTAATATCAGGATGAATATAAACATCTGTAATTTTAGCTTTCAACTTCATATCGTTGATAGTTCTAAAATTATTGATCTGTAACAAAACATCTGGTGCCGATTTTAAATCATTTCTATCTCTTAAGTCATCCTGAACATCTACTCCAATAATAACATCCATGCCTTTGGCTTTAAGTTCGTTTATTGGATAATTATTAACCACACCACCATCAACTAATAATTGATTATCAATGATAACGGGTTGAAATAACGATGGAAATGCTCCACTGGCTGTAACTGCCTGTGCTAAATTTCCAGACTCTAAAACAACCGCTTCTCCATTTTCTATATTAGTTGCTATACAAAAGAATGGAATGGGCAATTGGTCGAAATTATTTATATCACTGACATGCAAGGTAAGTTTAGACAGTAAATTAAAAACGTTCTGACCTCTTGAAAGTGCCGAAGGCAACTTTACTTTAAACTTATCAAAAGGAAGGTTAACAGCATATTTTTCAGAATTATCACGTTCGTAAAACGTTTTTGCAGATCTTGGTAAATAATCATTAATTACCTTATCAAAGTCTAAGGTTTTAAATATGGAATCTAACTGTTTTCCTGAATAACCAGAAGCATATAATGAACCCACAATTGCTCCCATACTTGTTCCTGCGATATAATCGATTTTAATGCCAAGACTGTCAATTACTTTTAATGCGCCAATATGAGCAAATCCTTTGGCTCCTCCTCCACTCAATACTAATCCCACTTTTGGAGAATCTGTATTGATGGTGTCTTGAGCTCTTAAAGAAAAAGACAAGCATAACAGTACTATAACGATAAGGAGCTTCTTCATTTTGAATTGTAATAGGCTTTTATTTTTTTTGCTCTTGAAAGTCCAACAACACGTTCTAAATCTTTCTCATCGGCTTCAGCTATTCGTTTTACCGACTTAAATGTTTTCATTAATGCTACAACGGTTTGTTCTCCTATTCCAGGTATGGTTTCTAATTCTGTTGTTAAAGCGTTTTTACTTCTTCTATTTCTGTGATGTTCAATTCCGAAGCGATGTGCTTCATTTCTCAACTGTTGAATTATTTTTAGTGTTTCGCTTTTCTTGTCTAAATATAAAGGAATTGGATCGTCTGGGTAAAATAATTCTTCCAAACGCTTTGCAATTCCGATGATTGCAATTTTATTTCTAAGATTTAATGCTTCTAAACTTTTTAACGCTGAAGATAGTTGTCCTTTTCCTCCATCAATAATAATCAGTTGAGGTAAAGGTTGTTCTTCATCTAACAAACGTTTATACCTTCTGTAAACAACTTCTTCCATAGAGGCAAAATCGTCTGGACCTTCAACCGTTTTAATATTAAAATGTCTGTAATCTTTTTTACTAGGCTTTCCATTTTTAAAAACAACACAAGCTGCTACAGGATTTGTTCCCTGAATATTAGAATTATCAAAACATTCTATATGACGTGGCTCTTCAGACAATCTTAAATCAACTTTCATTTGCGCCATAATTCTATTGGCATGACGATCTGGATCCACGATTTTCACTTGCTTAAAACGCTCCATTCTGTAGTATTTTGCATTGCGAAGTGATAACTCTAAAAGTCTTTTTTTGTCACCAAGTTTAGGAATGGTCACTTTTATCTCTTTACCTAAATCGACTTTAAATGGCACATAAATTTCTTTAGAATTTGAATTGAAACGCTGTCTAATTTCAGTGATAGCTAACTCCAATAACTGTTTGTCGGTTTCATCTAGTTTCTTTTTAATTTCTAAGGTATGCGACCTGATAATACTTCCGTAAGATAACTGTAAAAAGTTAACATAACCATAGCCTTCATCACTCGTAATTGAAAACACATCAACATTGCTAATCTTTGGGTTTACAATAGTAGATTTTGCCTGATAATTCTCTAAAATTTCAATTTTTTCTTTAATGCGTTGGGCTTCTTCAAATTGCATATCCTGAGCCAGCTGCTTCATTTGCGTCTTAAATTGCGACAATGAATCTTTAAAGTTTCCTTTTATAATTTCTCTAATGGCTTTGATTTGCTCATTGTACTCGTCTTCACTCTGTAAATCTTCACAAGGTCCTTTACAATTTCCCAGATGATATTCTAAGCACACTTTATATTTTCCAGATTCTATCTTTTCTTCGGAAAGATTATAGTTACATGTTCTGAGATGATAAAGCCCTTTAATCAAATCTAATAAGGTATGCACGGTCTTCATACTTGTATATGGTCCAAAATATTCTGAACCATCTTTAAAGAGACGACGTGTAGGAAACACTCTCGGAAAGCGTTCGTTTTTAATGCAAATCCATGGATAGGATTTGTCATCTTTCAGCATGACATTATATCGAGGTTGATATTTCTTAATAAGATTATTCTCCAGCAAAAGGGCATCTTTTTCAGTCTCAACAACAATATGCCTTACACTTGCTATTTTTTTTACTAAAACCCTCGTCTTTCCATTTTCATGTGTTTTGGTAAAATAGGAGCTCACTCTTTTTTTTAAATTCTTAGCTTTACCTACATAAATTAATTTACCGTCAATATCATAGTATTGATACACACCAGGTTCCTGAGGTAAGGTTTTTAATTGTAATTCTAGAGTAGGATTTTCCATTATTTCAAAGTTAGCATTTAGTAGCCAATACCTTCTTTATTAATTGAAAAATAATATAAAAATTGTTTTTTCTAGTTATCTATTGATTACATTGCGCCTCTTTTTTAAAAAAAATAAATGACTAAAAAAATTATTGGACGAGTTGATATTGTTGACTTTCCTAAATTGAATTTAGAACACGTTGCTGTAAAAATTGACACTGGTGCTTATACCTCTGCAATTCACTGTTCGAATATTATAGAACAAGATCATCAATTGATTTGTACGTTTGAGAGTAAGGGCCATCCCAACTTCAAAAGTGAGTCGGTTATTTTTGAAAACTACACATTAACTGACGTTAAAAGCAGTAACGGATTTAAAGAAAATCGTTATAAAATTAAATCTGAAGTCATATTCTTTGGTAAAACCTATAAGATTAACTTAACTTTAAGCACTAGAGACGATATGAAATTCCCTGTATTAATCGGAAGGCAATTTCTAAGTAAAAAATTCTTAGTAGATGTCAATATGGAAAACGTTTCTTTTAATAGCAAACACATATGAATATAGTTATTTTATCTAGAAACCCACATTTGTATTCTACGCAACGCTTAATCGAAGAAGGGATCGCTAGAGGACACAAGGTTGAAGTTATTGATCCCTTGAAATGTGATATTATTATTGAAAAGGAAAAACCAACTATATATTATAAAGATAGATACTTAGATTATGTAGACGCTATTATTCCGCGAATTGGTGCTTCAGTAACTTTTTATGGTTGCGCAGTAGTTCGTCAATTTGAAATGATGGGTGTGTTTACCATTGTAACGTCAGATGCTATCCAGCGATCACGTGATAAACTAAGAAGTTTACAGCGCTTGAGTAAAGCTGGAATTGGAATGCCAAAAACAGTATTTACAAACTACTCACGCGATGTTGAAGAAGTCATAGAACATGTTGGTGGAACTCCTGTAATAATTAAACTTTTAGAAGGAACACAAGGTTTAGGTGTGGTTTTAGCTGAAACAAAAAACGCAGCTGAATCTGTATTAGAAGCCTTTAACGGACTTCAGGCTCGTGTGATTGTACAAGAGTTTATTAAAGAAGCAAAAGGAGCAGACATTAGAGCTTTAGTGGTAGACGGTCAAGTGGTTGGAGCCATGAAACGACAAGGCAAAGAAGGTGAGTTTAGATCTAATCTACATCGTGGTGGAAGTGCTATGATTATTAAACTTGATGCCGACGAATTAAAATTAGCAATGAATGCTTCAAAAGCTTTAAAACTACCTGTGTGTGGTGTAGATATGTTACAGTCTGCAAGAGGTCCTTTACTCTTAGAAGTAAATTCTACTCCTGGACTTGAAGGCATTGAAGGCGCAACTGGTAAAAATATTGCAAGAGCAATAATCACTTTTATTGAGCGTAACAGGAATTAAATTTCTTTAAAATGAGCGATAAAGATGTTTTAAACATATTAGGAGAAAAAGTAGCTTTGGGTAAGAGTGCAACCGTCAGCTTTAATGTCGCTAAACTTCATACACAAAACACGATAGATGTTCCTGTTATTATTGAACGCTCAAAAAAACCAGGTCCAACCGTTTTAATTACTGCTGGAATTCATGGAGATGAAGTAAATGGTGTTGAAATTGTGAGACAACTTATAGCCAAAGGTATAAATAAGCCTAAAAAGGGAACCATTATTTGTGTCCCTGTTATTAATGTATTCGGATTTATACATATGGATCGGGAATTTCCAGACGGACGCGATTTAAATCGTGTGTTTCCAGGCATCAAAGGTGGCTCATTAGCAAGTAGAGTTGCATTTAAATTAGTGACTGAAATTCTACCTCATGCAGATCTGGTCATGGATTTTCATACAGGTGGTGCAGATCGGTTTAATGCTGCACAAATTAGAATTGTAGAAGGTGAGAAAAACTTAAATGAACTCGCTAAAATATTTGGAGCTCCTTTTGTGCTGTACTCAAAAAACCTTAATAAATCCTTCAGAAACACTTGTTATAAGTTAGGAATTCCAGTATTACTTTTTGAAGGCGGAAAATCGTTTAATATCGACAATACAATCACAAATACTGGAGTAAATGGAGCAAAGCGTGTGCTCCATCATTTTGGCATGCTTAGTAGTAAGTTTAAAGTGTCACAACCCAAAAAATCATGTGTTTTTATTTCTGAAAGTAAATGGATTCGTGCTAAGTATTCTGGTATGTTTAATCCTGCAGTAAAAATCAATTCTTATGTAAAAGTTGATGATGTTATTGGGCATATCACTGATCCTTACGGAAGTTTTAATCACTTCGTAAAATCACCAGGAGATGGTTATATTTTTAATATTAACGAATCACCTATTATTTATCAAGGTGATGCTATTTTTCATATATCAACAGCTCTGAAAAATGACTAAATCACAATTAAGAACTGCCTATAAGGTTTTGCGTAAAAATCTTTCAATAGAACAAATTGAAGATTTGAGTATGAAGATTGCAAATCAATTGCTTAGCTTACCCATTTGGGATTACGAATTTTATCATACGTTTTTATCTATAACGGAACACAACGAAGTTAATACAGATTATATTTTAAATATACTCTCAGGAAAAGATAAACATATTGTAATATCAAAAAGTGACTTTTCAACTTTAGAAATGACACATTATTTATTAACCGATAGCACAAGAATCAAAAAAAACAAATGGCATATTCCTGAGCCATTAAATGGTATTATAATTGATTCTAAAAAAATTGATGTGGTTTTCATTCCGCTATTAGCTTTTGATGAAACTGGACATCGTGTTGGCTATGGCAAAGGCTTTTACGATGTATTTTTAAGAAACTGTAAACCTGAAACCCTTAAAATCGGCTTGTCTTTTTTTAAAGGTGAAAAACGGATTGCAGATGTTTTTGAAAGCGACGTCAAGCTAGATTATTGTGTAACTCCAGAAAAAATTTACAGATTTTAAACCTAAGGTGTTTCAGACTGATTCGCAGCTTCGTCAGTTTTAAAAGCACGTTTATTAAAGAAAATTAAAATTCCAATTCCTGTACTTATTGCCATATCTGCAACATTAAAAACAGGTTCAAAAAAGGTAAAGTATTGTCCGCCATAAAACGGTATCCAATCTGGCATTACACCACTCCACATTGGAAAATGGAGCATATCTACAACTTTACCATGAAAAATAGCATCATAACCTCCTTCAGCAGGTAAAAAGGAAGCCACTTGTCCTGCACTTGAATCAAATAATACTCCAAAAAAAACAGAATCAATAATATTGCCTAAAGCGCCCGCTAAAATAAGAGAAACTGCAAAAATCAAAGTTTTAGATTGTTTCAACTTGATTGATTTATACAACCAGTACCCAATACCAATAACAGCTAAAATTCTAAAAACAGTTAAACATACTTTTGCTGTTCTATCTGACATAAATGACACAAAATCACTGATTTTAGTTCCCCAAGCCATTCCTTCATTTTCCACAAACAAAATTTGAAACCATGAGAACACCTCTATGCTTTCAGTTAATGTAAAATGAGTTTTAATGTAGATTTTAGATACTTGATCTACCAATAAAATAATGAGGATAAGGAGTGTCGCTTTTTGTAATGACATGATTCGATTTTACTGATGCAAAAATAAGCCTTTTATTTCGTTGCAACCTTTATTAAAAAAAAACGCCTTATAAAAATAAGACGTTTAATATAAGTATTTCATAAAGTTTACTGCATGTTTTTTGCTTCAATGCTTAGCGTGGCATGAGGCACTAGTTTTAGACGGTCTTTATTGATAAGTTTTCCTGTAACTCTGCACACACCATAAGTTTTATTTTCAATTCTAATAATAGCGTTTTTTAAATCTCTAATGAATTTTTCCTGACGAATTGCCAACTGAGAATTTGCTTCTTTACTCATTGTTTCACTACCTTCTTCAAAAGCTTTAAATGTTGGTGATGTATCATCTGTACCATTATTGTGGTCGTTCATGTATGCGCTTTTAATAAGCTCTAAATCATGTTCTGCTTTTTCAATCTTGTCTAAGAGTAATGCTTTAAACTCTGCTAGGTCTTTATCCGAATATCTTACGTTGCTATCTGTTGCCATGTTTTTAAATTTTTTGTATAAACAATTTGGTATTTACATCATCAAAAGCAATTTCTATACCATCATTTAGGGTGTCTAAAATTTCCAATTCGTCGGTAAGTGTTTCTGTTTTTATGTACTCTAAATTCTTGTTTATTGCGTTAATAATTTGTTTATCTTTTTGAAACTGTACTGCTATTCTATCTGTCAATTCAAAACCAGAATCTTTACGTAAATTTTGGATTCTGTTTACTAATTCTCTAGCAATACCTTCTTTTTTTAATTCTTCAGTAATAGTGACATCTAAAGCTACAGTTAATGCTCCTGAACTTGCCACAAGCCATCCTTCAATGTCTTTGGATGTAATCTCTACATCTGATTGTTCTAAAGTAATGTTTTTTCCATTAATTTCAACGTCTAAACGACCTTTTTGCTCGATTTTTTTGATGTCTTCTGCTGAAAACTTGTTAATTGCCTGAGCAACAGCTTTCATATCTTGTCCGAAACGAGGTCCTAAAACCTTGAAATTGGGTTTAATTTGTTTTACTAATATATCTGAAGCATCTTCTAAGACCTCAACAGATTTTACATTCACTTCAGATTTTATCAAACCTGATACTGCTAAAATTTCCTCTTTTTGTTCTTTTGAATCAATAGGAATCATAATTTTTTGTAGTGGCTGACGTACTTTAATCTTTTCTTTAGCTCTTAACGATAAAACCAGTGAAGAAATTGTTTGAGCGCTTTCCATTTTACGCTCTAAACTTTTATCAACATATGATGCATCAAATTTTGGGAACTCGGCTAAATGAACGCTTTCAAAAACTTCCTTTTTAGACACCGAATTCAAATCCATATACAAACGATCCATGAAGAAAGGTGCTATTGGAGCGCCTAACTTTGCAATAGTTTCCATACATGTGTAAAGCGTTTGGTATGCAGAAATTTTATCAGACTGATAATCCCCTTTCCAGAAACGTCTTCTGCTTAATCTCACATACCAGTTACTCAAGTAATCTTGCGTGAAATCTGAAATTGCTCTTGCTGCTTTGGTTGGTTCGTATTCAGCGTAATAATCATCTACTTTCTGAATTAAGGTGTGCAATTCTGATAAAATCCAGCGATCAATTTCTGGTCGTTCAGCTAAAGGAATATCTGTTTCAGAATAGGTAAATTCATCTAAATTAGTATATAACGTAAAAAAAGAATACGTGTTATATAAAGTTCCGAAGAACTTACGTTTTACCTCTTCAATACCTTCTAAATCGAATTTTAAATTATCCCAAGGATTGGCATTCATAATCATATACCAACGCGTGGCATCTGCTCCATAAGTTGCCAATGTATCAAAAGGATCGGTTGCATTACCTAAACGTTTCGACATTTTTTGTCCGTTCTTGTCCAAAACTAAGCCATTAGACACGACATTTTTATAGGCAACAGAGTCAAAAACCATAGTTCCTATAGCATGTAAAGTATAGAACCAACCACGAGTTTGATCGACACCTTCAGCAATAAAATCGGCAGGAAATGACTTTCCTTCATCGATAAGTTCCTTATTTTCAAAAGGATAATGCCATTGCGCATAAGGCATCGAACCAGAATCGAACCAGACATCAATTAAATCTGCTTCACGTTTCATAGGTTGACCGTTTGGTGAAATTAGTACAATCTCATCGACAATGTTTTTGTGTAAATCTATTTTGGCATAGTTGGCTTCGGAATTGTTTCCAACTTCAAAATCTTCAAAAATGTCTTTAGAAAGTACTCCAGCTTCAACAGCTTTTGACATCTCATTTTTAAGTTCTTCAACAGATCCAATACAGATTTCTTCTTTACCATCTTCGGTTCTCCAGATTGGCAATGGAATTCCCCAATATCGAGATCTGGATAAATTCCAATCGTTTGCATTCGCTAACCAATTCCCAAAACGACCTTCTCCAGTTGATTTTGGTTTCCAGTTAATAGTCGTGTTCAACTCATGCATACGACCTTTAATATCGGTAACTTTAATAAACCAGGAATCTAACGGATAGTATAAAATGGGTTTATCTGTTCTCCAACAATTTGGATAACTGTGTTTGTATTTTTCTACCTTGAAGGCTTTATTTTCTTCTTTTAATTTGATGGCAAGTTCTACATCAACAGAGCGCTCAGGAGCTTCACCAACATTGTAATATTCATTCTTAACATACTTGCCAGCAAATTCACCAAGTTCTGGTCTAAAGCGACCTTGTAAATCAACCAAAGGCACTAAGTTAGCATTCTCATCTTTTACTAAAAGTGGTGGCACTTCTGGTGTTGCTTGTTTGGCAACTAGCGCATCATCTGCTCCAAAAGTTGGTGCTGTGTGAACGATTCCTGTTCCATCTTCTGTGGTAACAAAATCTCCTGAAATGACTCTAAAGGCATTTTGCGGATTGTCATTTGGAAGCGCGAAAGGCAATAATTGTTCGTATGTAATTCCTACGAGGTCTTTTCCTTTAAATTCTTTTACAACAAAGTAAGGTATCTTTTTATCGCCTGACTTGTAATTTAACAACTCAGATTTATCTTGAACCAGATTAAATTTTCCTGAGAATTGATAATTCACTAATTTTTTAGCTAAAATCACATTCATTGGCTGAAATGTATATTGGTTATAGGTTTCAACCAACACATAATCAATTTTTGGCCCAACCGTCAAAGCTGTATTACTAGGTAGCGTCCAAGGTGTAGTCGTCCAGGCCAAAAAGTAAATATCGCCTTCATTTTGTAAAAAATCTGGCAATGAAGCTTCGTTTGCTTTAAATTGAGCAACAACAGTAGTATCAGTCACATCTTGATACGTTCCTGGTTGATTTAACTCATGAGAACTTAATCCTGTTCCTGCTTTAGGTGAATAAGGCTGAATCGTATAGCCTTTATATAGTAAGCTTTTATCGTAAATTTGTTTGAGTAACCACCAGACACTTTCCATGTATTTTGGGTCGTAAGTAACGTAAGGATCATCCATATTTACCCAATAGCCCATTTTTTGTGTAAGGTCGTTCCAGACATCTGTATAACGCATTACGGCTTTACGACATGCTGCGTTGTAGTCTTCGACAGAAATTGTTTTTCCGATATCTTCTTTAGTGATTCCTAATTCTTTTTCAACACCTAGTTCAATGGGCAAACCATGTGTATCCCAACCTGCTTTACGTTTTACCTGAAAGCCTTTCATCGTTTTATAACGTGGGAAAATATCCTTAATAGCACGAGCTAAAACATGATGTACACCTGGCAATCCATTTGCAGAAGGTGGACCTTCAAAAAAAACAAAAGGTTTATTACCTTCTCTGGTAGAAATGCTTTTTTCAAAGATGTTATGTTCTTCCCAATAGTTAAGAATGTCTTCTGCTACTTTTGGTAAGTCAAGTCCTTTATATTCAGGAAATTTCGCGCTCATGATATCAGTATTCTAATCGAGTCGCGAAATTAAGGAATTTTAAGAAAATTAGAGGGATATTAAGCCAAAAAAGAGAGAGCATTACAGATAATAAAGTATGGTTTGATATATCGCATCATTTAACAATTAACTAAACATGAAAAATCACTATTAAAAATACGATTAACAACACGATTAAGGACAAGATTCTTTTGGTGTTTTTCATGTAAATGTTAGCAATTCACTTATAAGAGTAAGAACACTAAAAAACAAGATTATGCATACGATAAATAGCGCTATTATAGAAATGATTCTTTTGACCTTTTTCATTACAGGAATAATGTATCTACACGAATTGAGACACTAAAAAGCATAAAAAGTCACATGAATTTAAGATAAGCGTACTTGATTGGTTTTAAACAAAAAAAGCAAACATTTTTAACGTTTGCTTTTTTCAGTCTGCTATTAATTATTATGGGATATAAGGTTGTCTAGTTATTCAACAAACGTAAGCACTTTTACTCTAAAACCAAATAACATATGTTAATTCTGTTTCAGATCTTTTCTGATTCTACTCAATTGAACTGGAGTAATGTTTAAATATGAAGCAATTTGATACTGTGCTATTTGTTGATCTATATCTGGAATTTTACTTTTTAACAATTGATAACGCTCAGTAGCATTTAAGGAAATCGATTCGAGTTGTTTTCTTTCATAAACTAAAAAAAGATATTCTAAAACTCTGTTGTAAAGATTACTTATTTCAATGATTGTTTCTGTTAGACCAAAAAACTCTTCATAATCGACCTCATAACCCTTACAGTCTGTCAAGGCTTCATAAGCTAATTGTGAAGGTTTTTTTGTTAAAATCGAGCTTAATGGTCCGACAAAATTAATTGGCGAATAAATATTTTTTGTGTATTCTTTTCCTGCTTCAGACACCCGAACAGAGCTCATTAAACCAGACGTTAAAAAATAAAGCTTATTACTCATTCCTCCCTGTTCAATGATGTAATCTCCTGTTTTTAATGTTTTTTCGGTAGATAGATTTTTAAGAATTACAAATGTTTCTTTAGAAATATTAAATTTTGATTGTAGAAAATCTAAACTTGGATTTCCCATATTGTAGTTGGTTAAAAGGTTGGCAGGACTAAAGTTTGTGATTTTTTTAATTGAAAACAAATATTACCCATGAAGACATCAATAAAAAGGATAATGTGTTACTGGTATAATTTACCAGCTTAATACCTCAAATGTTCAGCTTTTAAGGTTTTAATTGATCACTATTTTCTTGGTTTTAATGCCTGAATTCGTTTTAAGATACACAAGGTAAGTCCCACTGCTTATATTTGAAATTTCAAATCCGTTATTCAAATCTTGTGCTTTAACATTCATAAACTCTTTAACAGATTGCCCTAAAACATTAAGAATTTTAAGTTGATTGACATTGTTTTGAAGCCCTTTAACAAACAATTTATTTGTATCATTATTAAAATAAATTAAGTTGTACTGATAGTGCTGTTCTTCTTCTGAAAGCGTACCCCCTTGATCTTGAAATACAATTTCAAATCTTGTTTGAAAGGTTCCTGTTTCAGAAGAAAACTCATAAGCTTGTTCACTTTTTAAGTTGAAATATACACCTGTAAGGTTATCTTTTAAATACACGGTTTGATTTTCATCAATACCTTCCAAAGAAGTCGCTTTAATTGTATAGTTATAATCTCCTGAAGCATTTAAAACTAATGGTACAGATTTATCATCAGAAATTGAACTGTAAGACTGGATCAGCATTAATTCGTTATCTAAAATCAGATTCAAATCATCGGGATTCTCATTAAAATTTTTAGCATCATAACCATAATCAAAAGCATCAGTAGTAAAGTTACTAAAACCTAATAATAGCTCTCGACGTGCTGCAGGACCATTAACTGATGCAAACTCTAAACGTATCTTTTGCATAAGGGCAGTATTTTGAGAGGACATGCTGTTGCCTGTAGAGCTGGTGGTTCTTAAAAATACAGAGCCCGAATTGTAGGTGCCATTTGCATCATCTTCTTTGATAAAAACTCTCTGACTATTTTTAAAAACAATGGTTCCATCAGATACAATTTCGGTAAAGAAACCTTGTGCGACAGGCAAATATCGTGTTGGCAATTTTGTACCTTCTTCATTTCCACTGCTTCCTCCATTTAGACCAATAAACTGAGACGCTCTTACAGAACCTAATTTCGTTACTAAGGCGTAACCACCATTATAATCGTTTAAATAATGAGAATTTCCACTCCATTGTTGCCATAACTGAATCGATCCATTAATAACACCGACATTATCATCAATAAATTTATGAAGATCGATAGCAGATGGATAAGGATTTCCTAACAGACAACTTGTTCTGGATACTGAAGGTACTGAACCGCTTCCACCAGTATCTGTCACATTGATTGCTACTGTTCCATTATTTGGTTTTCCTTCAAACACATACTGTTGTTCAGGATCTATACTTCCTGTACCTTTTTGGGTATAACCAACACCTGGTTGCAGGCTTGTATTTGGATTTATAGATGTATAATCTAAATACGTTACTCCATTTATATATGTATATAGCCAACGTGTACTAATACTTCCTGTTTGGTGATTAGCATTGGTAAATGTGATAGTACTACCATCTCCTTTTTTAAGTGAATTTAGTTTAAACACTGTATTATTTGAGTTGTTTAAATTTGTATTATTATCAATCAATGAAGTAGCTGCAAGGTATCCAACAGGAGATGCCCAGTAATTATACCAGTACATATTTGCATTTCCTTCTTGTCGTCTTAAAATTTTTCCCTGAGGAGAGGTTACTAAATCACTAAAAAATCCTTGTACAAGTTGTGAATCGTCACTGAGATCTAAAGTTCCGTTAAGTTCAAAATACCAAGCGTTTTCTACTTTATGATTACCATTTATGGTTAATCTCTTATCGTCATTTATAAACAAGCCTAAATTAGTATGTGAATTTGAAGATGTCACATCGTTTTTTATATCTATAATACTCCAATCTTTGTTAGTTATTGCATTTTCGATATCCCAAACATCTCCATATAACCAGGTACTCTCTTGACTCCAATCACCAGAGTTATGAGTTTGAAATGGCATAGGTGCGGTTTGTGGTTGCATTGAACTGATTCCTGTTATGGTTAAATTCCTTGAATATTGTGAGTAATCGTTTAAGGTATTTCCTCTTACTTCAGACATTGGATAATAAGCTAACAGGTTATTCCAAAATAGCGAATTAGAAGTGGTATGGTCTATAATATCCTTATCGATTAACGTGCCTCTTACAATTCCTGAGTTATTGGTAATTTCCTGAAAAACCATCTGCTGAATTTGTTCGGCTGTAAGCGTGATATTAAAAAGCCTTAATTCATCAATTTGTCCTTTAAAATACTCTCTGTCACCAACTCTGCTTGAGCGTCTTCCTATTTCGAAAGCGCCATTACTATTTGATGTGATATCAATATTTGAAGCTGCAGCTCCATTGTTAAAACCAACTAATTCACCATCTATATACAGTGCACTGCGACCATTCAAAGAAGAAAATGTTCCGGTAACATGGTGCCATTCATTATAATTAATACTTGAGCTTAAAACAGAACTTGCAATATTACCATTCGTTTTAGTTGAAAACCCAAGTGTATTCCCATTTTCAACAAATAGTCTGCAACCTGTATCTTCTCCTGCAATAGTCATAGTTCCTGAAGCGGTATCATCTAGTTTCACCCAAGCCATAATAGTGACCTGGTCTAACCCATCTACAAACCCGTTACAAGATAAGTAGTCATTAGTACCATCAAAATCTAATGCTGCAACCTCTGGAGGATTTATATCAAATAAGTCTCGATAATCAACATTTCCACCAGTTAATAAATCGCCATCTGCATCAGGCAAAGCCGAAGGGTTATCTATATCTTCATTTAAATCAAGTACACTATCATTTACTCCATTTGTTTCAAAATTATCATCTAAACCGTCCTTATCTGTATCATAATTTGAAAGCGTATTTGCCAGTCCGTTTTCTAAAACATCAAAGGTTCCGTCATTATCTGAATCCTTATCAAGATAATCTGGTATACCATCACTATCAGTATCAGGAGGATTTAATCCTGTTCCGTAATTACTTGGAATTCCAGAGACATTAACAATTGCCGAAGGCTGAAGATAGCCAACAGTAGATTGTGCTTCAACATTATCTGGTATCCCATCGTTATCACTATCGATATCTAAGTAGTTAGCAATACCATCTCCATCAGAATCTGCCAAAACAATTTGAGGATTTATATAATTAGTTACACAAGAAAACTCTAAACTATAACGTCTAATTTCATTATTAATATAAGTTCTGGATAGAATTCCAAGACGAACAGTATAACTAGATAAATCAAAATACCGAGCAGAAATATTATTGTTCGGATTAATATTAGATGTTCCTGTATAATTTGTGCCTCCTGAAGTCGCTACTAGAAAATTTTCTTCTTCAGAAATTGTCACATTTGTAGGACTATCAATAACGTAGCTTACTGGAGTTTGTACTTTATTTTTTTCATACAACGAGGCATTACCATCAATGTCATTTAAATTTATAAATACTTCGGGCACTATAACAGCAATTGATGTACCTGATTGTACAAACTGAATTTCAAACTCTGCAAAAGCCTCTAATCCTGAAGCCATATTTGAAAACTGTAAATTTGGTTTGAAATAGGTTGAATTGGTATAGTCATCATCCAGATCCTGAACTGTTGCTCCAACAATCTCAACAACGGTAACTAAAGCATCAATACCTGTGTTAATATTGGCAAATCTAAAGACTTCACCTTCTAGAATAGTTGAAACATTGCCATCTCCAGACACTTCTATTGGAGATGCATTAAAATCAAAGTTAATTTCATTCCCACATTCTGGTTCATTTGGAATCGCACTTCCTTGTTCAACAATGTCAGGTATACCATCGTTATCATCGTCAAGATCAATATGATCTGCAATAGAATCATTATCGGCATCTTGAGCAAAAGCACATTGTGTTACAAGAAAGAGTATTAGAAAAAATACTGTATAAAGTAGTCTTTGCTTCATAACACAACGGTTAATAATTTCAGACTATATGTCTGATAGATTTTATAATGGGACGTTTAACAAAAAAAATGAGGTTTTTATGGTGTCATTTTTTCATCATATTCAACACAAAATTAATGATTTAACTAAGACCGTAACTACTACCTATATAGGTTATTAGATGAAGTGATTGAGAAATCAGACGAAGTTCAAGTTATCAAATATGAAATACTTAAATTAACGTTTATGTGCATTGAACTTTTGGTATTATCAAACCAAAAAATCTACCAAATCTTCAATCTTAGAAATGAGTTGAATTTTTATAACCGTATTTTTCAATGCAATTTTATTGTATTTTGAAACAAATATGGTCGAAAACCCTAATTTTTCAGCTTCAAGAATAAGTTGTTCAACACGTTGAACTGGTCTTATTTCGCCAGACAAACCAACTTCAGCAGCAAAACAAAAATCACTAGCTAATGATTCGTCTTCGTTTGATGAAAGAATAGCTGCAACTACTGCCAAATCTATAGCTGGATCATCAACTGTGATACCACCTGTAATATTTAAAAAAACATCTTTTGCACCTAACCTGAATCCTGCTCGTTTTTCTAAAACTGCTAACAACATATTTAATCGTTTAGCATTAAATCCTGTTGCACTTCGTTGTGGTGTTCCGTAAACTGCTGTACTTACTAAAGCCTGTACTTCAATTAATAGTGGTCGCATCCCTTCAAGGGTTGCAGCAACAGCATTACCAGATAATTCTTCATCTTTTTGAGAAATTAAAATTTCTGAAGGGTTAGAAACTTCTCTTAGTCCTGAGCCTTGCATTTCATAAATACCTAATTCGTTTGTAGACCCAAACCGGTTTTTATTAGCACGAAGAATTCTAAATACATGATTACGATCACCTTCAAATTGCAAAACGGTATCCACCATATGCTCCAAAATCTTGGGTCCAGCAATATGGCCATCTTTAGTGATATGTCCAATTAAAATGACTGGTGTTGCTGTTTCTTTTGCAAATTTGATAAGTTCGGTTGTACATTCTTTAATTTGAGAAATGCTTCCACTCGAAGAATCAATATAATCGCTGTGTAATGTTTGAATTGAATCTATAATAACAACATCAGGCTGAAGTTCAGTGATTTGTTTAAAAATATGTTGTGTTTTAGTTTCTGTTAATATATAGCAATTGTTTGTATTCGGATTAATCCGTTCGGCACGCATTTTAATTTGTTGCTGACTTTCTTCTCCTGAAACATATAAGGTTTTATAAGGTAATTTTAAAGATATTTGAAGCAGCAACGTGCTTTTTCCTATACCAGGTTCTCCTCCCAGAAGGGTTAGAGATCCTGGAACTAAGCCTCCACCAAGCACACGATTAAATTCTAGATCTAAAGTATCTAATCTTGCTTCCTTTGAGGCATCAATCTCATTAATTTTTAAGGGTTTAGAAACACGTTTAGAGGCTGAAGAAGGTGTCTTCCAATCGCTTTTTTCAGGCTTTTGAATGACCTCTTCTGTAATTGTATTCCATTCTTTACAAGCCGTACATTGCCCTTGCCATTTTGAATATTGAGACCCGCAATTTTGACAGAAAAAGGTTGTTTTTAGTTTAGCCATCGATACAATTTTGACAGCTAAATTAAGATATTTTTAATTGATATCTTTAAACCATGTTATGATAGATATCATATTTATGGCAGCCAATTTTGTAGACAGATTTGTAAAAATAAAAGTCTTAGCTTTAAGGTATAACCACTCGAATATATAATCTGTTGAATATATGTTAAATTTAGTTTTCTTCATCATCATCCTTTTCATTATCGTCAATAGCCAGATCTTGTAAGTTCTTTAGTTTCGATTTGATATACTCTTTATCAATTATAGTAGTTTCTCCAAGTGTTAAAGCCGATTCATAAAATTTAGTAGCTTTTTTATTCTTTCCCGATTTTTCTGCATGAAGCGCTAAATAATAGGTTCCCAGTGAGGAATTTGGGTCTTGTTTATTAGCAAGTTTACCAATTTTTTGTAACGATTCTAAATCATCTCGTTCTTCAGCAATGGCAACAATTTTTGCAAATTCTTCTTCTGTTATAGGCTTGCTAATTCCAAAATACTTTTCAATTCGCTCATATCTATCTACAATATAATCATCTAAAGTACCATCATAAGTCAATACTTTTTCATTAATTTCCTTTTCATCTAAAGGTTTAAAAATTTCAAAAATCTTGTCTAAAGCTTTTGATAATGCTCCCGTAACAAGTGTATAGTGACTATCTCCTTGTAGTTCGTCATAATAAAATGTAAGCTTTTGTGTATCTAAAGTTTTTAAAACAGTACTCGTTTCTGTTATGTTATTTTTTAAGCTTGGTACATCTTTGTCACTTGTTGCTACGTAATAAAAAACTTCATTTCTTAAATGACTCAAACGTGTTATAAGATTGTTGGACATTGTTCCTTTATAATCTGGGCTAATATTGATATAAGCTTGAAAAACAGGAACATCTGTAAATAAATAAGAATTTATAAAATTAGCCATTGTGTTATGACCTACTGCAACTCTAAACGGACTTGTATTGTAATTGTCATCTATATAAGGTAGTAGTTCGTTTTGTACAAAGTCATAAAAGCGTTTACCAGATTCAAACGGCATACCAGTAAGTTCATCAAAATAACCATCGTAAAAGCGTTCTTTTCCCTGAACAATACCAACTATTATTGACTCAGGCATTTCTTTAAAATAGGTTTGAAAATGTACTTGACCTAGTACAGGTTCGAATAAATAATCACCATCAAATACAATGATAACTGGGTGCTTTATTAAAGATTCAGGATCATAATTATTAGGTAATTTAATTTTTATATCTCTCGTTGTATTGAGAAATCGAGAGGGTAACTCTTTATAGATTGTCTGAGAAAAAAGTGAAGCACTAAAGAGTACAACACATGAAACAAGTAGGTATTTTTTCATCGTTTAGTAGGGATTTGGAGGAGTAAATATAATAATCCAAACGATAAAACACATATTTATTCGACGAAATACATTAATTTTTAAGAATTAATCCTGAAGGTCATAAATTTTATCAAGTAACATATCTTTAGTAATGTAATCTGATTCTTCAAGCATAAGTCCTGATTGATAACTGTTTAAAGCTCTTTTTAAATTACCATCTTCTTCATAATACATTCCTTGATAGTAAGCACTAATCATAGAATCTGGATATAGCTGTCTTGCCAGTTTTGAAAGTTCTTTTAAAGATTCTACATCATTTTTTTTCTTTGAAGCAGCAGCTATAGCTCTAAAGTCATTTTCAACAACTTTCTTTTTAAAGCCATAAAACAGCTCAATGTCTTCATATTTTTTCATTAAATAATCAAAAGGACTCCCTTCGTATTCTAGAACTTTTTCAGTGTATTCTTTTTTAGTTATTGGTTTGTAAAATGAAAAAATTTGATTTAAAGCCTTAGGAATGCCTAACCCAACTAAAGAATAATGATTAGCATCCTGAAAATCATCAAACCTGTAATGAAAAAACTCATTATTAATACCTTTTAAAGTATTGTCTAAAGCTAAAATATCAGTTTTTAATCGCTTTACATCATCATCTGCAGTTGCTAAGTAATAAAATGTATTCATTTCTAAAGAAGGTGCTCTTTGTCCCATTAAAGCTGGTATTTCTGGAGCCAGTTCTGGACTAAGCAGTACATAAGCTCTAAATAAAGGTTTATCCTTAAAAATATAATAATTGATAAAATTGGCACTCATATCATGTCCAATTGCGATTCTAAAATCTGAAACCATGTAATTATCTTCTATGTAAGGAATAAGCTCCATACCCAAAAACTCAAAGAAATTAGCTCCTTCATCAAAGGGGAAACCTGTTTCTTCAGCATAAAAGAAATCATTTTTTCTTGTTGCACTTTGATTAACTCCAACGACAATACAATTTGGAATATCTTCCCAATATGATTGATAATCAGTATTACCAACAACTGGTTCAAAAAGATAATCACCATCTAAAACAATAACTAAAGGATATAATGTTTCATCTTCTGCATCATAATTTCTAGGCAATTGAATTTTAATATCTCTCGTTTGTCCCAGTTTTGACGACTCAAAAGGTTCATAAATTACTTGAGCTGTTAGTGAATGTGAGAAAAGTAAAACTAGTGTGAGTAAAGTAAAATGCTTCATCATGGTTGTTATGTTATCGTAATGCAAGGTAAAAAATTATTCCTTTCTATTATATATAGGTAAGTAAATTAGCGATAAACCACCAAGCACAATAATCATTAACGTTTGTGATGACCACATGATCCACCCAAAAGCAATACTGGGTTCTTTAGCGATGGCAAATATTGAAAATGCTGCATAAACAGCAACAGGATAAGAACCAATACCTCCATTTGTAGCAGCAATACTAAAGCTGGCAGATATAAAACCTATTAAAATTGCAGCAAAAGGTAAGGCTGAAGTTTCTTCAATGGATAACGATGTTACGTAGAACATTAAAACATACATTGTCCATATAAACAGCGTATGAAAAATGAATGCCCATTTATGTTTCATTTTAAATATAGTCAGTATGCCTTCAACCAGTCCATTCACGAATGACCTTAGTTTTATAGCAATTTTACTTTGACTTCTTTTGATAAAGACTAAAAACAATGCTGTTAACACTAATAGTACAATTATGCCAAAAATTATTTTTTTAGGTTCAAATCGTTCGGTGAAAAATTGGTAAATAAAATCAAACTCTAAAAATAAGGTAACAGATACGATGCCTAACATGACAAGCATATCTGCAATACGTTCGGCTACTATTGTTCCGAATCCTTTTTCAAAAGGAACACCTTCATAATTGGTTAATATTGTTGCTCTGGTAATTTCTCCAGCTCTAGGAATGGTGTAATTAACTAAATAAGTTGCAAAAACAGCCATAATGCTGTTGGGTAATCTTAAAGTATAACCTAAGGGTTCAATCATAAACTTCCAACGATATGCTCTTGAAAGATGACTTAACAATCCGAAAAACAGACCTAAAATAATATAGAAATAGTCTGCATTTTTAAAATAGGCGATTAACTCTTCAACAGAAATTTTAGACAAAGAATACCATACCAGCAGCACTCCTAATAATAAAGGGAGCACTATTTTTAGGAACTTGATTGTCTTTTTATTCAAACGTTTACTTTAAAAGATTAGTAGCTTCATCAGGAAAGACTAGTGATGGTTTAAAAACTTTGGCGTCTTCAATATTCATAAACGCATAGGTTATTAAAATAAGTGTATCTCCAACAGCTACTTTACGAGCTGCTGCTCCATTTAATGTGATTTCACCACTATTTCGCGGACCTGGAATACAATAAGTTTCTAAACGTTCACCATTATCGTTGTTTACGATTTGAACTTTTTCACCCTGAATAATATTGGCTGCTTCCATTAAATCTTCATCGATAGTGATACTACCAATATAATTTAGGTCTGCACCTGTAACTTTTACTCTGTGAATTTTAGATTTTACTACTTGAATTTGCATGCGGCAAAGATAATTAATTTAATGCGATATTATCTATTAGTCTAATATCATCTGCATATACAGCAATAAAAGCTCTATATGTTTTCTTGTTAGATTTTCGTTTTACAGTTTTAAGGGTATCTACATCTGCTATAATGAAATATTCCAATTCTAATAACTCATGTTTCGCAAATTCTTTTTTAACCCATTCTGTAATTTTATTAGCACTTTTTGTGCCAAAATTTTGTTTGACAGTCTTTAAGGTTTTGTAGATAAAAGGAGCTGCCTTTCTATATTGCGGCTTGAGTCTTGTATTACGAGAACTCATTGCCAAGCCATCACTTGCTCTGTGTATTTTACAACCAACAACATTAACTGGGATGTGATGTTTTTCAACAAGTTTTTTTATAATCATTAACTGCTGAAAGTCTTTTTCTCCAAAATATGCGTTGTCAGGTCTAACAATTTCAAAGAGCCTTTTAACAATTGTTCCTACACCATCAAAATGACCAGTTCTGAATTTTCCCTCCATTTCATGTTCCAATCCGTCGTAAGAAAAAGAGGTAGAAGAGATATCATTTCCATATATATCCGCTACAGTTGGTGCATATACAATAATGTGATCTTCAGAAATGTTCTTAAGTAACACGACATCTTTTTCTAAAGTTCTTGGATATTTTACCAAATCCTCTTTATTATCAAACTGTGTTGGGTTTACAAAAACGCTTACTATAACCACATCATTATTTTCTAAACCTTTTAAAACTAATGATGCATGTCCTTGATGCAATGCTCCCATAGTTGGTACAAAGCCAAGTGTTTTCTTTTCAGACTTTAGATGATCAATATGAGCAGTTAAGTCGGTTTTATTTTTAAAAATCTGCATACAATAACAAAAGTTTAACAGCGTGCAAACTTAATATTTTACTAGCAATCTGCATAAATTTTTGTAATTTTGCATGTTTTTTATTTTTAATTCCAAAAACGACAGATTTATGAAAGATAAGCGAATATTGTATGTGTCATCTGAGGTTGTGCCATATTTACCAGAAACAGAAATTTCTTCAATGTCATTTGAAGCCCCAAAAATGGTAAACAAACAAGGAGGACAAATACGAATATTTATGCCTCGCTACGGGAATATAAATGAAAGAAGACACCAATTACATGAAGTCATCCGATTATCCGGTATAAATTTAGTAATCAACGACTTAGATATGCCATTAATTATTAAAGTCGCTTCAATTCCTAAAGAGAGAATTCAGGTGTACTTTATTGATAATGAAGAATATTTTAAACGAAAAGCTACGCTTACAGATGAAGACGGAAACCTTTTTCCGGACAATGATGAACGTGCCATATTTTTTGCCAAAGGTGTTATTGAAACTGTAAAAAAATTAAACTGGTCACCAGATATTATTCATGTTAATGGCTGGCTAGCTTCGTTATTACCTTTATATCTAAAAGAATTTTATAAAGATGAGCCTTTATTTACTGAAAGTAAAATTGTGACCTCAATATACAATCAAAGCTTTGAAGGCACGTTAGATAAAGACATGGTTAACAAAGTCAAATTTGACAATATAGATGAGGCGAGTATTAAACCACTAAACACGCCTAATTATAGTAATCTTATGAAAATCGCAATAGATCATTCAGACGCTCTAATAAAAGGCTCTAGTGATTTGCCAAAAGATGTTGAAGACCATTTAAATGCTTGTGAAAAACCTGTTTTGGATTATTTTCCAATTGAAGAATTCGCAGAACCTTACACAGAATTTTACAATACTAAAGTACTAAATTAGTTAAAAAAATACATGAAAAACAAAACAATTGCCTTAAGAAACTTAGCTATTCTTACACTATTAACAACTGTTTTTATTGCTTGTGATAAAGATTTTGCAACTATTGAATCTGACATAGTAAATAGTAATAATGCTACAAATTTTGATGCTTTATCAAGAGATTTTGATGTTATTGCTTACACAAAAGCGCTGCCTCCAGTTCAAACCAGCACCTTACCTATTAACTTGTTAGGTGTATATAACGATCCTGTTTACGGGCAAACAACTGGCAATATAGTTACACAATTAAGACCTGCGTTTCTAGATCCTGACTTTGGTGAAAATGTTATTTTAGACTCTGTAGTGATTAGTATTCCTTATTTTAGTACAGCAATAGAAGCCACTTCAGATGGTGGAACACTTTATGAGTTAGATTCTGTTTTTGGAAATTCTCCAATGAAGCTTTCAATTTACGAGAGCAATTATTTTTTGAGAGATTTTGATCCAACTTCAAGTATTAATGAGCCTCAAGTCTATTATTCTAATCAATCAACAGGAACAAGTCCAATTGGCGATGCACAACTAGAAGGGACACTTTTATATCAGGATGACGATTTTATTCCAAAAGCAACCCAAATAGAATTAGAAGATGAAGACGGTAATATTACAGATCGACTAGCTCCAGCTTTGCGCATATCATTTAATTCAGACGAAACCGAAGATGACGCAGCAATGGCGTATTGGGAGAATAAAATTATTGCTAAATCTGGTCAGCCTGAACTTAGTAATGTCAATAATTTTAACGATTATTTTAGAGGTGTCTACTTTAAAACTGAGGCCATAAATGATTTAGGAACTATGTCACTATTAAATCTAGCAAGTAGCAATGCAAACATTACTTTGTATTTCAGAAGTGACAATTCTTTTAATCCTGAATTAGATCCAATAGAAACTACCTATGTCTTAAATTTCACTGGTAACCGAGCAAACTTTTTATCTAATGACTTTATATTTCCTGATGCAGATGAAAATCTAGGCGATGAAAAATTATTTCTCAAAGGTGGTGAAGGTTCAATTGCTGTCGTAAAGTTATTTGATGGAGAAGATATAGATGATGATATTCTCTTCAACAGCTTTGAGTATTTCAAGAATGAATTTGTTGAAATGGATGAAGATGGAAAATTTATTAAAAGTAAAAAGTTAGTTAATGAAGCTAACCTTGTATTTTATGTTGACCAATCTAGTGTTGTTGGCCTTGAAGAACCAGAACGTATTTTTTTATACGACATGAATAACAACCTTCCTATAATCGATTACTTTTTTGATATTGCTAATACTTTTTCTCCATTAAATTCAAGAATAGACCACTTAGGTCGATTAGAGCGCGACGACAATGGTAATGGCGTTAAGTATAAGATAAAAATCACAGAACATATTAATAACTTATTGATAAGAGATTCAACAAATGTTGACCTTGGCCTCGTTGTTTCGGGCAATATTAATTTAGAAAATAATTCTCGACAACTTGATGTATTAAGCCCAGATAATTCCATCGATAACGTTCCTGTGAGTTCAATAATTACTCAAAGAGGAACAGTTCTTTTCGGAAATAACACATTGGACGAAGAAAAAAAATTATATTTGGAAATATTTTTTACTGAACCAAATAATTAGAAGTTAGTATGTGTGGAATTGTTGGATACATTGGTCATCGTGAAGCTTACCCTATTATTCTAAAAGGTCTTAAGCGATTAGAGTATAGAGGTTATGATAGTGCAGGAATTGCATTATTTGATGGTAATGATATTAAGTTATCTAAAACCAAAGGTAAAGTTGCTGATCTTGAAGATAAACTTGAAAAAGAAATATCTACCAGCGGCACTTTAGGAATTGGCCACACACGTTGGGCTACTCATGGTGTTCCTAATGATGTTAATTCACATCCTCATTATTCAAACTCAGGTAACCTTGTCATAATTCACAATGGAATTATTGAAAATTATGAGTCTTTGAAAAAAGAATTGATAAAAAGAGGGTACACTTTCAAATCTGATACAGACACCGAAGTTTTAGTCAATCTTATTGAAGATGTCAAGAAAAACGAAAACACCAAACTAGGAAAAGCTGTTCAAATTGCTTTAAATCAGGTTATAGGAGCGTATGCAATTGCTGTTTTTGACAAGAACAAACCTAATGAAATCGTAGTAGCAAGACTTGGCAGCCCTCTAGCCATTGGAATAGGTGATGATGAGTTCTTTATTGCCAGTGACGCATCCCCTTTTATAGAATATACAAAGAACGCCATCTATCTCGAAGATGAAGAAATGGCTGTTGTAAGACGAAACAAAGGAGTTAAGGTCAGAAAAATTAAAGATGATTCTCTGGTAGATCCATACGTTCAGGAACTTCAGCTTAATCTGGAGCAAATTGAAAAAGGAGGTTATGATCATTTTATGCTCAAAGAAATTTATGAGCAGCCAAGTGCTATTCTAGATACCTTCAGAGGACGTATGCTACCTAATGAAGGTATTATAAAAATGGCTGGTGTAGAAGATAATATGAAAACCTTCTTGAATGCCAACAGAATTATCGTAGTAGCCTGTGGAACATCCTGGCATGCTGGTTTGGTTTCCGAATATATTTTTGAAGATTTAGCCAGAATTCCGGTTGAAGTAGAATACGCTTCAGAATTTAGATACAGAAATCCTGTTATCACAGATAAAGATGTTGTAATTGCCATTTCTCAATCTGGAGAAACGGCAGACACTTTAGCTGCAATAAAACTAGCAAAATCTAGAGGTGCATTTGTATTTGGAGTTTGTAATGTTGTTGGATCGTCTATAGCTAGAGAAACAGATGCAGGAGCTTATACACATGCTGGCCCAGAAATTGGCGTTGCTTCAACTAAAGCTTTTACCACTCAAATAACTGTACTAACACTAATTGCACTGCGTTTAGCGAGAGCAAAAGGAACGATTTCTAGTTCTGAATTTAGACAACACATGATTGAATTAGAATTAATTCCGGAAAAAGTAAAAAAATCATTAGAGTCTGATGCTTATGTAAAAACAGTGGCAGAAATCTATAAAGATGCGAGTAACTTTTTATACTTAGGAAGAGGTTACAACTTCCCAGTTGCTTTAGAAGGCGCTTTAAAACTGAAAGAGATCTCTTATATTCATGCCGAAGGTTATCCTGCAGCCGAAATGAAACACGGCCCAATTGCCTTAATTGATGAAAACATGCCAATTGTTGTTATTGCAACAAAAAAAGGACATTACGAAAAAGTTGTTAGTAATATTCAAGAAATAAAATCTCGTAAAGGTAAAATTATTGGTATCGTAACTGAAGGCGATAAACAAGTAAGAGAACTAGCAGATCATGTTATTGAAGTTCCTGAAACTATAGAATCTCTAACACCTCTTTTAACAACTATACCATTACAGCTATTATCATACCATATTGCCTTAATGCTAGGCAAAAATGTTGATCAGCCTAGAAATCTAGCAAAAGCTGTAACTGTTGAATAGCATTTTACCTTATTTTATCATTTTCTATTTTATGAATTTAACAATTTGAGCAGGTGCTTTTTGTTAAAAACTATTATGCATGCATACTTTTTTAAGAATTATTCACTACATTATGATATAATTATTTATATTGCTATACTAAATTTAACTAATTCCCTAAAATGAAGACACTTTTCAAAACTATGATGCTGTTTTGTTGCGCCTTTTCTTTTGCACAAACGACAGTAAAAGGTAAAATCACCGACAATAATGGTCAACCCTTACCAGGAGCTAACATTATTGTTACTGGAACAACCACAGGTACGATTTCAGATTATGATGGTAACTATACCTTAACCATCGAACAAGATCCTCCATTTACAATTCAAATTAGTAGTGTTGGATTTGAAACTGTTAATCAAGAAGTTACTACAAACCCTCAAACTATTGACGTAACGTTAGTAGAAGGTACAGAATTAGACGAAGTTGTTATTTCTGCTTCAAGAACTCCAGAACGTATTTTCGAATCACCTGTAACAGTTGAACGTTTTGGTTTAAAAGAAATTAAAAACACAGCCTCTGCAGATTATTATGGAGGATTAGAGAACTTAAAAGGTGTAGATATAAACACCAATAGTTTAACCTTTAAATCCATTAATACTCGTGGGTTTGCAACCTTTGCCAATACAAGGTTTGTACAGCTAGTAGATGGTATGGACAACTCTGCTCCTTTACTTAATTTCCCTATGGGTAACTTATTAGGGTTTGTAGAGACTGATGCTCAGAGTGTAGAACTTTTACCTGGTGCATCTTCGGCACTTTATGGTGCAAATGCCTTCAACGGTATATTATTTATGCGTAGTAAAAACCCTTTTGATCACCAAGGTATTAGAGGTTATTTTAAACAAGGGATAACTTCCCAAGATGCAGCTGGAGATAATGACTACACAGATTTTGGTATAAGTATGGCTCATAAATTCAACGATAAATTTGCAGCAAAAGTAAATTTTGGATACACAAAAGGTACAGACTGGTATGCCACTAATTATGATGACAAAGACATGCCTGGAGGCACACGTGAATCTAACATAAATTATGATGGTGTTAATGTGTATGGTGATAATGTAACAACAAACATAAGAGATGTGGCATTAACCCTGGAAGGCTTAGGTTTAGCTCCTGCTGGTGCTGCTGCTTTAGTTCCTGATGTTAATGTTAGTAGAACAGGATACAAAGAAGAGGAATTAACCGATTACAATGCGGAAAGTATTAAAGCAGATTGGGGTTTATATTTCAGACCTTGGGAAAATGATTTTGAAATCCAATACGTTGGTAAAGTAGCTTCTGGTTCTACTATCTATCAAGGTGCGCAACGCTATAGAATCGATAATTTTTCACTACAACAACATAAGTTAGAAATAAAAAATGATGACTTTTTTATACGAGGTTATGTCAATTCTGATAAAGCCGGTGACACTTATGTATTGGATGTAGCTGGTCCTAATTTATTACAAGCATGGAAAGCTCATGATGTATGGTTTGGAGAATATGTTGCAGAATACATTGGACAAACACTTGGTGGTGCTACAAATACACAAGCACATGATGCTGCAAGAATTGCTGCTGAACAAGGAAGACCAGAATTAGGGTCAGATGAATTTAATAGATTATATGAACAAGTAACATCAGATACCGATTTCTTAACTGGTTCTGCTTTAAAGGATAATTCTAAAATCTATCACGGAGACGCTAATTACAACTTTAGAGACAAAATTAAATTTGCCGAGATTCAAGTAGGTGGATCTTATAGAACATACAGGCTAAATTCCTTTGGAACTATTTATGCAGATGCAAATGGACCTATTACTTATTCTGAATTAGGATTGTACACGCAATTACAACGCTCAATTGAACTAAATGAAAGTTTAGAATTAAAGTTAACTGGCTCTTTACGCTATGATAAATCAGAATTGTTCGATGCATTTTTCTCACCAAGAATATCTGCAGGTTTAACAGTAAATGAAAACCATAACTTTAGAGCTTCTTTTCAAACTGGTTTTAGAAACCCAGATACACAATCATTGTATATTGGTTTACGAACTGCCTTAGGTACACTCGTTGGTGGTGCTGAAGATATAGGAGACCTTTATGAAAGAGATTATGCTGTAAACAATCCTGCACAACCAGCTGTCCTTCCGCAAAATGGATCCGCAGCATATACAAACTCTTTCTTTAAAAATTCAGTAGATAATTTTGCTGCGAGTTCGGATCCAAATGCTTTGGAGGTAGGAAATTCTAACTACGTTAAGCCTGAGCAAGTCAGTTCATTCGAAGTAGGTTATAGAGGAAAAATTAAAAAATTCATTATTGATGCCTCAGCTTACTATAGCTCTTATAAAGATTTCTTAGCTAATGAAACTGTTGTTGCCCCTTTATACGGAAATGTAGACCCTAATGGTGATGGTTTAATAGATTTAACAGACCCACAAACTCAACTTGCTGTAGACGCATTACTAAATAAAGATGTTGTTGGCTATCAAACTTATACCAACTCAGAAGAAAAAGTAAATTCTTATGGAGCAGCAGTACAGGTTTCTACTAAAGTTTTAGGTGACTTTGATTTAAGTGCTAACTACACCTATGCAAAAATGGATTTCGACATAAAGAGCAATCCTGATTTCAGAACTAATTTCAATACTCCTGAGCATAAAGTTAAAGCATCATTTGGAAATACTGAACTTTTCAAAAATTTTGGATTTAACCTTGCTTGGAGATGGAGTGATAATTATTATTGGGAATCCTCATTTGGTGATGGAGAAATTCCTGCTTTTCACGTAGTTGATGCACAAATCAACTATAGAATCCCAAGTTTGAAGTCATCAATAAAAGTTGGAGGAACGAACTTGTTACAAGATGAATACTTTACCGCTTTCGGTACAGGTTATATTGGTTCTCAATACTATATCTCTTGGACTATCAATAATTTATAATAATGGAAAAGAAATTATTTAAAATGAAAACATTAAAATATATAGCGCTATCAATACTTACATTTGGTATGGTAGCTTGCGAAAATGAACTCGTAGAAGATTTTAGAGACCTTAATGCCAACGATGATGTTGTCTTAGAAGAATTAACTGTTGGTGATTTAGATTTTTCAAATTATGTAGCCATTGGCGCATCATTTACAGCGGGTTATACTGATGGTGGTTTGTTTATTGCTACTCAAGAAAACTCGTTCCCTAATTTATTGGCCAAACAATTTGAAAAAGTAGGTGGTGGAAGCTTTACACAACCGTTAATGAATGATAATTTCGGAGGACTTATTCTCGGTGGCAATCCAGTAATTAGCCCTATAACAGGAGATAGACTTTTTACAGAAAGACTCGTTTTTGGTGGTGCTGGTCCAGTACCATTACAAGCTGTAAATCCATCTGCAATGTCAACTACTGACTTTGCTTTAAATAATCCAACAGGTCCTTTTAATAATTTAGGAATACCTGGTGCAAAAAGTTTTCATTTAATAGCTTCAGGTTATGGTAATATTTCAAATTTTCCAGCTGCAGCCAATCCATATGCTATTAGAGTAACAGGAAATAATCAAAATGCTTCAATTTTAGAATTAGCAATGGCTCAAAACCCAACATTTTTCACTTTATCTGAAGTAGGTGGAAATGACGTTTTAGGTTATGCTACTTCTGGTGGAGAAAGTGATATAGATGCTCCTAATTATGATCCAATTACAGACTCTGCTACTTTTGATTTTGCTTTTAATAACTTAATTACTGCTTTAACTTCAAATGGAGCTAAAGGTGTGGTAACTACTGTACCTGATATTACTAGCTTATCTCATTTTACAACTGTACCTTATAACCCTATTACTCCTGATGCTTTAGGAGATCAAATATCTTTGTTAAATCAAGTCTATGGAGCTATAAATCAAATATATATTGGAGCTGGAGAACCAGAAAGAGCAATTGTTTTTTCATCAACAGAAGCTAGTCCAGTAGTAATAATTGATGAAGACGCAACTGATTTAACATTAGCAATCACTACGACTTTAGGTAGTAGTCCAACTTTTGTTCCATTTGTACAGTCTTTAGGTTTACCTGCTGCTGCTGCACCACTAGTAGCTCAATTATTAGGACAACAATATGGTAAAGCAAGATCTGCTACAGAAAATGATTTATTTGTGTTACCAAGCAGTTCTATTATTGGCGAAGTAAATGCTGAGCATGTTGTAAGTTTAATTACAGAAAGTGGAGGTCTTTTACCTCAAACCCTTGCAGGAACATTTGCTGTTGAAGGTATAACATTACCATTAGAGGATAAATGGGTGTTAACTCCAGAAGAACAACAAGAAATAGCAAATGCAACTGCAGCTTACAATACAACAATTATAGATGTGGCAGATGCTAATCCTAATGTTGCTGTAGCTGATTTAAGAGCTGTTTTAGAACAAGCAGCTATATCTGGTTATACGTATGATGAATTTGTAATGAATACCGATTTAGTTTTTGGCGGACTAGTAAGTTTAGATGGTATTCACCTAACCTCAAGAGGTTATGGATTAATGGCTCGTGAATTCTTAGCTGCAATTGATGCTGCTTTTGGTTCTAATTTTATAGCATCAGGCTCAACTCCTGTTGCTGCTGATTTACCTACAAACTATTCTGCTACGCTTCAATAAGATAACATAAAAATTAGTTTAAAAACACCTTCTTTTTGAAGGTGTTTTTTTATGATGAAAAAAGAAAAAAAATACATTAATTTTTAAATTAAAGCTATATCTTTGCAGCGCGAAAAAGGAATGCTTTTATCACATAAAGTAAATCTCATTTTTCACTATTGAAATATCTAAACATTAAACACATAAGTAATGTCAAAAGTTACAGGTAAAGTTGCACAAATAGTTGGTCCAGTTATCGATGTAGAATTCGGAGCTGGTACTGAACTTCCAAAAATTTATGATTCGTTAGAAATTAACAACCAAGATGGTTCTAAATTAGTATTAGAAGTACAATCTCACATTGGTGAAGATACTGTACGTACTATTGCAATGGATTCTTCTGATGGTTTAAGTAGAGGAACTGAAGTTGTTGCAACTGGTGCTCCTATACAAATGCCAATTGGTGAAGATGTTTACGGACGCCTTTTTAATGTAATTGGAGACGCTATTGATGGTATTGGTGATTTACCTAAAGCTGGTGATAACGGCCTTCCAATTCACAGACAAGCTCCTAAGTTTGAAGATTTGTCTACTTCTACTGAAGTTTTATTTACTGGTATTAAAGTAATCGATTTGATTGAACCTTATGCCAAAGGTGGTAAAATTGGTTTATTTGGTGGTGCTGGTGTTGGTAAAACAGTACTGATTCAAGAGTTAATTAACAATATCGCAAAAGGTCATGGTGGACTTTCAGTTTTTGCTGGTGTTGGAGAACGTACTCGTGAAGGAAACGATTTACTTCGTGAAATGTTAGAGTCTGGTATTATTAAATATGGTGATGACTTTATGCACTCTATGGAAGAAGGCGGATGGGATTTATCTAAAGTTGATAAAACGGCTATGAAAGATTCTAAAGCAACTTTCGTATTCGGACAAATGAATGAACCTCCTGGAGCTCGTGCTCGTGTGGCACTTTCAGGATTAACTATAGCAGAATATTTCCGTGACGGAGCTGGTGACGGACAAGGAAAAGATGTACTTTTCTTCGTTGATAACATCTTCCGTTTTACACAAGCTGGTTCTGAGGTATCTGCATTATTAGGTCGTATGCCTTCTGCAGTAGGTTACCAACCAACATTAGCAACCGAAATGGGAGCGATGCAAGAACGTATTACGTCAACTAAAAGAGGTTCTATTACATCTGTTCAAGCGGTGTATGTACCTGCAGATGATTTAACCGATCCTGCTCCTGCTACAACCTTTGCTCACTTAGATGCTACAACAGTATTATCTCGTAAAATCGCTGAGCTTGGGATTTATCCTGCGGTAGATCCATTAGATTCTACGTCACGTATTTTAACTGCCGATATTTTAGGTGCTGAGCACTATGATTGTGCACAACGTGTAAAAGAGTTATTACAACGTTACAAAGAATTACAAGATATTATTGCCATCTTAGGTATGGAAGAATTATCTGAAGAAGATAAAATGGCTGTAGGTAGAGCAAGACGTGTGCAACGTTTCTTATCTCAACCGTTCCACGTTGCTGAGCAATTTACTGGTATTCCTGGAGTATTAGTTGATATTAAAGAAACTATCAAAGGGTTTAATATGATTATGGATGGTGAATTAGATCACTTACCAGAAGCAGCATTCAACCTTAAAGGAACAATCGAAGAAGCTATTGAAGCTGGAGAAAAAATGCTTACTGAAGCGTAAACAGCTTAAAGCTTAAAGCTTAAAGCATAAAGCAATAAACTATGTATTTAGAAATTGTATCACCTGAAGCTACATTATTTAGTGGAGAAGTAACAAGTGTTGCTGTTCCTGGTTTGATGGGCGAGTTTGAAATGCTCAACAATCACGCTCCTATTGTATCGATTTTAAAAGAAGGTAATGTTAAAATTAATGGTAACATCACTTTAGAAGAAGATGTTGAAGCTAAATTTAACAAAACTGACAAAGGTTTCTGGTTGCCTATTAATTCTGGTACTATTGAAATGAAAGATAATAAAGTTATTGTACTTGCTGATTAAGTAGACTTTATATTTAAATAATTAAAAACGCCAAACAGATAAATTGTTTGGCGTTTTTTGTTTTCTATCTTATACAATCTAATCAATCAACTATTCGTCTTTTAAATACTCTAGTATATCTGCAGGTTGACAATCTAACGCCTTGCAAATAGCTTCCAACGTTGAGAACCTAATGGCTTTAGCTTTTCCTGTTTTTAATATCGAAAGGTTTGCGGTTGTAATACCAACAATTTCAGCCAATTCATTGCTCTTCATTTTTCGTTTGGCCAACATCACATCAAGATTAACTACTATAGACATAATTTTATATTGTTAACTCGTTTTCTTGTCTTAATAAACTTCCATTTTGTAAAATATCTGCTACGATATACAAACTAAATCCAATAACCATCAATAAAAAATCTCGTCCTATCTCTGCTAGTAATGTAATTTCTTGAGAACTGTAAAATAACGTCATGCTAAAAATTAGACTTAAAAACCCTGAAAGTAAAAGTAACTTACCAGCAGTTTTAAATTTGATTGAACTTTTAAAATTAAATATGTCTTCTTTAATAATGACACTTAAACCATTTTTTATAAACAATAAACCTATAAATGTTATAATTGAAAATATTAAACCAACAAATTGTGTATAATATCCGAAAATAAAATTCTTATAAAAATCACTATCAGATGGTTGGAGAAAATTTGTAAAAAAAGTAATATAAACGTTCCCAATAAAATGTACAATGTATATTACAATCAGAAGAATTATAAAGACATTCAAAAATTTAATTTTTTTCATAATTATATAGTTAATTCATTTTCAGACTGAATTTCGGTAGCACGTTTAAATAAAGTAGCAATAACAAAAACAACACCTGCCATAAATATATAAGCCGAAGTCTCTATGCTTATTTGAGTAAAAAACACTTTAAACCTCAACCATGTTACATATGAATTTGCAAAAATTCCAATCAAACCTATACTCAATGCTATGTAACTAATTTTAAAGATTAAATTCACTATTACAGAATTAAAAGGCTTATCAAAATTGATAATTTTAAAAATTGAAATAAGCAGATAAAAAACATAAGCTTTTAAACTGGCAATTATTACAAGTAACATTACTAAAAGTGTATAATGAGTTGTACTAAACTCAAATAAACTTGAAAGATCGATTCCTAGATATAGATTTTCAGTGACATTCTTATTTCCAAAAAGGCTTAAGATAGACACAAAAAATATTGATCCTGCTTTAATACAATACCCAATAAATACAATCCATGAAACCACATTCATTGTATAAAAAATTCGTTTTGCTTTCATATTTTTATCGTTTAACAATAACAAATATACAATAATTATCGTAAAACAATAATTATTTATCAAATATTAATAATATATTAAAGATTACATATCTCGTTTTGAATACTTATATAGTGTTCCTATCTTTGATTAATGCTACCAAAAAACCTTCAAAACAAACTAGATAAACGCGCACAAGAAAATGCATTCCGACAGTTAGGAACCTTAAATCATTTGATAGATTTTTCTTCTAATGATTATTTAGGATTTTCTAAATCTGAAGCAATTTTTAAAGAAACACATTTATACGTAACAGAGCATAAACTACTAGAAAACGGATCGACTGGCTCTCGTTTACTTACTGGCAATCATAAACTTTATAACATTGTAGAACAGCAAATAAGTGCTTTTCACAGCTCTGAAACAGCATTAATATTTAATTCTGGTTATAATGCCAACTTAGGCTTTTTCTCTTCTGTGCCGCAACGCAATGATATCATTTTATATGATGAATTATGCCACGCTTCAATTCGTGATGGAATCAAAATGAGCAATGCTAAAGCCTACAAGTTTAATCATAATGATTTAGAGGATTTAGAATGTCACCTCGAGCGCAGTCGAGAGGTCTTAGCAAAAGAATCTAACATATACATCGTTACAGAATCTGTATTCTCTATGGATGGCGATTCTCCAGATTTAAAAGCATTATCTAAGCTTGCAAAAAAACATAACGATCTTCTTATTATTGACGAAGCGCATGCCATTGGTGTTTTTTGTAACTGTGGAAAAGGATTAATTTCTAAACTTAATTTAGAAGCTTCAGTTTTTACCAGAATTATAACCTTTGGTAAAGCCTTGGGAACTCATGGAGCAGCTATTTTATGTCATCAAGATCTAAAAGAATATCTAGTTAATTTCTCAAGACCATTTATCTATACAACTGCACTTCCGCCTCACAATTTAGCAACTATTCAATCTGCATACAATGCACTTAATACTCAAGAATTTCAACTAAAAAAACTTCGTCACAACATTACATTTTTTAAAACCGAAATAGCGCGACTCAAACTTCAACATCATTTTATTGAAAGTAATTCGGCTATACATTGCTGTGTGGTTTCAGGAAACAAGAAAGCCAAACACATTGCTCAAGAGCTTCAACATAACGGATTTGATGTAAAAGCCATTCTGTCTCCAACGGTTCCTAAAGGAAAAGAGCGTTTGCGTTTCTGTATCCATTCATTTAATACCGAAAAAGAAATCTCGGAAGTCTTACACTTACTTACTACCTTTGCTCTATAAATTGAAGCGTAAAAAATAACACGTTTTCAATGTGACAACTTTTAAAGACAATAATCATTTTAAATGAATACATATTTCATTACAGGAATAGGAACTGATGTAGGAAAAACTATAGCTTCAGCTATAATCACCGAAGCTCTTGAAGCCGATTACTGGAAACCAATTCAAGCAGGCGATTTACAACATTGCGACACAAAAAAAGTACAGCAATTAATTTCAAATAAAGTTTCAAAATTTCACAGCAACAGCTTTGCATTACAAACACCAATGAGTCCTCATGCTGCTGCAGATATTGATGGTATTTCTATTGAACCCAAGCACATAAAACCTCCCAAAACAAAAAATCATTTAGTAATTGAAGGTGCTGGTGGATTATTGGTTCCCATAAATCATAAACACACTATTTTAGACCTTATCAAACCAACTTATAAAATTATTGTGGTTTCACGACATTATTTAGGTAGTATAAATCATACACTATTAACCTTAAATCTGTTGCAAGAGAAAGGATTTGACACCTCAGTAATTTTTAGTGGCAATGAACACAAAACCACTGAAGATATCATAAAACAAATGACTAAGGTTAAAATCATTGGCAGAATCGAAGAAGAACCTTATTTCGATAAAAATGTGGTGAAAGACTATGCTGAAAAATTTAAAAGCTACCTATGAAATTAAACGAACGTGACAAACAACACATTTGGCATCCACTTACGCAACATAAATTACATCCTGAAACCATTGCTATTACCAAAGCTAAAGGTTGTCTTCTAACCGACGAAGATGGTAATGAATATATCGATGCTATTGCCTCTTGGTATACCTGTATGTATGGACATTGCAATTCATACATCACCAAAAAAGTTTCTGAGCAAATGCAAAAACTAGATCAAGTTGTGTTTAGTGGTTTTACCCATGAACCTGCTGTAAAACTTTCAGAAGCTTTAATAGAGATACTTCCTAACAATCAAGAAAAACTCTTTTTTAGTGATAATGGCTCCACATCTGTAGAGATTGGAATTAAAATGGCACTACAATACCATTTTAATCGTGGCGAAAAACGCAACACGTTAATAGCATTCGAAAATGGTTTTCATGGTGATACGTTTGGAGCCATGAGTGTTTCCGGACTTTCAGTTTATAATGGTCCTTTTAAGGATTTTTCTTTAGACGTTATCCGAATACCAACTCCTAATGGTGATAATCATGATGCTATCTTAAATGGTTTAAAAACCTTAACATCAAAACATAATATTGCAGGTTTTGTTTACGAACCTTTGGTTCAAGGTGCTGCTGCTATGAAAATGCACAATGCTAATGGTTTAAATTCCATTTTAGACTTCTGTAAAACCAATAACATCATCACTATTGCTGATGAAGTGATGACTGGCTTTGGTAAAACAGGACGTTATTTTGCTTCAGATTATATAGAGACAAAGCCAGATATCATTTGTCTAAGTAAAGCGCTTACTGGAGGTTTACTACCAATGGCAATTACAAGTTGCACACAAGAAATTTACGATGCGTTTTACAGTGACGATATGAGTAAAGGCTTATTTCATGGTCACACCTACTCTGCAAATCCTTTGGCTTGCACAGCAGCTTTAGCTAGCATAGAGTTATTAACATCTAATAACATTCAAAACAACATAAAACGTATTATTGCTTCGCATCAGCAGTTTGCAACTCATATACAGCAACATCAAAAAGTAGCATCAGTGCGTCAAACGGGAATTATTTTCGCTTTAGATTTAAACATTAAAATGGAACGTTATGGCAACTTACGCGATAAACTCTTTAGCTTTTTTATGAACAATGGCGTATTTTTAAGACCATTAGGCAATACCATTTATATTCAAGCACCTTATGTGATTTCAGAAGTACAGCTCCAAAAAATATATCAAGTGATTGAAGCTGCTTTAAAAGAGATTTAGGGCGTTCCCACAAGTGGTCAGGCTATCCGCTATATCTTTTCAATTTTTAAAAAAATTAAAAAGGATGCCGCTTCTATCCTTAACGCATAAGTATTACTTTTGCTTAATGAATATCAATCTGAATTAGGCCTGATTCACCGCACAAAAATGATGAGATGCTGAATTTGCTTCAGTATAACTACAAATATGAAACAACCCATTTCTATAACTGCTATATCTTCAATTTCTCCTTTAGGAAAGTCACCTGAAGACATTTGGAATAATTATCAAAACAACAGACACTTTTTTACTAAAAAAGAAACCAATTGGGTTGCCGAATTACCTTCAGAATTAAAAATAGAAATTGATAATTTAAAACAATCCAATCCAAAATATAAAGCACTCGACGATTCTGTGCTATTCGCAATTTATACCTCCAGACAAGCTGTTATAAACGCCAACTGGAAGGCTTCAGATAACTTCGGAATCAATATTGGTTCTTCAAGAGGCGCAACAACATTATTTGAACACTATCACAAAGAATTTCTTAAAAATCATAATGCTGAAACTTTAGTCTCTCCTACAACCACCTTAGGAAACATCTCGTCTTGGGTAGCACATGATTTACAAACTAAAGGTCCAGAAATTTCACATTCTATAACCTGTTCGACAGCTTTACATGCAATGCTAAATGGCATTGCCTGGATCAACTCTGGCATGTGTGATAAATTTCTTGTTGGAGGAAGTGAAGCACCTTTAACACCTTTTACAATTGCTCAAATGCAAGCTTTGAAAATTTATGCTAAAGCAAATGGTCATTCAAATCAAAACGAAGAATCTCAATACCCAAATCAATCCCTAAATCTCAACAAAATCGAAAACACAATGATTCTTGGCGAAGGTGCTGCCATGGCATGTTTAGAATCTGGAGAAAACCCAAACGCATTGGCAAAAATTATTGGCATCGGCTATGCTACAGAAGTTTTAGAACACAATGCGTCTTTATCAACAGATGCCATTTGTTTTCAACGCTCAATGAAAATGGCTTTAGGTGAAGTAAACTCAGAAGACATCGATGTTATTGTGACTCATACACCTGGAACTATTAAAGGGGATCAAGCTGAGCTAAACGCAATTCACACGGTTTTTTGTAACAAAATTCCTTCATTAACTACTAATAAATGGAAGATAGGTCACAGCCTTGGTGCTTCTGGACTTTTAAATATTGAAATGGCCATTTTAATGTTGCACAACCAAAAATTTATTTCAATACCTTACCTAAAAGCCCAAACACCAAAATACCTCAATAAAATTCTGGTAAATGCTGTTGGTTTTGGTGGAAATGCAGTGTCTATTTTACTTTCAAAATAACCTTTGATAACTGTTGTAAGGCTGGTGTAAAGATCTTATATTTCAATATTAATTTTTAATACAAACCTATTATGGAATGGTTTTCAGCTTTAGACGGGTTCTCTCAATTTTTTTGGGTCATTGCTCTTATTGGCTCATTAATTTTCCTTTTTGTTATCATTACAACCTTTGCAGGTATTGATGGTGGAGATGATTTAGATGCAGACACCGATATAGATGCAGATACTGGAATTGGTTTTCAGTTTATCACGTTTAAAAATCTTGTTGGGTTTTTTACCATTTTCGGATGGACAGGCATTGCATGCCTCAATGCTGGACTTTCAAAACCTGTAAGTGTTATTATTGCTTTTGTAGCCGGACTTGTAATGATGGGCATCATGGCTTTAATGTTTTTTTCTATGAGAAAATTAACAGATAGCGGTACACTAGATTATAAAAATGCACTTGGAGCCATTGGTGAAATTTACTTAACCGTTGGCCCAAACAGAAGCAAAATGGGAAAAGTAAGTATTAGAGTTCAAGGCACTTTGCGTGAACTAGAAGCACTGAGCGACTCGTTAGTTGAGCTAAAATCTGGAACCATTATTAAAGTCGTAGATGTTACCAGTAATGGTATATTAATAGTAGATCAAACTAAAAAACCTATAGAACCAATTAATACACAAACTTATGAACTACCTTCTGACACAACAAAACTTTGATTTAGGCTTTCCGATAGTTATCGTTATTGCGGTACTTATTGTATTTGTTTTTCTTATCATTCTTATCAAACGCTACAAACGCTGTCCTTCAGATCGTATCTTGGTTGTGTATGGAAAAGTAGGTGGAGGACAATCAGCAAAATGCATTCATGGTGGAGCAGCTTTTATTTTTCCTGTCATTCAAGATTATGAGTTTTTAGATTTAACACCAATTTCTATTGAGGTTAATCTGGTGAACGCACTTTCAAAACAAAACATTCGTGTCAACGTTCCATCGCGATTCACCATTGGTGTGTCCACAGAACCTGGTGTAATGCAAAATGCTGCTGAACGTCTTTTAGGTTTAGCAATGCAAGATGTTCAAGAACTGGCTAAAGAAATCATTTTTGGTCAGTTACGTTTGGTGGTAGCTTCTATGGATATTGAAGAAATTAACAATGATCGTGATAAATTTCTAACCAATATTTCACAAAGTGTTGAAACCGAATTAAAGAAAGTAGGTTTAAAATTAATCAACGTAAACATTACTGATATTGTTGACGAATCTGGTTATATCGAAGCACTTGGTAAAGAAGCTGCAGCACACGCTATTAACGCAGCACGTAAATCGGTTGCCGAAAAAACAAGAGATGGTTCTATTGGTGAAGCAAATGCTGTACAAGATGAAAGAACTCAAGTCGCTGCTGCTAATGCTCAAGCTGTTGAAGGTGAAAATACGGCAAAAATTGCGGTTGCAAATTCTGATTCTTTACGTCGTCAACGTGAGGCTGAAGCTGAACGTGTGGCTATAGCTGCTGAAAAAGTACAAAGCGCAAAAGCACTTCAGGAATCGTATGCTGCTGAGCAAGATGCTGAAACTGCAAGAGCAGAACGTGAGCGTTCATCTCAAATGGCTGATGTTATTGTTCCTGCTGAAATTGACAAACGCAAAGTAGAAATTGATGCTGAAGCTGAAGCGGAACGCATCAGAAGAAAAGCCAAAGGTGAAGCAGATGCCATCTTATTTAAAGCTCAAGCCGAAGCGCAAGGTCAGTTTGAAATCTTAACCAAACAAGCTGCTGGTATGGAACAAATTGTAAAAGCTGCTGGAAATTCTAGTCGTGATGCTGTATTATTATTAATTGCAGATAAGTTACCTGAATTGGTCAGACTTCAAGCTGATGCCATTAAAAACATCAAAATAGATAAAGTAACTGTTTGGGAGAATGGTGCAAATGGAGAAGATGGAAAATCATCTACTGCAAACTTCCTGTCAGGAATGTATAAATCAGTTCCTCCTTTACAAGAAATGTTTAATATGGCTGGAATGGATTTACCTGAATATATAAAAGGTAAAGACAAGAAAGAGGTTGAAGCCGATCGTGATGAAATTGATAAACCAGACGAAAAATAAATCCTTAATGTCAAATTGAGCGTCATCGAAATTTCAATACAAGATTTCTCGACTACGCTCAAAATGATAACTAAATAAAAAACCACCTGCAAGCAGATTTTTTAATTGAACTTTGTTCTCAATTACGTTGTTAAAAAACAATTCATATTTACGACTCAGTTTTTAGAATTTAATAATTTTAAATTTTATTTTTGACCTATGAGCGAAACAAGACACAATTGGACTAAAGAAGAAATTCTAGAGATATACAATACACCATTAATGGAATTGTTGTACAATGCTGCAACCATACATCGTGAACATCATGATCCAAATACGGTTCAAGTATCAACATTATTATCTATAAAAACTGGTGGTTGTCCAGAAGACTGTGGCTATTGTCCGCAAGCTGCAAGATATCATACAGATATTGAAGGCAATGATTTAATGACAGTTCAACAGGTAAAAGCTCAGGCCTTAAGAGCTAAATCTTCAGGAAGTTCTCGTGTTTGTATGGGAGCAGCTTGGCGTAATGTTAAAGATGGTAAAGAATTTGATCAAGTCCTTGAGATGGTTCGAACTATTAACAAACTAGATATGGAAGTGTGTTGTACATTGGGCATGATTACCGAAAATCAAGCACAACGTTTAGCTGAAGCCGGATTATACGCTTATAATCACAACTTAGATTCTTCCGAAGAATATTATAAGGAAGTTATCTCTACGCGTGGCTATGAAGACCGTTTGCAAACTATAGATAATGTTCGTAAAACCAATGTAACGGTATGTTCTGGAGGTATTATTGGTATGGGAGAACATGAAGCAGACAGAGCAGGAATGTTAGTGGCTCTATCTACACTTAATCCACAACCAGAATCAGTTCCAATTAATGCCTTAGTAGCCGTTGAAGGGACTCCTCTTGAAGACCAAAAACCAGTGTCTATTTGGGATATGGTTCGTATGGTTGCAACTACCAGAATTGTAATGCCAGAAACCCAGGTGCGACTTAGTGCTGGTAGAACAGAAATGACAAGAGAAGGTCAGGCAATGTGTTTCTTTGCAGGTGCAAATTCTATTTTTGCAGGTGATAAATTGTTAACCACACCAAATCCTGATGTTAATGAAGACATGGAACTATTTAAACTTCTTGGTTTAAATCCGCAAAAGCCATTCATCAAAAAAATGCAACCAGAATCGGTTGAGGCTAAAGATTCTCAATACCAGCCGCTTGGAGAAAAACCAAAATGGTCACGACCAAAACACACTATTGAACGTAACGAAGAAGCTAAATTAAAAGCTAAAGCAATTAAATAAAAAAAGTACTAATCTGTTTTAAACGACAGGCATAGTGAATGAAATATAACATGTCGATTATCGTTTCCATCATTTTTATAGTCTTAGGAATTCTTATTAAATACGGTAAGATGTATTTTTTAATAGCAGGTTATAATACCATGCCTAAAAAAAAGCAAGAAAAGTATGATATTGAAGGGATAGCTAGTGTATTCAGAAATACCATGTTCGGGATGTCTTTTATTATGATTATGGGATATTTCATTTCAAAATGGCTTGACAACCCTAAGATTGATATATATGCGGTTTTTGTCGCAATAATGATTGGGCTTCCTTACCTTTTGATTGTCTCTAACTCCAGCAAAAACAAGATTAAAAAAGATAATTAAGCTATTTTGGGACATCTAATTGCTCGTGTTAAAGTTTAAATTTTAACAAACAATTTAATTCGTTTCGCAACGTTTTCTTAACTTTGAACCTTATCATTTTCTGATGTCAACACTGAATCTTCAAGACATTCCTCGTGTGAAAAACATCTCTAAAGAGGAATTTATTTCAAACTACTATAAACCACAAAAGCCTGTGGTTATTGAACGCTTTATTGAAGATTGGCCAGCATATACTAAATGGAGTTTAGATTATATGAAAACGATTGCTGGTGATAAAATTGTTCCCTTATATGATGACAGACCTGTTGACTATAAAGATGGTTTCAACGATCCACATGCCAGGATGAAAATGAGCGACTATGTCGATTTACTCAAAAGTAAACCTACTAAGTATCGTATTTTCCTTTGGAATATATTAAAGGAAATTCCTCAATTACAAAAAGATTTCAGCTATCCGGATTTGGGTTTAAAACTCATGAAAAACTTACCAATGCTGTTTTTTGGAGGCAAAAACTCACATACCTTTATGCATTATGATATTGATTTGGCTAATATTTTTCATTTTCATTTTGAAGGTAAAAAATTATGCATCTTGTTTGACCAAAAACAAAATGACTATCTCTATAAAATACCTCACTCATTAATTACAAGAGAAGATATTGACTTTTCAAATCCTGATTTCAATACATGGCCAGCTCTTAAAAATGCTAAAGGTTGGAAGTGTGAACTAAATCATGGAGAAATTTTATACATGCCTGAAGGCTACTGGCATTACATGAAATATATAACTCCAGGATTTTCAATGAGTTTACGTGCTATCCCTAGACGTCCAAAAAATTTAGGAAAAGCAATTTATAATGTTCTAATTATGCGTCACTTTGATAATTTTATGAGACAAATCAAAGGGCAAAAATGGATAGACTGGAAAAACGAACAAGCAATTTCTCGCACGAATAAGAGTTTTTAAAAGAATTGTTTCAGTATTAAAACTTATATATATTTGCAAACTCAAATTTTAGACATTCACTATGAAAAAATTATGTTTTATTATCGCTTTAGTATCTGTTTCAATAGTAAATGCTCAGGCATTTAAAGGAAAAGGAGATCAAAAGTTTCAAGTTGCTGCTAACTTTCAAGATGAGGCTACAGGTCTTAATGTAAGTTATGATTATGGCTTAGGAGAAAACATTTCCGTTGGTGTATCATCAACCTATGCTTTAGGTATTGACAGTAGATTAGATGCTGATTTTGGTGATCGTTTTGACTTAGAAGCTAGATTTAATGCCAATTTAGGTAATGTGATTAATGTGGATGACAATTTTGACGTTTATCCTGGGTTGAACCTGAGCTTAAAAAACTTTGGAGGTCATGTTGGAGCGCGTTATTTCTTTTCTGACGGATTTGGAGTCTTTACTGAAGCTAATTTTCCATTGGCAAAATATAGCAATGATAAATCTGAAATTAGCTACTATATTCATAACCAATTTACGTTAAATATTGGAGCGACGTTCAGTTTATAGGACATATAAATAGAAGCGACAGTTTAGTGTTTACTTGAATTATTGAGGTTGTTGTTACCAAAAAGCACATTATAAGGTTGGTAAATTAATTACCTGTTTTATATTTTCTGTAAGATTAATTCACTTTGCAATCCAACCGATAAGTCTGTATCATATTTGATTATGATTAAAGATGTTTACATTCTATTATTTATGTTATTATCTAATGTGTAAGTCTTCTTTAAATGCACATTTATTATATTTCAAAGTGTAATTTATATTGATACGGGTATGATACGGGTATGATATTAATAAAATACAACTTGATGTTTTCGAAAATTAATAATTGGTTGAAAGTTGTTTTTATAAGTTTATTGTGCAGCGTTGGATTTTCTCTTGTTTTGTTGCTTTTAATGTAGTCTTTTACGGAATTAATTCTTGAATCTTATCGTAAACCAATTGGCTTTCCCAACCTCTGTAAAACAAATAATTGGCAAGTTTTTTTCTTCGCTTTTGAGAGTTAGTTTCTTTAATCATTTCGAGTTTTTTTTCAGCCAATTTATTAAATGTATGGTAATAGTCGTCTAAATTGATTTCTTTTAAAGCAATTGCAATAATGGTTTTGTTAATGTCTTTTCGTTTTAACTCTAATTGCAATCTTTGTTTTCCCCATTTTTTTATTCTGAATTTTCCACGAACAAAGGCTTTTGCAAAACGTTCTTCATTTAAAAAATTATGCTGAAGTAAATGCACAATAATTTGATCTCTAGCTTCTGGAATCATATTCATGTCATACAATTTTTGAGAGACTTCTTTATGACAACGCTCCTGATAAGCGCAATAATGCTCAAGCCGTTTTTGAGCTTCATCTACTGTATAGGTTTTCTTTGGAATCATTTCACAAAATTATAACATTTTGTTAATAAAAGTCATCGCTTAAACCGCTCATTTATAACTATTTTTGCATAAATTTGTAAGCTTACCAATTTGGTAATTAATTGAATTAATTGATTATCCCTATGAAAAGAAATTACGTTCATATCATTATCACATTTTTATGTGGTATTCTGTTTTCTTATGGACAAGGCTCTGAAACTTTTACGAGTCTTAATGCAACAACAGGAGGTTATACAAATAACTCTTACATTGGTGATAATGGTTTAACGTGGACATACGCTAATGCCAGAACCGTTAATAGCACTTATAATATAACTGGAAGATCTATAGGTTTTGCAGGAACTACTCCAATAACGAAAACAGTTACGACTACCACTGATGCTAATGGTGTTGGTGATTTAACCTATAGTGTTAGATCTTATTTTACAGGAGGCGACGAAGCTGATAGAACTATGGAAGTGTACGTAAATGGGACTTTATATGACTCATACACCCTTGGTTCCATGGGAACGGTGTACACTAGATCTTTTACTGCTAATGAAACGGGAGCCGTTTCTATTGAATTTAGGGCTCCATCTGGCACAAGACAAATTGTATTAGATGATGTATCATGGACAGCTGCTGCATTACCAACAAATACACAAGTAGAATTTGTTTCTGCATCATCAACCCTTCTTGAAAATGGCACTTCAATAGCTATTTGTGTTTCAATTATTAATCCAGATCCAGCACCTTCATCTGTAGATATTACCTTAGATCCTTCTAGTAATGCAACTAACGGTATTGATTATGATGATGGGACTTCAACAGCAATTTCATTTCCTCAAACATTAAATTTCCCTTCAAATAGTGCTACAAATGAGTGTTTTACCATTTTTATTTCTAATGATGACTTGATTTACGAAGGTGATGAAATTATCGTTTTAAATTTAACAAATCCCACAGGAGGAAATGCCATTAGCCTTGGTAGTAACACACAGCATATTCTTACAATTCTTGATAATGAAACGCCAGTAATTGCAGACGTTATCATTACAGAAATCATGTATAATTCTACTGGCACAGATGACGAATGGATTGAAATATGTAATACGACTGGAATTTCTCAGGTACTTAACGATTATACCATTGAAGTCAATGGTAACACTAGATTTGTCTTTCCATCTACAGGAACCGTAATCAATAGTGGTGATTGTATTACCATTGCTTTAGGTGATAGTGGTGATGCAACTTTTAATCCTGATTGCCCTTTTACGCCAGATTACGCTAACGCATCTAGCTCAGGAACTTTACCAAATTCTAGTGCTAATATCTCTATTGTAGCTAACGATGTTGGAACGACAATAGTTGATACAGTAACCTATAATTCTAGTGATGGAGGCAATACAACGTCCTTGCATGTTACAGATGATTCCCTTGATAATTCTGACACTGGCACCAACTGGCAAAATGTTATTGATGGTGGAAGTCCTGGTTTTAATACTTTAATTTCTCAATGTTCTACGTTACAACCTGAAATTAATGTAGAAGGTGATATTAATACTTTTCCTGATATTTCTAATAATGATATAACACCTAGTTTTTTTGACAACACTCAGTTTTCGAGTCTTGAACTAGGTACTCCTGAAACCAAATCGTTCAGAATTCAAAATATTGGTACAGCAGATTTGACAATCAGTAATATAGAAATTGTTGGTGTTGATGCAATAGATTTCTCAGTTACACTACCATCTGGTTTACCAATTGTAATTACTGATATTAGTACTAATCCAGCTAATCTCATAGTTTTTGATGTCACTTTTACGCCTTCCGTAGTCGGAGTTCGAAATGCAACTGTTAGAATTACAAACGATGATCCAACTGGCAGTGAAAATATTTTTGAATTTGCTATTAGTGGAAATGGGTTTTGTACAACAGCTGTAAATCTAGTCACACCTCTGAGTGGTCCGGACAATACGATAGTTACTATAAGTGGAAGTGATTTGGGAGGATCAACTTCTGTAAATTTTGCAGGTTCTTCAATTGCTCATACTGTGATATCTCCTACTGAAATTGAAATCACAATTCCAGATGGTTCTATCTCTGGAAATATTGTTGTAACAAATAATATTGGATGTCAAACCTCTGATTTATTTACAGTTATTGATAATACCATTAGTTCTTGTGAAGGAACCGCTGGACTAACACCTAGTGATTTATTTATATCTGAAGTTACTGATGCTCCTGTAGGAGCACATACCTATATAGAAATTTTTAATGGCACTGGAGCTCCAGTTAATTTAGCCGATTATGAAATTAGAGTTCATAATAATGGTTCTAATAATGCTGGTGGAGCTATTGTTGACTTATCTGCAGCCTATACTATGCCTGATAACTCAGTTTATGTGGTTGCCATTGGAGGTACTAGTGCAACAGACCCAGAAGGTGGCTATATTGCTAATGAGTTCTCTGCTATACCTGCTTTAAATGGTAACGACAATATTCGTCTTTATACCGATGATGGCACAACAGAAGTTTGGATTGATGTTTGGGGAGATACTGCTGGAGCACAATTTACAACAACTACTAGTGGTTATACGTATAGACGTAAAAACACTGGTATTACGGTACCTAGAATAGCTTCTTGGTATGCGCCAGACAATATGCAAAATGATTGGGATGCCTTAACTCCTGTTGATTACAGTGATATTGGCCTTTTTGATTTTTCAACTGGAATACCACCAACGATTACCTTAGAACCCGTTGCACCTGCTAATGCATGTGATACTGCAGCATCTTTTACAGTTGCTGCTACCGAAGGTTTTACTGGAGGATTATCTCTAGCGTACCAATGGTTTGTATCAATTCCTGGTATTGATGGCTGGTCTGCATTATCTGATGATGCAACATATAGTGGAGCTACTACTGCAACATTAAGTATTTCAAATACAGTTGGTCTTTATAACTACCAATATTACTGTCAGGTTAGAGAAAATTTAAATACTTGTTTTACTGCTAGCGAAGCTGTTAGAATCAAAACTCAAAGTACATCTTGGGTATCTCCTGGTAATTGGAGCAATGGTACGCCAGATATTAATACCATAGCAACTATAGATTTTAATTATGACACTTCTACTCACGGTGATATTAGCGCTTGTTCTTTAACCATCAATTCAGGGACTTTAAACATTAGAAATGGAGGTTATGTTGAAATAAATTACGATTTAACTGTCAATAGCACTTTAGATATTGAAACTGAAGGGTCTTTGGTAATGATAGATGATACTGGTATTGTAACCAATAATGGTACGACTAACGTTCGTAAAACTACTACAGATATGGAAACATACGACTATACTTACTGGTCTTCTCCTGTAGATTATTCCATTTCGGGTACAAGTATCCAAACTGTATTAGGTGGTTTTTTTACCACTAAAATTTACAGCTTTAACACCTCTCTCTTTTTTGATGTTCAGGATCCTGATGGAGTTCCTGGCGCTGATGGTTTTGATGATAATCAGGATTCATGGACTAATCATTATGGTTTTATGGAACCTGGAATTGGTTATGCTGCCATGAGTAATGGTGTTGGAGTTCATCAACGAAACATCACCTTTAACGGAACACTAAATACAGGTACTATTCCAGTTAGTGTGGCTTTAAGTCAAAATAATGCTGCTACAAATGACGACTGGAATCTTTTAGGGAACCCATATCCTTCTGCAATTTCTGCAGATGACTTTGTTGCTCATAATACCAATTTAGATGGTACAGTATACCTATGGACTCATGAAGATGATATTTTAATCACTAATCCAGGTCCTGATGCTTACAATTTTAGTTCTAATGATTATGCCATGTATAATACTGTTGGAGGTGTTGGTACAGCTTCAACTGGAACTGTAGTTAGCAACATACCTACTGGTTACATAGCTTCTGGTCAAGGTTTTTTTATTGATGCTGTTACTGCTGGTACAGTTGAATTTACGAATGCCATGCGCAGCAGAACCTATAGTAATAATGACTTCTTTAGAAATTCAGAATCTAATTCTTCTGCTTATACTGAAAAAGACAGAATGTGGATTAATCTGACAAATCCTGATGGTGCCTTTAGCCAGATATTAGTTGGGTATATGGAAGATGGAACTTTAGGTAAAGACAGACTTTATGATGGTATTCGATTAGAAAGTTCTAACTATATCGATTTTTATTCAAAAGATGAAACAAACCTATATAAGTACGGTATTCAAGGAAGACCAACATTTACTTTAGATGATGTAATTCCTATAGGTTATGATTCTGAAATACTAGGAGAGCTAACTATTTCTCTATATCAAACCGAAGGCATATTAAGCGAAGTAACAGTATATCTGAAAGATCATGTATTAGGGACAATACATGATTTAACAACTTCTGATTATACTTTTTCAACAGAAAATGGAAATTTCTCTAACCGCTTTGAAATCGTTTACCAATCTGAAGCACTCTCAATTGGAGAAAATGAGATTAACTCAAACCAACTCTCAATTATTGAATTACAAAATGGTAGTGTAAAGTTTTCAGTGGGTAATAATTTAATCATAGATACCATTGAAATAATGGATCTTTTAGGAAGAACGCTTTACAATTTTAAAGGTCATAATTCTACTGAAATATTTGAATTGCACAGTTTAAGTCAAACAGCATATGTGGCTAAAGTTACATTATCTAATGGACAAACGATAGTTAAACGTGCTATTAAACGTCACTAAAAATAATACTACAGATATAGGCTTCTACTATAACGTTGAGGTCTTTAAATTATAAGCTATATTTCAAAGACACGATCAGATTTCTGCCTGGAGCAGTTATACCTGAAGAATAGGTTAAGTATCGTTGATCTGTAATATTTTCTAATGCAGCTGTAATAGTTACCGCTTTAGACACTTGGTATTGGGTTCTTAAATTAAGAGTATACCATGAAGGCGCATAAGGATTACCGCTAGCATCTAATGCGTAAATATAATCTTTAGATTGTTCAGAAGGGGCTAATTGCTGAAAAGACAATTCATTATTATACTCTGCAAACGCATCAATTTGGAATTTATCATTCTGCCAAACAAAATGTGTATTTCCAAAGTTTGGCGCGACATGTCTTACAGGAAGTTCATAACCATTATCTTCTTGAGTACCTCCTATAATATTGTACTGGGAAACCAGCTTCAAATCTTTAGACACATTCACTTTAATGCCTGCTTCAAAACCATAAATACGCTCTTGTGAGGCATTTTGTATGGCTTGAACGTTACTTAATTCACCATCATATACAATTTGAGAATCTCCATCTACAGTAAAATCACTTCGTACTAATGCATTATCTAAAAAGGTATAGTAAGTTGCCAGATCTACAATACATATGTTATCAAAATTAAGCTTTAAGCCTAGTTCTGCTCCATAAGCATATTCAGCTTTTAAATTAGGATTAGGCACCACCACAGAACCTGGTTCAGAATCAAAAACTTTGCCTATATCATCAATATTTGGCGCTCTGAATGCGGTTGATGCGTTTAATTTCCATTGTATCATTTCACTTGGAATCCAGCTGATTCCAGCTGTTCCAGTTAAAGCACCAGTATCAATGTTTGCGTCATCAAAAGGCAAATTTAAAAAAGTATTATTTTCAGTAAAATCTGCATTAGCAACAACATAATTATACCTTAAGCCAGATTGAAATACAAAGTTTGGATTAGGCTTATATTTATAACTCGCGTAAGCTGCCACTGATTGCCAATCTGAACCATTAGGATATCTTGATACCGTTAAGGTAGATTCATTTGTTAAGATATTTTCAGTTGAACCTATTGATTTGACTTTATTATAAACGTATTCTAAGCCGTAAAAAAGCTCGCTTTTACGACTCAACTGTTTTTCAAAATCTACATTTAAAGAATAAGCATCTACAGCCTCTTCCCTAACGTTTCTTAAAATCGATTGAAAATCACGATCAAATCTACTTTCTTGAAAATTCTGGTAAGCGAGAGTTGCCTGAATTTTATCATACAAATTAGAACTACTACTTAATTTAGTAACCTGAAAATTACCCATAAACCAGCGTTGTGGCCCATAACTCCATTCTGCAGAACGCAATTCATCTCCTCTATATCTTATTAATCTATCATATCTTGAATAGGAAGAAGTAGAAGTATAATACAATCCCAAATCAAAACTCAAATTTTCTTTCGGTTCATACCTTACTTTTTGCAAAAAATTAATCTGATCATAGCCTGTAGGTACCTGAACTCTTGGGTTATCATTTTGCACAATAACATCTAAGCCGTTAATGGTTTCTGCATATTCTGGTCTCAAATAATCATCAGGACCATATTTTCCCATTCTCAAATCATCAAAATCGGTATAACTTATACTACTTAAGAATGCCCATTTTTTTAGACCAAAATTAAAATCTAAATGTCCCGTTTTTTCTTTGTTTGCCGAAGCATATCTTGCTATAGCATTTGCACTAAAATACAAAGAATCTTTATAAGATAATTGTGGTTTTTGAGTATAAAAACTCATAACACCACCAATGGCATCACTACCATAGACAACCGAACCTGCACCTAAAGTAATCTCTGTGTTTTGAATTGTAAACGGATCAATGGAAATGACATTTTGTAAGTTACCACTTCTAAATATGGCATTATTCATTCTAACTCCATCAACTGTAATTAAAAGTCTATTAGTAGAAAATCCTCTTATAATTGGACTTCCTCCTCCTAATTGACTTTTCTGAATATACACATTCCCTGTTCCTTCAAGCACATCTGCACTGGTTTGAGGATTTACAAACTGAATATCCGCAGAATTTATATTTACTATTGTTTGAGGGATATCACGTTTACTTTGCTCAAACTTAGAGGCAGAAACCACAACCTGATCTAAACCTTCTACATTAGGTTTTAACAAAACAATATTATTGTTTTTCAATATAGACGACTTTTTAGTAGTATGCTTAATGTAGAGGATGCTTTGAAAAAATAGTATTTCATTAGTATCAAACTGGTCTAATACAGCTTTCCCATCTATATCTGTAATAACGGATTTATCTTTATTAGAATTATAAATAGTAACTCCCACAACAGGCATTTGAGTCTCCTGGTCAAGCACTTTGATCTCCTGAGCATTGGTGCTAAAAACAAGACATAAACAAATTACTAGTGTTTTAATTAACTTCATAAAAAGTAAGGATATTTTCAATTGAATACTTGATTAAATACTTGCAGAGATTTAGGTTTTTTAAAACTGCCCAAATGTAATTCAAAATACAACAATACTAAATTTAAAAAAGATTGTCTTTGTTTTGAATTAATCTTAATTGTATTTAACTCATCAAAATTTATGCCTAACAACCGTTTTAAAAGTATTAAATTTTCTCCTGAAACGGAGTATGTATTTGAGCTTTGAGTTTCAAACAATCCATTTGAAAGGTTAAAATACGGAGCATCGATAGTTGTTGTTTCAGGATAGAACCCTAAATATTGAGTTAAGTTTAGTAAAAACAATAAGTGAAAGTTTGAAAATTCTTCTTGATAGTCTAACCATTTAAACGTAACTTCAAGATATTCATAGAGTTGAAGGTTTTGCTCCTCCTCTTTTAACACAGTAGCTAAAATTTCTGCCAAAAACATAGCTATAGAACTCTTAAAAACATTAGTGTGGATGCTTTTGTATATATAATCACTTTTGACCTCTTGAATATATTGCAGTTTTTGATTTACCTTAGAATTTTCTTCTATTTGAAGTTGAGACAATAATTGAAAGTATACTGCTTTAGATGACTTTTTACTACTTTTTAGGGCACCACGAACTAAATAGGAAACTAAACCTTTTTGCTTGGTAAAACATGTCACAATAAGATCATTATCGCGATATCTAACTTTAGAAATAACAATAGCTTTGTTTTTTATGAGCATCGTAAATATGCAGTAATATTACCTTACAATAAGTAATTTTAATATTTTGGTTTCAAAAGAATCTAAATCAGAAATAAAAATAAGGTAAACACCAGTAGCCACGATGTTATTTGCCATATTTTTTCCATTCCAAATAGCCGTTCCTCCATCAATTGCAAAATTGTAATTCGTACTGGATGATCTTTGATTAATACCAGATTGTGCTTCTGCAACAAGATTGCCTTCAATATCTGTTATTTTAATATTTACATTCTCTGTAATGTTAGAGATTTTAACTCCGTTATTAATATCATTTAAGTTATTAGATCCGAGAATATTATATTCTGGTCTAACAGGGTTTGGATAAACAAACGCTTCTTCTAGAGTTTCTTCAGGTTTAGTTCCTCCAGATGAGAATGAAAGCAGACCATTAGATGTTGCGATATAAACTTTTCCTGTAGATGGATCTATGGATACTTCATTTATATTATTAGTTGGTAAGGGTGAATTGTCTTTAGTGAACTGAAAAATTGTTTGCTGTCCGTCTGGAGAAAAATAAAATAATCCAGAATCTGAGGTCCCAACCCATTTATTGTTTGAACCATCAACAGCAATTGTTGTAATTAACTGATTAGAAAGTAATTCTTTAGGAATGCCTTCTTCTAAAATCACTATATTATTGATGACTGGATTGTCAAAAAAATTAGCTGGATTAAAGAGTATTCTTAATCCTTCTTCAGTTCCAATCCAAAGTTGGCCATTATTATCGATTGCTAATGCTTTAACATAAATAGAGGGCATGTTATTCTCTTCTCCACTTAAAAAACTTATCAACTCATCTCCTTCTCCATTTTCATTAAAACCAACAACTCCAAAAGAAAATGAACCTGCAAACTTATTATCTTGATTATCAACAACTAATGTTGTAAACCCAAGATTAGTATTGAATGGAGGTACAGGAATAATTGATGTAAAATCATAGGAGGTCCACTCTCCATTTTCAAACTTATTTAAAGGACGAGGATTACGAGCATTCAGAACCCATAAAACACCATTTCTATCAAATACTGATGACGTTATAAGTTTAAAATTACCTGCAAAAGGCGTCAAAGTACTATTCGCCTGATTATAGAGTGTCGTTGGTACCTCATTATTAAACTCGATTAATCCAGACCAATATGACCCAATGAACACTTGATTGTTATCAAAAGGGTTAATAGCTATATTAGATAGAAATAATGGGTTTTCAATAACAGAGGCAATACTATCATATGGTGTGTTTATCCATTCTTCATTTTTATAATGACTAACTCCTGCTCGTCTTATACCTCCATCAAAATTAAAGGTTCTTGAGTATCCACCAAAAACAGCCCAGATTTCATTTGGAGGTGTTTTAATTGAAAACACGTTATTATTTAGTGGTCCTTCTGGATAAATCTCATCAAAAGCACTTGTGTTACTAAACGATGTTTTTAATACTCCTCGACCAGGTTTACCATCATTGACAATACCTGAAGTCCCAATAAATATATCACCTTGATTATTTATAGTACTGGCAATAAACCGAATACCTAATGCCGCATCATTATTAACAGTAGCTATAAGATTAAATAAACTGTCATAAACATAAACCGCATCTTCAGTAGTAACAATTAGGTCTGAACCTATACTTCTCATATCATTTGGCAGTAAAGGATATTGAAATATTTGAACAAAAGGATCTACAAGAACATCAAAAACAGCTCTATTAAATGCAATCGCGTAAATTTTATTATCAACATGTTCAATAGCCTTAAAATCACCGCTTCTTATCGTATTCCATTGATTAAAATCGATAAGGTTTGGGTTTAACAGGTCTGCTTGCTTGATACCATTGCCGTTACTACAAGCTGCATAAACAAATCCATTATAGATAGTGGTTTGATTTACGGTTATTTGTGAACCACCTGAACCTATAAAATAAGTATCTCCAAATTCAAGTCGCTCTAAATCATATACAGATATCCCATAATCTGTAGAAATATAAAGTAACCCTTCATGTTCATAAAAATGATTGATATTTTTTTTATCTGGAGGTATGGTCACTTTATTCAAAATATCGATTACCGTTAATACCTCATTATCGCTTAATACAATATCGATTAAACCAGTATTATAACCAATAATTAATAGATTATTATCTTCACTATGATGCACACTGGATATACTACCTCCAGACAAACCTTCAATTGTACTTATTTTATCAATTTCATTAGTATTGTAATCAAAAGTAAAGACAGCATTTTCTGAAGCTGCATATAAGACATCCTCACTACTTGATAATCCTGTGATATTGAGGTAAGAAAAATGGCCTTCCCACAAACTAGAAAAATCTTGACCAAAAACTGGACTGGTAATTATTAAAAATAAAATAACTCTTAATTGCGGAATGGGCTTCATTAAAATAGTGCTTTGAGAGGCTTTAATATTAACCAAAAATAACATATTTTATTGTATATTCGACTTTCGTATTAAATTAAGAAATGTTATTTAGCAGTCCTATTTTCCTGTTCTTATTTCTACCTACAACTTTATTAGTCTATTATCTTATTCCTAGGAAATTCAAAAATATTTTTCTCCTTTTAATGAGTTTAGCATTTTACAGTTGGGGAGAATATAAACTTGTACAACTTATTATCCTTTCGGCTATTGTAGATTTCTTTTCTGCATTAATAATTGAAACTGGCAAAAAAAAAACAGGGTTATTCTTATCAATGCTTTTTAATATAGGGATTCTAATTTACTTTAAATATGCTGATTTTGCATTTACTAATTTAGTTGCTTTTCTTAGTAACTTTGATATCAGTGTCGAAAATGCTACCAGATTCTCTAATGTTGTCTTACCTCTTGGAATTAGTTTTTATACATTCCAAACTATGTCTTATACCATTGATGTCTATAGAGGTCATATAAAAGCAGATAGAAATTTTATAAATTTTGCTACCTATGTCACGCTGTTCCCACAATTAATAGCTGGTCCAATAGTTAGATACAAGGACATACAATTAGAACTTAAAAGTCGTAAAACTACAGTCTCACTGTTTACTGAAGGTGTTGAGCGTTTTATTATTGGTCTAGCAAAAAAAATGATAATTGCCAATAACTGCGCTTTTTTGGCAGATGGTGTTTTTAGCATGCCTAGTGATGAAATGTCTTCATTAATTGGCTGGCTGGGTGTAATTGCTTATAGTTTTCAAATATATTTTGACTTTTCAGGTTATTCTGATATGGCTATTGGTCTTGGAAAAATGTTAGGTTTTAATTTCCCAGAAAATTTTAATTACCCATACATTTCAAAATCAATCCGAGAGTTCTGGAGACGTTGGCATATCACCTTATCGCATTGGTTTAGAGATTACCTCTATATTTCTTTAGGTGGAAACAGAAAAAGCAACGCAAGAACATATATTAATCTTATTATCGTGTTTTTTATAACAGGCCTATGGCATGGTGCCAACTGGACATTTATTGTTTGGGGATTAATGCACGGTTTTTTTATAATAGTTGAACGAATTAGTTTTAATCAAACTCTAAATAAATGTCCAAAAATAATAGCTCATCTCTATGTTCTCTTTATCGTTTCAATTTCTTGGGTGTTTTTTAGAAGTGAAACAATAACAGATGCTGCAAATTTCATAAAAGCAATGTTTTCTTTTGAAACGCAAACTAATACAGAGTTTTTATATTTTTATTTTTCAAAAGAAACCTTTATAGTTCTCATTTTAGCCATCATATTCTCAACCCAATTACCCAGAAAAGCAAATCAATTTATTATGTCAAGACTTAGCAGTAACCCAAGTCTTTATACAATATCAAAATATTCTTGTTTAATTTTAATATTTATAGTAAGCTGTATTTATATATCAGTAGACTCTTATAATCCTTTTATTTATTTTAGATTTTGAAATACGACAGACAAATAAAATTACTGTTTTGCATCCTGTTTTTGGTTCTTTTAATTGTACCAAACGCTATTTTATTTTCTGATGACAGAAATAAACTTCCTGCATTTAATATTGACAATCCAATTGGTTCTGTTATACGTTTTAAAAATTCTTATAAGAATAATTTTTTCTTTAAACCTGAAATGGTCGATTCCTATTTAAAATTTAAATTAGACATTTTAGATGATGTTCCTCTTAAAAACACAGTTATCACAGGAAAAGATGGCTGGTATTTTTTAGGAAACGAATACAACCAGTTGCTTAATGATGGTTTTGGAAGCTATCCTTTTTCAGAATTTGAGCTTATAAAAATCAAAAATAGTCTTAAGCGTATTATAGATACGTTAACCTCTAAAGGAGTGGCTTTTTATATTGTGGTACCTCCAAACAAACACAGGGTTTATCCTGAAAAATTACCCTATCACATTAAACAAAAACCTACCAGGTTAGAAGTATTAAATTCCTATTTAAAAAAAGAGATTGATTTTGAAATATTAGATTTGAGAGACACACTTGTAGCTAATAAAGGAAAAGAATTACTTTATTATAAAACAAATACTCACTGGAATGATCTGGGAGCTTTTATAGCTTATCACAAAACACTTAATACTTTACAGCTAGACCTTCCTAAAGAAGACATTTCTAATTATACATTTGATTACAAACCTATTCAAAGAGGTGACATTACTGAAATGATTAATTTAAAACTAGAAGAAAATGCTATTTTCTTAAATAAAAAAATAAGTTCAGAACTCATCCCTTTAAAAACAGAACACCATCACCTTCATTTTAAAAACCCAAATAGAAATAAAAAACTAATCATGCATAGAGATTCTTTTTCGAATGCCTGGATTCAATTTTTTAATGAAAGTTTTGGAGAAACTATCTATTTTAGAAATTACTCTATTAGACCTGAAGTCATAGATAAAGAAAAACCAGATGTGGTTATATTTGAAATTATTGAACGGGAATTAAGTACTGTTCTGTTGAATTTATAAAGTAAAAAAGGTCTTCGTAAATGAATACCTTTTTTAGATACATTTTATGTATTATTCTAAACAACACCTTGTGCCAGCATGGCATCAGCAACTTTCACAAAACCAGCAACATTTGCTCCTTTTACGTAGTCTACATAGCCATCTTGTCTTGTTCCGTAAGTCACACATGATTGATGAATATCATCCATGATTTTATGAAGTTTAGCATCTACTTCTTCTCTGGTCCAGTTCATTCGTAATGAATTTTGGCTCATTTCTAATCCTGAAGTAGCAACACCACCTGCATTTGATGCCTTACCAGGTGAAAATAAAATTTTAGCTTTTTGGAAAGCTTCGATAGCTTCTGGTGTCGTTGGCATATTTGCACCTTCAGCTACAACTTTAACATTATTATTGATTAAAACCTGAGCTTCTTCTCCATTTAATTCGTTTTGAGTAGCACATGGTAATGCTATATCACAATTTACAGACCAAGGTCTTTTTCCTTCATGGTATGAAGCAGATGAATACTCGTTAACGTATTCGCTAATTCTTCCTCTCTTAACATTCTTCAGGTTCATGATAAATGCTAATTTATCGGCATCTATTCCATCTGCATCATGTATGTAACCACCAGAGTCAGACATCGTAACTACTTTTCCTCCCAATTGTGTCACTTTTTCACAAGCATATTGAGCCACATTTCCAGATCCAGAAATGACAACTGATTTTCCATCTACAGAATCACCTTTAGTTTTTAGCATATTCTGTGCAAAATAAACACAACCGTAACCAGTTGCTTCAGGTCGTATTAACGAACCTCCATAAGACATACCTTTTCCTGTTAAGATTCCGGTAAACTCATTTTGCAATCTTTTATATTGTCCAAACATGTACCCTATTTCTCTTCCACCAACACCAATATCACCAGCTGGAACATCTGTATTTGCTCCAATATGTCTGAATAATTCTGTCATAAATGACTGACAAAAACGCATCACCTCATTATCACTCTTTCCTTTTGGATTAAAATCTGAGCCACCTTTACCTCCTCCCATTGGAAGTGTAGTAAGTGAATTTTTGAAAACTTGTTCAAATCCTAAAAATTTAAGAATACTCAAATTTACTGATGGATGAAAACGTAATCCGCCTTTATATGGTCCAATAGCTGAGTTGAATTCAACCCTAAAACCTCTATTTACTTGTGTATTTCCTTGATCATCTATCCAAGGCACTCTAAAAATAATGGTACGCTCTGGTTCTACCATACGCTCTAATAGCATTTTTCCCTGATATTTAGGATTTTCTTCAATAAAAGGAATTACGGTCTCGGCAACTTCGTGCACTGCTTGTAAGAATTCGGTTTCATGACCATTTTTTTCTGTAACAAGATTTAAAAAAGCTTCAATTTTATCTTTCATCTATTAAATTATTAATAATCAATGTTGTTTTTTGTAACACAAAGATACATTATCTTTAAAATTTACGAATATTTTTTTTGATATTCTCAGTAGTAAAATTGGCAAAAAAAATATAATCCAGTCTAAAAATTGCATGAGGAACTACTTTTGTTTGGTAGTTAGGCCAGTTTTTATATATTTGTTAACAAATATGCCCTTGGTAATTAGAACTCTATGACGCTTAATTTTAAACAATTAACATTTGTATTCGTTTTTATGATGGGTATGAATGTAGTGTATGCTCAACTCGGCTTTTCACATGAAATAGGTGTTATTGCTGGTCCTGTAGCTTTTCAATCTGATTTTGGTGTCCGCAATGATTTCGAAACGAACTCTGGAAACACTGGTATTGGTATTGGTATTGTTCATTACATTAACTTTGCATACAGAGCAGATTGTAACTGTTATTCCACTGACACATTCTTTAATGATCATTTTAAACTTAGAAATGAGATTTCCTGGAACAAAACAACATTGAACCATTTTGGAGAGTGGGTAGATCGTGCATCTACGAATCTAGAGTACGAAAAATTACGACAACATTCTGGTATTGCTAACAACTTTGATATTGGTACGCAAATAGAATTTTTTCCTAAAAGTATTAGGTCATTTCAATCGTTTGGATATTCCTTTGCGCCATTTGTGAGCTTAGGAGTTCATTTTACCTCTTTCAACCCTTCTGTGGAAACTACTTTTGGTGACGGCAACATCAATAATGCGAATAATTTTTTCGGAGGTTGGGAAGGTGCTGCAGACCCTAACGTTAATGAAGATCCATTTTTATTTAATGAAAGTGGCACAGCCTGGTCTGTCGTTGGAAGTATTGGTACACGTTACAAATTAACAGTATTGTCTGATTTGATGATTGATTTAAGATGGCAATATTTTTTTAATGATAGAGTTGATGGTTTAGACCATAATTTACCTTCAAACAAAGCTAATGACTGGTTAGTTTGGTTAAACTTTGGGTACATTTACTATTTAGATTAAACTAGAAATAACTAATAACAAAAAAGACCAAGTTTTCACTTGGTCTTTTTTGTTAGAAACTTATCTTATTATCCTATTGCTTGTTTTAAATCTGCAATTAAATCTTCTTCATCTTCAATACCAACACTAAGCCTGATTAGAGACTCTACAACACCTGTTTTCTCTCTTTCCTGCTTAGGAATACTTGCATGTGTCATGCTTGCTGGATGACCTGCTAAAGACTCCACTCCTCCCAATGATTCTGCTAAAGTAAATACCTTTAGATTTTCTACAATTTTTATCGCTTCCTGATAACTATTCTCTTTAGTGGTAAAAGATACCATACCTCCAAAATCATCCATTTGGTCTTTAGCAACATCGTGATTTGGATGATTTTCGAAACCAGGCCAGTATACCTTTTCAATTTTTGGATGTTGTGCTAAAAATTCTGCTACAGCTCTTCCATTTTCGCAATGACGTTGCATTCTTAGATGCAGTGTTTTTATGCCTCTTAAAGCTAAAAAACTATCCTGAGGTCCACAAACTGCACCACTAGCATTTTGAATAAAATACAAACGATTTGCCAGATCTTTATCTTTAACAATTAAAGCTCCCATTACCAAATCACTATGTCCTCCTAAATACTTTGTGGCAGAATGCATAACAATATCTGCTCCTAAGTCTAAAGGTCTTTGTAAATATGGTGTTGCGAACGTATTGTCAACTGCCAGCAAAATATTATGCTTTTTAGCAATTGTAACCGTAGCTTTAATATCAATAATATTCATCATTGGATTTGTAGGCGTTTCCACCCAAATGAGTTTTGTCTTTATATTGATATAATTTTCAATATTTGATGCATTCTTCATGCCTACAAAATGAAATTTGACACCAAATTTCTTGAAGATACTAGTAAACAACCTATAAGAACCTCCATACAAATCATTGGTAGAAATCACCTCATCTCCTGGCTCTAACAATTTAATTACGGCATCAATTGCAGCTAATCCAGAAGCAAAAGCTAATCCATGATTTCCATTTTCAATACTGGCAAACGCATTTTCCAGAGCATTTCTGGTTGGATTATGAGTTCTTGAATACTCATAACCTTTATGACCTCCTGGAGTCGATTGCGCGTAAGTAGATGTTTGATAAATTGGAGGCATTACACTTCCATAAGCTGGATCATGTTTTTGTCCTCCATGTATTGTTTTTGTATTAAACTTCATAGGTCTTATTTTTATGAAAATATTAGGTCGTCATGAAACTAAAATCGTTTTAACTCTATACTGTGTGCAACAAATTTAATCTTTAATTCGTTGTATTCAATTGTATGTAATACCTTTATTGAATGTTTAACAAATTGAATAAAACTTTGAAAAAACACCTCCTTTATATTATTATTTTAAGTTTCTTTTTTTCTTGTAAAGAAGACGTTAAAATTGAATTTTCAGAAGCAAATATAGAAACCTCTGAAGATGCAGACATATCTATAAACTTTCCAAAAGCGACAGGCAACAAAGACGCTTCAGAACTCATAAACAGTACCATCCAAAATTACATTATAAGTCAAACGAACTTGAGTGAAGATTCATTAACCAATCTTACAATTGAAGATGCTGTTAAGCGTTTCAATACTGAGTTTAATAACTTTAAAAACGACTTTCCCGACAGCCCTCAAAAATGGGAAGCCTTTATTGATGGTGAAGTTACTTATCGTTCTCCTGAGGTGATATGCATTGCTATAAATACGTATTTAGATACTGGTGGAGCACATGGAAATACGAATATAAAATTCTTCAATTTTGATTCGCAAACAGGCAAATTATATTCTAAAGCAGACCTTATAACTGATGTACAGGCGCTTTCAGAAATAATTGAAAATACCCTTAAAAATCATGTTAAGTCAGATTCAGGTGAATCTATGGAAAACTTTTTCTTCGGAAAGGATTTTCAATTACCTGAAAGCATTGGCTTTAGTGACGAAGGACTTATCGTTTTATATAACCCTTACGAAATTGCGTCTTATTCCCAAGGCATTATAGAATTTACGATTTCGTTTGAAGAGATTAGCTCGTTTTTAAACATTAATTAATCAGCACCTCTAGATAATCGTTTAATAATAGGTTCAACCGTTAAACCTTGTCCAATAATTGAAAACACCACAATAATGTAAGTAACTACTAAAAATAATTCTCTGTGCATATCTTGAGTAAGACTTAAAGCCAATGCAATAGAAATACCTCCTCGTAGTCCTCCCCAAGTCATTATTAAATTGGTATGTTTTACGAATTCTAATTTTTTATCAAAGAACTTAATAGGCATCCATAAAGACACATACCTACTCAATAACACAAGAGGCACTGCTATTAAACCTGCTAATATATATTCGAAACTAAACGTAAGTACGAGCATTTCCATCCCAATCATTACAAATAGTATGGTATTAAGTAGTACATCTAACAATTCCCAGAATTTATCGACATACATTTCCGTAATTTGAGACATTGAACTTTTTCTAACGGTATCATTACCAACAATAAGTCCAGCAGTAACCATTGCAAGAGGTGCCGATAAATGCCAGTGATGTGCCAATAAACTTCCTCCCATAACTGTAGCAATGGTAATGATAACTTCAACTTCGTAATCATCAATAGACTTAAGCAACTTATAGGTGATGTATCCTAAAATAAGTCCGAGACCTATTCCTCCTAAAACTTCCTGTCCAAACAACTTAGCTATTTCGCCAAATTCAATTGCTGCATCAGGTTTTGCCGCAATAGCAAAAATGGTTAAAAAAACGACGACACCTACTCCATCATTAAATAAAGATTCTCCAACTATTTTAGTTTCTAATTTTTTAGGTGCTCCTGCCTTTTTTAAGATTCCCAAAACTGCAATAGGGTCGGTTGGAGATATTAAAGCTCCAAATAACAAACAATATATAAAAGCCACATCCAGACCTAATATTTTAAGTAAAAAGAAGGTTAGAGTTCCCACTAAAAAAGTTGATACCAAAACACCCAGAGTCGCAAATACAAAAACTGGCCAACGTTGAATTTTAAGTTGGTTAAAATTGGTGTGCAAAGCACCTGCAAAAAGCAGAAAACTTAGCATAATATCAAGCAATACTGTTTTAAAATCTATTTGAGAAATAAGCTCTTTTTCTCTCAATAATAAGGTATCATCAAATTGTCCTATAGCAACAACAACTATTGTAAACACAATAGTAATAAGCATTAAGCCTATTGTTATTGGCAGCTTTAAAAACTTAGCATTGATGTAGCCAAAAAGAGCTGAAAGAACAATTAAAACAGATGCAATAGCATAATAATCCATGAGCTTTGATTTTTTTTTTAAAAGTAACTAATTTTCTTTTTAAATCTAAGTACCTTGCACGAATTAAACCATCAACTTAGAGCATTTTACAACCATGAAAAAAGTGTATCATCTCAAAACCTGCAATACTTGTGACCGAATTATAAAAGGATTAGACTTCCCTAATGATTTCGTTTTTCAAGATATAAAATCTGAAGATATTACAGTAAAACAGATTGAGCAACTCGCTAAATTAGCAGGTAGTTATGAAGCCTTATTTAGTAAACGTGCCAAACTTTACAAAGAAATGGGATTAAAAGATCAAAACTTAAGTGAAGCTGATTATAAACACTACATTTTAGACCATTACACATTTTTAAAACGTCCTGTTATTGTTGTTGATGACCAAATATTTATTGGAAACAGTGCTAAAACTGTAGAGGCTGCAAAAGCTTTTATCCATGCCGATGAATAGTAGAAAATTTGCTCTCCTAGCCGTTTTTTTAGTTCAACTTTTATATGGACTAAATTACACTTATGCCAAGTCTGTTATTAATGAAGGCTTTGTTCAGTCTTTTGCATTTGTACTTTTAAGAGTTGTGGGAGCAACCATTCTATTCTGGCTTTTTAGCTTTTTTTTTAAAAAAGAGAAAATTGATAAAAAAGATTTTGTGACCATATTTTTTGCTGCACTTTTTGGTGTATGCATTAACATGCTTTTATTTTTAAAAGGTTTAGAGTTAACAACACCAATTCATGCTTCAGTAATTATGACAATTACTCCAGTAATCATATTGGTTTTATCTATTTTCTTTCTTGATGAAAAATTAACCAAATTAAAAGTTTTTGGGATTATTCTGGCGTTTTCCGGAGGTGTCTTACTTACCGCTTTAGGGAAATCTACAAGGGTTGGAGATAATGTAGCTTTGGGTAATTTATGCATTTTTATAAATGCTATTTCTTACAGTATCTATGTGATTATCATTAAAAGATTAACTGCCAAATACCATCCATTTACCTTTATAAAATGGCTGTTTTTATTTGGTGTTATTCTCACCTTACCTTTTGGATATCAAGAAACATTAGAAATTCAATGGCATACGTTTACACCTTACATCTGGTTTTCAGTGCTATTTGTTATTGTAGGAGCCACATTTGGAACCTATCTTTTAAATCCTCTTGCATTGCATTCTTTAAAAGCATCTACTGTTGGAACATTTATTTATTTACAACCTGTAATCGCTGGACTATTTGCCATCATAATGGGAGTTGATGCTGTAAGTCCTATTAAATTAGGAGCAATGATTCTCATTTTTTCAGGAGTGTATCTCGTTACTAAAAAACCCAAAGTCTTAGCTTAAATTTTTTGGGCTTTTTCCTGGTACTCTGGTGTCTTCCTTGGTTAAAAGTTTAAAGTGCTTTGTCTTCGGAAAAGCTTCAGATCGTTTTAATAAAAGTTCAGGTAAGACTGTTAATTTTCTTGAATTTAAATCTATCCAAGCACCTAACATATCACTTGACGCTAAGTGTCTTCCTTTATCATCATATAAATTGTGTTCAAACTTGAAAAACATACCATCTTCACTTAAGCCTGAAACTTCAACAGTAACCGTAATTGGTTTTCCTATAAAAGATTCTTTATAATAATACGTATGCTCATAAAACACCACTGGACCAATACTAAAACTTGATAGGTCTTTCATTGAAAAGCCATAAGTCATGAAAAATCCCATACGAGCATGGCTCATAAAATTTGTATAAGCTGAGTTTGCTAAATGACCATTAGCATCTATGTCACTCCATCGTATTTCAAATTCTTTTTTGTACATATTTTCACTTTTAAGTCTGCAAAGTTATCGTTTTTTATAAACCTAAACGATCCGCTTTAAAACGTTTTGATTTTCATTACCTTTGTGCAACTTTTTTAATTCGCATATGATACAATCAATGACTGGTTACGGAAAATCTGTAATTCAACTTCCAACCAAAAAAATATCCATAGAGGTAAAATCTCTAAACAGTAAAAATTTAGATCTTAATACAAGAATGCCTTCATTGTATCGTGAAAAAGAGCTAAGTATTAGAAAACTCATCGCTTCAAAGTTGGTAAGAGGTAAAGTTGATTTTTCATTATATATGGAAATTACTGGTGAAGAGACCTCAACACAAATCAACAAAACAGTTGTAAAACAATACATCAAACAGCTTAAAGATGTTGTAGATGGTGATGAAACCGAATTATTAAAAATAGCCATCCGTCTTCCAGATGCTGTCACTACCGAACGCGATGAAATTGATGAAGATGAATGGTCTCAAATTGCGGAAGAAATTGACAGTAGCTTAGAAAAAATACAACAATATAGAATTGATGAAGGCAAAAGTCTTGAAGATGAATTTATCACTCGTGTGCAAAATATTTCAGAGTTATTAGATGAGGTCATTGAAATGGATCCTGAACGTATTGATGGTGTTCGTGAGCGCCTTAACAAAGGGATTTCTGAAATTAAAGAAAAAGTTGACGAAAATCGTTTCGAGCAGGAACTCGTGTATTACATTGAAAAGTTTGATATCACTGAAGAAAAGGTACGATTAAAAAATCATTTAGACTACTTTCAAAAGGCATTAAAATCTGATGATTCCAATGGTAAAAAACTTGGTTTTATCTCTCAGGAAATGGGACGGGAAATCAATACGATTGGTTCAAAATCTAATTTTGCACCAATGCAAAAACTTGTGGTGCAAATGAAAGATGAGCTTGAAAAAATTAAGGAACAGTTATTGAACGTTCTCTAATTAGTTAGTGGGTAGTAAAATTAAAGCATACATTTAGTGTCAGAAATAAAGAATAAGAATAGAGGAAAGTTAATCGTGTTTTCAGCACCTTCTGGTTCTGGAAAAACCACAATTGTAAGACATTTACTCAAACAAAAGGAACTTAATCTGGAGTTTTCTATTTCAGCTACATCCAGAGAAAAACGTGGTGAGGAAATTCACGGTAAAGATTACTACTTTTTAGACATCAAAGACTTTAAAAACAGAATCAAAAATGATGAGTTTTTAGAATGGGAAGAAGTGTATCGCGATAATTTTTACGGAACTTTAAAAACTGAAATTGAACGTATATGGGGAAAAGGTAAAAATGTTATTTTTGATATTGATGTGTCTGGTGGATTAAGAATTAAGAAAAAATTTCCTGAAGAAACTTTAGCTGTTTTTGTAAAACCGCCAGATTTAAACGAACTGATTATCCGACTCAAAGAACGTGGTGAGGAAAGTCCTGAAAAAATCAGCATGCGTGTTGCAAAAGCACCTGCCGAACTAGCAACTGCACCATTATTTGATGAAATTGTTCTTAACAAAGATCTCGATAAAGCTTTGGATGATGCTTATAACCTTGTGTCAAATTTCATTAATTCATAATGTATGAAAATTGGATTGTATTTTGGAACGTTTAATCCAATTCATGTTGGGCATCTTACCATTGCAAACCATTTAGCAGAATACAGCGATTTAGATAAAATCTGGTTTGTAGTCACACCTCACAGTCCGTTTAAGAAGAAGAGTTCGTTGTTAGATAACCGTCAGCGTTATGAAATGGTATATCGTGCTACCGAAGATTATACCAAATTAGAGCCAAGTGATATTGAGTTTAGTTTACCGCAGCCCAATTACACCATTAATACACTTACATATTTGAAAGAAAAATATCCTGATTTTGAATTTGCACTCATTATGGGCGAAGATAATCTGAAGAGTTTTCACAAGTGGAAAAACTATGAACTTATTTTAGACAGTCATGATATTTATGTGTATCCAAGAATTTCTGAAGGTAAGATAGAAACACAGTTTGATAACCATAGTAAAATTCATAAAATTGACGCACCAATAATGGAACTATCTTCCACATTTATTAGAAAGTCTATTAAACGAGGTAAAAATGTAAGACCTATGCTTCCTGAACATGTTTGGGAGTATTTAGATGAAATGAATTTCTACAAGTAATTCAAAAGTGGTAATACGCATTTTCTAAATGTTCAATATCAAATTGATTTCCGTGTTTCACAATAGCAATAATATCAAAACGAACCTCAACATCTAACCGATTGGATGTTATATAATTATCGACCGCTTTTACAATTCTTTGAATTTGCTTCGGCTTTAAGAAGTCTTGCGGATTTCCAAAAACATTAGTAGAGCGTGTTTTTACCTCAACAATAGCAAGCACATCTTTCTTTTGAGCAATAATATCAACTTCTGCTTTTTGAAATGTATAGTTACGTTCAAAAATTTTGTAACCATTCTTCAGTAGAAATGCAACTGCTAAATCTTCTCCTTTCTTTCCTAAGTCGTTATGATTTGCCATACCATGTCTTCATTTTATATCTTGGAAACTTCCAATTTATAACCAACGCCATGAACATTCGTGATTTTTATTGATGAATCCTCTTTTAATTTTTTTCTCAATTTTGATATATACGTGTCTAAACTTCGACCTACAAAAACACCATGATCTTCCCAAACTCGTTTTGACAATTCATCTCTTTTAACAACATCATTAAGGTTATCACATAAAATCTCAAGCAGTTCACATTCCTTTTTTGATAACGCTATTTCCTTTTCTACATAAAGCAATTTACTTTGGTCTTTATCAAATTTATAATTTCCAATCTTATAATATATAGAATCAACTTGGGTTGTAGTTGTTTTCATTTTTTGGTTGTATAGAAACCCTAAAATCATAAGCAGTGGAATAATTAACCAAAGATAAATAAGTGAAGACTGTTTTTTATTTGTTTTAAATCCGATTTGAATGGTATAGCAATGAAGTGGCAAAATTCTTCCAGCACAAGGTATAATACGTTCTTCTTCTTTATATTTCATCTCATAACTATAAGCGACTTCTTTATCATTACATCGAATGACCTCAACAAGATAATGCTCAGGCAGTTGAGCTTTATTAATGCTCTCCTTTATAAAAAAGACAAGGCTATCGGGTTCTATAGAAAGTTTATTTTGAAAAGATAACGCATACTTTTCGGAATCGACTTTAATTACAGGTAAAATTAAAGATGTAGAATCCTTATGAGACAATAGCAGACGGTTTCCAATATCTCTTAGTGCAATCTTGGCGATTTCAGAATGTGAATCGTCTTTCTTACATGACGAATAAGCAAAGAGTATTGAAATCGTTAAAACTATATAAGCGTATCTTTTCATAAACACTACAAATAAATAGTAAATATGAGTGATATAGAACCTGTTCACATTTATTTTACACTTTTTTGACACTTTATTTTAGCCTTGGAGATCTTTTGTGCAGCAAGAAAATGAATACAAACCAAAAAGACTTTTTATTCGAATACTAATGTTGATTTACCTTTCTCCACCTTTAACTGAATCATTCTTCCTAAAACCATAGCTCGATTGTCGTCTTCATGACCTGCTGGCATGTTGAATGCAACAGGAAAATCATAATCTGCTAAAGCATCTAAAATGAGTTGTTCAACAGAAGTTCCCCAAAGCGTGGTGTTTTTTCTGAGTTTGGTCATATCACCAACAAGCACACCTTTACAATGTTCAAAATAACCTGCTCGCTTTAAACTTTGAAGCATCCTGTCAATATGGTATTTGTACTCACCTATTTCTTCAATAAACAAGATTTTTCCTGTCATATCGATACTGGTTTTAGACCCTAACATGGTATGAAGCATGGTTAGATTTCCACCTACTAATGGTCCATTTGCAACTCCTATTCTATTATAATCTGAACCCTCTAAAACATAGTTCACTGGATTTCCAAAAATAGTCGATTTAAATGTCGCTATCGTTTCTTTGATCTCATCTAAATCCTCAGTCAGGCTAACACACATTAATGCATGAATAGATTGATAACCTTCATTATGAATTTGATTATGCAAGGCTGTAATATCACTGTAACCAATAATCCATTTCGGATGTGCTTTGAATTTTGTGTAATCTAATTTATCCAAAATCCTAACAGTTCCGTAACCGCCTCTTGCACACCATATTGCTCTAATTTTCGGATCGTCTAATGCATTTTGAAAATCCTCACAACGCTCATCATCAGTTCCTGCAAAATGATTTGTCTGATTAAACACATGTTTACCAACAACAACATTCAAATCCCAACTTTTCAATAAAGCCACAGCTTGTTCTACTTCATCGGTTCTGTTTTTTAATATTCCAGCAGGCGCAACAATCGCTACAGTATCTCCAGTTTTTAAATAAGGTGGTTGTATCAAAGCAGTTTGGTTTTGTTGAATAGATACATCTTGAGCATGGCTATTTCCGAAGAAAAAAAGCACACAAGCCAAGAGTAAAAAATAATGAATTTTAGACATATTGTAAATGTACATTTTTTTTCTAAATCGCCTTCAAAATGTGTACTTTTGTGCCTTATTAAAACGAATACATTTGTCTTTGAGAACGAAGTGAAGAATCTGATTAAAATCGCTTCAGCTTCACTTAATTGTACACAATAAAAAAAATATGAATACTCCAAAACGATATACAATAACTGCGGCATTACCATATACTAATGGTCCGATTCATATTGGTCATTTAGCTGGTGTTTATGTGCCAGCTGATATTTACGCACGCTACAAACGTTTAACTGGAAATGATGTCGCTTTCATTTGTGGAAGTGATGAACATGGCGTACCAATTACCATTAAAGCAAAAAAGGAAGGTGTTTCGCCTCAAGATATCGTAGATAAATACCATACGATTATAAAAAAATCGTTTGAAGACTTCGGAATTACATTCGATAACTATTCACGTACATCTGCTAAAATTCATCATGATACAGCCTCTGAGTTTTTTAAAACTTTATATGATAAACACGAGTTTGTCGAGGAAGTTACTGAACAGTTGTATGATGAGGAAGCCAATCAGTTTTTAGCAGACAGATTCGTTACAGGAACTTGTCCAAAATGCGGAAATGAAGAGGCTTATGGCGATCAATGTGAAAGTTGTGGATCGAGTTTAAATGCAACTGACTTAATCAATCCTAAGTCAGCCATAACCGGAAATGCTCCAACGTTAAAAGAAACTAAACACTGGTTTTTACCTTTAAATAAACATGAAGACTTTTTAAGAGAATGGATTTTAAAAGGTCATAAAAAAGACTGGAAGCCTAATGTTTACGGACAAGTAAAATCGTGGATTGATGATGGTTTGCGTCCAAGAGCTGTGACCAGAGATTTAGATTGGGGAATTTCAGTTCCTGTTCCAGGAGGTGAAGGCAAAGTACTTTACGTTTGGTTTGATGCGCCTATTGGTTATATTTCTTCCACTAAAGAATGGGCTGCTAGAGAAGGAAAAGACTGGAAACCTTACTGGAAAGATAAAGACACAAAATTAATTCACTTTATCGGAAAAGATAATATTGTATTTCACTGTATTATTTTTCCAGCAATGCTGAAAGCTGAAGGGTCTTATATTTTACCAGACAATGTACCAGCTAATGAATTTTTAAATCTTGAAGGAAAGAAATTATCAACGTCTAAAAACTGGGCTGTTTGGTTGCCAGATTATTTGGAAGATTTTCCAAACCAGCAAGATGTATTGCGTTATGCGCTCACTGCCAATGCTCCAGAGAGCAAGGATAACGATTTCACCTGGAAAGATTTTCAGGCGAGAAACAATAATGAATTGGTGGCTATCTTCGGAAACTTTATCAATCGTGTGGTGGTTTTAACCAACAAATATTATGATGGTATCGTTCCTGAAGTTTCAGAGTTCTCAGACGTTGATTCTGAAACTTTAGCTGCTGTAAAAGCGTATCCTTCTGTGATTGAAAGTTCAATTGAACGTTACCGATTTAGGGAAGCAAGTCAGGAATTAATGAATTTGGCTCGTTTAGGAAATAAATATCTCGCTGACGAAGAGCCATGGAAATTGGTAAAAACTGATGAAGTTCGCACCAAAACCATCATGTATGTGGCATTACAAATCGCGAGTGCGTTAGCGACATTAAGTGAACCTTTTTTACCTTTTACTTCTGAAAAACTAAAAGGAATTCTTTGTCATTCTGCACTTGATACAGAAACCACATGGGCTGATATTTCAACAAAAAACATGCTAATTCCATCTGGACATAAAATTGGTAAAGGTGAATTATTATTCTCGAAAATTGAAGATAAAACCATTCAGGAACAACTCGATAAATTAGAAGCCAGCAAAAAAGCTAATGATGCTGCTAATAAAGCAATTGAACCTCAAAAGGAGACCATCTCTTTTGATGATTTTACCAAACTTGATTTGCGCGTTGGAAAAATTTTAGAAGCTGAAAAAATGCCAAAAGCAAAAAAGCTGCTGGTTCTAAAAGTCGATACAGGCATTGACGTAAGAACCATTGTATCTGGTATTGCTGAAAGCTTTACAGCTGAAGAAGTTGTTGGAAAACAAGTGACTGTTTTAGTGAATCTAGCACCAAGAGCTTTAAGAGGTGTGGACAGTGAAGGTATGATTTTAATGACTGAAACTCCAGAAGGTAAACTGGTATTTGTCAACCCAGATACTACTGTTAATAGTGGATTGCAGATAAGCTAATAACGCTCTAAAATTTCGGTCTAAGTCAATAATTAAATCTTTTGTATCAATTACATTTAAGGCGGTTTCATAATTTTGAAGAAATTCGAGATTATGAAAAACCTTATAGTAATAGCATTAGCAATTTGTTTAGTGTCTTGCGGATCTTCAAAAACTGTAAGAGCATCTAAAAAAGTAATTAAAGGCAATTGGAGCTTAAGTTCTGTAGACTACAGCAAAACGGGTTCTTATAACGTCACACTATTTAACGATACTTCTAAAGATTGTTTTATAAACAGTACGTGGGAATTTATTCCAAATAACAACACAGGAACTTATTCAATAACAAATAGCAATTGTAATACAAGCACACGTCATTTTGTATTCACTATTCAGGAAGTTGATGAAGACACAGGGCTTTATGATTTTTTATTAAAGCCTACAAATGACAAAAATAAATCTGAAAGTAATCAAGGCTTTCGGTTAAAATTAACAACATTATCAGATACCCAAATGCAATGGCAACAAACTGTCAATGTTGATGGTTCGCCCTTTCTAATTAACATGAACTTTATAAAACTATAAACATTATGAAAACAGTATTAAATAAAATAGGAATTGGTGTCTTTACACTATTACTAGCTTTTAGTCTAGTAAACTGTAAAGCCACTAAAAATGCAAATAACAAACAAAAAGGTGCTGTTATTGGTGCTGCTGGTGGAGCCGTTTTAGGAGCTATTATTGGTAACAATGTAGGCAAAGGCGGAAACGGAGAGCTTGGAGCTGTTATTGGAGGTGTTGTTGGTGGTGGTGCAGGAATTCTTATTGGTAACAAAATGGACAAACAGGCTCAAAAAATTGAAGAAGAAATTCCTGGAGCCACAGTAGAACGTGTAGATGATGGAATTGTTGTAACATTTGACGAGAACAGTGGTGTTTATTTTGACACTAATAAATACAACATCAATAATGCGTCTCAGGAAACATTAAATAAACTGGCAAATGTATTTGTAGAGTTTCCAGACACAAACATTCTTGTCGTTGGTCATACAGATAATGTTGGTGCCGAAGATTACAACATGACTTTATCTAAAAACAGAGCCTATGCAGTGACCAATTACCTTGTTGGTAAAGGGTTGAATAGTGGCAGATTTACAACCAATTGGTTTGGTGAATCACAACCTATGCATGACAATTCAACAGCAGAAGGTAGAGCTAAAAACAGACGTGTAAATGTTGCTATTTTACCTAATGAACAAATGGTTCAAGAAGCGAAACAACAAGCTGGACAAAACTAAAAAATTATTTAGAAATCATTCGACAATTTCAGTTGAGTTAAATATATTACAGACCTTATACAAAATATGTATAAGGTCTTTTTTATGATAGCATATATACAACAAAACACAAAACTCCCAAAAGACAGTATTACAAATACAGTTCATCTACTGAATCAAGACTGCACCATTCCGTTCATCTCCAGATACCGAAAAGAAGCCACTGGTAATTTAGATGAAGTTCAAATTGGTGATATTGTAAAATTTAAAGCCCTTTTCGAAGCTCTAGACAAACGAAAAACTACCATTCTAAAAGCTTTAGAAGAGCAAGATGTATTGACGTCAGAATTGAACGCAAAAGTAAATGCTTGTATCGATAGTACAACTCTTGAAGACTTATACCTTCCTTATAAAAAAAGCAAAAAAACCAAAGCCGAAACAGCTCGTAAAAATGGATTGGAACCTTTAGCGAAAATCATCATGAGCCAAAATGCAAACGACATTGCATCCATTGCATTAAAATTCGTAAAAAAGGATATTGAAACACCTGAAGAAGCTTTAGAAGGCGCGCGACATATTATTGCGGAATGGATTAACGAACGTATAGATATTAGAAATAATCTTCGACATCAGTTTGAGCGTTATGCTAAGATTTCAACAAAAGTTGTGAAAACTAAAAAAGAGGATGAAAACGCACAAAAATTTAGAGATTATTTTGAATGGGAAGAAGCATTGAGTCGAATTCCATCACACCGATTACTAGCCATTTTAAGAGCAGAAAACGAAGGTTTTATAAGAGTAAAAATCGAAATTGATAATGAGCGAGCTCTAAATCATATTGAACATAGAATCCTTAAAAGTCAAAATGCTTGTACTGAACAAATTGAACTCGCTATTTCTGATGCTTATAAACGTTTGTTATTTCCATCCTTAAGTAAGGAAGCGCTTCAAAAAGCTAAAGACAAGGCTGATGACGCAGCCATTTTGATTTTTGCAAAAAACCTAAAACAATTATTGCTTGGTTCACCTTTGGGAGAAAAACGTGTTTTAGCTATAGATCCAGGAATTAGAACAGGTTGTAAGGTGGTTTGTTTAGATGAAAAAGGGGATTTAAAACACAATGAAACCATTTATCCGCATCCTCCAAAAAATGATCAGAATGGAGCTATAAAAAAGATTAGCTTTTTAACTGAAGCACATCAGATTGAAGCCATTGCCATTGGAAACGGAACAGCTTCACGTGAAACTGAAGCCTTGATTAGAAGAATTAGGTTTAAAAAAGATGTTCAGGTTTTTGTCGTTAGTGAAGCTGGAGCAAGTATTTATTCGGCATCAAAAATTGCTCGTGACGAATTTCCTAATTATGATGTAACGGTTAGAGGTTCTGTATCCATCGGAAGGCGATTACAAGACCCTTTAGCCGAATTGGTAAAAATTGATGCCAAATCTATTGGTGTCGGTCAATACCAACACGATGTAGACCAGACTAAACTCAAAAAGGAATTAGATGTTGTGGTTGAAAATTGTGTGAATTCGGTTGGTGTTAATATCAACACAGCAAGTCACAGTTTATTGAGTTATGTTTCAGGTATCGGTCCTAAATTAGCTGAAAACATTGTCAACTATAGAAGTAAGAACGGTTCATTTACAACAAGAAACGACATAAAAAAAGTACCACGTTTAGGCGATAAGGCTTTTGAGCAAGGCGCTGGTTTTTTGAGAATAAAAGAGGGTAGAAATCCGCTAGATGATTCTGCAGTGCATCCAGAAAGCTATGCTATCGTTAAAAAAATGGCAAAAGATGAAGGTGTAGCTCTTTCAGAATTAATTGGAAACAAAACCATTCTTCAAAAAATCAATCTAAACAACTATTGTACAGATACTATTGGGTTATTAACACTCAAAGACATTATAAAAGAACTTGAAAAACCTGGCTTAGACATACGTGAACAAGCCAAAGTATTTACATTCAATCAAACACTAAAAACTATAAACGATTTAAGAGAAGGTCAGTTATTACCAGGAATCGTCAACAATATTACTGCATTTGGTTGTTTTGTTGACATTGGAATTAAAGAAAGCGGATTAATCCATGTGTCTAATTTATCTGATGGTTTTGTAAAAGATGTAAATGAACACGTGCATCTGCATGAACAAATAGTTGTAAAAGTTTTGGATGTTGATATCCCAAGAAAACGGATTCAATTAAAATTGCATAAACTCTAAATGCTAAAAATAGCATATCATTCTGTTTACAAACACTCTTTACCAGAAGGGCATCGGTTTCCCATGCTCAAATATGAGTTATTGCCTGAGCAACTAATTTATGAAGGAACATGTTCGCAGGATCATTTTTTTAAACCTAAAATTCCACTTGACGAACATATTCTGAGAGTACACACGGAAACTTATGTTCAGGATTTAAAACAATTAACCTTAAACAAAAGAGCTGCTAGAAAAATTGGTTTTCCGTTAAGTCATGCTTTAATTGAACGTGAAGTCATCATTGCAGATGGCACTATAAAGGCCAGTGAGTTTGCTTTGCAACATGGTATCGCTATGAACATTGCTGGTGGCACTCACCACGCCTATACAAATCGTGGTGAAGCTTTTTGTTTGTTGAATGATCAGGCTATTGGTGCACGATACCTTCAACATAAAAAATTAGCTGATAAAATTTTAATAGTAGATCTTGATGTACATCAAGGCAATGGTACTGCTGAAATTTTTGAAAAAGACACATCTGTATTTACATTCTCTATGCATGGTAAAACTAATTATCCGTTCAAAAAGGAAATAAGTGATTTAGATATTGCTTTAGAAAATAATACCGATGACGACACATATTTAAACACACTTTACAAGATACTGCCTAAATTAATTCAACAAGAACAGCCTGATTTTATATACTATCTATCTGGTGTTGATGTAATTGCCACTGACAAACTTGGTAAATTAGGCATGACTGTTGAAGGTTGTAAAGCTCGTGATTGTTTTGTTTTAGAAATATGTAAACATCACAACATTCCTGTGATGTGCAGTATGGGAGGAGGTTATAGTCCTGATATTAAAACCATTGTTGAAGCACATGCTAATACCTTCAGATTGGCACAGAACATTTTCTTTTAAAAGAGATTTAATTCAAATACGCCTCTACCATTTTATTTATCTGTTTATCTGCTTATCTTTGTTTAAAACAAGACGTTATGTTATCAAAAACTATTGAAACTGCATTAAACAAACAAATACGAATAGAAGCAGAATCCTCTCAAGTGTATTTAGCAATGGCTATTTGGGCAGAAATAAAAGGCTTAGAAGGAATCTCTAATTTCATGTATGACCAATCTAATGAAGAACGAGAGCACATGCTTAAACTAGTCAAGTTTGTAAATGAACGTGGTGGACACGCACATATTTCAGAATTAAAAGCACCAAATATCACCTTTAAATCGTTTAAAGAAATGTTTCAAAAATTGTTAGCACATGAAATCTTTGTTTCTGAAAGCATTAATGATTTAGTTCATATTTCTTTGGAAAACAGAGACTATGCGACCCATAATTTCTTACAATGGTATGTTTCTGAACAAATTGAAGAAGAAGCTACCGCCAGAACCATATTAGATAAGGTAAATATGATTGGTGATGATAAAGGTGGCTTATACTTATTTGATAGAGATATTCAACAATTAACTGTTAATTCAGCGGCACAGGAATCTGGAGTTTAATTGTTAAAATTTATTTAGATTTAATTTAAATAATTATTTTTGCACTATTGATTATCAGCAAATTCGATGGGTAAAAAGAAAAAGAAAAAACTCAAGAAAGAACATGTGAAAGTTCTTCAGTCTTCTGGGTTTAATACTTCAGGTAAAGTAAAATCTAAGTGCTGTAAGAAATTCAAAAAATCTGAATTTAAACGCTGTGAAAAATGCCCATGTTTTGATTTAATTGAAAAAGTGGCATGATTAAGAGGTTTTTTGAATTCTTTCATTGTTCAAAATTTATTTTTGTATCATACCACTCATTAAATTTTAAAGCTTTTTTTCTTAATTTCCTGTCCTCTCATCATCCTTGCTCATTCTTATTTTTTTGATACCTGCATACCTGTCTATTTATAATCATTACATTTGTAATATTAACTTTTCAAATCAAAATTATGTACAGTACTCTTCAAATGATTCATTCTTATTGGGCTTATTTAGTTTTAACCATGATTATTGTAGCCAGTTTTAATGCGCTAGCAAAATATTTTGGCGGAAAGGAATTTCATGCGATAGACTTTAGAATAGCGTTATTCACTCTTATTGTATCACATATTCAATTATTAATCGGTTTGATACTCTATTTTGTATCTCCTTTTGGAATTAAAAACATTAGTGCTAATGGAATGGGAGGTTTAGACTCATTTGGTAGATTATTAGCTGTAGAGCATCCATTTGTTGGAATACTTGCTGTTGCATTTATAACCATAGGCTATTCAAAACATAAAAAGAAACTCACTTCAAAACCTAAATTCAAAGCACTTTCTATTTTTTATACGCTAGGTTTGGTATTGGTATTATCCAGAATTCCTTGGTCAAACTGGTTTTAATCTAAAAATTAACTACAAAAAAAGGAGCAAAGTTGAAATTTGCTCCTTTTTTTGTAACATACTAATTAATCTTATTGTTCTTCAACTTCTCTAATGATATAGACATATACCGGAAAGTGGTCACTAAACCCATCTGTAAATCCGCCATCAGCAAAACTTCGTAATGGATAACCTTTCCATCGTCCTCTAGGATTCGTAAGATATACCTTATTATAAATTCCAGATTTATAGAATCTAAAAGAAGAATAGTCATCCTTTTCAATAAGTGGTTTCGTAAACATGATTTGATCAAACAAACTCCATGCATCTCTGTAAGCAGTTGTTCCAAAACCATCTTTTCTAAACATGTCTTCATAAGGATTATAAATGCCTTTCAAACCAACATCTTCTTTATCGCCTTTGGCCTTTAAAACTTTTTTAACGCTATCGTTAGTTGGATCGTCATTTAAATCTCCCATGATAAAAATCTTAGCATAAGGATCTATAGATTGTAAAGAGTCTGTAAGTCGTTTAGTTACCGTTGCTGCCGCGACACGATTTGGTCTGCTTTTAGCTTCACCTCCACTTCTAGATGGCCAGTGATTTACAACCACATGAATAAGTTCTCCATCTAGTTCTCCAGAAACAAGTAATTGATCTCTTGTTTCTTTACGTTCACGAGTTTTATTATCGTAGATTTTGACCTCATGAGAACTATGACTTATCGGTCTGAATAATTTCTTTTGATATAATAAAGCGACATCAATACCTCTCACATCAGGAGATTCGTAATGAATAATACCATAATCTCTCCCAACTAACAAAAGATCATTTACCACATCAACCAAAACTTGTCGGTTTTCAACCTCACAAACTCCAATGATTGCAGGAGAATTTCCAGTAATATCAGCACCAATATCAGCAATAACTCTAGCCATATTATGTACTTTTTTGAGATAGACTTCTTCTCTGTTAGTGTTCATTTCCATAATTGGACTTCTCTCGTCAAATTTGGTAGTGTCGTTTATGGTATCAAATAAATTCTCTAAGTTGTAAAATGCAACTGTATGAATTTTAAAGCGTTTTTCTTTTTTTTCTTCTTGTGAAAACCCACTTATTGTGAATAAAAAGCACAAAAATACTAAAGGAAAATGTTGTAATTTCATAGTGTAAATATTATGTTATTGTTATATCTAATCAAAACTTGCGCCAAAAGTATGTATTTATTATAAATAATGTAAATTTGCACGCCTTAAATAACTATTATTTAATGCACATTAATTATTAACTAAAGATTAGGCATGAAAAAAAGTTTATTGATTTTTTTATTCGGAATTTTTTCTGCGTTTACAACTTATGCTCAAGAAACTATTGTTAAAGGTAGTGTACTTGATGGTACAACAGGAGAACCTATTCCAGATGTAACAATTACCATTGAAGGAACGTCTATTATGACCTCTACTGATGCTAATGGTGAATTTCAATTTAAGACGATTGTTCCCTTAGGAGAACAGGTTCTTAAAATCGAAAAATTAGATTACGTTACAAAACGTTATCCTATTGTTGTAAACGAAGGTCAAACCGTTGATATTAGCGGAATGACATTAGAATACGATTCTAGCGATAAAAAAGATTTGTTTATTATCTCTATCTCAGATGATAATTTAAACAGTGAAGATGATGGTTTAACAGATAACGTATCTGGTTTACTTCAATCATCTAGAGATGTATTTTTAAATGCTGCTGCATTTGATTTTAGCGCCACATTTTTTAGACCTAGAGGTTTAGATAATGCTAATGGTAAAGTACTTATCAATGGTGTGGAAATGAATAAGCAGTTTAATGGTAGACCACAATGGGGAAACTGGGGTGGAATTAATGATTTGCAGCGTAACCAAGTATTTACTATGGGTATGTCTGCAAACGATTACACCTTTGGTGATCTTGCAGGTACAAACAATATTATAATGAGAGCTTCCAAATATAGACAAGGTGGACGTGTATCGTATGCAAGTGCAAACAGAAGCTATACTGGTCGTATTATGGGTAGTTATAGTACTGGTCTAATTGATGGTGGCTGGGCGTTTTCCGTACTGGCATCAAGACGTTATGGTGATGAAGGGTTTATAGATGGTACACTTTATGATTCCAATTCATTTGTAGCTGTTATTGAAAAACAATTAGGTGATAATCATAGTCTTAACTTTACATCTATTTATGCTCAAAATAGACGTGGACGTTCTACAGCAATTACCGAAGAGGTAGAAAACCTTAAGGGAAGAGAATACAATCCATTTTGGGGAGAACAAGATGGTGAAATTAGAAATTCAAGAATTAGAGAAATTGATGAACCAATCTTAATGCTAAATCATTTTTGGGACATTTCACCAAAAGTAAAATTAAATACTAACGTAGCCTACCAGTTTGGTGAAATTGCAAATTCAAGAATAGATAATAATGGTTCTCGTTTAGATGCAATAAATAATGGACAATATGGAGGAGCTCGTAATCCTACTCCAGAGTATTACCAGAACTTACCTAGTTATCATCTTGATGATCCTAACCCAACAGCTTATGATTATCAATTAGCGTATTTGGCACAGCAAGAATTCATTAATGATGGGCAATTAGATTGGAATGAACTTTATTATGCTAATTCTATAAATAATTATTCTGTATATGCACTTCAATCTGATGTGATAGAAGACAAACAATTATCTTTGAATACTATACTTGATGCAGATTTGGCCGATAATATTAGATTAAATGCTAGTATACGTTATAGAACATTAAACAGTCAAAACTATGCACGTATTGACGACTTATTAGGAGGACCTGGTTATTTAGATATTGATTCTTTTGCTGAACAGCAAACTGGACAGCAAGAGTTGGGAGAAGCACAGAGTGATATTAGAAATCCTAATAGAGTCGTTACAGAGGGAGATCGCTATAAGTACAACTACGATATAGACTCAGATGTTATTAGTGGTTTTGCTCAAGTTCAATTCAAATACAATAAGATAGATTTTTATGCAGGCGCAAATATTTCGCAAACTACATACCAAAGAGATGGAAAGTATGAAAATGGCTTTTTCCCTGGTCAAGGTTATCAAGAGGGTTTTGGTGATATTAGTTCGTTTGGTAAGAGTGAAAAATTAGAATTTTCAAATTATGGTGTTAAAGCTGGTTTTACCTATAAAATTACAGGAAAACACTTAATCGATGTTAACGGAAGTTATTTTACTAAAGCACCAAACATTAGAAACTCATTTGGTAATGCAAGACAAAGTAACCAAACCGTAATTGGATTAGAAAGTGAGAAAATTCAATCTGTTGATGCTAGCTATATCTTTAGATCACCAACTTTAAAAGCTAGACTCACTGGGTTTTATTCAGGATTTCAAGATGGTACAGATATAGGTTTCTTCTTTACTGAAAATTCAAGTAATTTTGTGCAAGAAGTACAGACTAATATAGAAAGACGTCATATTGGTGCTGAGCTAGGAATTGAAGCTCAAGTTACACCAACTATTAAATTAAAAGCTGCGGCTTCAGTTGGCCAATATACGTTTGCAAACAATCCAGATTTATATTATACAGCTGCAGATTTTGAAAATATAAATGGAGACAAAACCGTTTTAACTTATGGTGATGGAACAACTGCTTTAAAAGATTTACATGTATCTGGTGGACCTGAACGCGCATTTCAAATAGGATTTGAATATCGCGATCCAGATTACTGGAACATTGGTGTAACATCTAACTTCTTTTCTAATGCTTATGTGGACGCGAGTGCTTTAAAACGGTCTGCTTCATTTACTCAAGATGTTGATTTAATCCCTACTGATCCTATTTCTGGTAACGTAATTGTTCCTGAAAATGGTAACTTTAGTGGTTATACAATTAATGATTATGATGAAAACGTTGCAAAAGAATTATTAAAACAAGAACAATTTGATGACTATATGTTAGTTAATATAGTAGGTGGAAAATCTTGGAAAGTAGGTGATTATTTCCTAGGATTTTTTGCAACAATCAACAACGTCTTCAATCAAGAGTACAGAACTGGTGGTTTTGAACAATCAAGACGTGTAGATTACAGAAGCCAACTCGATGAACAAAATAATGATAATGGTCCAGTATTCGGAAATCGTTACTTTTTTGGTAACGGTACAACATACTACCTTAACGTGTACGTAAGATTTTAAAAAAAGCTATTGAATAACAAAATAAAACATTAAAAATGAAAACTTTAAAAATTAATAAATTAATACTGCTACTTATAGGTTTAGTAGTAGTTAGTAGCTGTGTTCAAGACGATGATTTTGACACACCAAACTTAACATTTCAAGAACCAGATATTACAGATGTAAGAACAATAGCGTCTTTAGCTGGTGACTTAGCACAAGAACAAAGTGCCAATGATGGTATCTTTGAACCTCAACCCTTAAATTATTCAAATGAATCTGATGTAGTTTCATATGAGTTTAATGAAGATGATGAGTATATTTCTGGATATATCGTATCATCTGATGAAGCTGGGAACTATTTTGAAGAATTAATTATTCAAGATGACTTTGAAAACCCAACTATTGGGATCAAACTTCTTATCGATGTAAACCCACTATTCACTAAATATGAAGTTGGAAGAAAAGTGTTTATAAAAATTAATGGTTTAGGCGTAGGGATTACTAATGGTGTATTGACACTTGGAGCCATAAATGGTAGTGAAGTAGACAAAATTCCTATGTCTCAAGAAACTGCAGTCATTCAAAGATCTAATGAAGTCGCTACCATTGTTCCATTACCTTTGGCTTTTTCTGAATTTTCTAATGATAAAACAAATTTAATGGTGCAATTGCAAGATGTTCAGTTTAACAGAAACCAAGTTATTAATGACTCATTTACTTATGCTTCTGGAGAACTAGATCAATTTGATGGAGAACGTATTTTAGAGAGTTGTGCGACTTCATCATCTGTGATATTTAGCACAAGTACTTTTGCTGATTTTAAAGGCTTAACTTTACCTTCAGGACAAGGTAACATTAATGCTATTTTATCTAGAAATTTTGAAGGTGATGCTTTTATAGTTTCAATAAATACTCCCGAAGACATTAATTTTGGTGGTGAAGAAAACAGATGTGATCCAGATTTCTTTGAGTGTACTACTCCTTCTGGTGGTGGTTCTAATATTTTCTTTGAAAACTTTGAAGGGTTTGGCAATTATACTTCTGAAGGATGGACAAATATTAATGTGAGTGGTACTGACACAGATTGGTTTATCAGTAGTTTTAACAATAATAACTATTCTCGTATTTCTGCTTTTAACTCTAATAACTCTGAAGCTGATGTATGGTTGGTAACTCCAGATATCGATTTAGACGCAACTACTGGTGAAGAATTATCTTTTAAATTAGAAGCAGCATATGATACTGGAACTATTTTAACTGTTTTAATTTCTGAAGACTATACAGGAGATGTGACTACTGCAACATGGCAAGTATTAGATGTTACAATTCCAGTTGGTCCTTCCAATGGTTTTGGAGGTTTACAACCTGTTGGCCCTGTTAATATTTCTTGCTTAAATGGTACTGTCAATGTAGCGTTCTTTTATGAAGGTTCAGATCCTAGTGCAACTACGCGATATCACTTAGATGACGTAAAAGTTACAGGCAACTAATTTATTAAACTTTAAAATTAGAAGCCACATCTTAAATAGATGTGGCTTTTCTTTTATCAAACTGTTTTATATGACAACATTTGATTCTATTTTTTTTAGCGTTTTTAAACACTATAAAACAACGTACAAACAAAAAGCCAATAGTATTGCTATTGCTTATCTTTCGCTCTTGCAAATCGCCTTAATTTTAGTTTTAGGCGTATTCTTCTCTATCTTTTTAGAACAAATACACGTCAATACATTTTCAGCATCTAAAGGATGGACGCTATTTATAATGACAAGCATCTTTATTTACTTTAGAAATTGGATTGTATACAGTGGTAGAAAACGAAAAGTATTAAATGCTAAAACTAATAAAAGTAAACAAACAACTTATAGTATTTGGTTATTATGGTTGCTATTATTGGGCTGTATTTCTTTAGCTGTTATTTTATTAAACGCATAAAAAAAAGCCTCTATGTATAGAGGCTTTTTTTATGGGTATGATCGTTATTAATTTTCTCTTTGGATATAAATCCAAGCGCTTCTTGTTTTACCATTTTGATATTCCATAGTATAGAAATATGTACCAACTGGCAATTCATCACCATCATCTGTTTGCCCAAACCATTCGTTAGTATAATTCTTTTTAGAATATACTAAGGTTCCATTTCTATTAAAAATTTCCAATTTGGTAACTCCATAACTACTTAAATCAAAGGTATCATTAATCATATCTCCATTTGGAGATATTCCTTGAGGTATCACACAGTTTTCTAATTCAATCACAGTAATGGTTTCTTCATTTGAACAACCAGTATCATTAAATACTACTTCAATGGTATAATCACCAGCTTCAAGAACTGGAAGTGTCAATCCATTTTCATCTGCTATTAAACCGTTATCTAAATACCAATTGATAGTGACTTCACTTTCATTATAGTTTTCAGGTGTTGCCGTAATTGTAATTGGTGATGTTGCATTAGGACATACTTCATAATCAATAGTATCTGTAAATGTTGTTTCAGGTTCTGTACCAATAACCAAGTCAAAACTGTTAGTTACATAACAATCAGGATTAATTATTGTTTCAACTCTAACAAATACAGTTGCTCCCGAACTATCATATGGACTAGCTAAAGCTCCTGTAGCGCTATCTGCATCAGCTTGAGAAGTATGATATGTTACAATAAACTGTGATGCATCTTGACCATTTAATACTTCTGTATCATGATTAAAAAGATCAAAAGAGGCAATACCATCGTCATCATTATCACATCCAATGAGCTCAACACTGTTGGCAGTATGTGTCGGACTTGAAATAGATAGTGTAAAACTCGTCGTTTCAAAACAACCTGTACTATTATCTTCAATTCTTACATATATTGTTTGAGGGTTAGAAGTATTGATATAAGGCGACATTAAGCTATTGCTTCCTGAGTCGGCATTGGTTTGAGACTCATGATAGGTAATTGTAAAATCAGCAGCATTTTGTGTTCCCAGGACAACACTATCGTTATCATTTAAATTAAATGCAGCTTGATTAGTCGTAGAACATTCTGAAAGGTCATCTGGAGTATTTGCTATAACTGGGTTAGGTAAAAACTCAATTAACACTTCATCATCAATAATACAAGTAGGTGAAAAAATAATTTGAACAGTATATGTCCCTTCTTCAGTAACGGTAAGTGTAGACCCTATCTCTCCATCAATAACAAAACCATCTTTATACCATACATGATTGACATTTGGAGCTGAAGTATCTAAAATAATCGGTTCATCTTCACAAACTGCATTTCCACCTGCAATTGTGATATCACCACCTAAATCTACTTCTCCAATATCAAAACTACCTGCTTTTAAATAAACTCCTGAATCCCAAGAACTATCTCTTGCATCTGCTATAACTAGTTTTATGTGGTATGTTTCTCCAATATTTACAGGAGAAAAAGCGGTAAACACTGCTGTTCTACCATCAAATGAAATTGGAGGTAAGTTATCAGGTATATACTCTCCAAAATATTGCTCGTTTATAGCAGGACAAGATCCATTATCTGGATGAATGTTAGTCACTAAAATTGGGTCTGTAGTTCCTGGCACAACTGCGAGATTGGTAGTTACACCAGCTTCATCTGTCAATAAGAATGCAAAAGCATCTGAGAAATCACATTCAAAAGTACCCATATCATATTCTTCAGAAGCCATAAGAAAATCAAAACTCAATTCATTATTTAATGGTACAAAATCAAACTCGACAATGGTAGCATTATTAGAATCTTCTCCTATCAAGCCTTCTAGAAAAGGATCTCCTGGCCATGCAGTACTTCCTGATGATACAAAATTAGTATTTGGTCCAGCAGCTTGGCTAGCATCTCCTGTGGTTAATAATAATCCTTCTTCAAATGGGAAGCCACCATCTGGATTAGAAAAATAGCCAATACCATTATCTTCTCCAAAATCGGTACCTGTTGAAAAGGTAATATTTGAGATTTGGGCACAAGGACTGTTAATTAGCACTTCTTCAACTAATTGTGTAACAGTATAAGTCGATTGATCTACAAGTACATTTCCAGAGCCAGGTCTAATACATAAATCAAACGTATAATCAACTGGTTCATTATCTGCTGAAAACACTCTAACGTAGTAAGTATTTCCTATAGTTAATACTGGTGTTACACTTGCTTCGGCATCAGAACAATACAATTCTACAGGACCATTACAAGTGCCTTCGTAAACAGCATGATCTATGTTTTCAAAGAAACCTCCACTATCAATATTTAGTAAAGAAATAATTTGAATATCGTTTAATGCTGTAAATTCAAACCATACATCATCATCAGCATCACCTGTACAACTTCCATTAGGTACACCAGAAGGTGTAGCTTCCAATAAAGTTCCTGAAGTTATTAATGCACAACTATCATCAGCATTAACCTGAGCAACAGTGGCATTACACGGATTGTCATTATCAGGCGGACAAGCCAATAACTGAATTGCTGAGCTGTTGATGACACAATTCACATCTTGATTATTACTCAAAGTTATAATTACGTCTACTCCAAAAGGAAATGGACCTACTTGATAAACTCCTGTAGTCAAGACATCGTCAACAGTTGTTGTATCAATATTATTAGAAATTGTTAATGACGTTGCATCACCTAAAGTTGAAACGTTAACGTCAACTAAAAACTGTTGACCGTTATCACAATCATCAATAACTTGGTAAGTTGCTGCTGGATTGATACATGTAGCACATGCCACAGTGAAATCTACACCATCAGGAAATGCTCCAGATTCACAACTTACTGAACCATCTGATGTAATTTGTATAGTAATAGTATCTCCTGGCGATTGAAATGTTAAGCCTGATATATCTCCATCATTTCCTTCTCCATTATAAATTTCACCTTCAGGTGTTCCACTTCCATCTGTAACTAATAAGAAATCGAATGGATCTCCTTCTATTTCTCCTGAATTAATTGTTAAATTAAGAGGTGATCCGTCTGAACTTGTATATGTTAAAGTAACTGAGTCGTTATTACCATAACATAGAAAACCTGCTACTGGTCCTGAAGCACAATCCACTACTGTATCTAAACATAGTTCTTGAGTTAGTGCGTTACTTGATACTTCACAATTTACATCATCATCATTACTAGCTGTAATGATTACTGGAGTATTATTAGCATAAGGACCAAAAGTTAAGACTCCTACTGCACTTGTTGTTTGTGGTGTGCTTCCTTGATTATCTGATACAGTTAATGAAGTTGCTGAACCTAAATCGGTAACATCTACATCAACAAAAAATTCTGGACCAACAGCACAATTTGAAACAACACTGTAAGATGCTACGGGATTTACACATGTTGCACATGCTACGGTAAAATCTATACCATCAGGAAATGCTCCAGATTCACAACTTACCGAACCATCTGATGTGATTTGAATTGTAATGGTATCACCAGGTGATTGAAACGTTAATCCTGATATATCACCATCATTTCCTTCTCCATTATAAAGTTCACCTTCTGGTGTTCCACTTCCATCTGTAACTAATAAGAAGTCATATGGAGCTCCTTCAATTTCGCCTGTGTTAATTGTTAAATTAAGAGGTGATCCATCTGAGCTTGTATATGTTAATGTTACTGAATCATTATTACCATAACACAATGATTCTGTTATTGGTCCTGCTGTACAATCTACTACTGTATCTAAACAAAGTTCTTGAGTAAGAGTACCACTCATCAATTGACAATTTGCATCATCATCATTAGTTACTGAAATGACAACTGGAGTATTATTTGCATATGGTCCAAAAGTTAATATTCCTGCTGCACTTACTGTTTGTGGAGTACTAGCTTGATCATCTGAAACAGTAAGTGATCCGGCAGAACCTAAATCTGTTACATCTACATCAATAAAAAATTCTGGAGCAACAACACAATTTGAAACAACAGTATAGGTTGCTTCTGGATCAACACATGTATTCTCTGTTATAGTTAATGTATAAGCAACAGATTGTGGAGGTGCCCATGTTGATATCACGATATAGTAGGTTTGACCACCTGTTACCGAGAAGTTATCAATTAAAATATCATCTGTAGAGAATGCATTAACAGCACCTGTTTCGCACTCTATCCCTATGTTAGCACAATCTGTATATATAAAAGCACCTGCATAGTTAGCCGAGAGATTTGATAATTCAATATCTATAGATGTATCTGCTGTTGGTGAATATGCGTATACAACATCATCTCCATTGAGATAGCCAGATCCTGAACCACAATCCGTTCCTGCTGTACCACTATAATCATCTCCATAATTTGAAGTATCATCTGTGGTAACATATGGCAATGGAGTAGTAACCGTTATAGCAGATTCACAAAGCTCTCCTGGGCCACCTATTCTATATCCAAAAGGTCCAACCCAAATACTTGTTCCATCGGCACCACAATCTGCTTTAATATAAAATTCATAATTAGTGCCTTCCGTTAAACCTGTAACTGTGTAAGGTGTCGTCAATACTGGAATTCCTGAGTCAGCATCAGTAGGCACAGGACCTCCTGCAACTTGATTAATAATTTCCCAAGCGGTTTCAGTGCCTCCTGCAATCCAACTTAAATCTGCAGTAGTTGAAGTTAAATTAGTAGCATTTAAGCCTGAAGGAAAATTACAAGTAGAATTATATACCTGAACATTATCAATCAACCAGTACCATGCCCAAACATTACCGTCATTATATGTAAAACGTATTTGCATTGCTGCATTAGAATAAGCCGTAATATCAATATGCTGCTCATCTGGATCATTAAACGCTCCTATTGTTGCGGTTTGATTCAATACTTCTATCCAGTTAGTACCATCAAAAACTTCTACAACAGCAAAATCTGCTCCTATGTTTTGATAAAACTGATCAAAATCTAAGAAAAGTGCTGTAGCTCCAGTAGTGTCAAATGCTGGCGAAGTAAGCGTTTCAATAAGTTCTGCTCCTGCTCCATTAGCATCACTATCAACAATAGCAGCATTGGAGCCATTTAAACTATTAGCGCCTCCTTGTTGGCCAGAAACCCATGAATCTCCTGTAGCACCTCCTGCATCAGTTATTGTCCATGTCGCAGGAATTTCAGTATCAAAATTTTCTTGAAGATATGTTTGTGCCTTCAAACTAGTTGAAAGTATAAACAGCATACCTATAAATATAATTTTTTTCATTTGATTTAATTAAGGTGGTTAATCATTTTCTCTTTCTATAAAGCATAAAAAGCCCTGTAATAAAACAGAGCTTTATGGTTAGTTGTTAGTCATGATAAGTACTAATTATTTTGCTTGTGGTCCTCCACTAACAATGATAAATTCTGATCTTCTATTCATTTGATGATCTTCTTCTGAGCAATTTGAACCACAATCTACTTTTGGTTCACTTTCGCCTTTACCCATTCCAGATATTCTAGATTTATCTATTCCTTTAGAAATCACATATTGAACCGTTGTTTTAGCTCTTCTATCTGATAATCTTTCATTGTATGATGCCGAACCTCTATTATCTGTGTGAGATGTTGCGTTAATAACCATTTCTGGATATTTATTCATAACCTGTACCAATTTATCTAATTCAAAGGCTGCTTGAGCTGTTATATTTGATTTATCGAAATCAAAATAAATTGGATTAAGATTTACTGTTTCTGGTCCTACAATAACTTCAATAGGTTCTAGCATTATTTGAACTTTCTCTTCTTCATTTTCAGAAGCATTGATTGTTAATTTTTGACTCACATAGCCATCCATAACAACTTCTAATGCGGATTCCTTTCCAGCTTCAACGATAAAATCAACGGTACCATCAGAATTAGTTACTTTAGATAAAACTTTATTTCCCTGATCGTCATACAGGGTCACACTTGCTGCGTTTACTGGTTCTCCTGTTTCAGAATCTACTACAGTTCCAGCGATTAGTACATCATTTAATGGTTGTAATCGTTTTATAGCATAAATATCATCACTCCCTAAACCACCATCTCTGTTTGAAGAAACAAATCCTTCTTTAGTTTCTTCGTCTAAATTGAAAGCAAAATCGTCTGCATTGCTATTAATTGGAATACCAATGTTACGTACTGGTCCTGTTTTTCCATCGACAACTTTGGTATGAAAGACATCAAGACCTCCTAAACCTAAATGACCATTAGAAGAAAAGTATAGGGTGTTATTACTACTGATAAAAGGAAACATTTCTTGTCCTTGAGTATTAACTTTTTGACCTAAGTTCATCGGCTCTCCTAGAGAACCATCGTCGTTAATATCTACTTTATATATGTCAAACATTCCAAAACCACCAGGCATATCGGAAGAAAAGTATAATGATTTACCATCTGGACTTACAGACGGGTTTTTAACAGAATAGTTTTCGCTATTGAGATCAAATCCTTCAACATTACTCCAAGTACTTCCTGATTTTGTAGCTTTAAAGAGGTGTAATAAGCTGTATCTTACTTTTGTAATAGAATCTTTTTCGTATTCTTTTTCAAAGTAACTTTCTCTTGAAAAATACATGGTTTTACCATCAGGTGAAAATGACACAACTCCTTCATGATATTTTGTATTCACCTTATCTTCAACCATTGTGGCTGCCTGGTAAGTTCCATCGTCATTTTTTGTTAGCTCATAAATATCTAAAAATGGTTCGTCATTCCACCCATAAGTTCTACGTGATGTGTTTCTTGCAGAAGTGATATAAAGTTTTCCGTTTTTTAAAGTTCCTCCAAAATCTGAATATTTTGTATTAAACCCTAAACTTTGAATATTAAACTTTTTACCTTTTTCTAAAATTTTTGGTAAATAATCTGGATTGTTAGTATAAGCTATAGCACGATCATCACTTGGACGCATTTTAGCAAACCTTTGCATCCATTCATTTGAAAGTTCGTATTTTCCATTAGCTTTTAGCATTTCTACGTACTTAATTATTAATTCTGGATCTTGAGATGTTTCAAGTGCTTTATAGAACCATTTTTCAGACTCTTCAGAATTATAAACATTGTAATAAGATAATGCTAATTGCTTGTATATGTATTCACTTTCGTCACCATCTTCGACTAATTTATTATATTCTTCAGCTGCCTTAACAAATTCTAATCTATTAAAATGCTTATCAGCTTTTTTAGTTTTTCCACTCTGTGCAGTTAAGCTTAAACTGCTTATAAGAGTAATAATTATTAGTATTCTTAAATTTTTCATTTTATTTAGCTTAAATGGATTAGAAATATCTTGGTGAACGTGAAACTTTTCTTGGGAAGTTCAAATCAAATAACAGCATGAATTCGTGTGATGCAGGAGCATATTTTTTAATATCAGAAGTAATAGCATCGTATGCGTATCCAATTCTTATAGTTGGAGTTATTGCAAAGTTAACCAGTCCTGAAAACGAATCGTCTAATCTGTAAGAACCTCCTATTTCAAATTTCTCAAAAAACAAAGCGTTTAAGTTAACATCATACGACGTAGGGGCATCAAATGACGACTTTACTAAAAATGAAGGTTTTAACTTTGTATTAGGAGATAATTGAAACACGTAACCACCTGTTAAAAAATAATGTGTTGCTTCAGTACCTAAATTATAACCGTCTGCATCTAAGTGTACCGAATTTAAAATATTAGGCACTGAAAAAGATAAGTAATAATTATCTGTATAATAAAAGAATCCAGCACCAACATTAGGAGTTGTAGAGTTAATGTCCTGAAATAAAGGGTCAGTCTCATCTATTAAATCTATACCATTCAATCCAATATCGTGAAATGTAGCACCTGCTTTAATACCAAATGCTAAACGGTGTGCTCCTCCTAATCGTAATGTGTAAGAAAAATCTGCGTATGCATTTGTTTCTTTTACAGGACCTATTTGATCTGCAATTACAGACAAGCCTATTCCTACTTTTTCACCAACAGGAAGATGACCAAAAAACGTACCTGTTTCTGGAGCACCATCAATACCTGTCCATTGGGTACGATATAATAATCCAAACGAAAGGTTTTCTCTAGATCCTGCATAAGCTGGATTAATCACATTCATGTTGTACATGTACTGTGTATATTGTGGATCTTGCTGTCCATACATTTGTGTTGCAATGAGAAATACAACAATAATATAAAGTTTTTTCATCTGATAATTTTTAGTTGTTTTTTAGTTGTTGGATTAAATTTGTACAGTATTTATCAGCTTTTTTTAAGACAAATACTGTACGTCTTAATATTAATTAGTTGGTTTTAATTTTCTCTTTGAATATAAACCCATGCTGTTCTTTGTTTACCGTTATCATACTCCATAGTGTAAAAATAGGTACCAACAGGAAGCTCGTCACCATCATTACTTTGCCCATACCATTCGTTAGTATAGTTTTTCTTAGAATATACTAAAGTTCCATTTCTATTAAAAATTTCTAATTTACTCACATTGTAACTACTTAAATCAAAGGTTTCATTAATCATATCTCCATTTGGAGAAATACCTTGCGGAATTACACATGTATCCAATTCAATAACTGTCTGCTCAACTAGATCTGCTATACACTGAGTTTGATTGAATACGACTTCAATTTCATAGAGCCCAGCTTCTGTTACTGAAAGTTCTAAACTATTTTCACCTGGAATCAAACCTCCTTCGAAATACCATCTGATGGTTACATCACTTTCATTATAGTTATTGGCAGTTGCTGTAATTATAAGTGGAGCAGTTGCATTAGGACATAATTCATAATCAATACTTGTTGTAAATGTTGTATCTGGTAACGGATTTACTTCAAGCTCTAACATTCCTGTAGAATAACAACCTGAAGACACAATACTTTCAATTCTTACAAAAAGGGTTGTTGAAGTGCTACTGTATAAAGAAGAGCTATCAATTGCTCCTGTATCTCCATCTGCATCAGCTTGTGTTTCGTGATAGGTTACATTGTAATTAGCAGCATTTTGTGAACCAAGTACATTTCCGTCTTGAGAAGCTAAGTCAAACAGGGTCTCTCCATCTAAATCGTCATCACATTCTGAATACACCACATTATTTACTGTAGGTGTAGGCCCTGAAATATCCAAATTAAAACTTGATAATACATAACAAACTGGAGCTGTAGCATTTTCAATTCTTACATATATCATTTGAGGATTAGATGTATTTGTATATGGAGATGATAAAGCTCCTACTCCATTTTCTGCATCTGCAAAGGAGAAATGATAGGTGACATTAAAGTCTGCAGGATTTTGAGTACCTAAAACAAATTCTGTTTGCTGTTCTAGATTGAAAGCTTCAACACCATCATCCGAAGCATCATCACATGTAACAAGGTCAGTTAATGTAAATGATGAATCTGGTGATAGATTGACTACAAGATCCATAGTAGTAGTTGCATAACAATCAAAAGCTAAAATACTTTCTACTCTAACAAAAATGGTTGCTGCTGGACTGTTGTATAAAGTAGAGGTATCTATTTGATCCATAGAACCGATACCATCATCTGCTCCTTGTTGGGATGTATAATAGGTTACAGTAAAATCTGCTGCACTTTGCCCATCAAGAATATTTACATCTCTAGATGGTAAATCAAAACCTGCAATACCATCTTGATTAGTATCACATTCTGGATACACATCTGAGGTTGCGGTTGGTGTGGTGCCTGAAACATCTAAATTAAATGAAGTTAACGCAAAACAGCCTGGCGCATCAGCATCTTCAACTCTAACATATATCGTTTGAGGATTAGATGTATTTATATAATCTGTTAAAGGTAAAGGGTTCAAGCCTTGTCCTGCATCAGGAGGACTCACGTGATAAGTCACATTAAAATCTGCTGCATCTTGAGTGCCCAGAATTGCTGCTGTTTGATCTTGTAAATCAAATTCTTCAAAGCCATCTGCTGATGCATCATCACAAGTAATCATATCTGCAACTGGATTTGCAACAGCTTCTTCTCCTAAAGTTACAAGCACTGTAATTGAATACGAGAAGCCTTCACAAACGTCGCCATTAACCTCGACGAAATAACCTCCAGATTCTGTAACTGTTAATACTGGATCTGTTGCACCTATTATTGGAATATTATCAGCATCGTACCATTGGTAAGAATCTGCATAAGGAGAACTTGCTTCTAAATCAATAGAATCAATACCACATAATTCTATTGGTGCACTAAATCCAACATTCATTGGGTCTTCAGCCACTTCAGTGCCTTGGTATAAGATTTCTGCATCACATACTATCTCACAGTTTGTACCATCAGTGGGACCTGAATCTTGAGTAAAGGTATAGACTCCATCATCTTGAGAGTAATTTGTGATTAGAATTAAATAAACATCACCAGCCTGCACACCATTTAAGGTTATCGTTTCAACACTTACAAAGGAAAAACTACAATCTGCTACGTTCTCAGGTAATAAATTATAACAACCTTCTGGCTGATCATTAAATGGTCCCCATACTATGAAGTCAACGTCATTTCCAGTTCCATCTAAACCTGTTTGTTCAAGAGTAAACACATAATCTCCTGCTTCATCAAAATAAATAGAATTCCAGATAGGATCTGGTTGAGAACCTAAACAATCATAGTCTAAATATGGAGGTGCAATCTCATCTCCGATAATACTAGGGTATTCTAAATCACTTGCACATATTGGCAATGCGTCTAAACAGAACGTTGGCGGTCCTAATGTATTAATACATAAGTCAAATGTACTTGTTTCACTAGCGTTTCCTCCAGAAAACACTCTGACATAATACGTATTTCCTACGACTAAACTAGGTGTTAAAGCATTGTCATCTCCTGTACAATATAGTTCTGTTAAATTATTATTACAATCTCCTTCATACAGAGCATGGTCAATATTAGTAGTACCTCCATTAATATTGGTAATAGAGATTATTTGTTGTTCTCCTAATGCAACAAACTCAAACCATACATCATCATCAGGGTTTCCAGTACAACTTCCATTTGGAACACCTGAAGGAGTTGCTTCAACTAAAGTTCCTGGTGTTGTTAAATTACAACTCTCGTCGGCATTGACGACAGCTACAGTAGCATTACAAGGGTTATCATTGTCTGGAGGACAGGCTAATAATTGAATCGGGCTACTATTTATTACACATTGTGTGTCTTGGTCGTGACTGGTAGTAACTATCACATCTACTAGAAATGGGAATGGACCGATTTGATACACTCCTGGAGCAGTTACAGGAACTGTGGTAGCATCAATATTATTAGATATTGTTAAAGATGTTGCATCACCAAGCGATGTAATATTAACATCTATTAAAAATTGGTTACCACTAGCACAATCATCAATTACTTGATATGTCGCTATCGGATTTACACATGTTGCACATGAAACAGTAAAATCCCATTCTAACCTAGCTTCCGATTCACAACTTACAGAACCATCACTATCCACTTCCATAAATATAGAATCACCAACAATCGAATCGAATGTAAGACCTGCGAAATCAAACACTCCATCTGTATCACTGTTAAATAGTACGTTTCCTGTATTATCTGTACCGTCATATATGGTTAACTCATCGAAACCTGCTTCTATGGTTCCAGAACTAAATGTTATTCTTATTGGACTTCCGTCACTAGAAGTGAATGTCCAGTTTGTTGTATCATTATTTTGGTAACAATAATTTATTTGTGTAGGTCCTTGAGTACAATCTATATTAAAAACAGTTTGAATAGTTGTTGTAAAATTAATAGGCCCAGCCCAAATACTAAAAGTTCCTCCTCCACAGTCTGCCCTTACCCAAACTTCATAATCTGTAGAAAAATCTAGTCCTGTCTCGTTAACTGTTGTTGCTCCAACTGGTGTTCCTGACCCACTTGGCTCACCTGTTCCTGCTGGCACAACTACATATTCCCATGAGGTTTCACCATTATTAGCATTCCAGGTTATATCGGCATTTGTTCCGCCTACGTTAGAGACCACAATACTACTTGGGGCTATGCAAAAAGATCCGCAAGTTTCAACTCTCACTAAATCTATGGCCATATCACCTTCAAAATCACCTATTCCAGTATGACTAAACTCTACATATATCACTTGTCCTAAGTACGCGTCTAAATTAATTCCTATAGGAACCCAAGGATCATCACCTGAAGTCTGAAGATCTCCAGCCCACGCAAACTCATTAGAAAACGGACCTGTTGGAGATGTTGAAACACCTACATTGAGCGTCCCCATACCAGCTCCAAAAGCATGCATATAAAATGACAATTCTGCACCATCAACAGCAGTGCTTAAATCTATTGCTGGACTAACTGCTGAAGCTGTATCTGAACTTGGACCTGAAGCTTCATAATGCATATAGTTTGCACCACTAAATGCTGCGTTTGGTCCAGTAGCTCCTGAAATGGATGTTCCTGGAAGAAGCCATGTACCATCGCCTCCATTAATATTTCCTGTCCAACCATCTAAACTATCAAAATCGGCTGTATATATAAATGATGAACTTCCCGATACACAAGTCACTCCAACTGGTGGAGGTGGAGGTGTATTAAAAGTAGTAAATGTAACTGGACCTGTCCAGCTACTTAATCCTCCTGCTCCACAATCACCACGAACCCAAACTTCATAATCTGTAGTTGCAGTTAAGCCAGTTGCCGTGTATGGATTATTTGTCGTCACTGCACCTGGACCAGTTGGTTCTCCCGTTCCCGCTGGCTGCACAACAACTTGCCATGAGGTTTCTGAGTCTCCTGGAGTCCAACTAATATCTACTGAAACATCTGAAAACGAATCTATTGTTAAATTTAAAGGCTCTGGACATGTTGGAGGAGTTCTTACTCTAAATTTACCAACGTGAAAATCATAATCTTCTGTATCATTAACCGCTCCATCAGAAGCCCATATTGCAAATTGCACATTTGTACCTGTTACTGCACTTAAATCCTCTATGTATTCAGTACCTCCAACAGCAGGTTCGTTTGCAGCATTCCAAGTTGTTAAAGTGGTCCAAGTTGCACCACCATCAATACTTTGTAATAATTTCACCTCATCATCAGATCCCATGGTGTCATCTGTAAATCCACCGTTCCAGTTTGTTACTGCAACATTGACTTCCAGTTGATATCCACCAGCAGATAAATCAAAAAATGGTGATAACAACCATTCTCTATCGGTATTTCCAAATAGGTTGATAGCATTACTAGCGCCAAAAGCATAATCTGTACCATCACGCCAATCTGATGTACCAGAACCACTAGGCCCATCGGCTATTTCACCATCGTTAGCTTCATCCCAACAGGCGTCAGGAACATTAACTGACATATCAGCATTATAGTCTGGTGTTATGGCTCCACAAGGCGTAATAAAATTAAAAGGTCCTACCCAACTGCTAAATTCGCCACTACAATCTGACCGAACATATACTTCATATTCTGTGTTTGCAGTTAATCCTGTAGCTGTATATGGATTATTTGTAGTAGCTACACCTGATTCTGTTGGAGCACCTGTACCTGCTGCTTGAACTGCAATTTCCCAGTTTGTTTCTATTCCACCAGGAGTCCAAGTAACATCTGCTGTAGCTGCTAAAATACCAGTCACTGTGATTCCAGATGGCTCTGGACAAGAAACCTCAAATATATTTATCGAATCAAAAGCAACTCCTTCATCTTGTACACTGCCGTCTGATCCAAATGCAAATCTCAATATAACATTACTTTCTCCGGCCAATCCGACTAATGCATGGCGAGCTACAACCCAGCCACCTGAGCCATTGTTGGAAGAATTTCTTCCTGTCCAACCAATTGGTTGACCTCCTGGGTTTCCACCAATCGTATCATCATTAAACCAGTTATTTGGATCACCTAAATCTCCAACATTTTGCCATGAAGCACCTCCATCTACAGATGACTGTAACACCATTCCATCCCAGCTAAATTCTGCATTCCACCAAATACTAAATTCAATTGATGGCGCACTTAATGAAGATAAATCAAATACAGGACTTACAACAGCTGCGTCTTCACCAGTACCATAGCTTCCAGTCAGGTTAGTAACCCATGCATTTACTCCTGAATCTGCACTATTGATAATAGTATTTGCAGGCGTTCCTAATTCCCAAGAACCTGAAGCGGGATCATCAACTGTCCATCCGCCATCACCAGATTCGAAATCTTCAAAATAGGGATAGTTAGTGATTTGTGCATTAATATTCCAGGTTGAAAAAGCAAGGAATAATGCGAATAGGAAAGTAATCTTTTTCATTTGATATATACTATTAATTATTTTATATAATTTATTGGCACTAAACACCTTAGTCCTAGCCAAACACAATTGTAGCTAAACAAATAAGGTTAATCATAATAAGAATAGGAGCAAATAAGTAACCGAAGATAAAAAAAATGGTTATTAAGAAAGCCTTAACATTGCTATAATAGATAAAGTGCTGTTTTTATCGATAAAAAGATTGACTCATTAATTCATCTTACTTAATCGTATATAAACTGGAAAATGATCACTAAATCCTCCTTTATATTTTTTCCCAATATAAGTCCTAAATGGTTGCCCTTTAAATTTTCCGTGATATTGTGTTAAAAATTTGTCATCAAAAATATCGGCATCCTCAAATTTTAGACTCAAATCATCAGTTTCAAAAAAATTTGTTGAAAACAATATTTGATCGAAAACATTCCATCTAAAGTTATGATTCTGAGTACCTCTAGTATAAGACAACAAAGTGTTCATTGGGTTGAATAATTCTCCTTTTTCAGCAAGCATTTTAACACTTTCATTATTTGGATTATCATTAAAATCACCCATGACAATTAGTTTAGGGTTGTGTTCTTTTAATTTTATTAATTCTATAATTTCAACAGCCATTTGAGATGCAGCAATTCTGTTAATGGATGACGTTTCAAGTCCTTCACGACGAGATGGCCAATGATTTATTATACAATGAATTAACTCTCCATTAAGTTTTCCTGAAACAAGTAAAATATCTCTGGTAAAGTCTTGAATACCATTTTCCTTTTCAAGATAGATAGAAAAGGGTTTGGAATTTAACAGTTCAAATTCATCTTTGTTATAAATAAATCCAACATCAATTCCTCGTTCATCTTTAGAATCATAATGAACGATATCGTAATTGCAGTCTTTCAAACTTTCAGTTTCAATTAAATCCTGTAGTACTTTTTTATTTTCAGCTTCAGCTATCCCAATTAATGAAGGTGGCTTTTGTATGTGATTGAAACCAATTTTTGAGATGACATCTGCTAATTTATGTAGTTTTTTTTCGTACCTTTTTTTCGTCCATCGTTTATCTGATTTTGGCAAAAAATCATTATCGTGCGTAAGTCCATTGTCTTCAAAATCAAAAAGGTTCTCTACGTTATAAAATGCGACTGTGTAATAGTGTTCTTTTTCCACAAAACAAATTTAAATTTAAAATGCAATACACCTACTTTCAATTATGTAACTTTGTAAATATTTTAATTTATGATAGAAAAAAAAGACATACAACTTGAAAAGGCTGTTCTCATAGGAGTTATCACTAAAGAACAAAATGAAGAACGTTCTAAAGAATATTTAGATGAGTTAGAATTTTTAACTTACACTGCTGGTGGTGAAGTTTTAAAACGATTTGTTCAGAAAATGGACATGCCTAACCCAAAAACATTTATTGGCTCTGGTAAAATGGAAGAAGTTGAGACCTTCATTAAAGACAATGATATAGGCACTGCTATTTTTGATGATGAATTATCTGCAGCTCAAGAACGTAATATTAGTAAAATTTTAGGCTGTAAAGTATTAGATCGCACAAATCTAATTCTAGATATTTTTGCTCAACGAGCTACAACAAGTTATGCCAGAACTCAAGTAGAACTTGCACAATGTGAATATTTATTGCCTAGATTAAAAGGAATGTGGACACACCTTGAGCGACAAAAAGGTGGTATTGGGATGCGTGGTCCTGGTGAAACTGAAATTGAAACCGACAGACGTATTGTTAGAGATAAAATTGCTTTATTAAAAGCTAAAATAAAAACCATTGACAAGCAAATGGCTGTGCAACGAGGAAACCGAGGCAAAATGGTTCGAGTGGCTTTGGTAGGCTACACCAACGTTGGTAAGTCCACATTAATGAATGTAATTAGTAAAAGTGATGTATTTGCTGAAAACAAGTTATTTGCTACACTTGATACAACGGTTCGAAAAGTAGTGATTCAAAACTTACCTTTTTTATTAACTGATACTGTTGGTTTTATCAGAAAACTACCAACGCAATTGATTGAATCTTTTAAAAGTACTCTTGATGAAGTAAGGGAAGCTGATTTATTATTGCATGTTGTAGATATTTCTCATCCTAACTTTGAAGGACATATCGATTCTGTAAACAAGATTCTGGGAGAGATTGAAAGCTCAGATAAACCAACCATCATGGTTTTTAATAAAATAGACGCTTACAAACCTGAGCCTTTAGATGAGGATGATTTAGTAACTGAAAAAACATCAGCACATTATACTTTAGAAGAATGGAAGAACACATGGATGAATAAAGTTGGAAATAATGCTTTATTTATTTCTGCATTAAATAAGAAAAATTTGGACACTTTTAAAAAACGAGTCTATGATGAAGTTAGAGAAATACATGTGACCCGTTTTCCATATAATCATTTTTTGTATCCTGATTATGAAGATGAGTAATAAACTCATTAAAGCTAAAAAGGCTGCCTCTTAATTGAGACAGCCTTTTTAGTTCATATCAAATTTGATTACCAAATTCTAACTCTATCTTCTGGAGCTATCCACATGGCATCTCCTTCTTTAATATCAAATGCTTCGTAAAAGGCATCAATATTTCTTAAAGGTTGTGTTGCTCTTACCATTCCAGGAGAGTGTGTATCTGTTTTGATAAGTGTACGTAATGCATCGTCTCTTGTTAAGGTTCTCCAAACTGTTGCCCAAGACATAAAGAAACGTTGCTCAGGTGTAAACCCATCAATATTTTCTGGTCTTCCATTTTTTTCAAAATGTAATTGCAGCCCATCATAAGCACCAAGTACACCTCCAAGATCACCAATATTTTCTCCTAATGTATACTTACCATTAATGAACACACTATCTAAAACTTCGATAGCATCATATTGCTCAGCTAAAGCATCACCACGCTTAGTAAATTCTTCAAGATCTTTATCTGTCCACCAGTTTTTTAAATTTCCATCGCCATCAAAACGAGATCCAGAATCATCAAAAGCATGAGAAATTTCATGTCCTATAACAGCACCTATTCCTCCATAATTTACAGCATCATCAGCTGTATAGTTATAAAAAGGTGGTTGTAATATTGCAGCAGGAAAAACGATTTCGTTATTCAAAGGGTTAAAATATGCATTTACCATTTGTGGAGGCATTCCCCATTTTGATTTATCTACTGGCTCACCAATTTCTGATAGATTATCTTCCATAGACCATTGACCAACAGCCATCATATTCTCAGCATAGCTATTTCCTTCTTTAACCATCAAATTAGAATAATCTTCCCACTCGTCAGGATAAGCAATCTTAACAGTAAATTTATCTAGCTTCTCAATAGCTTTGGTCTTAGTGTCTTCAGTCATCCAGTCTAATTTCTGGATTCTATTTTGAAATGCAGTGATTACATTAGCAATCATTTGCTCAGCTTTCTCTTTAGCTTCTGGTGGAAATTTGGCTTCTACATATAATTTTCCGATAGCTTCTCCCACACTACCTGTAACTGTTCCTAAGGCACGTTCTTCTGCTGATTTTTGTTTTTTTGCTCCACTTAATGTTTTAGAATAAAACTCCCAGTTTGCCGTTTCAATCTCAGTAGTTAACCATCCAGCAGCATTATCTAAGGTACTCCAAACCATTAGCGTTTTTATGTCTTCAATTGGAGTTGATGTTAAAAACTCGCTTAATGCAGTCATGTATTTTGGTTGCATTACTAACACGGTATCTAATTCTTTTTTAACTCCCATATCATCAATCATCTTACTCCAGTCAATAGCAGGAGACATCTCCTGTAATTGCGAAATAGATCTTGGATTATTGAAATTACGAGCATCTCTAGCAGCTACCTTATCTAATCGAGGCTCGGCTAACTCCGTTTCCATTTTTAAAATTTTATTAGCTGCAGCATCTGCGTCTTCTTCACTGTAGTTAATGAATTGAAGCATTCTAGAAATATGCGCTTTGTATTGTTCTCTGATTTCCTTTGATTTTTCATCCTGATCTAAATAGTAGTCTCTTTGTAACCCTAAACCTCCAGGAAACAACCATGCAGCATTCATACTACTGTCATTTAAATCTGGACTAGCTCCAATTCCTGCAAAAGGGGCAGAAACACCTAGAGTTGTAGCGTAAACCGTTTGCATTTCATCAATGCTGTTAATACTGTTAATTTTATCAAGTAACGGCTGTAATGGTTTTATACCTGCTTCATTACGAGCAATAGTATCTAATTCTGATTCAAAAATCAGCAATGCCTTTTTTTGATCCGTTCCATCTTCATATTTACCCAGTTCTTTCGATGTTTTTAAAATTTCTAAAACATCATTTCTGGTGTCTTTTCGCAATACTCCAAATCCTCCCCAACGTGTTTCGTCATCAGGAATTTGAGTGTTTTTAGCCCAATTTCCATTGACGAAATTGTAGAAATCATCTTTTGGATCTACCTCTCTATCCATGTTATCGAGATTAATTCCAGGAATGTTCTCGACCATTGCTGTTTCCTCTTTTGGTTCTTCTTTACATCCTAAAAATGTAAAAACTGCCAAAACTGAGATTATCAAAATATTTTTGATATTAGTTTTCATAGTGTTTATAGTGTTTTTAATTTTGATTTAAAATTAGTCATTAATTAGAAGCTCTAACTTGTTGTTTGTTACATATTAACAAAATATTAAGAGAAAAGAATTCTGCTTTGTTAATAATTAATTTGGCTTTAAGATGTTATTTGCCTCAAACTCAAGCTTTTTGTTAATTTGAAGATTCAGATTAGAAAAGGCAACAAATACTTCTTTTATCGCTTTGATCTGTTCGTCTTTAGAAATATTATCAAGTAGTAATAGGCTATTCAGCTTAAGCATTTTTGTTTCTAATGCTGTGATTCTAGAATTAATTTCATTAGTACTTAATGCATTTGGAATTTCTAATCTAAAATCGTTTATAAACGTAGTAATTAATGTGATATCACTTTTAAAAAAAGATAAATCAGCCATCTTTAAATACTCCATTTGCCTGTTTAGTTCTTGGTACTTTTGCCAATCATTAACTGTTTTGGAAGCGTCGTTGCTTAACGCGTAATCATTATATTTGAGACTTTCAATCTCTTTTTTAGTTATGGTTTTAGATTCTTTTGGTTCTACTGAAGGTTCAATTTCTACATTTTGGGGATCTGTTTTACAACTGAAAACCATCATACAAATAACACAATACAACAAGAAATTAAATCGCATAAATTAATAACTGAATTTGGTCGTAAATATACTTAAAGAGAATATACTTTTAGGGTTATAAAAATGGATTTAACAAAAAATAAAGTGTTGTTAAATTTAAGCATTAATCTTTTTTGTCCTTTTTATTCTTAGTATTTTTGACTCATATTAATAACCGTATTTTTTTTATGTCAAAAGTATTAATCATTGGTGCTGGTGGTCAAATTGGATCTGAATTAACCTATAAACTTCGTAAAATTCATGGTGATGATAATATTGTAGCTAGTGATATCCGTTTTTCAAATATAGACATTACAAAATCAGGAGTTTTTGAAGTTCTTGATGCTAAAGACTATGACGCTATTAAAAATTGTGTTATAAAACACAATATTGATACGGTGTATTTAATGGCTGCAATGCTTAGTGCAACAGGAGAAAAACATCCAATGATGGCTTGGGATTTAAATATGAATTCTCTATTTCATGTTTTAAATCTCGCAAAAGATGGTATGATTAAAAAAGTATTTTGGCCATCTAGCATTGCTGTTTTTGGTCCCACAACTCCTTCTGTTGATACACCTCAGCATACCATTATGGAACCAACAACAGTTTATGGTATTACAAAACAAGTTGGAGAACGTTGGTGTGAATATTACAACAAACAATATGGTGTAGATGTAAGAAGTATTAGATATCCAGGAATTATTAGCTGGAAAACCATGCCAGGAGGAGGCACAACAGATTATGCTGTAGAAATTTATCACAAAGCTATAACCCACAAAACTTATGAATGCTTCTTATCTGAAGATACCCAACTTCCAATGATGTTTATGAACGATGCTATCAAAGCTACTTTAGATTTAATGGACGCTCCAGAGGATTGCTTAACAATTAGGTCTTCATACAATTTATCTGCAGTTAGTTTTACTCCTAGAGAAATATTTGAAAGTATAAAAGCCCATATCCCAGATTTCTCGATTTCGTATCATCCTGATTTTAGACAGAAAATTGCTGATAGCTGGCCATCCTCTATTGATGACAGTATAGCTCGCAAGGACTGGAAGTGGAATCACGATTTTAATTTAGAGCTAATGACTAAAGAAATGATTTTTCAATTAGAAAAAAAGTATCAGTCTTCTGAAAAAGTTAGCTAAAAAGTGACGACAATTTAAAACAGTCACGATGTACCAATAGAATATTAATTTAAACTATTGGCATTATGAAATCTTATCCTTTACTTGTTATTCTATTTATCTTTTTCTATTACTCTTGCAACGGACAAAAAGATCACAACTTACATTCAAATTCTAATATAGATACTGAAGAATTTATTGAAAACAACCAACAGTATAATTCTGAGAAGGCTGCTTCAAACACCAATACCTCTTCAAAAAAGCTAAAACTTTACAAGATAAAAAATAAGCAATTTGATATGTTATTTGGTGTAATGCCAATTCCAGTTTCATGGGAAATTACTAAGAACTCAGAAGATAATTTGCTCTTTAAAGCTTCAAATGGGATTAAAGTTTATGGTGAACGTTATAACATGTTTTTTTATTCTAATAATCAGGAGTTAAATTATTTTTATCAGCAAAACGGAACCCAAATAAAAGCACCTAAAGACATCAATCGTGTTATAAATGAAGATTTGAAGCCGTTTCTGGAATCTAACGGACTAAAATACATAGGTCAATTTCCGCTTCCTCAACTCGCTCACGCAGACAAACAGTTAGACAATGCTATTTTCAAATCTATGCCTGAAGAAAAAAAATATGAATGTATCGTTACCGAATGGGAAGATAAAAATGGTATTAAATCTCTGGGAGTCGTAAGATATTTTACCAATTACTACCCAACAGTTGGAGGTATGGATTGGGGCTATACATTAAATGGATTAGATGCTCCAAAAGCTGTATATGAAGATGCAAAAAAAGATTATATCAATGCCTTGCTCAATCTGCAAGTCAATCCAAACTGGATTCAAAAAAACAATCAATATTACGCTCAAAAATCTCAACAAAGTAATGCAGAGCATCAACAGCGTATGGCTTCTATTCGTGCGCAAGGTCAAGCCTTAATTAATACTGGAAACACCTACAGCTCAATAAGTGATAGTAATCATGAAAGCTGGAAAAGGAGAAATGCAATGACAGATGCAGGACACTCCAAATCTGTTGATGCGATCTGGGAACGTAGTAATGTACATGACCAAAGCGGAAACCAATATCAAGTTCAAGGGTATTATAACACAGTTTGGAAAAACAATAATAACGAATACATTGGAACCAATAATACCAACTGGAATCCTAACGTTGATAATACAACTAATAGCATTAATTGGGAACAATTAGAAAATAATGATGACAATTAATTAGTCGTTTCGATGTACTTAAAAACAGTTAATCGTCGAAAAGTTGATTTAATAGCATAGTATTGGTTGAAAATTGAAATAATTGTATCTTTCTGTTGATTAGCTATTAACATGAGGGAAGCCCACAAAACCAACCATCAATTACAACTTGTAGAAGCTATTAAAGCAAACGATCAAATTGCTTTAAAACAGTTTTATATGAGTAATTATCACAAAATTGAAGCCTTAGTCTTAAAAAATAGTGGCTCAGTTGATCATGCAAAAGACTTATATCAAGACAGTTTTATTGCCGTTTGGAAAAATTTAAAAGCGAATAAATTTGAACCAAAAAACGAAACGGCTTTACAAGGCTATTTATACCAAATTGCCAAAAACAAATGGATGGATGTTTTGCGATCAAGTACATTCAAAAAAACCAATGGATTCACCGATGAAACTTTAGCTTTTTTAAAAGAAGAACCAAAAGATGAATATAAAGGCGCTAATGAAGACAAATTAAAAGCAACAATGAATGCTTTTAAAAATCTCGGTCAACCCTGTAAACAGCTACTAACTAACTTTTATTATGAAAAGAAATCACTGAAAATTATAGCTTCAGAATTACAACTTGAAGAAGCTTCAGTGCGAAACAAAAAATACAGATGCATGGAAAAACTCCGAAGCATTGTGTTATCCTCAAAATCTTAAAAAAATTGAAAACTAATAGCACCATATCACAAGAACAACTCGAAGCCATTGAGCGATACATTAATGGAACAATGTCTCAAGAAGAACTCAAAGCATTTAAAACACAACTTGAGAATGATTCCGAATTTAAAACTCAAGTTGAAGATATCAGGATACTTCTATCTGGTATAGAAGAACAGTCACTTAAAGCACAGCTTGATGAATTTCATAACGACATCATAAAACAACCTTCTCAAGAGGACTCACCTAAAGTTCGTTATTTACAATTCAGAAAATTAGTAGCAGCTGCAGCTATCATTATTGCTTTAGGAAGTTTTTGGTTTTACAATCAAAACTCTACAGACAGATTATACTCAAAATATTTTGTGCCAGATCCAGGATTACCAACCACAATGAGCCATAGTTCAAATTTTGAGTTTTATGATGCCATGGTAAATTACAAACAAGGCGATTATAAAATTGCTATTGAAAAATGGGAAGTTTTAAAAGAAAAAACACCAAGTAATGATACACTAAACTACTTTTTAGGTGTTGCCTATTTAGCAAACAAAAGCGAAACTAATGCCATTCCTTTTTTAGAAAAATCAATTCAAGATAAAGATTTTCCCTTAGCTAATGATGCCTATTACTATTTAGGTTTAGCCTATTTAAAAGAAGGTAATATTAAAAAAGCAAAAGAAAACTTTCAAAAATCTAACATTGAAAACAGCAACATACTTCTGTCCAAATTGAACGACTAACCTTATTAAAAACAAGCAATTATGAGAAATTTTTTCAATTGTTATAGTCCTACCATGCTTTTTATTTTAGTAGTAGGCTTTAATCAATTTGGTTTTTCTCAACCCGATTCAATTTCTGGCATTAAACTCATCGATTATTATTTAGTTAATCAAAACATTAATAAAGCTGACACAGAATTAAAAAAACAAATCCACTCATTTGAGAGTAAGAACCTGTTCGATTCTCTAATTAATTACCCTTATTACGTAGGTAAAGTTTCATTGGCAAAAACCAATAAACATAATGCCGTTCTAACTGCTGAAAAGTTTGTAGAAAACATCAATTCCAAAAGAAAAAACCCCTTTATAAATTATAAAACCCTGTTAAGCCTAGCCGATTTTTATGATGAAGTTAGTGAAAACCAAAAATCCCTAAAAGTCACAGAAGAAGCGCTCAACATAGCTCAAAACATAAAAAATATAAGAGGAGATGCTATTGGTAAAATTCGTTATAATGTTGGAGCCTCATTAATGTCTCTTGGTGAAATAGAAAAAGCAAAAACCTATTTTATTCAGGCATTAAATGATTATGAATCTTATGACCAAACAGATCCAAAGGCTTTATCTGACACAAATAATGCTGTAGGAGCAACCATGTGGATGTCTTCTAAGTTAGATAGTGCCAAGTATTACTATTCTAAAGCAATAAAAGCCTTAGGTGTGATTAAACAAGGAGATTCAATTGAGAATTTATATTTAAAAACCGTAATTCAATCTAACATCTCATTGTTGGAGTATTCGGAAGGTGATTTACAAAAAGCGATACAAACACAAACATCCGTTATTAACAATTACGAAACAGTCGCAACTAATTCATTAGACGAAAACATTGTGTCTAAGTCAAAACGTTATCAGGCAAGAGCCATCTCTAATTTAGCGGTATTTTATAACGAATATGGAAATCTATACAAAGCCAATGAAATATTAAAGTATGCATTAGAGAAGAAAAAAAAGATGTTAAGTACAGCCAGCGATGTCGCATTTACTCTTATTCAGATTGGGCAATCTCAACTTTCACTTCAAAATTACGATGAAGCCATTACATCTTTAAATGCTGGATTACAACAGCTGGAGAAAAACTCTGAAAACAACAGTTATTGGAAAGCTACAGCTTTTCATGCATTAGCAGAAGTTTATACTGCTCAGAATAATATCATGAAAGCCAAAGCATATTTTGACAAAAGTGAAGTACTTTTTCTAGAAACTTTAGGGAACGAATATGACAAGGAGTTTTTAAACTTTTTAAGCAATAAAGCTCTTTTTTTAGCAGATAATAACGAGCCTAAAAAAGCCGTTGAAACTTCAAAAAAAGCTTACAATTATGTGTTAAAAAACAGCACTAATAATTCGTATCAACTATTTAAACAAATTAGTAATCTGGCAGAAACCTATTACTTATCAAAACACTATAATGAGGCTCAAGAATGGATAAAACGTGGTCATGAATATCTAGACAATAAGACCAATCGTTATACCTCAAGGATGGATTCTGTCATACTTCAACTCAACAAACCAAAATTAACACTTTTAAACACAAAATCAGACTACTATACAACACCACAAAGAGATGCTGTTTTTTTAAAATATAACATAGAAAAACTAGATGAGGCTTTGCGTTTATTAGAAAAACGTAAAGAAACCATTTTCACTTCACAAGATGTAAACATCTTACTTTCAGACTATAAAAACAATACTGACTTTGCAAAAAAATTGAATTTAGAATTGTACGAAATCAATAATGATACAAGCTCATTAAAAAAGTTAATAGAACTTCACGAATCTAGTATTTACAATCGGATTAGATCACGGCTAAACATGAGAAATAATCTCTCGTTTTCTAATATTCCTGAAACTGTTTTACATAGAGAGAAAAAATTGAAAGCCTCTATTTCAAAGGCTTTGGAAGACATCAATGATTTTAACTCTTATTTAAATGCAAATCACAACTGGGCATTGTTTTTGGATTCATTAAAACAAAAACATCCAAAATACTATAAAATGCGATATGCCAGTATTGAAACACCTCTGGATAATTTGCAAACTCATATTTCAGAAGAGGTAACTATTGTGCGTTATTTATATGTTGAAGAACAACTTTATGCTTTTTTAGTTAGCAAGGCAGATTATAATCTGATTAAATTAGACTCAAAAGACATTAGCAATTACATCATATCTTTAAGTGAAGACCAAACAACTAATCAAGCCACAAATGACTACCTTTTTTTATTGTATAATAAACTCTGGAAACCTTTTGAAAATAAAATAGGCACAAAAAATATTGTCATTATTCCAGATAGAGAGCTTTTTAATTTAAGTTTTGAAACCTTGACCAACTCTAAAGCAAACTCTGTTGAAAAGTTAGCAGAAAACAGCCTGTTGTCTAATTACAATATCTCTTACAATTATAGTTTGTTGCTCTTAAATGAGAATCAAAAAACAATAGATTACTCAAATGATTTTATAGCGTTTGCTCCTGAATTTAATGACAAAATGAAAGACAACTACAAAGTTTCAATTGTAGATTCGTTATCTGTCGATAAAACTTATTTACATTTATTACCTCAACCTTTTAGTGTTGAACTGGTAAAAGAATATTCAAAACTATTTAATGGTAAGTTATTTATAAACGAAAATGCTTCAAAACAAGTATTCACCAAGGAAGCCAATGAACATAAAATCATTCATATTGGAACACATGCTGAATCTAATAACATATTACCTGAGCTATCTCGTCTGGTTTTTGCCAAAGACGCGTCAAATAAAGACAACTCACTTTATACTTATGAAATTTACAATCAAAATTTAGCGTCGCATCTTGCTGTGTTAACAGCTTGTGAAACTGGTAAGCCAACATACCAGTCTGGAGAAGGTATGATTTCTTTAGCTCATGCTTTTAATTACGCTGGAAGCGAAAGTATTTTAACAAGTCTTTGGAAAATAGATGAGCAGTCTAGTGCAAAAATTATCAAATTATTTTATGATAATATTTCTGAAGGATTGCCTAAAGATAAAGCTTTACGTCTTGCAAAACTTGATTATATTAAAACTGCTCATGGACGAACAAAACACCCAAAATACTGGGCTGGTTTAGTTCTTATAGGAGATACTGCACCTATAGACTTAAATACGTCTTCAAATTTATTATTTTGGCTGCTTGGATCTTTAGTTATAATAATTTTAACCGTCATCGTCATCAAAAAACGAAACGCATAAAAAAAGAGTTTTCAAATAGATGAAAACTCTTTCTGTTATAAACTAACGGATAAACCAACGTTCAAAAAATTCCCTACAAATTAATAGCATTGTTGATTCATCACTTATTCATCGTATGAGTTTTAAAATGTGAGCAAAAAAACTATCTGAAACGTAACTGTCATTATCGTATTTTGATAAATTGTACCTTTCAGATAGTCTGGTTTAACTAACTCTATTATTGCTTTATAATTCGCTTGGTTATAGAATTATTAGAGGTGTATATTCTAACAAAATACATGCCGTTTGCATACCCTTCTAAAGATACTTGCATGGTTTCATTCATAGGCTTTAAATCTATTGTGTTCACCAGTTTTCCAGTGACATCTATGATTTCTAAATTAATGAGTTTTAACTGACTTGTATTCTTTATGTTCAATGTACTTAATACTGGATTAGGGTAAACAATGATATTATGATCTGATAATTGAAAATCGTCAACTCCTAAAGTAGTGTCATCTACTTTTAAGTTAAATGAACAAGACTCAATGTTTTCAAAGTCGTCAGTTACTTCAATTGAAATAAGATAATCTCCATCAGGCAAAATTGTACCTGGAGCAGGAGTTTGTTGAACCGTAAAACCACAATTATCTGAAGCAGCTACAGTTCCTTCAACAAAATAGTCTGGCAATATAAAATCGCCTGTTGTTTCAACTGTAAAACCACTTGGACAGTTTACTACAGGAGCAATATTATCTTCAACAGTAACAATAATTGTAGCCGAATCTTCATTTCCACTTTGGTCAATTACTGTTAATTTAACGGTGTTATCACCCAAATCAGCACAGGTGAAATCTGTAATATCAAGACTTAAACCTGTTACAGAACAATTATCATTTGAACCATTATCAATTTCTGAAGGTAAAACGCTTGCATTTCCAGAAGCGTCTAACTGAACTGTAATATTTTGGGCAATCGCTGTTGGGTTTATAGCATCTTGAACCGTAACTAAAGCTGAAGCTGAATCACTATTTCCACTCTGATCTGTAACGGTTAAGTTAACTGTATTTGCTCCTAAATTTGCACAAGTAAAATCTGAAACATCTAAACTTAGATTCGCTACTGAACAATTATCATTAGAGCCATCATCAATATCTGATGGTAAAATACTTGCATTTCCAGAAGCATCTAACTGAACTGTAATATTTTGGGTAATCGCTGTTGGGTTTATAGCATCTTGAACCGTAACTAAAGCTGAAGCTGAATCACTATTTCCACTCTGATCTGTAACGGTTAAGTTAACTGTATTTGCTCCTAAATTTGCACAAGTAAAATCTGAAACATCTAAACTTAGATTCGCTACTGAACAATTATCATTAGAGCCATCATCAATATCTGAAGGCAGAACACTTACATTTCCAGAAGCCTCCAACTGAACTGTTATATTTTGAGTTACTACATTTGGATTAGTGACATCTTCAACAGTAACAATAGCTTGTGCCTCGGCAAAATTACCATCATTATCTGTGACTGTTAAGGTTACTATATTATCACCTAAATCAGCACATGTGAAAACGGTAGTATCAAGAGAAAACTGGAGTTCATTTGTTGGTGTACAGTTGTCAGTTGTTCCGTTATCAACATCAGTATCTGCAATACTCACATTTCCACTGGCATCTAATTGCACTGTAATATCTTGAGTAATAATATTTGGTGGTAGAATATCCAACTTATCGGTAATCGTCAAAACCACTTTATTATTGTCTGGATAAGAGATATCAAATGTATAGCGTTTTCCATCAAAATCGACATTCTCGATAGGTGACTGTAAATTCTCTGTTGCAATAGTTCCTGAAGTTGTTGCAATGGTAAACTCGTCACCTATAGTGCCCTCAAATCCCATGGTAACATTTACCATACCTTCAAAAACAACATTGGTTCCTGTAATGACCAAAACATCATGTTCTGTATCAGGTATAAGTCCGTTTAATTCAATATCGAGAATTGTATTTCCTGTGGATATATAGTTTCCAATGACAGTTAAAGTTCCAGGTGAAGCACCAGGTGCTATGGTTCCATTATTTGTAAAGTTTGTAATGGTTGGCATATTAAAAATAGAAATTCCTTTGATTATTCCGCCAGCCTGATGATCTAAAACTCCACTAAAATTTAAGGTTCCAAATGCAGCTTCAATAGTTCCTGTATTAATTACCTCAACATTTATTACCGTTGAATTAGACGAACTACATATAAGTAACCCTTCATTATTTAATAGATTGATACCTACTCCTGTCTCACTTATTCCAGAATTATCTGCCTGAAAATCTATGGTGCCTGTAAGTGAGTTATTTAAAACACTATCATTTTGGATGAATATATCGCCTCCACTTTCAAAATTAATTTCTTCATTATTGTTGAGCGTTGTGATGCCATTAATAAAAACATTACTTGTTTGAACTGCTATCTTATTTTCATTTATTAAAATCCCTCCACCATCTAGGCTTCCACTAACCCAAGTTATCGTTTCATTTCCAGAAAAATCAAATATAGCAGTATCAGGACTGTTTACCCTAACAGTCGATCGCCAGTTTAGTGTTCCCTGCAGATTTCCAGTTAGTGTTCCTGAAAGGGTTACAGAAACATCCCAATCTAGATTGGCACCAGAAAACACGTTATAAATACCATCTGTAAGTTCTATGGCATCCACAACACCATTGCTTAAATTTAGGATTCCTTCTTCTACTTGTATTGTACCATTATTATTTTTTAGTTCAACATTTATAGTGGCTTGGTCTGTTGGGTCTGCGGTTACAAAGGATGTTTTTATCAGTCCAAAATTGCTCAGTAAATTAATTCCTGCTCCTGACTCACTTATTCCAGAATTATCTGCCTGAAAATCTATGGTTCCTGTAAGTGAGTTATTTAAAACGCTATCATTTTGAATGAATATATCGCCTGCACCTTCAAAATTAATTTCTCCACTATTGTTGAGTGTAGTGCTTCCATAAATAAAAACGTTACTTGTCTGAACTGCTATCTTATTTTTATTAAACAATGTTCCTCCGCCATCTAAATTTCCACTAGCCCAAATCAAAGTTTCGTTTCCTGTGAAATCAAAAGTAGCTGTATCGGCCACATTAACTCTTACCGCATCTCTCCAAACAATATTTCCCTCAAGATTTCCCGTTAAAGTTCCAGATACAGTGACATCATTATCCCATTCTAAGGTAGCATTTGTAAACACATTATAAATACCATCTTGAAGTTCTATAGAATCTACAGTCCCATTAGACAAATTTAAAATCCCTTTTTCAACTTGGATAGTCCCATCATTGTTTTTTAATTCTACACTTATGGTTGCTTGATCATCAGGATTTGATGTTACAAAGGATGTTTTTATCAATCCAGAATTGTTAAGTAAATTAGTTCCAGCTCCTGATTCACTTATTCCAGAATTATCTGCCTGAAAATCTATGATCCCTGTAAGTGAGTTAATTAGAGCACTGTCATTTTGGATGAATATATCACCTCCACTTTCAAAATTAATTTCGCCACTATTGTTGAGTGTGGTAATGCCATTAATAAAAACATTGCTTGTTTGAACTGCAATCTTATTTTTATTAAATAATGTTCCTCCGCCATCTAAACTTCCACTAACCCAAGTTATCGTTTCATTTCCTGTGAAATCAAAAGTCGCTGTATCTGCTGCATTAACTCTCACCAAATCTCTCCATACAATATTACCTACTAAGTTTCCCGTTAAAGTACCAGATACAGTGACATCGTTATCCCATTCTAAAGTAGCATTTGCAAACACATTATAGGTACCATCTTGTAGTTCTATAGAATCTACTGTTCCATTAGACAAATTTAAAGTCCCGTTTTCAACTTGTACAGTACCATCATTGTTTTTGAATTCTACGCTAATGGTTGCCTGATCATCAGGATCTGATGTTACAAAGGATGTTTTTATCAATCCAGAATTATTTAGCAAATTAGTTCCAACTCCAGATTCACTTATTCCAGAATTATCTGCCTGAAAATCTAAAATGCCAGTTACAGTATTATTTAGTACGGCATCTGCTGCTATAAATATATTTCCACTAGTCGTGAAATTAATAAATCCATCATTATTCAAAATAGTACCAAGAGCTAATGTCACATTAGTCCCATCTATATTCATAACTCCAGAGTTTGTCAATATAATTCCGTTTCCTCTTAAAGATCCTGCACTCCAGTTAATAGTTGTATTTGAACCAAAGGTTGAGGGTTCTGCAAAGGTAAAACTATTGTCTATATCAAAAACAGCATTTCCTTGTACATCAATAGATTTAACCGTTCCTACACTATTAAGAGTTACTGTAAAACCAGTTGGAATAATTACATCATCTGATGCAGTTGGCACCAGATTAGTGTCCCAGTTGTCTGTATTGTTCCAATTTGTGTTTGTTCCCAAACCTGTCCATGTAGTCTGAGCCATTGCTATTGCAGTCGTTAAACTCAATAGCATGAGTAGTAAAATTCGTTTCATAATTAATAGCTTTATATGTTTATATAGCTGTACATCGAATAAAATTTAAAATGTGAGCATCCTATAAAAGATTGTAGAATTCTTTAAAACTCTATTTATAAAGCCTAATAATTAAACCAGAATCAAAATTATACAAGCATTACTAAAAATTATGTAACGCAAACAGGCTAATTGTTTTGTAAATTATAGTATATAAAAATTAAGAATTATGAAATCTATTATACTCACTTTTATTTTATTGTTTAACGCTTTTACAGCATTCACTCAAAATGTTGAAGGTACATACTCGAATGAGTGGATATCAGACATTGGTGAAGGAATGATTTACACTATAACATTGGAAGATGATGGAAGCTTTACTTTTTATTACACACGTAAATATATTGGAGGTATTCCAGACAAGAATGTTGCAGTAGAAGGTACATGGACTTTAGATGGTCGTTTATTAATCCTAGATACTGACGTTGAAAGTCCTGAAGAATCTGAATTTGCTTCAGAACTAGATTCGAACAAAGCAAGATTTGTAAGTTATTCTCCAAGACACCACAAATATGATGAGGTTGAACCTTCATTAGAATTTTATGAATCTGATGTCTTTTATTTGAAAGACATGGATTTGATCAAAACAAAAGAAGACATAATCGCATTACATGAAGAAGATGACAATCAAGATGATTATCAAACTGATGTTGAATAAAATAATTATAATGCTACATGTAGAAGTTTTAAAATAAAGCTGTAATTAGCATTATTAAACGTATTAAACGTATTAAACTTAAGAGATTCCATGGCTTTAGCTTTGGGATTTTTTATTCAATGCAGCTTAGTTAGACTTAAATCTGTTTAAAATTAGCACTTTAGTTTGCACCACAAAAAAAGTCCAGCATTTCTGCTGAACTTTAGTTTGCTCCTCCTCTTGGGCTCGAACCAAGGACCCTCTGATTAACAGTCAGATGCTCTAACCAACTGAGCTAAGGAGGAGTGTTTGTCGCTTTTGCGAGCGCAAATATATATTATTTTTTAAGTTTCACAAACAAAAAAAACAAAAAAATGATTCAAATCTTTATTATATCCAATCGTTAATATTGGCAAATAAAACTAAAGTAATTAATATGATGAATCCAACAAGTTGAGCTCGTTCTAAAAATTTTTCGCTAGGTGCTCTGCCTGAGATCATTTCATACAATAAAAACATCACATGACCTCCATCTAAGGCAGGAATCGGCAGTAAATTTAAGACGCCTAACATTATTGAAAGAAAAGCTGTAAGAACCCAAAATGCTTGCCAGCTCCATACACTTGGAAAAATACTATAGATTGCTTTAAAACCACCAACTCCTTTATAAGCACCTGTACTTGGATTGAAAATGGCTTTTAATTGAGCTCCATATTTATTTAGTGTATCCACAAAATCTGATCCTCCTGCTACCCAACTTTCACCAAACGTATAAGTCTGTATCGCAATATCATAATATCCTAATTCTGCAAAACGGTCATTATCAAATGCTGGTTGGAATCCAAATTTTCCATGTTCATCAACTTTTAACTCACGGGAAATCGTATCCTTATCTCTTAACAATTCTACTCTTAAAGTCTGACTTTTATAGTTCGTCATTAAAGAGTCTAATTGATCAAAATATCTTAATGGCTTACCATCAATAGAAATAATAATGTCTTCGGCCTTAACATCTAACGATTTATTTAAAGAGGAATCTGCAACAGACCCTATCATAAATGGTATTCTACGTTCAAAGAGCTCTTTACTTTTTGCAGAAGTAAACTGACCAAGAAAATCTTCTGGTAAATCAATTACTTTTTTCTGACCATTTCTTTTAATCGTAATATTCTCAGCTCCAATGATATTTGAACGAACATCATAATCATTTACAACTTTGATATCATTTACTGCTAATATTTTATCTCCAGTTTTAAAACCTAAATCCTGAAGAAACTCATTTTCAACCCAATAACCATCTTTTAAACTCTCAATTTTAGTAGTTTTATCTCCATAGACAAAAGCAACAAAAACATAAATTAAATAAGCTAAAATAAAATTAACTGTTACACCACCAAGCATAATAATTAAACGTTGCCAAGCTGGTTTAGAGCGAAACTCCCAAGGCTGTGGAGGTTGAGCCATTTGATCTTTGTCCATGCTTTCATCAATCATTCCTGCAATTTTAACATAGCCTCCCAAAGGCAGCCAGCCAATACCATAAACGGTTTCTCCAATCTTTTTCTTGAATAAGGAAAATTTAATATCAAAAAACAAGTAGAACTTCTCTACTTTGGTTTTAAATAGTTTTGCTGGTATAAAGTGCCCTAATTCGTGAAGTACAATTAGAAGAGAAAGGCTTAATAAAAATTGTGATATTCGTATTACAAACTCCATGTATATCTCTGGTCAAAATTTTACAAGCCACAAAAGTAGTGTTTTATTACCAATTTAATTTTGAAATTTTTCATAAAAAATTGAAGTGTTTTATGTTTAAATAATGGATATTATTTAAGTGCAGCTTCTTTGATAAACAAATTAAAACTGAAAGTGCAATACACTTTAGGTGAGCTAACCATCTCAAATTATCACCAAATATGTGAAAAGATGTATTTAAAGTCAGGCTTAATTCTTTACCAGATTTTTATTAATAACACCATTATTGGTTTTAATTTGCATAAAAAGTAAACCTTCGGAAAAAGTGGACACATCAATTGCTTCTGTCCACTCTGAACGATACAATACTTGTCCGATAGCATTGTAAATTGTTATCGAATCAACATTTAATGTTTCTGGTTTTTTAAGATTTATGGTTACTGAAGATGGATTTGGAAACACTTTAAGTTCGCTTTCAAATTCAAATGTGTCTGAACTAAGCACCACTTGATTATTTGCCGAAATAATATCATATTCTGGATTGAAAATCACTTCCTGGACCTCAAATCCTACAGACTCTGTGAACTGTTGCATATTTGAAGTATGATCTAATACAAGATCTAATTCTTCCCCAAAGGTTCCTATTAACCGTATTGGAACTGGTGCTTCAAAAAACGACACAGATGGATGGCTTTGAGATTGTAAAAGCTCAATTGTAATTTCATTAGGTGAAGACTGATTCCAGTTTACAGTATAACTTGGATAGCCTTGATTGTATAACCAGTCACTAAAAAATTCGGATAAATCTTCTCCAGTAGAGGTTTCTACAATAGCAATGAAATCTTCTGTTTTTGCGTAACCATAAGCATGTTCAGGAGTCGTTAAATAATCTTGTAAAGCTTGAAAAAAACTGGCATCACCTAATTTCTTTCGAAGTATATGTAAGACCATAGCTCCTTTATTATAGCTAAGTCGGGAACTAAAAATACGACTTACGCTTGTGGTATCAATATCACTTAAATACACTGCGCCTCCAGATTGTGATGTAATTGAATTAATACGCTGTTGCTTCCATGTTCTGAAATTTGAATTTCCATCTAAGTTTTCATAAACCAAGCCAGACAAATAAGTAGCAAATCCTTCATTTAACCATATATCTTTCCAGCTGCCACAAGTAATTTTGTTTCCAAACCATTGATGTGCAAGTTCATGAGCAATTAGGTTTCTTCCGTAGCTTCCCATAAATGAAACCGTTGTATGTTCCATACCTCCACCAAAGCCAAATTGTGCATGACCATATTTTTCATCTTCATATGGGTAAGCTTCAAAAAGGTCAATAAATAAATCCATAATGTCAACAGTAACAGGAGTACTTGCTTGAGCATTGGACAAACTTTCAGAATAGACATAATTTACAATATCAAATGGGTTTCCGTTGTTAGGAACCTCATGAGAATACACTTCGTAATTAGTAACAGAAATCGCAATCAAATATGCAGGAATCGGATAACGATGTTTAAAATGTGTTGTTTTGTTGGTTCCATTAATGACCTGACTTTGCTCTAATCCGTTAGAAACAGCTATATATTCTTCATTTGTTGGATTAAATCGTGGTGCTGTAATTAACACATCAATAGAATCTATTTTATCTATCAAATCTTGTTTACAAGGCCACCAAGCTTTTGCTCCATAAGGTTCAGACAAAGTCCAGATAGTAGGATCACCATTATGAGTTTCCTGAACAAAAGAACCTAATCCAGAACTAATAGGATTTCCGGAGTAACTAATCGTCAACGAATCTAATACACCTGTATTCTGAACAACAGGTAAGGTTATTACCAATTCATCATTAGAATTTTGGGTGAATGCTAACATCGTTCCTCTTTGCTCTACCTGAGAAACTACAATGTTACTAGACAAATCAAAAGTGACAGTACTCATGTTACTTTTAGCTTCAAAGTAAGTGGTAACATCTCCAGAAATAAAAGCAACTGAAGGATCTAAATCTAGTTCCAGTCTATGGTATTTTAAATCGTAATTCCCTGTATTTAAATTGGCTCTATGCATTATTTGGCTTAAAGCAGATTTTGCTTCAGCAATGCGTACATCTTCTAACGTTTCATTAAAATCTTGAGAAAACGAATGCAACGATAGTAGGCAAAAAAGGGTAAGTAATAGTATTCTCATAGAACTCTAATTTTTTCTTTCTTTTAGCAATATAGCGTGTTAAAAGTACTGAATTTGTAGTAAATCTGTCGTATTTTTGCATCCAAATCTTACATTAAAGTCATAAAAACCAAGTTATGCTCGCGTTTTTTAAACAATTTAAACTCTTTTTCATTGTACTGTTAATTGTCTCTGGAGTAATCATTTCTATTTTCTATTCTATACTTAAAGTAGAGCAACCCTTACCAATTTATCAACCAAACCGCATAGACGCATCTCTTGTAGATAGTACAATTCAGCATAAAAAGAAATACCATACAATAGCAGATTTTAAGCTTATAAATCAAAATGGGAAAATCATTACACAAGATGATTATAAAGATAAAATTTATATTGCTGATTTCTTTTTTACAACATGCCAAACCATTTGCCCGATTATGACAGATCAAATGCATCGCATTCAAGAAAATATTATTAATGACGATGAGGTGATGCTTCTCTCTCATTCTGTAACACCAGAAATAGATTCTGTAGCACAATTAAAACGCTATGCTATCGAAAAAGATGTTAATGATGCTAAATGGAATCTCGTTACAGGTGATCGTAAACAAATTTATGATTTAGCGCGAAAATCGTACTTAGTTGTTAAAAATGATGATTCTGAAGACTATGGAATGATTCATACTGAAAATTTCGCACTCATCGATAAAGACAAACAAATTAGAGGCATCTATAATGGCGTTAGTCCAACTTCTGTTGACTCATTGCTTCAGGATATCAAGCGACTCAAAAAGGAATATCAATAGTTTTATCACAACAATTTCTTCACAACGATTTTTTGACTTATTTTTGCTTCTTTAAAATCAATCTAAATAAGCTTAAAGGTGACATTAGCAGATATAAAACGAGGACAACAAGCCATCATTACTGATGTTTCCTCAATTCATATTCCTCTTAAATTATTAGAAATGGGATGTTTGCCTGGTAATTTAGTAGAACTTGTTCAAGTGGCTCCTTTTGCCGATCCAATGTATCTCAATATTAACGGAACTCACTTGGCAATTAGAAAAGAAACTGCAATTCATATTTTAATCGATATTACTAATGGCTAAACAAATTAATGTTGCGCTTATTGGAAACCCGAATACAGGAAAAACATCTGTCTTTAATGCTTTAACAGGTCTAAATCAAAAGGTTGGCAATTATCCTGGCATAACTGTCGAGAAAAAAGAAGGGGTTTGCAAATTGCCCAGAGGTGTAAAAGCCCATATCATCGACCTTCCAGGAACGTATAGTTTGAATGCATCGTCATTAGACGAAAACGTGGTGATTGAATTATTACTTAATAAAAATGATAAAGATTTTCCAGATGTAGCAGTTGTGGTAAGCGATGTTGAAAATCTTAAACGAAATTTACTACTTTTTACTCAAATAAAAGATTTAGAGATTCCAACGATTTTGGTCATAAATATGTCTGACCGAATGAAATATAAAGGTATTCAACTAGACATCCCTGTTTTAGAAAAAGAACTGCAAACTAAGATTGCTCTTATCAGTACCCGAAAAAATAAAGGTATAGAACAACTCAAAGAGCTTATCATTAATTATAAAGAACTTTCTGTAAAACCTTGTGTTAATGCATCAGAAATTGATCATAATTATTTCGATAATCTCCGTAAAGCATTTCCAAATCAATTATTATATAAGCTTTGGTTGGTTATTACTCAGGATGTTAACTTCGGAAAAACGGACAGAAATGAAATTGACGCTATTAATAGTTTTAAAACGAAGAGTAAAGCCGATTTAAAACGATTACAGCAAAAAGAAACGATTAAGCGATATCAATTTATTAATAACGCGCTTAAAAAAGGGCAAACCATCGATTTGAAATCAGCTAAAGATTTACGCATTCAACTCGATAGGATTTTAACTCATAAAGTTTGGGGATACCTCATTTTCTTTATCATTTTACTGACCATATTTCAAGCTATTTATGATTGGTCAAGTGTTCCGATGGACTTTATAGACACAGTTTTTGCGTCCTTTAGTGAATGGACAAAAAACAGTTTACCTCAAGGTGCATTTACCAATTTAATTGCTGAAGGCATTATTCCTGGACTTGGAGGAATTGTGATTTTTATTCCTCAAATAGCCTTCCTGTTTCTATTCATTTCTGTTTTAGAAGAAAGTGGTTATATGAGTCGTGTCGTTTTTTTAATGGATCGTATTATGAGACGTTTCGGACTCAGCGGAAAAAGTATTGTTCCTTTAATTTCAGGAACTGCTTGTGCCATTCCAGCCATAATGGCAACCAGAAATATTGAAAGCTGGAAAGAACGTTTAATTACCATTCTCGTAACCCCTTTTACAACATGCTCTGCCAGACTTCCTGTGTACCTTATCATCATAGCTTTAGTAATTCCTGAAGGTCGATTTATTGGGTTAAGCTATCAGGCACTAACTTTAATGCTTTTGTATTTAATAGGATTTGGTGCTGCAATTGTATCAGCCTGGATGTTGAATAAAATACTTAAAATTAAAAGTAAAACATTTTTTGTGGTTGAAATGCCAAATTATAAATTACCACTATTCAAAAATGTAGCACTGACAGTTATTGAAAAAACAAAGTCTTTTGTCTTTGGAGCTGGTAAAATCATTTTAGCCATCTCCATTGTCTTATGGTTTTTAGCATCTTATGGTCCAGGTGATGACTTTAATAAAGCTGAAGAAATTGTAGCCATAGAATATGCATCTCAAAACTTATCTGCTGAAGAATTACAACAAAAAATAGCGTCTCATAAATTAGAGCATTCCTTTATTGGAATTGCTGGTCATGCTATTGAACCTGCTATCAGACCATTAGGTTACGACTGGAAAATTGGTATTGCCATTGTAAGTTCATTTGCTGCCAGAGAAGTCTTTGTTGGTACCTTAGCTACTATTTACAGTGTAGGAAATGATGAAGAAGAAACCATTAAAAACCGAATGGCAGGAGAAGTTAATCCTATTTTAGGCGGACCATTATTTAATTTTGCCAGTGGAATTTCACTCTTATTATTTTATGCTTTTGCCATGCAATGTATGAGTACGTTAGCCATTGTTAAACGGGAAACCAATAGCTGGAAATGGCCAACCTTACAACTTGTTATCATGAGTGGTTTTGCTTATATTGTTGCTTTAATCGCTTTTCAAGTCTTAAAATAAAATGAATACCATCATACAAAACATACTCGTTTTTACAACACTTGCCATTGCAATCGCTTTTCTGGTGCGTAAATTCATCTGGAAACCAAAAAAAGCTTCAACCAAAGCTTGTGGTGGAGATGATGGTTGTGGTTGTCATTAAAAAACCATTACTTATATTTTTTTAACCATGCCAACGTATGAGCAACCTTGCTGATTAAATTACTTGGTTTTCTATTAATGCCATGTGACGCATCAGGCAACTCAACCAATACAGTTTCTATTTTTCTGAGTTTTAAAGCATGGTATAGTTGTTTGGCTTCACTTGTAGGAGTTCGCAAATCATTCATTCCAACAATAACCATTGTTGGTGTTTCAACATTGCCAACTAATGAAAGTGGAGAAAATTTCCAATAGGTTTCAAAATTTTCCCATGGTTGATCAGGATATCTTGAATTAGCATATCCATAATAATTATCTGCCACTAAAGTTTTGCTAATCCAGTTAATCACAGGTTTATGCACAACTGCAGCCTTAAAACGATCGTTTTTTCCTATCATCCAGGCTGTCATGATGCCTCCAGCACTTCCTCCAGTAACGTATAATTTAGTTTGATCTGCAAGACCTTTATTAATTAAGTAATCAACACCATCCATCACATCGTTATAATCTTCTCCTGGATAATTATTGTATAGCAAATTTGCAAATTCTTCACCATAGCTCGTACTTCCTCTTGGGTTTGGATAAAATACTATATAACCATCAGCTGCATATAATTGCATTTCAGGAGAAAACCGATCACCATAATTAGAAATTGGTCCACCATGATTTTCAACAAGCAAAGGATACGATTTTGATGCCTCATAAAAAGGCGGCTTTACAATCCAGCCTTGAATTTGTCTTCCGTCAAACGTTGATGTGTACCAAACCTCTTCAACTTCACCAAGTGTTCTATAATCTAAAACATCAGAATTTAAATCGGTAATCAATGTTGGTTCCTTTTGATTCGATTTCAACACGGCTAAATCTGAAGGATATTCTGGTCGTGTATGTGTGTAAACAATGGTGCCTTTATTTGATACAGAATAAGATCCTCCACCATAAGGACGACCAATAGTGGTTCCTCCCAAATCATCACCAAGTTTTGTGATTTGTCCAGACCTTGTTATATGAGCTATTTTAGTATTACCTTTACTATCATAGGTAAAATACAAACCTTTTCCATTAGGCTCCCAAGAAATATCAGACACACTTTCATCTAAATCTGAAGATATAATTCTGCGATTAGTACCATCTATATTTATGAGATGTAAAACCGTATTTTGGTACGTTTGTACTTTATCTAAATACCCTAAAAAAGCAATTGTTTTTCCGTCTGGAGAAACTCTAGGTGAATAATCTGGACCATCCTGAGAGGTCAAAACTTTAATGTGCTTTGTCGCTATATCAACACTGTAAATTTCACTGTTATTAAATCTATATTCCCAATCTTCTACTCTATTTGCTGCAAAATAAATGGTCTTTCCATCAGGAGAAAATGATAAACTACTATTATGGTCATAATGGCCTGTTGTAATTTGATGCGCAGAACCACCTTCCGCAGGAATTGTGAAAATATGAGTAAAACCGGGTTCCATGTAACCAGAGCCATCTCTTTCATGTTTTAAACGGTCTGTTATTCTTGCTGGTTTTGCCCATTTTGCTCCTTTAGGTTTTGAAGGCAAATCAGCAATCACAGGAGGTTTTTCAGATATAAACATGGTGAATGCAAGATGCGTTCCATCTGGAGACCAGGTTAAATTTCCAGGAGATTTTTCAAGCTGTGATAACTTTGCAAACTGACCTGTTTTAGTCCAGTACATATACAATTCTGAACCTTCATTTGTAGCACTTATAAAAGCAATTCGATCTCCACTTGGTGACCATCTTGCCTGAGATTCATTGACTTCTCTTGAGGTTAATTTTTGATGTGAAGAACCATCAGTATTGATAATCCATAGATTTCCTTGCGAATTGTCATTCATAATATCAAATCTGTTACGTCTGTAAACAATTTGCGAACCATCAGGAGATATTTGCGGATCTGAAGCCCATTCTAATTCAAAGACATCTAAAGGTTGAAACGGTATTTTTTCAGCTTGGGCAAAACCAATTTGAAATGAGAAAACGAAGGTTAAAAAGAAACAAAATCGAAACATGTGGAGATCATTAAAAATTAAAATGTGAAATTACTAATAAATTAGTAAAATTGGTTTTAAACTATTTTAGGGAATTTTTCTTAACTTTGTTGGGATGAGTAAATTATTTGCCATACTATTATCTTCTTTAATTCTTTTACAAAGTTTAAGAATAGAATATAATGACATTATCCAGATAGATGATTTAATTGAACACGCTCAATTTCATAAAGCTGAATATGGTGATAATTTCTTCGTTTTTATTTCTAAACACTATGGCGAGCTTAAAGATGACCATAGCAAAAATCATCAGGAAGAAGAAAAAGATCATGATCAATTGCCTTTTCAATGTCATGACCATATCGTAACAATCACAGCTTTTGTGATTCAAAAATGCTTCTTAGAAATTGAATCGGTTGAATTATTAGAACTGAAAGACAGCCGTTTTCATTACCAGTCTACCTTATCTACTTTACACAAAAAAAGCCTCTTACAACCTCCAAAACTCGCATAATTCATTTTAGTTAATTTTTGTATCTGTCAACTTATTTCCTAATGAGTTGTCACTCACTTTATCAAATGAATTATGTTATCTCATATTATAAAATTTAGTCTGCGGAATAAATTTATCATTCTGCTATTTACACTTTTTGTTATTGGCTTCGGATTGTATTCGTTGTCACAAATTCCCATTGGTGCTGTTCCTGATGTCACCAATAATCAAGTTCAGGTCATTACAACATCTCGTAACCTATCAACTCAGGATATGGAACAGTTTATCACCTATCCTGTAGAATTGGAGATGGCTAATCTTCCAGGCGTTCAGGAAATTCGATCTGTATCCAAATTTGGGTTGTCTGTTGTAACGATTGTATTTGATGATGATATAGGCACCTATTTGCCTCGTCAACTCATCGCTGAAAAAATAAAATCGGCTTCTGAAAAAATTCCGGAAGGTTTCGGTACTCCCGAAATGGGACCAATAACAACTGGTCTGGGAGAAATCTATCAATATATTCTTGATGTAGAGTCAGAATATAAGAACGATTATACTGCTGAAGATCTTCGTACCATTCAGGATTGGATTGTTAAGCGTCAGTTGTCCGGAATTCCTGGTGTAGTTGAAGTCAATACTTGGGGAGGGTTTTTAAAGCAATATGAAGTTGGACTCAATTCTGAGAAGCTCAATGCTATGAATATTACTGCTCAGGAGGTCTTTACTGCTCTTGAAAACAACAATAGTGTTGCTGGAGGTGGTTACATAGAAAAAGTAAATCAAGCTTATTTTATTCGAGGAGATGGTTTGGTAAACAGTTTACAAGACATCGAAAATATTGTCATTAAAACCAATGATGGCGTTCCGGTTTATATTAAAGATGTGGCTTCGGTAGGCTATGGAAATGCTACACGATTTGGCGCCATTACAGGAAATGGTGAAGGTGAAAAAGTACTAGGTCAGGTGATGATGCTTAAAGGAGCAAACTCCAAACAAGTGATTGAAGCTGTTAAAGATCGTGTCGCTTCCATATCAAAATCATTGCCTAAAGGTGTTTACATTAATGCGTTTCTTGATCGAAGTGAACTCATTGGGAAGACAACATTTACAGTTACAGAAAACCTAGTATTAGGTTGTTTAATCGTAATTTTTGTGGTGGTTTTATTACTAGGTAACTGGCGATCAGGTTTGGTTGTAGCCTCTGTAATTCCGCTTTGCCTATTATTTGCTTTGTCTTTTATGTACATATTTGGAGTTGATGCTAACTTGATGAGTTTAGGTGCTATTGATTTCGGAATCATCATCGATGGCGCAGTTATCATAGTTGAATTTATCGCTTACAGAATTACCAAAAACCACGACAAACTTGCAGGTTTAAAATCTGAAGATTTACAATCCTATAAAGATGATATTACCTTTAAAGGCGCTTCAAAAATGATGAACTCTGCAATTTTCGGTCAGCTTATCATTCTAATTGTTTTCATTCCAATCCTGTCTTTAAGTGGTGTTGAAGGGAAAATGTTTAAACCTATGGCTTTAACCTTCAGCTTTGCCTTAATTGGAGCCATGATTTTTTGTTTTACCTATGTTCCTGTCGCTGCTTCCATATTTCTTAAACCCTCAAAACCTTCAGAAAAAAATATTTCTGTTCGTTTGATGCGTTGGCTCAACAGCATTTATGAACCAACAATTAATTGGGCATTACAAAGTAAAAAACTTGTCTTAGGACTTTCAATACTGCTTTTGAGTTTTTCGATATACCTGTTTGCAAATATGGGAGGTGAATTTGTACCAACATTAGATGAAGGCGATTTTGTGATTCAACCGGTTTTAAAAACAGGAACTTCGTTGAGTAATACAGTTGAGATTACGACTAAAATTGAAACCATTTTATTAGAAAAATTTCCAGAAGTAAAACAAGTCGTTACCAGAATTGGCGCAGCAGAAGTGCCTACAGACCCTATGTCTATGGAAGAAAGCGATGTTATTATCGTATTACATCCAAAAAAAGAATGGGTTTCTGCATCATCAAAAGACGAATTAGCTGATAAATTTAAAGAAGCACTGGCTGTGATTCCAGGTATGGAAGTAGAATTTACACAACCTATAGAAATGCGATTTAATGAGTTGATTACTGGTGTAAGAGCTGATATAGCTATCAAAATATTTGGTGAGGATTTAGACATCCTTTCAAAAAAAGGAAGCGAAATAAAATCACTCATTGAACATGTAAATGGAGCAGCAGATATTTCAGTAGAAAAAATTGATGGCTTGCCACAAATGAGTGTGAAATACAATAGAGAAAAAATAGCACGTTACGGACTTAACATTGAAGATCTTAATACTATGCTATCCATGGGATTTGCAGGACGAACTGTAGGCAACATCTTTGAAGGTGAAAAGCGATTTGACCTTGTGGTACGCCTAGAATCCTCAAAACGTCAAGACATCGATAACATCAAAAACCTCTATGTTGATTTACCAGATGGTGGAAAAATCCCTTTAAGTGAATTAGCATCTATCACTTACGAAAAAGGAGCCGCCAAAATATCAAGAGATGATACCAGAAGACGTATTGTTGTTGGAATTAATGTTCGAAATCGAGATTTAGAATCTGTAGTCAACGATGTGCAAGCATTGATTGATACGCATATAAAACTACCTACAGGATATACGATTACTTATGGTGGTCAATTTGAAAATTTACAAAATGCTAAATCGCGCTTATTAATTGCTGTACCTATTGCATTAATCCTAATTTTCATAATGCTTTACTTCGCTTTTAATTCAATTAAAGAGGCCCTTTTAATCTATTCTGCGATACCGCTCTCTGCAGTAGGAGGCGTTTTGTTTTTATGGATAAGAGATATGCCTTTTAGCATTTCGGCTGGTGTTGGCTTTATAGCACTTTTCGGAATTGCTGTTCTCAACGGAATTGTACTTATTGAACATTTTAAAGAACTAAAAAATGACGAATTTGAAACTATGGAAGCACTCATTAAACAAGGTACAAAAGACCGTTTACGAGCTGTCCTTTTAACAGCAGCAGCAGCAGCTCTTGGTTTTTTACCTATGGCTATCTCTACCAATGCTGGAGCTGAAGTACAAAGACCTTTAGCAACCGTTGTCATTGGAGGTTTAATTACAGCAACCTTACTAACGATGATTGTATTACCTGTACTGTATTCCTATTTTATGAGTACAACTTCAAAAAAAATAAAGCTTAGAGAAAATAAACATTTTGGAGTTGTAGTCCTTCTATCTTTATGCTCAACATTATCTTTTGGACAACAGAAATCCGTAATACTAGATGAGTTAATTACCAAGGCTATTGAAAATAATTCAGGACTCAAGGCTAATAAACTAAAGGTTGAACAGTCTGATGTATTAATTTCGACAGCTTTTGATTTTGATAAAACGGAAGTGTATTATTCTTATGATGAAAACAATTTAGCATTCAACAATAAACCTCTCGATGTATTCGGAATACAACAAGGGTTTAAATTTCCAACTGTTTATTTTGCAGGTAAAAAATTGAACTCTGCAAACTACGACCTTGAAGCATCCAATTATGCTATTCGCGAAAAAGCATTAAAACGTAAGGTCACATCTGGTTATTATCAATATCTGTATGCTAAAGAAAAGGCTCAGGTTATTTCCAGTTTAGATAGTTTGTATGAAAATTTTGCTGCCATTGCGAAACGACGTTTTGAATTGGGAGAAACTAATTATTTAGAAAAAATTACGGCTCAATCCAAACAAAAGCAAATCAGACTTAACCTGTCTCAGGCACAACAAGAACTCAAAGTCGCATATGCCAATTTGAAAGCTGTTGTTCAAAGTGAAGATACTTTGACTATTGCCTCAGAGCCATTCACTAAAATTCCGTTAGAGATTATGGATTTAAATGGCAGTCCTGAAATGGACTATTATAAAAACAAAATCTTAGTATTTGAAGCACAGCGTAAATATCAAAAACAGGAATTGCTTCCAGATCTAAGTCTTAATTATTTTCAAGGCACCAATTCTGGAATCAACTCCAATTTAATTGGTTATCAGTTTGGTTTAAAAATCCCTTTGCTTTTCAATGCACAGTCATCACGCATCAAATCATCTAAAATAGCAATAGATATTGCTGAAGAAGAATCGCAAGATTTTGAAATTAACTTCAACACCAAATATCGAGAGTTGCAATTAGAACTTGAACAATACGAAAAAGCACTCGCCTATTTTGAAAACGAAGGAGAAGCTATGGCTGATGAAATTCTTAAAACAGCTAACAGTAGTTTTAAAAATGGTGAAATAGATTTCTACCAATATATTCTAAGTGTTGAGAATGCATATGACATTCAGATTAATCATCTGGAACACCTCAACAATTACAACCAAACCATTATAAAAATTAATTATATAACCCTTTAAAATCAACGTTATGACACGTATTACATATATCGTTTGCTCTACTTTAGTTCTTCTGTTGCTTATGAATTGTAAAAATTCTGAAAACTCCCCTGAAACTACTATTTCAGAAGATGAAGATAGCCGCATACAAGTTTCTAAAGTTCAATTTAATCAAAACAATATGACTTTAGGAACGATAGAAAAAAAAGCAATGCCAATAAAGATTTCTGTCAATGGAATGATTGATGTTCCACCTGAAAACAAAGCTGTGATTAATTCAACAGTTGGAGGTTATATTAAAACAACACCTCTTTTAGAAGGTGACGTTGTAAAAAAGGGACAAGCTTTAGTAACCCTTGAAAATCCTGAATTTGTTACTATGCAACAAGATTACATGGAAGTGAAAGAGCAATTAAATTATCTAAAAGCAGAGTTTAATCGTCAAAAAACCATGTTGGAAGAAAACATTACGTCTCAAAAAAATTATTTAAAAGCTGAAAGTTCCTATAAAACTGCTATGGCTAAATACAACGGACTTAAAAAACAGTTAGTCATGCTAAATATTTCGCCTAAAAGTGTTGAACAAGGTAACATCTCCTCCATCGTGACTTTATTTGCGCCAATTAGCGGAAGCATTTCAAAGGTTAATGTAACCAGAGGAACTTACGTATCTCCAGCAACATCTATTATTGAAATTATTGACAACTCACATATCCATTTGGAATTATCTGTTTTTGAAAAAGATATTATGAATGTAGAAAAAGGGCAAAAGATAACCTTTAAAATTCCAGAAGCTTCTAATGAACTATTTTATGCTGAAGTGCATTTAGTTGGAACCACAATAAGTGAAAACAGAACAATAAAAGTTCATGCGCATCCACTTGATGAATCTCATAAATTCCTAACAGGAATGTTCGTCAATGCAGATATTATTACCGAAGAAAAAGATGCAAATGTACTGCCAGAAACTGCATTTGTAGAGATTGAAGATGACTATTATGTATTGCTTTTAAATGAAACCACAAACACGGATTACTTTTTCAATCAGGTAAAAGCAACTGTTGGAAACACAGTTAATGGTTATACAGAACTATTAGAAAGTGCAGACATAAAAGAAACAGATCAACTTTTGGTTAATGGCGCTTTTAATTTAATAGGTATAGAATAATTATGACTACCTAAAAATAATTGCTATAATTAAAATTTTAGTTACTTTTGTAAAATATTTAAGTAAGCTTAAAAATTAATTAAAGCGCTCAAAAATGTCTGTAGCAATAGAGAATTTTGTAAAAGCCATTTACAATAATGACAAGCATGATATCAAAGACACCAAACCTGGTAACATAGCAAAACAACTTGGTATTTCTAATCCTGCAGCTACAGATATGGCTAAAAAATTAGCTGCAAAAGACTTACTGCATTACGAAAAGTATCAAGCACTTCAACTCACCGAAAAAGGTAAAAAAATGGCACTCAATGTCGTTCGCAAGCATCGACTATGGGAAGCCTTCCTCTTTAAAATGTTTGATTTATCACTTCATGACATTCATCGTGAAGCTGAATTATTGGAGCATCAAACGTCTGATTTACTGGCAGAAAAAATTAGTGAATATCTAGGACATCCAAAGTTTGATCCACATGGTGATCCTATTCCAAATGCTGATGGCGAAATTACAACACAAGACACGTCAATCTCTCTTGCCGAAGCAAAAGAAGGACAAACATACACTATAGCCAGATTAATGAGCGACGACAAAGAATTCTTTGAGTTTTGTGCTTTAAATGAAATAAAATATCGAAATACGTTAACCGTTTCAAAACAATTTAGTGGCAATAAAATGACCCAAATAGCAATAGGTTCAAACACCATTGTTTTAAATGAAAATTTTACTAAAATTATTTATGTCGATGAAAACTAAATTCTTTAAAGATCATTTAAAACAAAGCTTAAAAGGTTTCATAATAACTTTTATGACTACAACAACTGTAGTTGATTCATTTGCTCAAAATGAAAATGAATCTAATATTGCTTCTGAACCTCTGGTGACTGATAGACCTGATATAACTGAATCTGCATCAACAATTGCTCCTGAATATATCCAGGTCGAAACAGGAGGTGCTTATGAACGGTTTGAAGCTAATAATGTCAAGTTTGAAACGTACACCTATAACACAACTTTAGTCCGTTTAGGGTTATTGGATAATTTAGAATTACGAGTTGGCTGGAACTTTTCGGAAGGACAAACCACAGTTAACGGAAGTAAATTAGAAAATATCTCTAGTGGTTTTAGTCCCTTATTATTAGGAACTAAGATTGCCATTGTAGACGAGAAAGGATGGAAACCACAAGTTGGAGTTTTAGGTCATTTATACCTGCCTTTTACTGCTGGTGAAGATTATCGACCAGCAACTACTGGAGCAGATTTTATTTTCGCTTTTGCACATACATTGAGCTCAAAATCAAGTCTAAGTTACAATCTCGGAGCACGCTGGCAAGATGATTCTCCTGAAGTTTCCTATTTGTATTCTTTATCCTATGGATACAGTGTTTCTGATAAAATAGGAATTTATGCAGAAATTTATGGAAATCTTCCTGAAGACAGTAAATCTAGTCATCTTTGGGATACAGGATTAACCTATCTTTTATCTAAAAATATTCAGTTAGACGCAACAATAGGTTCTGGAATTACTCAAGTACAAGATTTATTATTGAGTGCTGGTGTAAGCTTCAGATTACCTACTAAATAAATAAACAGTTATGAAAACAATAAAAACCTTACTAATACTCATTGTTGCTTTTTCTTTTTTATGCTGCAAAAATGACAAACCATCAAATGGAAAACTAAACGTAGTCACCACAACCACAATGATTACAGACTTGGTAAAAAACATTGGAGGTGAGTATATTAATATTCAAGGTTTAATGGGAAGCGGTGTCGATCCTCACTTATATAAAGCCAGCGAAGGTGATGTTACAAAATTGGTGAATGCTGATGTTATCTTTTATAACGGATTGCATCTTGAAGGAAAGCTTGTTGAAGTTTTTGAAAAAATGGGAAGCCAGACTAAAACACCTATCGCGTTAGGAGAAGAGCTAGATAAAAACACCTTGATTGGTTCCGATTATTTTGCCTCTAACTACGATCCTCATGTGTGGTTTGATATCAATTATTTTAAGCTGTTTGCACAAAAAGTAACTCAGGTACTTTCCGAAAAAGATCCTGAACATACAGATAGTTACAAAACGAATGAAACGAACTACATCAACAAATTAGATGTCCTTCAGTCTAAGCTAAAAGGTATTATTGAAACGCTTCCAAAAGACAAACGTATTTTAGTGACCGCTCATGATGCCTTTAATTACTTCGGAAAAGCTTACGACTTCGAAGTGGTTGGATTACAAGGTTTATCAACTGCAACTGAAGCTGGCGTTCAGGATGTTCAAAAATTATCAGCATTTATTATTGAAAAAAACATTAAAGCTATTTTTGTAGAAAGCTCAGTGCCAAAACGAACTATCGAAGCCTTAAAAGCTGCAGTAACATCTAAAGGTCATGATGTTAGTATTGGTGGCACTTTATATTCTGATGCTTTAGGAACCTCTGGAACAGCCGAAGGCACTTACATTGGCATGTTTGAATACAACGTGAATACGATTGTTAATGCTTTGAAGTAGGACTTTAAATAAAATGTCATTTAGAAGGAAGTACGACTAAAGAATCTAGAACTAAATCATTTTTAGATTCTTCACTACACTCTGAATGACAAAAAGATTAGGTATGACTAAAATTGCAGTACAAATAGATGATTTAACAGTAGCTTACAACTATAAGCCTGTACTTTGGGATATTGATTTAGAAATTCCTGAAGGTGTATTAATGGCAATCGTTGGTCCTAATGGTGCAGGTAAATCAACGTTAATCAAATCCATATTAGGTATTTTAAAACCAATTGCCGGAAGTGTATCTATTTATGGAAAACCATATAACAAACAACGCTCATTAGTGGCTTATGTTCCACAAAAAGGCAGTGTGGATTGGGATTTTCCTACAACAGCACTTGATGTTGTTTTAATGGGAACTTATGGAAGTTTAGGGTGGATTAAGCGTCCTAGACAAAAAGAAAAAAAAGCTGCTTTGGAGGCACTTGAAAAAGTAGGTATGCTTCCGTTTAAAAACCGACAAATTAGTCAGTTATCTGGTGGACAACAACAACGCGTATTTTTGGCAAGAGCCTTAGTACAGGACGCTTCCATATACTTTATGGATGAACCATTTCAAGGAGTTGATGCAACCACAGAAATCGCTATTATCAATATTTTAAAAGAACTCAGAAAATCAGGTAAAACCGTAATTGTAGTGCATCATGATTTACAAACAGTTCCAGAATACTTTGATTGGGTGACTTTTCTGAACGTAAAAAAAATAGCCACTGGTCCAGTTAAAGACATTTTTAATGACGATAATTTAACCAAGACTTATGGTATTAATTATAAAGTAAGTATTCAAGAGTAATGCCATTCCTGCGCAGGTAGGAATCTTATTAATTGGAACTTAAATAAAAATAGATTCTGCATCAAGTGCGGAATGACAAAAAAAGTAAAAAATCGAATTAAAAGACTACATACAACTCGTTTTCAGTGATTACACCTTAAGAACCATCACACTAGGAACAGCAATTTTAGGTGCTGTAACTGGTATGCTAGGTAGCTTTGCTGTACTCAGAAAACAAAGTCTTTTAGGCGATGCCATTTCACATGCAGCGTTACCAGGAATCGCTATTTCATTTTTAATTACTGGAGCAAAAGATAGTAACACCTTATTGATTGGAGCCTTAGTTAGCGGACTAATTGGTACCTTCTGGATTAGAGGAATCATCACTAAAACACATCTGAAATCTGATACTGCATTAGGACTAATTTTATCGCTGTTTTTTGGCTTCGGAATGTTGTTGCTTACATTCATCCAGAAACAACCTAATGCAAATCAGGCTGGATTGGATAAATATTTATTTGGACAAGCAGCAACACTTGTTGAAAGTGATGTTTGGATGATGGCAATCGTCACTGGAATTTGTCTCTTTGTACTCCTTCTCTTTTGGAAAGAATTCAAGATTTTACTATTCGATAAAGAGTATGCTAAAACACTTGGATTTAATACCAAAACTATCGACATCCTAATTACAAGCTTTATCGTTTTAGCTATTGTATTAGGCTTGCAAACCGTTGGTGTTGTATTAATGAGTGCCATGTTATTGGCTCCTGCTGCTGCTGCTCGACAGTGGACAAACAGTCTTGCTAATATGGTGTTTCTTGCTGCTGCGTTTGGTGCGTTTTCTGGTGTTTTCGGAACGGCAATTAGCGCTAGCCAAGACAACCTTTCAACTGGACCAGTAATTGTAATTGTTGCTGCGGTTTTTGTATTTGTATCGTTTGTATTTTCTCCTAGTCGTGGATTATTATTTAAACAAATCCGATTAATAAAAAACAGACGTGATTTAGAATTGCATAAGACTTTAGCCTTAATGTATCATATTGCAGAAACACACGAAAATATTTCTCATCCACACGAAATTAAAATTCTGAATAACTTTCAAGGGTTTACCAAAGGCACGTTAAAAAAACTCGTTGAGAAAAATTATGTAACGCTACAAGGTACAACTTGGAGCTTAACTAATGAAGGTTTTGAATCAGCTTCAAATTTGTATAACCAATTGACCAAACAAGATGAGTAACGCACAACTTGAAATACAAATTATAGCCAGTCTGGTTGCGATTGCCTGTGCTATTCCTGGTACATTTTTAGTGCTTCGTAAAATGGCGATGATTAGTGATGCTATTAGTCATTCTATATTACCAGGAATTGTTGTTGGTTTTTTTATCACTCAAGATTTAAACTCACCTTTATTAATTCTACTTGCAGCAATTACTGGTGTGATTACTGTAGTTCTGGTTGAATACATTCAAAAAACCGGATTGGTAAAAGAAGACACTGCTATCGGACTTGTATTTCCTGTATTATTTAGTATAGGCGTGATTATGATTGCCAAAAACGCAAATGATGTGCATTTAGATATTGATGCTGTACTACTTGGTGAATTAGCTTTTGCTCCTTTTGACCGCTTATTCATATCAGGTGTTGATGTTGGTCCGAAATCACTTTGGATTATTGGAAGTATCTTAATCATTACCATTGCCTTACTGTTCACATTCTTTAAAGAATTAAAACTAAGTACATTCGATAAAGGTTTAGCGGCTTCATTAGGATTTTCACCTGTAATCATTCATTATGGGTTGATGACGGTTTCATCAATAACTACAGTTGGTGCATTTGATGCTGTTGGTGCTATTTTAGTTGTAGCATTAATAATTGCTCCTGCTGCTGCTGCTTACTTACTAACCACAGACCTTAAAAAGATGCTTGTTTTATCTGTTGTTTTTGGAGTTTTCAGTGCCATTTCTGGGTATTGGTTTGCACATTGGTTAGATGCTTCTATTGCTGGCTCCATAACCACAATGCTTGGTGTTTTATTCTTAATAGTCTATTTGTTTGCGCCAAGTAAAGGGATTATTGCCGTAATGTACAGAGAAAAACAACAACGTACAGAAGTATCGTTGCTTACATTTCTATTGCATTTGAAAAACCATGACGATGAACATGAGCGTCATGTAAATCATTTAAATGAACACATCAATTGGCAAAAGGTTCGTTCTAAAACGGTTCTAGATCTGGCCTTAAAAAACAATATGATTGAAATTAACAAGAATATTGTATCGCTTACTACAAAAGGTGATGAGTTTACAACTCAAGCTATCGATTATATCATTACCAATGAAGATTCTCAAATAGAAGATATGAAAGAAGATTTCTTTCTGTTTAGAGGATAATTTATTGTTTTATAAGTTTCATCCCTGTTATCCAGAAAATTTCAGATTCAAAAAAGCTAAGCGCTGTTTTAATAATTCGGTCTGATTTATCTCTAGGTGATTTAGTGATAAATCGGGCTTTGGTTCCTGTGAAATCTAAGGTGAATTTATCATTAACACCTGAGGCTTCTGTAGTAAAAGAAATTACCTTTTTATCTTGAGTCCAAGTACCTCTTCCATAAGTGTGTGTTTCTTTAGGAATACCATTTTCAATTCTTCTGTAATTATAATATTCAAAAGTTCCGTCTGTATTAAGTGTTAATGTTCGTATGAGTTCAAAATCATTAGAACTAGATTTCCACTGATAGACTCCAGAAACATCCTGAGCGTTTATGAGCATTGAACTTAATAAAAGTAAAGAGTATAATAAAAATTTCATTGATGGTTGTATTAGTTGTTTTCCCTATTCACAAAATTCATACCAATCATTCATGTTGCACAATTTACACAAAGTAAACTTTCTGGTCTAATCAATATTCTTCCTAATGGAATAACCTGTTTACATTTTAAACACATCCCAAAATCATCGTCATTAAGTTTAGACAGTACAATTTTTAAGGTGTTGAGTTTATTTTCAGCTTGATACAATGACGCTTCATTTATGGCTTTATTGTTAATTGCATCCATTCTACTTACACGACCAATGGCATCATTTGGTGCGATGGGTTTAGTCAATTCTTTATAATGAATTATAGAGGCTTCTGTTTTAGAAATCTCATCCAGTATCGTAGTTTTTAATTGTGCTTTATCCATGAGGTGTAATCCTGTAATTCGTCTAAAATAAGTGATTAAATGGAGCTATTTTTCTTTGTTGCCAAAAATTACATGTAACTCATTGATTACCTAACAGGTAAAGCTATAATAATGATTCTCGGCTTTATTGCTGTTGTTATATTTGTGTATCTAAATTTTAAGAAAAACGCTACTTTAAAAACATTGAAAAACAAATAAATAAGCAAAATTAAAAACCTCTTTCTTTCTGAAGCTGCTCATAAGCCTTTTGTACTTGTCTGAATTTTTCTTCAGCACCTTCCTGATATTCTTTCCCTAAGTGAATTACCTTATCTGGATGGTATTTTTTTGCCATGTGGCGATAGGCTTTTTTAATCTCATCAACAGTTGCACTTTTAGTTATTTCTAAAATTTTGTAGGCATTATCACTACTGTCATAAAACATCGCTTTAATACTTTCATAATCACGAGAACTGATGCCTAAATACCCACAGATGGTATAAATTTGTTTGACCTCAACTTCAGTAACCATTCCATCTGCCTTAGCTATTCCGAAGAGAAAATGCACCAATTGCAAGCGTGATGAATGATCCATCATTTGCCTAATTTGCAGACATACCTGTCGTGTTGGGATTTGCTGTTTGCTGATATTCTTAAACAGGCGAAATGCATGGTTTGCACGTTCTTTACCATACATACTCACAAACTGTTGCCTTACATAATCGAGTTCTCTTTGGTCCTGAATGCCATCGGCTTTAATAACAACTGATGCTAAAATAAGTAAGCTCACTTCAAAATCTCCAGATTGTGTTTGCGCTTGTTTTGTTGGTCTATCATAATTTGGTGCTTTTCGATAACTTCCTCTGGACCCCTTTCTTGTTGTTGGTCCATCACCTAACAAAAAACCGCCTTGTTGAGCCGTGTTATCAATTAAACTACCAACAGCCAATCCTATTATAGCACCAATTGGTCCACCAAAAGACCAACCTATAGCACCACCAATCCATTTTGCAAAACTCATGTATGTAATTTATTTATTGTAAATTTCAAATATACCATTTGTTAGTTGATATTTTTTTAGTTTTTAGCACTTATCAAAGCAACCTTTTAAGGATATAAATATCTAAATTGTGTAAAACCAATTACGTCATGAAAAAGCATATCTATATATTTCTGCTTGTTGTATTTACATTTTCGTGTAATAATAATGATGATCATTGCTCTTCCCATAGCGATCCAACTCTCTATGGCACTTGGTCTTTAATAAACGTTTCAGGTGGATTTGCTGGTGTAAATCAGGATTTTGAAGCTGGCATCATTACATGGACATTTGATAACCAATCACAAGAACTAACCATAATAAATACGAATACAGAAGCTGTCTTTGATGGCTACCCTTCAGGTGTATATGATTTTCAAGTTCTAACACCTGAAGACGGTTTTATTACAATCGTTTTAGATGATAGTGTTGAGTTGGATATCGACACCTTAACAAACCATCAGCTTATTTTAGATGAAGGTATCGCTTTTGATGGATTTTCATATACGTTTGTGAAGTAAGTTATTGCTAAATCCCTAAGTTATCCGTTATTGAAAACTTTAATGATACTATTCAAACAGCTTACTAAGTTTAGCTTTGTTCCTGTTATTTTTGCGTATCTTTGCTATCTAAATATTAATCTGAAAAATTAAATATATGTATCCAGCAGAATTAGTAAAACCAATGCGTGAGGATTTAACAAACGTGGGTTTTGAAGAATTACATACATCAGAAGCTGTTGAAACAGCATTAGCCAAAGAAGGTACAACATTAGTCGTAGTAAATTCAGTTTGTGGTTGTGCTGCAGCTAATGCTCGTCCTGGAGCAAGAATGAGTTTACAAAATGCAAAACGTCCAGATCACATTGTGACTGTTTTTGCAGGTGTTGACAAAGAAGCTGTTGATGCAGCAAGAGCTCACATGATTCCATTTCCTCCAAGTTCGCCAAGTATGGCATTGTTTAAAGATGGTGAATTGGTACACATGTTAGAACGTCATCATATTGAAGGTCGTCCAGCAGAATTAATTGCTGAAAACCTTATGGATGCTTACAACAATCATTGCTAGAAAAAGTAAAATTGCTACCGAATTAAAGCCACGATTTAGTCGTGGTTTTTTTGTGTATTATAGGCATTAAATTACATTTGTTATATGAGAAAATTATTGGCTTATCCATTAACAATTTTGTACTTGTTTGTGTTTGGAATGACCTTACTTATTTTTCATCCAATACAGTGGATTTGCTTTAATGTTTTTGGTTATCAGGCACATAAAAAAAGTGTTGATGCACTTCAGTTTTGTTTAGTAAGGTGTTTACACATTTTAGGCACGCGTTTTACTTGGTATAATCCAAATCATATTCCCAGAAATAAACCATTAATTATAGTTTCTAATCACCAAAGCATGTATGACATTTCACCAATAATGTGGTACATGAGACAACATCATGTCAAGTTTGTAAGTAAACAGGAGCTCGGAAAAGGTATTCCAAGTGTATCCTATAACTTACGACATGGTGGTTCTGTTTTAATAGATCGGAAAAATCCACGTCAAGCTTTACCTGCAATGTTAAACTTTGCTGAATACATTGAAAAAAACAATCGTGCAGCAGTTATTTTTCCAGAAGGCACGAGAAGTAAAGATGGACATCCAAAACCATTCAAAACAAAAGGATTAGAATTGTTGTTTAAAAAAGCACCTTCTGCATTAGTGGTTCCTATTACGGTTAATAACTCATGGAAAATGTTGCGTTATGGCACATTTCCAATGGGAATTGGGAATCATCTCAAGTTTACTGTTCATGAACCTATTGAGCTAAATTCAATAAATGATCATAAAGAGCTCATAAAAAATATAGAACAAACAATTACGAAAGCCATTATTTTAGACCAATGACATCAGACCAACTTGAACATATACAGCACACCAAAAACTTCGTAAAACAAACCTTAGAATCTGCTGAAGGTGGTCATGATTGGTTTCATATTTTAAGGGTGTATAATAATAGTTTACTCATCTCTAAAAATGAGTCTGTAAATGATTATGTTGTTGCGTTGGGTGCATTGCTTCATGATATTGCTGATAGTAAATTTTATGATGGAGATGAGACCATTGGACCACAAAAAGCACGAGAATTTTTATTTAAAATAAATGTAGATTCAACAGTTATTGAACATGTTGTAAAAATCATAGAAAACGTGTCATTTAAAGGCGGAAATGAAGCTCAGAGTTTTTCTTCAAAAGAACTAGATGTTATTCAAGATGCAGATCGACTGGATGCGCTTGGTGCCATTGGTATTGCGAGAACTTTCAATTATGGTGGTTATAAAAACCGGAAATTATACGACCCTTCGATACCACCTGATTTAAAGATGACTAAAGAAGCCTATAAAGCTTCCACAGCACCTACTATTAATCATTTTTATGAAAAATTATTGCTCTTAAAAGATCGAATGCATACTAAAACCGGAAAACAAATTGCACAGAACAGACATCTGTATATGGAAGGATTTCTTAAGCAATTTTATGCTGAATGGAATGGAAAGAAATAAAAAGAAGTCATTTAAAATAACTTCATCTGTCCATCTTTATAAATATCGTGTAATTCCGTATTTAATTTTGGTATTTCTTTATTCTTGAAATACTTCAATCGCGCCAGTTTAATCAAATCATTAATTTGCTTTGCTATGTGACCTTCACCACGCATTCGTATACCATATCTGGAATCATTGAGAGCTCCTCCATGGCAATTTTCAATTTGATGTAATACCTTTTCGGCTCTATCTGGTAAGGTTTTATGTATCCAATCCGTAAAAATTTCTCCAATTGCTCCATTTAGCCTCACGATTGTATGAGCCATACTCAAAGCTCCAGCTTCTGAAACTGCCTTAGCCAAAGGTAGAATTTCATGACTGTTAATAGATGGAATTATTGGAGCCATCATGACATTTACCGGAACACCATTTTCACTTAATATGTTTACCGTTTGTAAACGCTTTTTTATGGTAGTTGTTCGTGGTTCTAAAACGCTTCTCGTAGTTTCCGATAGTGATGTAATAGATACATTTACACTAATTAAATTATCGTTTGCCAACGCTGTAATAAGATCTAAATCACGAAGTATTAATGCATTTTTTGTAATAATTGAAACTAGATGCTTATACTTTAAAAATAGGTTTAAACAGGCTCTTGTAATTTCAAATATTTTTTCTGCTGGTTGATAACAATCTGTATTTCCTGACATGACGATTGGGTGAGCTTTCCAGCTTTTGCGCTTTATAAAAGCTTCTAACAAATTTGGGGCATCTTTTTTAACCAAAATTCGACGTTCGAAATCCAATCCAGCACTAAAACCCCAAAACTCATGACTATTTCTGGTATAACAGTAAATACAACCATGCTCACACCCTTGATACATGTTCATAGAATACGCCATTCCAACATCTGGACTAGCAACCTTATTGACTATAGTTTTTGGAAAAACAGGTAAGTAAAGTGTTTTATTTCTGTCGACTTCTTCTCCTTCCTTAGCACAATATTCTAAAAAATCATCGCGTTGTTCATGGCTAAGTGAAAAAAAGTGATTGTGAACATTTTGCTGAGCGCCACGACCTTTTATAATTGATTTTTTAAACATATTTTGTATTTTTTTGTAAAATTACAAAATATCATAATGCAAATTATAGTCTTTAAATGAGCTTTATCAACAAAAACTAAATGTCTATTTTCCCGGAAATTCAGCCTTTCGCTTTTCTAAAAATGCAGAAGTTCCTTCTTTAAAATCTTCAGTGCCAAAACATCTTCCAAATTGTTTGATTTCTGTTTTAAAACCATCAACTCCATCTTTATAATTTGCATTTATAGATTTGATAGCACCTTTGATTGCTACTGAAGAATTACGCATAATTTTACCAGCAATTTTTTCAGTAAAAGGTATTAATTCTTCTTCAGAAGTCACGTGATTTACTAAACCGTAATTTAAGGCTTGATTAGAATCAATCATACCTGCAGTCATTACCATTTCCATAGCACGACCTTTCCCTACCAACTGAGGCAAACGTTGCGTTCCACCATAACCAGGAATCACTCCCAGAGACACTTCTGGCAATCCCATTTTAGCATTTGAACTCGCTATTCTAAAATGACAGGCCATGGCCAGTTCTAAACCACCTCCTAATGCAAAACCATTGATTGCAGCAATGACAGGTTTGGAGAGGTTTTCTACAAAATCAAATAATAATTCCTGTCCTTTAGCAGCTAACTTTGCGCCTTGTTTGACATCGAAATCTGCAAACTCACTAATATCTGCACCAGCAACAAAAGCCTTTTCTCCACTGCCTGTTATAATAATTACTTTAGTATCATCACTTCTATTAGCCTCATCAAAAGCATCATGTAATTCCTGTATCGTGTCTTTGTTCAAAGCATTAAGCTTCTGAGGTCTGTTAATTGTAATTGTGGTGATTTTGTTACTCGTATTTGATAAAATATTCTGGTAATTCATTGCGCTTGTATATTATATTTTAGGGAACGTGACTGTAAAAGTAGTTCCAATTCCTTGTTGAGATGTAAAGGTAATACTTCCTTTATAAGTTTCCACAATATTTTTCACCATGGCAAGTCCCAATCCCATTCCACTGGATTTTGTGGTAAACTTAGGTTCAAAAATCTTGCTTTTATTTTCTTCGGAAACACCTATTCCATTATCTTCAATCGTTATCTTAACCATATCATTTTCTGAAAACACTTTAACTTCAATCTTAGGGTTTTCTCTATCAAGCGGAATGGCCTGAATTCCATTTTTCACTAAGTTAGTCACCACTCTAATTAATTGTGTACGATCAAAATTAGCCATGATTTCATTGTCTTCAGAAGAAAAGTGTATGTAATCTTCACTAAAAATATCTAAACCTAATTTGACAATTTTTGAAACATTAAGGGTTTCATTCTTTTGCGCTGGCATTTTAGCGAAATTAGAAAATGCAGAAGCGATAGAACTCATGGTATCAATTTGTTGAATGAGCGTCTTACTGTATTCATCTACTTTTTGATAAATATGTTCATCTTCAGGGTTGAACTTACGCTGAAAACTTTGTACACTCAATCGCATTGGTGTTAATGGGTTTTTAATTTCATGAGCCACTTGTTTAGCCATTTCTCTCCAGGCTTGTTCTCGTTCACTGGTAGCCAACTGAACTGCACTTTCTTCGAGTTCATCAATCATACTGTTATATGAATTGACTAAAGTTGATATTTCTTCGCTAGATGATTCTATGTCAATCTTTTTATTACGTTTTTCCAGACGTGTTTCGTTGATTTTGTCTGAAATTGTTTTTAATGTTCTAGTAATATATTTTGATAATAACAATGCTAAAATTATAGCGATTAACATCATAAACAAATAAGCATAACCTAAGCGTTCTAAAAACTCATTAAGCTCTTTATTTAAGAAATCATCGTTTTCTAAATAAGGTAAATTTAAAATGGCTAAAGGCTTAGATTTTGAATCATAGATATAGGTGTATGACGATTGAAACGTTTCTCCGTTTTTTCTGTTTTTTACAACATATCTGTGTTCAGCAGTATTAGATATAGCGTTGAGCACCTCAACATCAATACACTGTAAAATAGTATCTTTTGCAAAGCTTGCTTTAGAGGATTTTAACAATGTGCCATCTAAATCGTATAAGTTAACCTTTAGGCCATGAATAGCTGCTATTCTATAAATTTCATCTTTAAAAATAAGTGCTATTTTTTCGGTTTCAACAGGATAAGTTGTTTCCTTAATAACATAATTAATATCACTAACAATAGCTGTTTCTTTTCGTTCTAATCTTTCTTTATGGTAATCGACAGCTTCTTCATTGTACTGGTAAATGGTTACTGCAGCAATCAATATAGATGCAATAAGCACCAATAATATCATAGCAAAAAATATACGAACACGTAAAGACAATTTTTTTAACCTCATCTGCAAATTTGTAGTGAATCTAGGTAATTATTCGTTTAAATGTAACAATAATTAAGCCAATATTATGCTTCAGGGTTTTTGTGTCGCATATTTTTATAAAGTTTAAACCCTAGCATTAATAATATGCCCAAAACTATAATTCCAACAACACCAAACACCCAATTAATGGCGCTCTTAAGAATTACAAGAAATACAACTGCAAATAAAATAAAGGTAGCACCTTCATTCCAGAGTCGCATAAAATTTGACGTCTTTTTTACCTCATCCCGTTGCAATTGTTTAAAATACTGATGTGTTTTTAAATGATATATAATTAACAACACGACAAAGGTGAGTTTAACGTGCATCCAAGGCTGTTGCAACCAGAAAGGCTGTAAAATGATTAACCAGATTGCAAAACCAGTTGCTAAAATTGCTGAAGGCCATGCAATGATATTCCATAAGCGCTTTGCCATTAATTTTAATTGCTTACCGAGAATTTCCTTGTCAGGAGATGGTTTATGAAACGCTTCAATTTGATACACAAACAATCTAGGAATGTAAAACAAACCTGCAAACCAGGTCACTATAAAAATGAGATGTAGTGCTTTTATATAATTGTAATAGTCCATTTAAAAATCTTTAGATTATCTAAATTTACAAACTCTTCTTAGAGAAATCTCAACGGTACTCGATATGACGTTAACATTAATCTTCAACAAATAAATAGTTTAATTGTTTCTCGTTAAACGCTGAATTAAAAGTGGTAATTTCTTGAGTAATTAACTTATTAAAAGTATCTAACTGTTCTTTAATTTTAGAAGTTAATTCATTTTTAACAATAATATCTTGATCTGTAGGCGCAAAATCTCCCATGCTTACCAAAGCATTTAAATGTCCGAGTTTATTCGTTAATCGTATTGGAAAATTTAATGGGTCTTGACCACTTCTGTTTTTTGTCTGGTATAAAGCTTCTTCAATTTCAGTAAAGGCTTCTTTCAGATTTTTGGCTTTTCCCAGTAAATCTTTTAAATCTTCATTGCCTTTGTATTGCACTTCAAATACAGAAAGCTGTGCTTTGATGTTTCTGATTTTTTTAATCGATTTATGTGCATCATCCATGGTTTTGTTAACATCTGTGATGAAATCAAACTGCTTTTGCATATCAGCCTGAGTACTTTCTGCTCTTTGGTCTGCCAAAATTTTGAAAGTTTGAGGTATCTCAGTTCCATTTATATTAAGATGCACTTTGTATGTTCCTGGTATTGCAACTGGACCATCTAAACTTGCCCACCATAAAATCATGCCATCTAGTTTTTCGGCACCTTTATAAGTCATGTCCCAAATAAACTGGTTCATTCCCTTTTTAACTTCTAGCTTATTTTCTTTTTTATTTTTACTTGAAAAGCTTTGTATCGTATCTCCTTTTTGGTCAAAATAGGTTAATGACACCTCATCATTTTCTTTGTCATAATCCTTCAAATTGAAATAGGTCATCACTCCATCAGGATGATTTGTTCCAGACGTTTTACTATTCTTAGTATAACCTCCTTGTATTCTATATGTATCTTTTGGCTTAAACAGTTTATGTTCTTGAGAATCTGAAGCATTTAGCTGATGTAACACCGTCAAGTCATCAATGACCCATAAACTTCGACCTTGTGTTGCCACTATTAAGTTATTGTTTTTAACCGCTAAATCTGTTATTGGAACAATTGGAAGATTCAACTGAAACGGTTCCCAGTTTACTCCATCATTAAACGAAATGTACATTCCTGTTTCGGTTCCAGCATATAGCAAACCTTTCTTTTTAGGATCTTCTCTTAATACTCTGGTAAAATGCTCTCGATTAATTCCGTTAGTGATTTTCTTCCATGTTTTTCCGTAATCAGTTGTTTTATATAAATAAGGTTCAAAATCACCTGTTTTATATTTAGTTCCAGCCACATAGCATGTTCCAGCATCATAAACACTTGGTTCAATACTATTAATCATCATCCATTCTGGCATGTCTTTAGGTGTTACATTCTCCCAGTTTTGTCCACCATCTTTTGTCACATGAATCAATCCGTCATCACTTCCAACCCAAAGTAATCCTTCAGTAATTGGTGATTCTTGAGCTGCAAAAATAGTACAATAATATTCTACAGATGTGTTGTCTTGCGTTATTGGACCACCTGAAGATTTCAATTTTTCTGGATCGTTTCTTGTTAAATCGGGACTGATGATATCCCAGGATTGCCCTTCGTTTTCTGTAACATGCACATGCTGAGAAAAGGTATATAAGCGATCTGGATTATGCTTTGAAAAAATAATAGGGAAATTCCACTGGAAACGATACTTCATCCCTTCTGCACCATGACCCATCGGATTATCAGGCCAGACATTTATGGCTCTAACGGTTCCTGTTTTATGATTTACTCGTGTTAGAAATCCGTCGTAACTTCCACCATATACAATATCATTATCTTCAGGATCTATGGCAATATGTGCTGACTCTCCTCCTGCGGTTGATTCCCAGTCGTCTTCAGTTATGGACCAGCCATCTGTTCTATGCGGAATTCTGATGGTTGAATTATCCTGCTGAGCAGCATAAATACGATATGGAAAATGATCATCTGTCGTCACACGATAAAATTGTGAAGTCGGCTGATTATGGTAAGTACTCCAGGTTTCGCCTCCATCGTAAGTGACTTGAGCTCCTCCATCGTCTCCTATAATCATTCGTTCTGGATCTTCAGGAGCAATCCATAAGTCATGATGATCACCATGAGGTGCGTTGTAGGTGTCAAAAGACTTTCCACCATCTGTACTTTTATGGTAGCGAACATTTAACACATAAACAACATCAACATCTTTGGTATCTGCATACACTCTGGTGTAATACCAAGCGCGCTGACGTAATTTACGTTCGCTGTTTACCTGTAACCAGGTTTCACCGCCATCATCGCTTCGGTATAAGCCACCATCATCTTTGTTTTCAATAATTGCCCAGACACGTTGGTTGTTCACTGGTGACACAGTAACTCCTATGATTCCTAGGGTTCCTTCAGGAAAGCCTTCTTTAGTTGAAATTTCTGTCCAGGTTTTACCTTTATCTGTACTTTTCCAAAGTGCCGAACCTTCACCTCCAGAACTTAAGCTATAAGGTGTACGCTGTACTCTCCAGGTAGATGCATATAATATCCTTGGATTAGTTGGATCAATCAATAAATCTACAACTCCAGCCTGTTCATTAGCAAATAGTGTTTTTTTCCATGTTTTTCCGCCATCTGTACTTTTGTAAACACCTCGATCTTGGGTTGGTTTGTATATATTTCCTAAAACTCCAGCATATACAATATTGTGATCTGTGGGATCTACAGCAATTCTGGGAACATGACGTGAATTTTTCAATCCTGCGGAAGTCCAAGTTTTTCCAGCATCAACGCTTTTCCAGATGCCATAACCTGAAGATACATTGCCTCGAACGGTTTTTTCTCCACCTCCAACATAAATGACATTAGGATCACTTTTAGAAACAGTAATCGCTCCAATACTTCCACCAAAAAATCCATCAGAAATATTTTGCCAGCTTCTTCCTCCATCTAAGGTCTTCCAGATGCCTCCACCTGTAGAACCAAAATAGTATAAATTAGGTTGTTTAGGTACTCCTGTTACTGCCGCACTTCGACCTCCTCTGAATGGTCCAAGTAGTCGATATTCTAAAGCTGAATATTGTGACTCATTGAAAGTTTGAGCTTCTAATTGATTGAAATTTCCAATAAAAAAAAGGCAAAACATAAGAGTGAATAATCTCATTGTATAAGTGGATTTGTTAGTTGCATAAAAATAAGCATAAAAAATATTATGCTGTTGTCTTACTCAATTTTAACGTCACTTCGCGATGTAAAAACAAAGCTGTTACCATAGTAGATAATAGGTCTGAAATTGGGAACGACATCCAAACTCCTAATTCACCATAAAACTTAGGAAGAACAAAAATTAATGGTATGAAAAAGAACCCTTGTCGCGTTAATGTTAATAATAGAGCAGGAATTGCTTTTCCTACAGCTTGAAAATAAGCCGCTCCTATAAGTTGAACCGCAATAATTGGAGTCGCAGCAAAAACCCATCGCATGGCTGAAGGTGTTTCTCTTATAACTTCCGCATCGGTAGTGAAAAGTCGGGTAATTTCTTCTGGAAAAATCATCAACAGTATAAACACTAAAGTTGCCAATGATGCTGCATATTTTAATGCTGTCCCAATGGCTTGTTTGACACGTTCGTATTGATTGGCTCCATAATTATATCCAGCAATAGGAAGAAATCCTTGTGTAATACCAAAAACAGGAAATAAGGCAAACATGAGCATTCGACCAACAATGGCATAGGCTGTTACTGAAGTCTCACCTCCAAGATCGTATAAAATATTGTTCATAAATAAATACGTAATACTTACAATAGCTTGTCTTGAAAGTGTTACAAATCCTAATGACCCTATTTCTTTTATTATAGATATCTTAAGTTTAAAATAACAATTGGTTAGCTTTAGTTCTGAATTTTTAGACATGAAATACCAAAAGATAAACAAAAAGCAAAGTAAGTATGAAGCTGTTGAAGCCCAAGCTGCTCCTGCCATTCCTAAATCCATTATATTTATGAACACATAATCTAATATCAAATTCCCAACCGAAGGAATCATCATGGCGTACATGGCAAATTTTGGTTTTCCTTCAGCACGAATGACGGTATTTCCCATCATGCAAAGTGCTAAGAATGGAATTCCATAAAGCACAATTGTGTAGTAAATTTTAGCAGGTTCGAAAATAGCACCTTTACCTCCAAATACAGGAATAATATCATCTACAAATAAAAGACCTGGAATAATTAATAATACTGTAAAAAGAAGGGTTAGCGTGATTTGGTTTCCAAATGTTTGTAATGCTTTAATCGTATTATTTGCGCCTAAAGCTCTTGAGATAATAGAAGAACCACCAACGCCAATGCTCATTCCTAGAGCTGCAATAAAAAAAGAAACAGGAAGTACAACATTAATAGCTGCAATGGCTGTTGAGCCAATCCATTGTCCAACAAAAATAGTGTCTACCAAAATATTCAGTGACATGACTAAGATTCCAATAGAAGCAGGTACTGCCTGTTTAATAAGTAATTTACCTATAGGCTGAGTCCCTAAATCTTTTGAAGTGGTTTTTGCCATTATGCTGAAATGGTTTCAGATAAAGCCCATTCATTTATCCAGTTTGATAATAAGTCTACAAATTCTTTATCATCATTTAAACAAGGAATGGTTGTAAAGTCCTTTCCACCCATTTCGTGAAAAATCTCTTCGCCTTCCATAGCGATTTCTTCCAGTGTTTCCAGACAATCACTAACAAATGCAGGAGTTACAATAGCCATTTTTTTGATGCCTTCTTTTCCTAATCGCTCTATTGTTCTGTCTGTATAAGGTTGTAACCAAGGATCAAAACCTAATCTGGATTGAAAGGATGTTGAAAACGTTCCTGCTTTAAGTTTTAAAGTTTTTCCTACTAATCGTGTTACTTCCAAACATTGATGCCTATAGCAAAACTCATGAGCAGGAGATGGTGTTGCGCAACAGCTGCCGTCAATTTTACAATGCGATTTTGTGATATCACTTTTTCTAATGTGACGTTCTGGAACGCCATGATAAGAGAATAATAAATGCTCATAGTCTTTCCCTTCTAAATGTTTAGCAATAGAATTTGATAAGACGTTAATATAGTTTTTGTTGTTATAAAACGCTTTGAGGTCTTGAATTTTTATATTAGGAAAATGCTCTTTTCTAACGGCTTCTGCCAATACCAAAATTGTTTCAGTAGTAGCCATAGCATACTGAGGATACAACGGCATTAAAAACACCTCATCAACACCTTTATCTGCCAATTCCTGCAGCCCCTTTTTAATAGTCATACTTCCATAGCGCATGGCGAGTGCCACGGGAAAGTCGACTTGTTTTTGAATCTTTTCCTGTAAGCGTTCAGAAAGCACAATTAAAGGTGATCCTTCATCCCACCATATTTTTTTATAAGCTGCTGCTGAAGCCTTCGGACGTGTATTTAAAATGATTCCTTTCACAAGTAAGGTTCTCGCCCAAAGCGGCACATCTATAACACGTTCGTCCATTAAAAACTCACCTAAATATTTTTTGACGTCTTTAGGGTCTGGAGAATCAGGTGATCCTAAATTAACGAGTAAAACTCCTTTCATGTATTTAGTTTTCTTTTAGCAATTTTTGTTTTACAAAAATACGATAGTATTTTTTAACTCTCCTAAAAATTGTCCATTCACTCATTGAAAGTACATATTCACACATTTATAATTGAAAGATTCGGCAATAGAGTTTCAATTTACATTGAATTTAAAATGCCTATACGTAGAACTACGTATTGTGTCGCATTGATAAATAGAATATATTCGTTACCTAGCTTTTAATAAATTATTTATGAAACAAAAAATTAAACTGGGTATTCTATTTTTTGGAATCACTTTATTACTGTATCAATGTCAAAAAGTTGATGACTCACAAACAACTGTTTCTAATGAAAAAGCAACCTTAAAAATATCTGTAGTTCATGGCGATGATCATTTTGCAAAAAGTCATCCGGTTATTTATAACAAGCTTAAAAAAGCTAATCAAGATAAGGTATTAGCAAGAGAAACGCAATATTCTAATGATTATGATTTTTATTTTAACCTAGATAATATTCAAATTATTGAGAAACCAAACTATACTCAATATACCATAGTGGTAGAAAGCACTATTGAAAACTACGATTTATTAAACTATATACTAATTTTATATAACGATGGTGAAGAGTATCAATACTTAGCAACCTATCCAAGAGTTGAAACAACTGAAGGCCTGGAAATTAACCATTATAGTGCAACATTAGAACGTTTAAATGGGCAATCCCTTTTAGCAAGAGGTATTAATATGAGTGACTGTGCTGATGGAAATGAACCTCAACTCGTAGATGTAACCCAAACTTACAGTTGTACGGAAATAACCTGTACTAGCGGAAATCACACCTCAGAACAAGAGTGTTTTTGCGGTCAATACGTTAATGGTATGTACTACAATTGTCAAAGAGCATACCTTGATTGTGGTTGGAGTTCTGTTAATAATTGGAGTTGCACAGGAGGAGGAAGCCTAAATGGTCCTGGTACAAGTACTAATGGTTCAAATAATAACTCTAATGATAATACTATAGGAACAGTAGCTTTAAATGATTCTCAGAATCTCAAAGACAATTGTAGAGAACTTAATAAGTTAACTTCACCACCAGCTTATCCTGTGAATAATACGTATACTATGGATGGCAATCCATATAATACATATGGCTTAATACCAACATTAGACTGGCAATTATTAATGCAGATCAAGAACTAAATAACGATAAAGAAACGGGGTTTGGTCTTTATAATAGGGGTAATTTCATTGCTACAGGACCTTATGCGCATTATGTGCCAGCAAATAATGACACTCATAGTGTGAATTTTCAGCCTATACCTTATCTATTTGGCACTATACATACACATCCCAAAAATAGTACTCATAGAAATTGGATACCCATGTTTTCATTAGATGATATTTACTCTGTATTAGATATAAGAAATCAATACGCTATAGACCAATTTTATAATAACTTAAACACAGCTGGTGACGCTCTTTTTACATCTATACTAATTGTTGACCAAGATAATGAAACAAAAACTTATGCCATAAAAATTGATGATATTACTAAGTTTCAAAAACTTCAAGATATTAAAAACGATGTAGATGATGCTAATGGTGATGGCATTGATGAATATTATAATTTGAATGAAGAAATGGAAAAGGCATATATTCAAGATGCCAATAATGTTAGTGGCTCAGCCGAACAATACCAAAAGGTTTTTCTAAAATTTATTAACGATAATGATTTAGGTATTAGTCTGTATGAGATGGAACAGACCAATGACGGCACACCACAAGTACAAGAAAATTGGAAAAAGCTTAACCTCAGTAGTTTTGATACAATTACATCAACGCCTTGCAATAACTAAAAAAAAATAATAATCATGAAAAATATAATATATAAAATACTAATAGTACTAATATTCCCTACTTTATCCTGTATAGCCCAAAACCCTGTGGTAGCAATAGACGCATCTATATCAGAAACTGTTGATGGTGCCTATTTTAAAGATTTAAATAATGAATTTAATAAATTTGTAGGCACATGGAAGTTTACCAATGGTAATGAAACACTAACAATAGCTCTTAAAAAAGGGTTGATGATCTATAACGGTAAAGATTACCAAGATGAACTTTTGGGCGAATATAAATATGAGATTAGTGGTCTCACAGTTGTTAATACATTACCTAATATTGATAATACAAATCCTGCTAAACATAATATTAGAGGCAACCTTATCATAAGTCACAATCAATCTATTAATTGCGATGATTGTTCAGAAAATGAAAAACGTGTAGAGCTTTATTTTAGAGATTCCGAAAGACTTTATTTAACTTCTCATATCATCCTTAGGTATTTAGAAAATGAAAATAACTCAGAAAAATTGACTGCTACCATATACCAATACAGCAGTACAATTTTACCTTATGCAAATGCACCAACTGTTACTCGTGTGCCTTATGATACATACACTATGGAAAAACAATAAATAATTAGAAAAATAAAACTAACCATAAGAGAATAGTATTTCTTTTGGAAATTATACATATAATAAATGGTAACATTTAGAGGCTTCACTAAAAAAGTGAAGCCTCTAAATTTTTAACCCAAAGCCATCAAATACTTCTTTGGTGTCGTTCCATATTTCTTTTTAAAAGCCGAAATAAAATGGCTCGATGTACTGTACCCAACTTTCAGTCCGACTTCATTGACATTATGATCACCAGCCTCTAATAATTTTCTGGCAAATTCCATTTTATAATCAAACAGAAAACTAAAGACTGAGTCGCCATAAATTTGTTTAAACCCTTCTTTCAACTTTTTTAAACTCAGACCAATTTCATCTGAAAGCTCTTGTAGCGTTGGAGGTTCTGCCATTCGGGAAATGATAATGTCTTTTGCTTTTCGTATTTTTATGACGTTCGTTTCATCAACTAAAAATGGACATTGTTCAATATCTGCGTCTTCACTTCTGTTAAAATACAAACTCAACACTTCTAAAGCTTTTCCTTTAAAATAAAGATTCTTAATAGAATTGTTTAAATTATAATTAATGATTTGATTCAACGCAATAGCCATTGAAGGCGAAATCTTTCCATCTTTATAATACTTTTTGTCTTTATTATCATCACTTAAGAATGTAATATAATCGGCCTCCTGAGAGAATAAACCATGAAACTTCTTTATAGAAACCAATACAGAAATTAACCAAGATTTAGGATGCACCTCTAAATGAATTGGCAAATCACGTTGCGGATTATAAAGCAGTAATGAATTCTCTTCATCAATCTTTAAACGATAGTTACCATTATTAAAAATAAACTCGCTCGAACCTTTGATACAGAAATGAAACTGAATAAAACTACTATCAATCTCACGTTCAACAATTTGAAGTGTATTAGATTCATTTTGATATGTTAATACGAAAAACCCATCATCCAATTTTGTTTCTTCAAAAGAACCTCTAGCGACATTTTTTGAATTTGAAAAATCAGAATTATTTTTATTGTTATTTAGATTCATTCTAAACAAAAGCAATTTAAAGTGTTGTTATTACTGCAAAAATATGACATTTATCATGTTATTTTAAGAAATAACATTAAAAAACCACAAACGACATTAAAAGTTCTTCTAGCGTTGTTTTTATTCTTGTAAGCTTTATATTTTTGTTCTTGTAATTTCCAAATCAGGTATGGAGCACTACAACATGTCGAGAGGCACAACATTTTATGCTATTGGTCTCAGCTACAAAAAAGCTGATGCAGAAGTACGAGGTCATTTTAGTTTAGATGAACCTTCTAAACTTAATGTCTTAGAACAAGCCAAACAAAATGGCATTGAAAGTCTTATTGTTACTTCAACTTGTAACAGGACAGAAATTTACGGATTTGCAGAACATCCTTTTCAACTAATTCAATTGCTTTGTGATAATACTAAAGGAACTGTTGAAGAATTTCAAAAAGTAGCTTACGTTTATAAAAACAGAGATGCTATTTCCCATATGTTTCGCGTTGGTTCTGGGTTAGACAGTCAAATTCTTGGTGATTTTGAGATTATCAGTCAGTTAAAAGTCAGTGCGAGATTATCAAAAAAATACGAGTTATTCAATCCGTTTTTAGAACGATTGGTAAATGCTGTTATACAAGCTTCTAAACGTATAAAAACTGAAACTAATATTTCATCTGGAGCAACCTCAGTATCCTTTGCTTCTGTACAATATATTATGAACGAGATTGAAAACGTTTCAGAAAAAAATATTTTACTTTTCGGAACAGGAAAAATCGGAAGAAATACTTGTGAAAATTTGGTTAAGCATACCAAAAATGAGCACATCACTTTAATTAACAGAACTAAAGACAAAGCTGAAGCTGTTGCCGGAAAGTTCAATGTATTAGTTAAAGATTATGCCAATCTTCAGGAAGAAATTAACACCTCTGACATTTTAATCGTTGCTACTGGTGCTCAAAACCCAACTGTTGACAAACATTGTATCCAAACAACAAAACCTTTGCTGATTCTAGATTTATCTATTCCTAAAAATGTTAATGAAAACGTCACCGATTTAGATAATGTAACTTTGGTTCATTTAGATGATCTATCTCAAATAACAGATGAAACTTTAGAACGAAGAAAAGCACATATTCCTGTTGCTGAAGCAATTATAGAAGATATCAAATCTGATTTTAATGCATGGTTAGCTACACGAAAATTCGCACCTACTATTAAAGCATTAAAACATAAACTTACCGATTTTGCTTCCGCAGAATTAGATACGCAACGCAAAAAGATGGCTGACTTTAACGAAGTTCAGGCCGAAGTGATTAGTAAAAATATCATTCAGAAAATCACAAACCACTTTGCGCATCATTTAAAAGGCGATGATATGTCTACAGATGACAGCCTTGAACTCATAAAAAAAGTGTTTCAATTAGAAGCAACCGCAGACAATGTCTAAAATTATAAGAATTGGAACTCGTGATAGCGAACTCGCGCTATGGCAAGCCAAAACCGTACAAAGTCAACTCGAACATTTAGGTCATAAAACACAATTAGTTCCTGTGAAATCTACAGGAGACATTGTACTTGACAAACCCATTTACGAATTAGGAATTACAGGTGTTTTTACAAAAACACTCGATATCGCAATGCTTAATGGCGATATTGACATTGCTGTACATTCTTTAAAAGATGTGCCTACGCTATTACCAAAAGGCATAGTGCAGGCAGCTGTTATTAAACGCGGAAATGTTAGAGATTGCCTGGTATTTAAACATAACGAAGAATTTTTATCACAACGAGAAGCTGTTATAGCAACAGGTAGTTTACGCAGAAGAGCTCAGTGGCTAAACCGTTATCCAACACACACTATTGTTGGTTTACGTGGTAATGTAAACTCCCGATTACAAAAGTTAAAGGACAATGATTGGAATGGTGCCATTTTTGCTGCTGCTGGTTTAGGCAGACTGAATATGAAGCCTGAAGAAAGCTTTAATTTAGAATGGATGATTCCTGCACCTGCTCAAGGTGCTGTTATGATTACAGCCATAGAAAATGATGAGGAAACCCTTGCTATTTGTGCTGAAATAAATCACAAAGACACTGAAATTGCAACATCTGTTGAGCGCAAATTCCTGAACCTTTTAGAAGGTGGATGCTCTGCTCCTATTGGCGCTTTAGCCTTTGTAAAAGATGAAGAAATACATTTTCAAGGCGTTTTGTTAAGTCTTGACGGAAGTAAAAAGATTGAAGTACAACGTACAATGGCTCTTGAAAAACATGATGAACTCGCTCAATTCTGTGCTGATTTCATTATCGAACGTGGCGGAAAACGTTTAATGGATAACCTTAAAAAATCATCTCAACATACTAATATCTATTCCACAAAAACATTAACTGACCAGCAAAAACAATTGTTTCATGATGATGTCGTTTCAGAAAGTTCAGACTTTATAAAAATTAGTTTAAACCGAATGACACCACAAGTCATAAAACCTTTACCTCAAAATGTCATCATTACCAGTAAAAATACTGTAGATGCCTTATTGATGAATTTTTCTTCAGAAGAATTGAAATTTGAGAACATTTATTGTGTAGGCAGACGAACCAAACGTCTTGTAGAACGTAAAATTGGTAAGGTAAAACACACTGAAAATAACTCTAAAGCTTTAGCCGAACACTTAGTTGAATATATTGAAGGAACTGAAGTCACTTATTTCTGCAGTGATATTCGTTTAGATGAACTACCAAGTATTTTAAATGAAAACAATATTGAGATTAAGGAAGTTACAGCTTATGAAACCAAATACGATCCAGTAAAAATTAATGACACTATAAAAGGTGTGATGTTTTACAGTCCATCAACAGTACAAAGTTACAAGCAAGAAAATGTTGTGTCTGATGATATGATTGCATTTTGTATTGGAGACACTACAGCTAAAGAAGCTAGTAAACATTTTAATGATGTAAGAATTGCAAAAATACCAACCGTTGAAAGTGTGATTGATTTGGTAAATGAACTTTTTGTTTAACTATTAAATGTCATTACGAGGAATGAAATGACGTGGTAATCTTATTAAGCACAAAAAGATTGCCACACCAACAAGTTTGCTTCGCAATAACAAAACGAAAAACAATGATTAAAAACGATTTATTTTTAAGAGCCTTAAAAGGAGAAACCGTTGAACGTCCACCAGTATGGATGATGCGTCAAGCTGGACGTTATCTTCCGGAGTTTATGGAAATCAAAGCTAAATATGATTTCTTTACGCGTTGTCAGACTCCAGAATTAGCAAGTGAAATCACTGTGCAGCCAATCCGAAGATATGGAATGGATGCTGCCATATTATTTTCAGATATTTTAGTGATTCCTCAGGCAATGAATATTGAGGTACAAATGAAACCAAATTTTGGACCTTATTTGCCAAATCCTATTCGTACACAAAAAGATGTCGATAATGTCATTGTTCCAGATGTAAAAGAGGCATTAAATTATGTATATGAAGCGATAAAAGCTACCAAAGAAAAACTAAACGATGAAATCCCTTTAATTGGCTTTGCAGGTTCACCTTGGACCATATTATGCTATTGTGTTCAAGGACAAGGCAGCAAAAACTTTGATAAGGCTAAAGAGTTTTGTTTTACCAATCCTATGGCTGCACATCAATTATTACAGAAGATTACAGATACTACAATTGCTTATTTAAAAGAAAAAGTAAAAGCAGGTTGTAATGCTGTTCAAGTATTTGATTCTTGGGGAGGCATGTTGTCTCCTGTAGATTATCAGGAGTTTTCTTGGCAATACATTCAACAAATTATTGATGCATTAAAAGATGATGCTCCAGTTATTGCCTTCGGAAAAGGCTGTTGGTTTGCACTTGGAGACATGGCTAAATCTGGTGCTTCTGCATTAGGTGTTGATTGGACTTGTTCTCCAAAAAATGCACGCTATTTAACAGGAGGAGATATCACCTTACAAGGTAATTTTGATCCAACGCGATTGTTTTCTCCTCCATCAGAAATTAAAAAAATGGTACACCAAATGATTAATGATTTTGGGAAGGATAAATATATTGTAAATTTAGGTCATGGTATTTTGCCAAATATTCCTTTAGATCATGCAAAAGCATTTATTGATGCAGTAAAAGAATATAAGGCTTAATAAATTTAAGTTTTAATATGATAAAGAGTATCCTAAAAGGTATCCAAGCGTATTCTGGCGCTTTAGCATTAATTTCAAAATTAAATCTTTGGAAGTTCTTTTTCATTCCAATCATCATTAGCATTATTACAGCAACCGTAATTGGGTTATCTGCTTATGGCTTTTCTGATAATATTGGTCGGTTTATTTCTAAAATTTGGATTTGGGATTTTGGTAAAGAGACATTTACCACCATTTCAACGTTTATTGGTGTCATAGTTGTTTTAGCTATTGGTTTGATTCTTTACAAACACATCATTATGGCATTATCTGCACCATTTATGAGTCCTGTATCTGAAAAAATTGAAATTTACCTGACTGGTATTAAAAGACATAATCACAGAAACACAACGTTTACGGAACAGCTGTGGCGAGGTATTAGAATAAACATGAGGAACCTTATTAAAGAACTTTTAATAACCATCCCAATCCTGTTACTAAAGTTTATTCCTGTCGTCAATATTTTTTCAACCGTTTTATTATTTGTGATACAAGCCTATTATGCTGGTTTTGGAAATATGGATTATACTTTAGAGCGGCATTTAAATTATCGCAAAAGTGTTCAGTTTGTAAGAAAGCATAAAGGTTTTGCCATTGGAAACGGCATGGTGTTTATCTTGTTTTTACTCATTCCTGTTCTTGGTGTCATCTTAGTATTGCCACTAAGTGTAACTGCTGCTTCTTTAAAAACTGTTCATCTTCTTAACGATGAACATCTACTTCTGGAGCATAAAATCACAGTAACATGATTGCTCAATTTAATGGTTTTGAAATCAACCCTATTTATGAAGGTGATGCCTGGAAAATTTGTGATTTTGTAACTGTAAATACAAATCGTTTAAAACGTTACTTTCCGAAGACATTAGAACTAAATTTACTCCAGCTGGTGAACAAACTCTAGACATGGAGCTAAATGAATTATATAAACATGAAAGATAAATTCTTCAATTACATACACGAATTACAAGATACAATCACTTCAAAATTAGAAACAGTAGATGGTACAGCCAGGTTTCAGGAAGACATCTGGAAACGCCCTGAAGGTGGAGGCGGAAGAACACGTGTAATAGAAAACGGAAACGTATTTGAAAAAGGTGGTGTTAATATTTCGGGAGTTCATGGAAAATTACCAGATTCGATGCAAAACTACTTTGGTGTTAAGGATACCAATTTTTTTGCTTGTGGTTTGAGTTTAGTCTTACATCCTAAAAATCCAATGGTGCCAACTGTTCATGCAAATTGGCGCTATTTTGAAATGTATGATCAAGATGGAAATATCGTTGATCAGTGGTTTGGAGGTGGTCAAGATTTAACACCTTATTATTTGTTTGAGGACGATGCAACACATTTTCATCAAACCTGTAAATTAGCATGTGATAAACACAATGCAGACTTCTATCCAAAATATAAAGCGCGTTGTGATGAATACTTTTACAATGCTCACAGAAATGAAGGTCGTGGTATTGGTGGTTTATTTTTCGATTACTGCAAAGCTTCAAACGATATGAGCATGCAAAACTGGTATGATTTCGTAACCGAAACAGGCAATAGTTTCCTTGATGCTTATGTTCCAATTGTAGAAAAACGGAAACATCTTAATTATACAAAAGCACATCGCGACTGGCAGGAAATTCGTCGTGGTCGATATGTAGAATTTAATTTAGTTCATGATAAAGGCACCTTATTCGGATTAAAAACCAACGGAAGAATTGAAAGCATTTTGATGAGTCTTCCTCCACATGTGCAATGGGTTTATAATCACCATCCAGAAGCAGGAAGCGAAGAAGAAAAATTAATAAAAATATTAAAAAACCCAATTGATTGGGTATAAATTTGTCATTAAGAAGGAGTGAGACGACTTAAAAATCTCTTTGTATTATAAAAAATTCTTCACTGCATTCTGAATGACTCCTAATAAAAAATTAAAATATGTATCCATTAAGAAGAAACCGAAGATTAAGAACTAATGACGCTATTAGAGGTTTAGTTCGTGAAACGATAATTACACCAAATGATTTCCTCGTTCCACTCTTTGTAGTAGAAGGAAAAGGTATTAAGCAGGAAATTGCATCAATGCCTGATTACTATCGGTTCAGTTTAGATATGTTGGAAAATGAAGTTAAAGAACTCTGGAAGCTCGGTTTAAAATCGGTGTTACTATTCGTCAAAGTACCTGACAATCTCAAAGACAACAAAGGCACTGAAGCTTTAAACCCAAACGGACTCATGCAACGTGCGATTAAAACCGTTAAGAATGTGTGTCCTGGAATGTTAGTAATGACAGATGTTGCACTCGATCCCTATTCGTCTTATGGTCATGATGGAATCATTAGAGATGGAAAAATCATCAACGACGATACTGTTGATGTTTTAGCAGAAATGAGCTTGTCACATGCACAGGCTGGAGCCGATTTTGTTGCTCCAAGTGATATGATGGATGGTCGTATTTTAGCAATTCGTGAAGCCTTAGAAGACGACGGATTTACAGATACAGGTATTATGAGCTATTCCGCAAAATATGCTTCTGCCTTTTATGGTCCGTTTCGTGATGCTTTAGATTCTGCTCCTGCAGATATTAAAAACATTCCAAAAGATAAAAAGACCTATCAAATGGATTTTGCCAACCGTTTTGAAGCCCTTAAAGAAACCGAAATGGATATTGATGAAGGCGCTGATATCGTCATGGTAAAACCAGGTTTGTGCTATTTAGATATTGTTCGAGAAATAAAAAACGACGTTGATGTTCCTGTGGCAGTATATCAGGTTTCTGGTGAATATGCAATGCTTAAAGCTGCTGCTGAAAAAGGGTGGCTAGACCATGATGCAGTCATGTTAGAGCAAATAACAGCAATCAAACGTGCTGGAGCAGATGTGATTGCTTCCTATTTTGCTAAAGACGTTGTAAAATTATTGTCGTAAATTCGTAATAATCAAACTAAAATCAATTCATGGGATTACTCATATTCTACGCACTTATATCTATTTTCTTTTCTTTTTTGTGTTCTATTCTGGAAGCTGTACTTCTTAGTATCACGCCTACATTCATCAATTTAAAAAAGAGTGAAGGACATGCCTATGCTGATAATTTAGAAGCACTCAAGAAAGACGTCGATCGTCCACTAATTGCCATTCTTACTTTAAATACCATTGCACATACAGTTGGAGCAATCTTGGTTGGTGTACAAGCAAAAGTTGCTTATGCTGAACTTTATGGCTCAACATCAAGACGCGTTTTTGGAATTACATTTACTGAAGATTTAATGGTAGGTATTGTCTCTACAATTATGACGATTCTCATTCTTGTAGCTTCAGAAATCATACCTAAAACGATTGGAGCAACCTATTGGAAACAGTTGGCACATTTTACAACAATAGCGCTTAATCTTCTTATTTTTCCTTTAAAATGGACAGGTATTCTGTGGGTTTTACAATTGACTACAAAACTTATTGGTGGCAAAGGTCATGGCAGTGTATTAAGTAGAGAAGGCTTCCTCGTTATGGCAGATATGGCTCACGAAGAAGGTGTGTTTCAAGAAAATGAAAGTAAGATTATTAAAAACTTATTGACCTTTAAAGAGATTTTTGCTAAGGACGTAATGACACCTAGAACAGTTATGAAATCTGTTGATGAGAATACAACTGTAGAAGATTTTTTTAATAAAAATATGAACTTGCGTTTTTCCAGAATTCCAATTTATGCAGATGATCCTGATAACATAAAAGGACTTGTCTTAAAAGACGAGGTTTTTAAAGAAATGGCATTGGATCGTGGTCCAAAAAAACTATCTGAACTCAAGCGAAATATAATCGTGGTTTCTAGAGAATTACCTATTCCAAAACTGTTTGAAAAATTAGTAGAAAGCAGAAACCACATGGCTTTAGTTGTTGATGAATATGGTTCGGTAAGTGGTTTAGTTACTATGGAAGATGTCATAGAAACACTTCTTGGTTTAGAAATCATGGATGAAAGTGATAATGTATCAGATCTTCAGCATATGGCAAGAAAAAGCTGGGAAAGCAGAGCTAAAAAATTAGGCATTCTTGACGATGAGCCTTCAGAAGAAAACGAATAATATTGGAACACTGTATTATAAAATCACCTTTAGGTTTTACCAAAATTGTTGGAGATGAAGTTGGCATTTCTGAAGTGACTATTCTTAATTCTGAAGAGAAAGAAACAACTATAATTCCATTAGAACTTGAAGATTGTGTCATTCAACTTCAGGAGTATTTTGAAGGTACCCGAACTCATTTTGACCTCAATTTAAATCCTAAAGGCACTGACTTTCAAAATAGAGTTTGGAATCAGTTGCAACAAATTCCTTACGGAAAAACCATTTCCTATTTAGAACTCTCTAAACAGCTTGGTGATATTAAAGCCATTAGAGCAGTTGCCAATGCCAATGGTAAAAATCCGCTATGGATCATCATTCCATGTCATCGTGTGATTGGAAGTGATGGTAGTTTAACAGGATATGCTGGTGGGTTATACAGAAAACAATGGCTCTTAGAACATGAAAGTCCGTACAAACAACAAAGTCTTTTTTAATAGATAAAATAATTACTTTTATAAAGCAATTTATATAGCTAAAAAAAATCAAAACAATAATACGCTCCAATGAACTACTTAAAAAAATTCCTAAAATGGACCCTTTTTACAATTGCAGCATTAGTCCTTTTAATGTATATTTTTGATTATGGATACATCTTAAGAGGTGTTCGTGTCGTCTATTTCACAGGGCACAATACAGCCTTTATAGACGATTTTCCTTATTTTGAAAATGATACCATTAAAAAAGGAGATAAAACAGATGTATGGCCAAATCATAAAGATTACAATTCTGTTGAAGCTACAAACATCTTAAAAAGGGCAAATAAAGATTGGGGAACAGTTGCCTATCTCATCATAAAAAATGATAGTATTTGGTTCGAAAGCTATTATGATGGTTTTGATGAAAATTCGAAAACAAATTCGTTTTCAATGGCAAAAAGTTATGTGTCTGGTTTATTAGGAAAAGCGATTATGGATGGTCATATTAAAAGTTTAGACCAACCTATAAGTGATTTTTATCCAGAATACAGTTATGCTAAAACTACTGTTGGCGATTTATCGTCTATGGCTTCTGGTTTAGATTGGGTTGAACATTATACAAGTCCATTTTCTGTAACTGCTAGAGCAAATTATGATGATGATTTGGCAGAAACTATTTTAAATCAAAACGTAGTCAAAACTCCCGGTGTTGAATTTGAATATTTAAGTGGAAGCACACAATTATTAGGTATGATTATTGAAAAAGCTACAGGTAAAACACTATCAAATTATCTATCTGAGAGCTTTTGGAAACCTCTAGGTTCTTCAGATAATGCGTTATGGCAATTAGATGATGAAGATAATAAACTTGCTAAAGCGTTTTGTTGTATCGGAAGTAATGCAAAAGATTTTGCGCGATTCGGAAAACTTTATAAAGACCACGGAAAATGGAATGAACAACAGATTTTAGACTCTGCATTTGTAGCTAAATCTATAGTACCTCGTTTTCCTGAAAGTCCAGAATATGGTTATGGTTTTTGGCTTAAAGAGCATTTAGGAAAACAGTTTTTTATGATGCAAGGTCATCTTGGTCAATATGTCATAGTAGAACCTAATGATAATATTATAATTGTTAGATTAGGACATTCAAAAGGTCCTGGTGATCCGTTAGAAACTTATACTGAGGATATTCAACTTTATATTGAAGAAGCTTATAAAATGTTAAATAAATAGATATTTGACACACTAAATTATATTAACCACAAAGTATTAAAGCTACAATATATAGATTATATTCTATATTTTTATATCTTTGGTGCTGTATTGAGATACATCTATGAAATATATGAAGTTCATTAGTTCGCTTATAGCTGTTGTGGCTATGTTTTATGCTTTAAATACTAAGTTGGGCAGTCTTCCTCCTCTTGGAAAATTTTTAGCTCCAAATGAAGGTATCTGGCAAAATGAAATAGATGATGCCACTTCTGGCGATGTTTTGATTAGTAGTTTTGAAGATGATGTTACTGTCCATTACGATGCACAACTCATTCCCCATATTTTTGCTAAAAATGATTATGATTTATATAAAGCGCAAGGGTATATTACTGCTAAGCATCGCTTATGGCAAATGGAATTCCAAACTTTTGCAGCAGTTGGACGTCTTTCAGAAATTATTGGTGAGAAAGCTTTAGACTATGACAGAGCACAACGCAGAAAAGGTATGTTATTTGGTGCAGAAAACAGCTTAGAGGTTATAAAAAATGATCCTCAAGCTCTTAAATATCTTCAAGCGTATAGTGATGGTGTCAACGCGTACATCCATCAGTTAAAACCTGAAAACTATCCTGTTGAATATAAGTTATTAGACTACCAGCCTGAAGCATGGAGTATTGAAAAAACAACGCATTTATTAATGTATATGACAGACATGCTCTGTGGAAGAGACTCAGATTTAGAATACACTAACATGCTCAGAAAGTTTGGTAAAGAGCGCTTCGATTTATTATTTCCTGATTTTTTTGATATCAACGACCCTGTAATTCCTAAAGAACAAGACTGGAGTTTCATTGATGCTGAACAAACTGAAATTCCTCTTAGTGAATTGCCTTTGGATTCCATTTCAGAAACGATGGAAAAACCTCATCCAAACAATGGAAGTAACAATTGGGCTGTGGCTCCAAAAAAATCGTATTCTGGACATGCAATTTTAGCTAACGATCCGCATTTGGGTTTAAACCTGCCTTCCATCTGGTTTGTGATGCAATTAAATTCTCCTAATCAAAATGTTTTTGGTGCCACACTTCCTGGTGCCTTAGGAATTATTATCGGATTTAATAATGATATTTCCTGGGGAGTTACCAATGCAACAAGAGATGTAAAAGACTGGTATAAAATTGAATTTCAAGATAAAAGCCGTCAAGCTTATAAGTATGATAACGCTTGGAAAAAAACATCTGTCAGGTTAGAAGAAATTAAAATTAGAAATAAGGAAACCTATATCGATTCTGTAATTTATACACATCATGGACCAGTAAGTTATGATCACACATTTAAAAGTGATGACGAGAAAAAAGGCTATGCTATGAAGTGGGCTGGGCATACAGGACATAACTTTACAGAGTTATTTTTAAAACTCAATAGAGGCAAAAATTATAACGATTATGTGAATGCGATTTCAAATCATGTAGCTCCAGCTCAAAACTTTGCTTTTGCTTCAACTGAAGGTGATATTGCCTTATGGATACAAGGTCAATTTCCCAATAAATGGGAAGGGCAAGGTAAGTTTCTATTAGATGGAAGCAATCCAGAACACGACTGGCAAAGTTATATTCCTAAAGAATTTAATGCTCATATAAAAAACCCAGAACGTGGATTTGTGAGTTCTGCTAATCAACATCCTGTTGATGAATCTTATCCCTTTTATGTGTTTAATGATGGTTATGAAACCTATAGAAACCGAGTTATTAACGACTATTTTAGAGCAAGAGAAACCGTTAATATTCAAGATTTTAAACGTCTTCAAAATAACAATTTCAATTTAAAAGCGATAGAACTTATTCCTTATATGCTCGATAATATGGAAACTCCTGCGCTAACTGAAAATGAACAACAACTTCTTAACCACATTAGAGTTTGGAATTTTAATAACACTACTGATAATGTTGGTCCAAGTATTTGGTCTACTTGGATCAAGCATTTGTACAAACTCACTTGGGATGAGTTTGATGTAAATGATGAAGCACTTAAAACACCTTTTATGTATCAAACCATTTACATGTTAAAGAATCATCCTAATGATCCTTTTATGGATATTGTAGAAACACCAGAGAGAGAAACAGCTGTTGATTTATTTATTTTATCATTTAAAGCTGCTGCTAAAGAATTAGAAGCTTGGAAAACAGAAAATGGAGATTACAATTGGCAACATTATAAAGGAGCTTATGTTGGTCATTTATTACAAGCATTACCTGCTTTTTCGAGATTTGATATTCCTATTGGAGGTGACCGAAACACGGTAAATGCATCAGATGTTAATCATGGACCTTCTTGGCGAATGATTGTTGAAATGTCTTCACCTCCTAAAGCTTACGGCATTTATCCTGGTGGACAATCTGGAAACCCAGGAAGCAAATACTACGATAATTTTATCGATGATTGGGCTGCTGGAAACTACTATAACCTATTATTTATGCAAGACCAAAACACTACTGAAGGCGTTACTTCTACACAAACACTAACACCAAAACAATGAAAAAAAATCTGATTAATTTTATAGTCACTATTACCATTGCTTTACTACTATCTCTGGTTTTACCTTGGTGGTCTGTAATGCTTGCCGGTTTTATTACAGCCATACTTTTCAGTTTAAAAAAGAGTGCTGTATTTTTTGTGCCTTTTTTAGCTATTGCTCTATTTTGGATGGTGTATGCGTTTTGGTTGAGTAGTAGTAACGACTTTACACTTTCTAAAAAAATTGCAGTATTATTACCACTTGAGGGTAATCCTTACCTATTGATTTTAGTCACAGGAATCATTGGTGGAGTTGCTGCTGGAACTGCTGCTATTTTTGGAAAACAATGTGCAACCTTATTAAAAACCACTAAAACCTAATATTATGATTTCTAAACTCAACTTAGAACATATTTTGTTTTTAGATATTGAAACCGTTCCTGAAACTGAACATTTTTCAGGTTTAGATGACACGAAACAAAAACTTTGGGAATTAAAATCGCAATATCAAAGACGTGACGATTTTACTGCTGAAGAATTTTATGATCGTGCTGGTATTTGGGCTGAGTTTGGCAAAATTGTGTGTATTTCGGTTGGGTATTTCACCTATCAAGGTGATGTTAGAACGTTTAGAGTGACTTCTTTTTATGGAGATGAAATGAAGATTCTGAAAGATTTTAAAAATCTTTTAATCTCACATTTTAGTCAGACAAGACATTTACTTTGTGCACATAATGGGAAAGAATTTGACTTTCCATATATCGCAAGGCGAATGATTATTCACCATATTGAATTGCCTTATAAATTAAATCTCTTCGGAAAAAAACCATGGGAAGTGCCTCATCTCGATACTTTAGAACTATGGAAATTTGGAGATTACAAAACCTATACGTCCTTAAAATTATTAACTAATGTTTTAGGCATTCCTTCGCCTAAAGATGATATTGATGGCAGTGAAGTGTTTAACGTTTACTATAAAGAAAACGATATAGATCGTATTGTTCGGTATTGTGAAAAAGATACGATTGCTGTAGCTCAAATATTTTTAAGATTACGAGGTGATGAGCTGCTTCATGAGAATGAGATTATTCATATTTAAGTTGAGTTCGACGTGATAATAATTGTATTTGTTAATTGAGTACAACAAAATTAATTATTTGACTTAGGTTTCGACTGCGCTCAACCTGACAAAACGAATAAACACTTGAAAAAGCATGGCTAATCTATGTTATTTAGTTTCGCAAAAAGGATTGAACGGTTTGTTTGAAATCCTTTTTTTATTTTCAAAAAAAGATTGAGTAGTGAAAGCCTGGTTTATGGTTTTATACCTCTTTATATTTAAAATTCTATAAAACTATAAATTTGCACAAATAAAAAAAGCCCAGACTTAACATCTGGACTTTTCTCGATTAGTAGTTGGTTAATTATTACTGTTTTATAAAACGCTTAACCAAAGTCTCACCTTCAGTCGTGAATTTAACCTGATAGATAGCTCCATCTAAATTGCTTACATCAATAGCATTTCCTTTAAGTTCTCCTTTGGCTACAGTTTGACCAACAGTATTGTAAATTTCATACGTTACATTCGTATAGGTTGTAGCAACATGTAATGTACTTCCTTTGACAGGATTAGGGAATAATTTAATCTCCTTAATCGTTTCAATTGACGAATCTGCAACCACGTCTCCTTTAGCTGTAGAACCCGTTGAAAGATTAATATTATCAATTGCAAGATCTGCCTGCCAGGTATTTCCTGTGACTCTGTTAAAACGCAATTGTACGCTTCCGCCAACATAAACTGATAGATTAACATTAGCTGATTGCCAAGCATTTCCTAAGTTTCCTGAGCTACTCCAGATGGATGTCCAGCTTGAACCATTATCATTACTAGCTTCAAGATTTAGAGTTCCCATATTAGCAGCACCATATTGATGGTAGTTGAAACTAAAAGTCGCAGACGATTGCGAACTTAGATCAAAACAAGGTGAATTTAGAATTGCTTGTTTGGTTGGATATCCAGTATTATTCCCAGATGCTTCCACAAAAATGTAGAAACTTCCTTGAATAGCACTTGATGGACCAGTACCACTTGAAGGTGTTCCGTTTGCATCACGTGTCCAGTTCAAATCATCAGCTACAGACTGTGTCCATGCTCCAAAAGAACTTTCAAATCCTTCAGTATAAGGATACGAAGTGATACCTCCTGAACAACCTGTAGATGTAGTACTACCATCGGTTAAACTCACATCGTCAACAGCAATATCTGCCTGCCAAGTACTCCCTGTAATTCTGTTAAAACGCAATTGAATACTTCCTCCAACATAAGCGTCAAGGCTTACATTAGCCGTTTGCCATGTATTTCCTAAGTTTCCTGAACTGTTCCAGATTGAAGTCCAACTTGCACCTTCATCATCACTAACTTCTAAATCGAAAGTTCCCATATTTGCAGAACCATACTGATGGTATTTGAATGTGAATGTCGCTTCAGATAATGTTGATAAATTAAAACAAGGTGAATTTAAAATGGCTTGTTTAGTTGGATATCCAGCACTTCCCGAGGCTTCCACATAGACATAATACGACCCTTGGAAAGCACTTGATGGTCCTGTATTGCTTGAAGGTGTTCCATTAGCATCCACTGTCCAGTTAATATCATCTGCACTAGATTGCGTCCAGGCACCAAGTGTGTTTTCAAAACCTTCATTATAAGGGAACGATGAAACTCCTCCTGAGCATCCTGTAGAAGACTCAGAAACGTTTATAGTTCTTGTGACCTGAGCAGCAGCATTTCCAGAAGAATCACTAACGTTATAATAGACATTGTATGTTCCTGCGGAAGCTGTATTGACCAATCCTGAAATTACAATACTAGACGTTAGATTTCCATCTAAATTATCGGTTGCTGTTGCACCTTGTTCGTTATAAGTGTCACCAACATTTAAGTTGATAGTAGAAGCTCCCACCAATGTGATTACAGGAGCTGTAGTATCTGGATTAACCGTTACTGTTCTTGTAACTTCTGTTGCTGCATTTCCAGCAGCATCACTTACATTATATGTAATGACGTAAGTTCCAACTACATCAGTGTTAACCGTATCTCCTCCAACAACAATACTTGATGTTAAATCACCATCAATATTATCGGTTGCCGTTGCACCTTGATCTGAATACGAATCACCAAGTTGTAAATTAATGTTTGAAGATCCAATAAGGCTGATGACTGGAGCAGTGGTATCTGGACCAGAACCTTCAATTGTTACAGTATAATCTTCTACTTCGCCATAAGTGAAATTATCACATGGTCCAGGAATTTGATTGTAACGCATAATGACTCTCATTCGTGTTGAAGTTTCAGCAGCACCTGAAGGAATAGTAAAACTACCACTAACTGAAGTCGCTTGCGTATTACCTTGTGTGAACACCTGTTCTCCAGCATCTGTAAAATCACCATCTTTATTGTAATCTATCCAAACACCATACGCTTCGTTATAAACAGTACCTGTCCATGTTGGAGTAATTGTAATAGTATACTGCGCATTCTTAGTTAAAGTTGTTGAAATATTTGTAAAATCTGAATAAAACTGAGGTCCTGAGCTATTGTCAATAGTATTCAATTGAACTCTACTTATGTATTCATCATTTGTATTTGTACTTGCCGCATCACAATACGTTATCTGAACCGTTGAAACATTTACAGTTCTTACCACTTCAGTAGCTGCATTTCCTGCAGAATCACTAACATTATAAGTCACTAAATAGGTTCCTATAGCAGCAGTATTAACTGTTCCAGCGATGACTATGCTTGATGTTAAGTTCCCGTCTAAGTTGTCGGTTGCAGTTGCGCCTTGCTCGTTATACGTATCGCCAACATTTAAGTTAATTGTTGAAGCTCCAACCAATACGATAACTGGAGGTGTTGTATCTGCATTAACGACAACTGTTCTGGTAACCTGAGCAGCAGCGTTTCCAGAAGAATCACTCACATTATAATTTACAAAATATGTTCCAGCAGAAGCCGTGTTTACGGTTCCTGAAATTACAATACTAGACGTTAAATTTCCGTCAATATTATCGGTTGCAGTTGCTCCTTGTTCGTTGTAGGTGTCACCTACATTTAAATTAATCGTAGAAGCACCATTTAATGTAATCACTGGAGCTGTGGTATCTGGATTAACTGTAACTGTTCTTGTAACTTCAGCTGCATTATTTCCTGCAGCATCACTTACATTATATGTTATGATGTAAGTTCCAACAACGTTGGTGTTAACCGTATCTCCACCAACAACAATACTAGAAGTCAAATCTCCATCTATATTATCTGAAGCTGTTGCGCCAGCATCTGAGTATGAATCTCCGAGTTGTAGGTTTATATTTGCAGATCCAATAAGTGTAATTACAGGAGCCGTCGTATCAGGAATCACATTCACTGTTCGAGTGACTTCAGTAGCAGCATTTCCTGCAGTATCACTTACGTTATAAGTCACAATATAAGTGCCTGCTAAACTTGTATTAACAGTATCTCCACCAATGATAATACTTGACGTAAGATTTCCGTCTACATTATCAGTAGCAGTTGCTCCCAGTTCTGTATAGGTATCACCTACATTAAGATTTACTGTAGAAGCACCATTTATTGAAATCACTGGAGCTTCAGTATCTGGTCCAGAGTCTTCAATAATAACAGTATAATCTTCGACTTCTCCATATTGAAACGTTTCACAAGAGGTTGGAATGCCGTTATATTTCATAGAAACTCGCATTCGTGTTGAATTTTCAACAGCGCCTGACGGAATTGTAAAGCTTCCGCTTACTGGAGTGGATTGAGTAGCCGCTTGCGACCAAACTAATTCTCCAGCATCTCCAAAATCACCATCTCTGTTATAATCAATCCAAACCGCATATCCTTCACTATAAACAGTACCTGTCCATGTTGGTGTTACTGTTATCGTATATTGTGTATCCTTAGTTAACGTTGTAGAAATACTCGTGAAATTAGAATAAAACTGAGCACCTGAACTGTTATCAATGGTGTTTAACTGAACTCTCCCTATATATTCATCATTTGTATTTGTGCTAGCAGAAGCGCAATAGTTTAATTGCACATCTGTAGTCGTAAAGTTTACTAAACTCGTATAGGCAGAATTACTTCCTCCAGTACACTTACTTCTTACTTGAGCTTCATATTGCGTTAAAGCTGTTAAACCTGTCACGTTTGAAGAAATTCCATTGACAGATGTTGTAGTCCAAGCAGAAGCTCCAACTTCACGATATCTTAGATCGTAACTAGCTCCAGGAACTGCAGTCCAACTTAATGTAGCAGAAGTTGCAGCTACATTTGAAGCTGCTAAACCTGTTGGGATATTTGCATTACAAACAACGGTTCCTGCAATGGTAAAATTAGAATTTGAAATATCAAAGAAGATGTTGTTGGCTCCTTTAACCATAATTCTGCATTGAGTTCCTTGATTGTTTGGCACTACGATATCATGAGAACCATCGTTAGGAACTCCAGAAGCAAGAGAAATTGGGTAGGTGTCTCCACCATCAGTTGAAAGAAAAATATCGACATTTGCAGCATTAACTCCATTGCCAGTTGTGCCAGCAACATTCCATGTTACAGTTTGTGTTGTTCCAGCGTTCCAAGTTACATTGGTATTAGGAGTGTTAACCACAAAAGGACCAGCAGTACCATTTACAGTAACAACCATATCATCACTATTGTTCGTTGCTCCTCCTGCTCTATTATCTCTAACTGTTAATCTGAAATTTAAATTTCTAGCAACATTAGGAACCGCTTCCCATTGCCATGAAGTTGCACCTGTTTTAATCGTTGATAATCTTGGAAAATATCTTTTTGTGTTAGTTGTTGGACTATAAGATCTAAATGCTACACCTGCTGTGGCGTTAACACTAGGATATGTAGTAGATGCATTATTTTCATCATACTGTTCCCAGCAATAGGTTAGTACATCTCCAGAATTAGCATCGGTTGCTGAGCCATCCAGAACAAAAGCGGTTCCTTTGGGGATTGTATAATTAGATCCAGCATTTACAGTTGGCACTGCATTTCCAGTAGCAGTATTTGTTTGACAACTGGTTGTTTTTATGTAGTTAGTGATTTGCTCTATAGACCTTGCATGAAAATACGGGTCACTGTTAGACTGTACGTCTGTAGCTCCAGTAATTCCTGCATAGCCCATAATTGTAGAACCACTACCAGGTTCCATTTGTGCATCAGTGCCTTCGTTACCATTGAAAGTCCATGTATGATTTCCTCCAAACTGGTGACCAATTTCATGGGCTACATAATCTACATCAAAAGGGTCGCCTTCAGGGTCTGTACGAGATGTAAAACCACTTCCTTTTTGACCATTTACACAGACACAACCAATACATCCAGCATTACCGTTATTTGAAGCTCTTGCAAATAAATGTCCAATATCATAATTAGATTCTCCAATGACACTTGTTAGTGTAGATTGAAGTTGTGAATTATAAGATCCTGAACTTGTATAAGGGTCAGAACTTGAGTTGGTATAAATAACATCATCATTATTACCAACAACTACCATTCTCACATTAAAATCATTCTCAAAAATACCATTAACACGAGTCATGGTTTGATTGATTGCAGCTAAGGCCAAAGTTTTTGTTCCACCATGATAAGCCGTGTATTCTCCAGTTGTAGAAACAGCTAGTCGATATGTTCTTAAAATACTATCGTCTGCATTTCTCATTGACATATTATTATCTAGATTTTTATTCATGTGATCTGTTACTTCACATATAAAATCATCAGAAAAATCAATTTTATCTGCTCTTTTATAAGCAGCATATAATGTTAAATCTTGAGAATAAGCTTCAATAAATGTTGCAGGCATATTAGCAGACAAGCGCATGCTTTGAAACCCTAGTGGTGAAACACTAAATCTAATTATGGCAGAAGGATCATCAAGTCCTTGTCCAATATAAGATCGGATTTCTGGATAACGCTCTTGAAGCTCTTGGCTAAAAACTGGAGCTTCAGCAATCTTAAAACGTTCAAACTTACCTTGATCATTGGGAAAAGACAACACAACTCCTGAAGACATTACCTCTGTATTTTGTCTGTTAGGCACATTAATTAAAGCTTGTTTTAGAGCTTCAATATTAAGTGTATAGGTTTGAGTTTTAGGAAGGTTTTGTTTACTAGATTTTACTCTAATGGTCTTATTGAATGTCTGTTTTTGCCAAAGCGATTTACTTTGTGACAATGCAAGACTTGAACTCATCAAAAAGACAAGTAATAGTAATTTAATTTTCATTATTCTGAAGGTTAAAAGGATTAATGTAGTAGTAAAAAAATTCGATGTTCAAATTAGTATTTTTCATAAAGAAATTGCTAAAATGTTAATAAGTTTACATTAAAAATTGGAAATTTACGGTTTTTCCTCAATTATTCTGAAGAAAAATACTACAATTCATCATGGGTTTTATTCCAAAAAAAAAGCTCAGACTGAAAATCTGAGCTTTAATTGTTATGTATGTTTTATACTTATCTAATCATTAGTTTTTTACTAATTGTAGTAGACGCATTAATAAGTTGAACCAAATAAACTCCTTTTGAGTAATTTGATGCATCTATTATATTAATTGTATTTGTTATATCTAAATCTGTTCTTATAATTTCTCTTCCTTGAATATCATACAAAACAAACGTTGTTTCCTCATTTAATCGACCTTTAACAATCAGCTGTTTTACATTTGCATCATTATATACTTGAATAGAATCGAGGTTAGATTCAGAAATTGATAATGTTTCAGCTTCAAATCTTAAATAAAAACGTCCAGTACCAAATAAATCGGTATTAGCAGTTAAATTATAATCTGATGTATTTAATAAAACAGTTGTATTGGTAAGTATATCTTCAAAATATACGCTGTATTCTAAATCTGAAGTATCCATACTAATACTAACTTGTTGTCCTTGTGTAAGATTTATACCTATAGGAATTAAAGTAGATTCATTAACATCATTAAATCCAATGGTTTGAATCGCCATATTTAAATTCTGACCATTTTCAGTTAGCTCAGAATAAATAGAGAAAGATGAAGGTTCTTCTTCAAATAATTCAGCATCATAACCAATATTTAATCCTAAAGTAGCAGTATCTTTGAAATAGATGTCCGTATTGTAAGTTCTATTAGGCTTACTCATAGTAATTACAAAGTGAGCAATGCTTGAATTTCTTCCTTCGATAAAATCATCAGAAGTCCCTGTAGTTCTCATTGAAGGATTAAATACAACGTTTGAACCACCATCTTTTGAAGACACAAAAAATCCTTGACCAGGAGCGATTAAACTTCCAGGATTATTATCTGAATACGCCATATTCCAAATGGTCCATTCAGTTCCAAAAGTCAAATCTGCATCATAGCCATAAACAGCAACAGTATTAGGGTCTAATTCGTTTAAGTTAGCTAACAAGAAATCTTCTAATTTAATATAAGATGTATATGGATTACCAACTAAATTCCATTTAGCAAAGTCGGTTCCTGATTTTATAATAGGGATATTTAATGACGCTGTTGTTACGGTACCTGTAAATGTAAACGTTCCATCATCAGTTGATGCTGCACGATAACCAGTACCAGCGTCAAGATTTACAGCCTCAACATTAGAAAACAAACCATAATCATTAAGTGGTTTTTCAAAAGGACCAAACAAATATAAGGTTTGTCCTGAATTAGCAAATACATTAGCATTATTAGAAATAAAACTTGTAAAAGACTCTCCGCTTACTGGTGGAGCAATTAAATCGTTTCCTCCAACATTTGAGGTCACATGTCTATTATACGTTACATCTCCAGTTACAGTTCCATCAACTATTAAACTTGAAAATACTGTTGAACTAGAATTTAATACAAGGTTTCCGTTATTCAAGATTTCGATATCACCTCCAACAGTAATATTATATGCTTGATCAACATCAATTGAAGCTCCTGAATTTACTGTCAAGTCATTTATACTAATATTTGTAGTATTTACATTGTATAAACCATCTAAGATTAATACATTTTCAGCCGTTGTTGTTCCGTCAGGAGCACTTGGATCCCAGGAACCTCCAGAATAAAGTAATCCGTTATACTTTATATTAACCGTGTAATCTTCGACCTCACCATCAAAATTAGTAAGACATGCTGTTGGATCTGCATTATATTGGGCAGATACTCTCATTCTAGTATTGCCAAAAATCATACTCTCAGGAATAGCAATTGATAATGTTGGTAAGGCACCATCAGCTACATTAGTTATATCTCCTAAATCATATGCTTCTCCAGGATCGTCGAAGTTACCATTTTTATTCCAATCAATCCATACAAATGTGTGAACTGTATAGTTCCCATCTGTATCTACATGAACAGTAAGATCTACAGTTGTTCCTTGGTAAACATCTGTATTGATATTTGTAAAATCTTCGTATCCTACATCTTTAGGAGTACCATCAACATTGTCTATGGTTCCAAAGATGACTCGAGTCACTCCAGTTTCATACTGTGTAGTTCCGCTTGAATCACAATAAGTTACTGGTATCACAACAGGATCTCCAATACCTATATGGTCAATTGCCATATCACTGGCAAATCCATCTCCAGTAGTTCCGATAAACCTTAGTTTAATATTTTGATTGTGATATAATGCTAAATCAATATTTTCCACATTCCAGACATCGCCTTGATTTCCAGTTATAGAAAAGATATTTATCCATGATGCGCCATTGTCGTTAGATAATTCAACTTCAAGTGTTCCTGTGTCAGCTCCAAACATATGGTAATAAAAAGAAAGTGTAGCTTCGGTTAGCCCATTTAAATCAAAACATGGACTTTCTAAAATAGCTGTAGCATTCGCTCCAATTTCTCCTGTTGAACCATTACTTGAAGCTTCAATAAATAAGTAATTTCCACCTTCTGTAATGTCATCTGAAGGCCCTGTATTTCCTGATGGAGTTCCATTATTATCTTCAATCCAATTGCCATCATCACCAGTTGGTTGTGACCAATCTCCAAGACCTGAATCAAATGTTTCTAAATATGGATAAGACACTATTTGAGTTCCTGTACAAGGTGGAATCGCTGTAGTCGTGAAATTGATAATTGCTGAGTATGCAGATGTTGAATTGTCAGGACAACGGCTTCGTATTTGAGCTTCATAATTTGTTTCTGGTGACAGTCCTGTTAAATCAAAAGTAATATTACTTGTTGTAACATCTATCCAAGTACCAGATCCAATTTCCCTAAATCTAATTTCAAAAGTTGTTCCTAAAATAAAGTCCCAACTTAGCGTTGCTGCATCCGAAGTAATGTTTGTGGCTACGAAATTATTTGGTATATCTGCGTTACATTGAACAATTACAAAATCAGCATCAGATATATCAAAAAAGATGTTATTAGCTCCTTTTACCATTATACGACTTTGATTGCCTTGATTGTTAGGAACAACGATATCATGCGAACCATCATTAGTAACTCCTGTAGCTAAAGAAATTGGATAGGTATCTCCACCATCAGTAGACAAGAAAATATCAACATTTGCAGCATTTACTCCATTTCCAGTTGTTCCTGCAACATCCCATGTAATTGTTTGAGTGGTTCCAACATCCCATGTTACATTAGTATTTGGAGAATTCACGACAAATGGTCCTGCAGTTCCGTTTACAGTAACCACTGCATCATCACTATTGTTGGTTCCTCCTCCAACAACATTATCTCTAACCGTTAATCTAAAATTAAGTGTTCTTGCCACTTCTGGAACAGCTTCCCATTGCCATGACGTAGCTCCAACTTTAATGGTTTCTAATCTAGGAAAATAACGATGTGTATCTGTTGTTGGTTCATAAGCTCTAAAAGCGACACCAGTTGTTGCAGTGACACTTGGGTATGTTGTTGATGCATTATTTTCATCCATTTGTTCCCAAACATAAGTCAGAGCATTAGAAGGTGTATCTGCATCTGTCGCTGATCCATCTAAAATAAATGCTGTTCCGTTAGGTATGGTATAATCTGAACCTGCATTTACTACAGGAACAGCATTACCAGTAACTGTTTCAGTTTGGCAACTTGTACTTTTAACATAATCTGTAACTTGTTCTATTGAAGCAGCATGGAAATTAGGCGTTACATTTTGCTCAACATCTGTAGCTCCTGTAATTCCAGCGTAGCTCATAATAGTGGTTCCACTTCCTGGCTCCATTTGAACATTAGTACCTTCATTGCCTCCGTGAGTCCAAGTATGGTTTGCTCCAAATTGGTGTCCCATTTCGTGCGCCACATAATCTACATCAAAAAATTCTCCTGTAGGAACTGCAGCTGAAGTCCAACCACTTCCTTTCTGATTATTCACACATACACATCCAATACACCCAGCATTACCATTGTTTTGTAAATTAGCAAACAAATGTCCTATATCGTAATTTGCTTCACCAATTGTACTTGTTAATTCAGATTGAAGTTCACTATTATAGTTTCCTGTCGTATTTCCATATGGATCAGTGCCAGCGTTTGTAAAAATAACATCATCTGTATTGGCAATTAAAGTCATATTAACATTAAAATCTACCTCAAAAATCCCATTAACTCTAGCCATTGTTTGTACTATCGCAGCTAAAGCACCTGCCTTAGTTCCTCCATGGTAATTTGTATATTCTCCTGTTGCGGAAACTACCAATCTGTATGTTCTTAAAATCCCATCATCTGCATTTCTAAAAGCTATATTTTGTGAATTCAATACAGTATTCAAGCTTTCTGTTACAGAACATTCAAAATCATTATTATAATTAATTCTACTTGCTCTAGTAAATACCGTATACATTGAAGCATCGTCTGTAATAGCTTCAATAAAAGAGGCTGATTTGTTTGCTGATAAGCGCATACTTTGAAATCCTAGAGGTGTGACACTAAACCTTATAATTGCGGTAGGATCATCAACACCTTGTCCAGCATACGATTTAATTCCTGGATATCTTGCAGCTAAATCCGGATGCATTACTGATGCTTCGTAAATTCTAAATCTTTCAAGTTCTCCATTTGCATTAGGAAATGATAAGATCACATTAGATGTTTTAGAAAAATCACCTCTTTGAGGCACACTTGATAGAGCCTGTTTTAAGGCTTCTATATTTAAACTGAAAGTTTGTGTTTTTGGAAGATTTTGCTTGCTTGTTTTTACTCTAAAACTGTTGCTAGCTATTTGTTTTTGCCAAAGCGACTTGTTTTGTGACAACAACAAACTTGAGCTCATTATAAAAATGAGTAATAGTAATTTAATTTTCATTATGTGGAGTGTTAAGGGATTTTAGTGTCGGTAAATATATCATTATTTAGCAGTTTTTAATCTACAAAAAGCATAAATAATCGACGAAATACATTATTAAGAAATAAAAAAAACACAAGCAGCTGATATATAGTGATTTAAAAAATAATAGATGTTGACCTATTTTTAAAATATTGAGGATAAATCATAAGTTTTGCTGTTTTTTGAAGTGAAAATTTATCTATTTTTACATATGACTAATACTATTTTACTTGAAGTAAATAATCTTTCAATCTCATTTTTTAACAAAAAAAAAGACACTGAAATCATTCATAATATTTCCTATCATTTAAATACCAACGAAATTCTTGGTATTGTTGGTGAGTCTGGTTCAGGAAAATCAGTATCCTCATTAGCTGTGTTAGGATTACTTCCGAAGAACATTTCAAAAATCACTGATGGAACTATTAATTTTAATGGTAAAGATTTATCTAAACTTTCTGCGAATGATTTTCAAAAAATAAGAGGAAATGATATTGCTATGATTTTCCAAGAACCAATGAGTTCTTTAAATCCATCCATGTCATGTGGGAAACAAGTTATTGAAATACTTCTTCAGCATAGTAACTTATCAAAACTTCAAGCAAAAGCTGAAACGCTGTCTCTTTTCGAAAAAGTAAAACTGCCATCACCTGATCGCATATATAATGCTTATCCTCATGAAATTTCTGGTGGACAAAAACAGCGTGTCATGATTGCTATGGCTATTGCATGCAAACCAAAACTTTTAATTGCAGATGAGCCAACAACTGCTTTAGATGTTACTGTTCAAAAAGACATTATTGAACTTTTAAAACAGTTACAAACCGAAGAAAATATGAGTATTTTATTTATTTCTCATGATTTAGCTTTAGTTTCTGAAATTTCAGATCGTATTTTGGTCATGTATCAAGGTCATATTGTTGAACAAGGAAATGTGTCTGATATTTTCCATAACCCTCAGCACACGTATACAAAAGCGCTATTAAGCTCTAAACCTTCTTTAGATTTTCGTTTAAAACGCCTGCCAACCATTAAAGATTATATGGAAGGTAATACAATAACTGAAACAATAACTGTATCCCAACGGAAAGCTGCTCACAAAACGTTATACGATAAACCACCTTTATTAGAAGTCCATAACCTTGAAAAGGAATACATTTCAAAATCAGGATGGTTCGGAAAACCAGAAACATTTAAAGCCGTAAATCGGGTAAGTTTTAAGCTTTATGAAGGCGAAACATTAGGTTTGGTTGGGGAATCTGGTTGTGGCAAATCTACATTAGCAAATGCAATTTTACTTTTAGATAAATCTACATCTGGGCAAATATTATATCTTGGTAATGATATTAATAAACTTAATAGAAATGAAGTACGACAATTAAGAAAAGATATTCAGATAATTTTTCAAGATCCATATGCTTCATTAAATCCGAGAATTACTGTTGGAAATGCGATAATTGAACCTATGAAAGTCCATGGGTTAGGCAACTCTGATTCTGATAGAAAAGAAAGAGTATTGGATTTACTATTAAAAGTAGGTCTTGATGAGAGCTGTTTTAACCGTTATCCACACGAGTTCTCTGGTGGTCAACGTCAACGTATTGGAATTGCAAGAGCCATTGCTTTAGAACCTAAACTTATTGTTTGTGACGAATCGGTGTCTGCTTTAGACATTTCTGTTCAAGCACAAGTGTTGAATTTACTAAATGATCTTAAAGAAAATTTCGGATTTACATACATTTTTATTTCACATGATCTTGCTGTTGTGAAATATATGTCTGATCAGCTTATGGTAATGAATACAGGTAGGATTGAAGAACTAGACGATGCAGATGTCATTTATAACAATCCCAAAAAAGAGTACACTAAAAAACTTATTCATGCTATTCCAAAAGGTTTATAGCATGAATATTTTTTTAGTTAGGGTTAAGATGTTTTTGAGCAATCTTAATGTGTTTCTAAAATTAAGTTTTAACTTATTTTCAGAATCTGTAGGTTTAAGTAGATTTGGGGCAAAAAAATTCATAGGTTAAAATTTATGATAGATTTGGGGCAAATCATAAAGTTAGGTTTATGGTAAATTTGGTTAATTATGTATTTCGATTTGGTTTTGCTAATATGTGACAAGTTTTTTAATTTATCAGTTTAAATACATAATAAATCGATAAAATACATTAAATTTTAACATATTATAAGTTTATTCTTACAAAATATTTTGTTTTACATACATGTATTTTCATTTTACAACATAAAAAAACCACTATAAAAGTGGTTTATACAATTTTTTAATTATTTGTAAAGTATCAAATCTGCATCTCAGGAATATCGCCTTCAATAATTAATGTGCCTTCAGTAGCATTTTTAATATCATCAACTGCAACTCCAGGTGCTCGTTCTAAGAGTTTAAATCCCTTGTCTGTAACTTCCAGCACAGCTAAATTAGTTACTATCTTTTTCACACAGCCTACACCTGTTAATGGTAAAGAACATTTTTTTAATAATTTAGATTCTCCCGCTCTGTTGGTATGCATCATAGCAACAATGATATTTTCTGCACTGGCAACGAGATCCATTGCGCCTCCCATTCCTTTTACCATTTTTCCTGGTATCTTCCAATTGGCAATATCTCCATTTTGAGCAACTTCCATGGCACCCAAAATTGTTAAATCTACGTGCTTCCCTCTTATCATAGAAAAGCTAGTTGCAGAATCAAAAAAACTTGCTCCAGGTAGTGTGGTTATAGTTTGCTTTCCTGCATTTATAATATCTGCATCTTCTTCTCCCTCAAAAGGGAATGGTCCCATTCCCAAAACACCATTCTCACTTTGAAATTCTACTTCAATATCATCTCGAACATAATTTGCAACTAAAGTTGGGATTCCAATTCCAAGGTTAACATAATAACCATCTTGAACTTCTTTTGCGATTCGTTTTGCAATTCCGTTTTTATCTAACATAATTAATCTCTTTGTCTTACAGTTCGTTGTTCAATTCGTTTTTCGTAACGTTCACCTTTAAAAATGCGTTGTACAAAAATGCCTGGTATGTGAATTTGATTTGGATCTAGATTTCCAACTGGAACTAATTCTTCTACTTCTGCAACGGTTATTTTTGCTGCACCACACATATTCGGGTTAAAATTTCTGGCTGTTCCTTTAAAGATAAGGTTTCCAGCAGCATCACCTTTCCATGCTTTTACAAAGGCAAAATCTGCTTTAAAGGCATGCTCCAACACATACATTTTTCCATCAAATTCTCGGGTTTCTTTTCCTTCAGCTACTTCAGTACCATATCCAGCTGGTGTATATATCGCTGGAAAACCTGCTTGTGCTGCTCTGCAACGTTCTGCTAAAGTTCCTTGAGGAATCAACTCAACTTCTAATTCTCCAGATAACATTTGTCTTTCAAATTCATCATTTTCTCCAACATAAGATGATGTCATTTTATCAATTTGTTTACCTTGTAGCAATAAACCCAAACCAAAATCATCTACACCTGCATTATTAGAAATACATTTAAGTCCTTTAACACCTTTTCGAACTAATTCTGCAATGGCATTTTCTGGAATTCCTGATAGTCCGAAACCACCAAACATAAAGGTCATGTTATCTTTTACACCTTCTAAGGCTTCGGAAACATTCGCTACTTTTTTATTAATCATTATTATTAAATTTTGATACCGAAAAATACGAAATAAAAAAGCCATTCTAAAATGAATGGCTTTGGTTTTTTTATCAAAAAGAACATCTGCAAATTAAAAATCTAAAACATCTTTTAAATCATCTGCTGGATCTTTTTCTGTAGAATCATCGTCACCTAAATTATCACAATCAACTTCGATAGATAAATTTTGAGGTTTTTCAAATTCGCCTTTTGATATGCTTAATTCAGAATCTTCATAACAGGACTTCATATACAATGCCCAAATTGGTAAAGCCATTGAAGCTCCCTGACCATAAGTAATTGTTTTAAAGTGAGCTGCACGATCTTCTGCTCCAACCCAAACACCTGTAACTAAATTGGGAACCATTCCCATAAACCAACCATCACTTTGATTTTGAGTTGTTCCTGTTTTTCCTGCTATTGGATTTGTAAATCCGTACGGATATCCTGTAATTATTTCCTTATACACTCCTTGGTCTGCACCCCAAGTTCGTCGCAGTCTGGCTCCAGAGCCAGATTCAGTAACACCTTCCATTAAATTTACTGTAGTGTAAGCTACTTCGTCACTTAAAACATCACGACTTTCTGGAGTAAACTGATATAAAACAGTTCCGTTTTTATCTTCGATACGAGTTACCATTACAGGTTTGTTGTAGACTCCTTTATTGGCAAATGTTGCATATGCAGCAACCATTTCATAAACGCTCAAATCTGGAGTTCCCAGTGAAATTGCTGGAACTGGTGGAATTTCTGATGCTACACCTAAACTTCTTGCCATATCAATTACGGGTTGCGGACCTACTTTATCCATCAATCGAGCTGTAATCGTATTAACTGAATTTGCCAAAGCATCTTTTAATGTTAAAAATCCATCATAACGACCATCTGAGTTTTTGGTAGTCCAAGGATCCGGATTTCCATACTTGCCTGCCTCAATAGTAATTTGTTGTCTTGGTAAGGTGTCACAAGGCGATAAATGTAACTGGTCTATTGCTGTTGCATAAACAAATGGTTTAAATGTAGAACCTACTTGTCGCTTTCCTTGCTTTACGTGGTCATATTGAAAATGCCTGTAATTCATTCCACCAACCCAAGCTTTAACATGTCCAGTCTGAGGATCCATTGACATCATTCCTGGATGCAAAAACGACTTGTAATAACGCATAGAATCGATAGGTTTCAAAATGGTATCCACCTCAGATGCTTGACCGTTTTTCCAGGCAAATACAGTCATTTGTGTTGGCTTGTTAAATGAAGCTTCTATTTCTTTTTCAGACTTGCCTTGATTTTTTAAAACTCTCCAACGTTCTGACCGTCTCATTGAGGTTTTCATTAGTGCTTTTATTTCCTTTTCATCAAGTTCTAAAAAAGGTGCTGTTTTATTTCTATCTGGTGTGTTTTGATGGTCAAATTCTGCTTGCAGTCTTGGCATATGCCTTTGTACTGCGTTTTCAGCATGGTTTTGCATTCTCGAATCTATAGTTGTGTAGATTTTAAGTCCGTCATTATACAAATTATAATTCCCTCCATCAGGCTTAGGGTTGTTTTTTATCCAATCTTTCATAAAGCCATCAAGATATGCTCTAAAATAAGTCGCTATACCTTCGCGATGTGATTCTGGTGAATAATTTAAATCTAATTCTGTTTTTTGAAGTGAATCTTTTTGAGCTTCAGAAATAAAATCATACTTCTCCATTTGGCTAAACACAACATTTCTTCTGTTTTTTGTACCTTCAGGATTACGATGTGACCTTGGGTTATATAATGAAGAGTTTTTAAACATTCCAACCAGCATTGCCGATTCTTTTATATCTAACTCTTTGGGTTCTTTCCCAAAATAAATTCGAGCAGCACTTCTGATCCCATCAGCATTATTTCCAAAATCATAGATATTGAAATACATGGCAATAATTTCTTCTTTTGTGTATTGACGCTCCAACCGAATAGCGATAACCCATTCTCTCACTTTTTGAAAAAGCCGTTGTATTTTATTTGAAGAAACTTGTTTGGTAAACAATTGTTTTGCCAACTGTTGAGATATGGTACTTGCTCCTCCTCCACTTCCTAATTTGGTAATTGCTCTTAATGTTCCTCTGGCATCAATACCTGAGTGGTCATAATATCTGATATCTTCAGTAGCAACTAACGCGTCTACAAGATGTTTTGGTAATTCACTATAATCAACAGGAGTACGATTATCATTAAGGTAAAACTTACCCAGTGTTTTATCATCTGAAGAAATTATTTCAGTTGCCAAATGGGTTTTAGGGTTTTCTAATATGGTATGATCTGGCATTTCACCCAAGAAACCCCAAGATGCTAATAAAAACATAAGAATGAATAACAACACACCTCCTGTAAATGCCATCCAAAACCAACGCACATACTTAGAAAAATCAACGGTTGTAGTCGATGTTGATTTCTTTTTTGTTGTTTTTTTTGCCATAATTAATTTGTATTATCTCTCTCAATTCTAAAACCGACATCTGTAATCCCTTCAAGATGTAACACCCCATTTATTTCTCCGTTTTTACGCATAGCGTGTTGTACTTTTACTTGATAATCACCAGACTCATTAAAAACAAAGGGTTGTTCATAGCCCTTATACCAAAGCTTATTTTCTTTAATATCTGTAAACCCTGAACCTAAAAACTCACCTTCTGGTGAGGCCATTCTGTATTCTAGCGTGTCTTTTAAGGTTTTACCATTGGGATAATTTAACTCTACTACTAAGTACAAGTTACTATACTTATAGTCGTTTGTGTTTCTTAAATTAACGAATAAGTTATAATTATTAATTGTATCTGGTGGTGTAACCTTAAACGAAACAATAGAGTCTTTATGCCATTGATTTGGTATGGACTTGTATTGGTCAAAAACACGATTAGAATCGCATGAGACCGCAATTAAGACCATTAAAAAAACAATGCAATACTTACTTTTTAGCATTATTCTGAGACTTTTGACGACGTCTTTGTTTTCCTTTATTATTTCTACGTTTGTTTTTACGTTTTGGACTATCGAAACGTGTTAAACTATCCTGACCAACAACGTTTTCAAACTCTCTTTTAGTATCTTGAATTAGTTCGGCTGCATATTCTTCTAAACTTGCAACTTTTTCCTTTTTTTTATTTTTTTCAATTATCTCAGAGACTTGATCTGTGGTAAGAACATGCCAATTCATCCATTCTCCTTCATAAGCATACCAAAGATGACCTTTAAATATGTCTGTCTTTTGACAAACTGCTGTTCCTTTTTCAGTATATAATTTAGTGTCATTTTTTGGAAAAGCCTTTAAGGCATCTAAATATGTATCTAACTCATAATTTAAACAACACTTAAGCTTACCGCATTGTCCAGCTAATTTTAGTGGGTTTAAAGACAATTGCTGATATCTTGCTGCAGATGTGCTCACAGATCTGAAATCGGTTAACCAAGTAGAACAACACAACTCTCGACCACAAGAACCTATACCTCCTAATCGTGCAGCTTCTTGACGGAAACCAACTTGTTTCATTTCGATTCGGGTTCTAAATTCTCGGGCAAATAACTTAATAAGCTCTCTAAAATCTACACGCTCTTCAGCAGTGTAATAAAATGTAGCTTTGCTAGCATCTCCTTGATATTCAATATCAGAAATTTTCATTTTAAGTTTTAAATCAATAGCAAACTGACGAGCTTTAACCTTCATTGGTTCTTCCTTATCTCTTGCTTCTGACCATATATCAATATCTTTTTGTGATGCTTTTCTATAGATTTTCATGACATTTTCTTGATCATCAATATCTATATTTTTTCGCTTCATTTGTATTCTTACTAATTCTCCTGTAAGCGTAACCATTCCAATGTCATGTCCAGACTGTGCTTGTGTAGCAACTATATCACCAATGCTTAACGTGAGGTTTTCAGTATTTTTGTAGTATTGTTTTCTTCCGTTTTTAAAACGCACCTCAACGCCATGAAAAGGCTCTTCTCCTTGAGGCAAAGACATATTAGCCAACCAATCAAAAACAGTTAGTTTGTTGCAGCTATCTGTACCGCAAGTTCCATTGTTCTTACATCCTTTTGGTTGACCATCTTTTCCAGTTGAGCAACTGTTACAACTCATAAATTTTATATATAAATTCTGAAAGGGTTTCTTTCAGAAAACGATTCATAGTTCTTTTGAAACGTAAAGATAAGATTATTTATTGAGTATAATCTATGAATAAGATTAACACATTTGCTTTTTTTATATGTCATATAGCATGGTGTTTACAAACAGGTTAAGTAAATAAAAAAACAATTTATTTATAATGCTCACAATCTTATTCCAATTCGATGATAGCCTATAAACTTAAAACTATTGAATATGACATCTAAAATTACACTATTCCTTTTTGTGATTCTTATCACATGCTTGGGAGCTGCTCAAACTCCAGGTGAACCAACTGTTAGCGAAGGACTCGTTTTTAATCCAAACAAAAAAGCGTGCGTGACTCCAGAACAAAGAGCTGATATGATTCAAGATATCCAAACTAGTATCGAAACATTACGACAAGAAAATAAATTGTTATTTTCAGAACAACGAAGAGGAAATCATCCTCTTTTTATTTGGCCTTTACAAAAAGCTAGTAATGTCACCTTTAATGAAATCTATGGTATTGGTGCATATGTTGATCATAATTCGGCATTTCCAAACCAATTAACAGATTATAACTGTGGGACAAAGACTTATGATACAAACGCTGGATATAATCACCAAGGCACTGATATGTATACGTGGCCTTTTGGATGGAAAATGATGGACGACGATGGTGTAGAAATTATAGCAGCTGCTCCAGGACAAATCATCGTTAAACAGGATGGCGCTTTTGACCGAAGCTGTAACTTTGGCACAACAACACCTTGGAATATCGTTATTGTACAACATAGTGACGGAAGTGTTGCTGCATATGGACACATGAAAAATGGTTCTACTACATCAAAAAATGTTGGTGACATGGTTGTTGCAGGTGAATATTTAGGCATTGTAGGCAGCTCTGGTATTTCAACAGGTCCTCATTTACATTTTGAAGTTTTAACTGATGCTACGTTTACTACAATAATTGACCCTTATTCTGGGACTTGTAATTCAACAACTACAGATTCCTGGTGGCAATCCCAAAGACCTTACACGTATCCTGGTATTAATGCTGCATTAACTCATAATGCTGCTCCTGTTGTGTTTCCTCCATGTCCAACAGCAGAAACTCCTAATTTGAGTAATGATTTTGAAACTGATGATGCGATTTATTTTAGTAGCTTTCTAAGAGACCAGACCTCTGGAGAAACTGTTAGTTTTGAAATTCTAAGACCTGATAATTCCTCCTTATTTGGAATTTGGAATGAAACTGTACAAACAACAGCATCTAGCTGGTATTATTTATATGGTCCTTATTCTGGCTTTTTTGATATGGTAGGTGAATGGTCCTGGCGCGTCACTTTTGAAGGAGAAACTGTGACACATACATTCAATGTTACTGATGCTCTGAGTATTAAAGATGATGATTTTAGTCAAACTTCCGTTTATCCTAATCCGTTTAACGATGTGATTCAGATTTCTTCAGCGAAGAAAATTATTAAAACTCATATTGTAGATATTTTAGGAAAATCTGTGTTAATTATCGAGGATGCTTCTAACGGAATTAACAAAATAGATCTATCAGATTTTTCTAACGGAATGTATTTTTTAATGCTTGAAAGTGAAACAAACGAAAAGAAAACAATCAAATTAATAAAAGAATAAAAAGTCATACAAAAGGCTCCAATTTGGAGCCTTTATTATTTTTTTAAAACCTCAAAAATATTTCTTAAGTCTTTTTTATAAGGCAAATGATCTGCTCTGCCTTTTTTGAAAATATCGTTACTATTACCTTGTCCTTTTCGTAATGCTTTTTGCTCTTCATAAGGCAATCTGTTTATTTCCATACAGTTTGAAGAACAACAATTTTCCATTTGTTCTTTACAATCGTCACATTGGATAAACAATAAATGACATGCTTCATTGGCACAGTTTGTATGTAAATCTGCAGGTTTGCCACATTGATGACACTTGGCAATAACATCATTAGAAATTCGTTCAGAACGACGTTCATCAAACACGAAGTTTTTACCTATAAATTTATTCTCTAAGTCATTAGCTTCAACTTGTCTCACGTAATTGATAATACCTCCTTCCAGCTGAAATACATTTTTAAAACCTTTATGTTTGTAGTAAGCACTTGCTTTTTCACAGCGAATTCCTCCTGTACAATACATTACCAGGTTTTTATCTTCTTTATGTTCTCTAAGATCTTCTTCAATTAAATCTAACGACTCTCTAAAGGTATCAACATCTGGAGTTACTGCATTTTTAAAATGTCCAATCTCACTTTCATAATGATTACGCATATCAACTAAAACCGTGTTTGGATCTTCAATTAAATAATTAAAGGTTTCTGCATTGACATGAACTCCTTTATTGGTCACATCAAAAGTATCATCATTTAAACCATCGGCAACAATCTTATGACGTACTTTAACTTTCAATTTTAAGAACGCAAAATTATCATGCTCTATAGCAATGTTTAATCTCACATGTTCTAAAAAAGAAATGGTATCTAGATGACTTTTAAAAGGTTGAAAGTTTTCAGCAGGAACAGAAAGCTGGGCATTAATGCCTTCTTTAGCAATGTATATTCTACCCAGAACATCTAAATCGTTCCAAGCTAAAAACATATGGTTTCTGAAAATTTCGGTATTGCCAATCTTGGCGTACTTGTAGAAAGAGATAGTTAAGCGGTCTTTTCCCGCTTTCTCTATAAGTTCTGCTCTTTCTTTAGCACTTAAGTTATTGTACAGTTGCATGCTATACTAATTTTTAAGGTTAAAGATTATTACCATTCTGGTATTGAACTGCAAAGGTATGATTTTTAACAAAAAATCAAATCCTTGCAATAAAAAAAGCCCTTTAAATGATTTAAAGGGCTTTTTTGAGGACTAACTCGTTTATTAATATTTTTAATTTGTCTTAAAAACACCTAACGAGCTATCCTCCATCGGCTTTACAGTTACTGTTTGTATATACAGCCACTGAAACACCTGATGTATTGTTAAAAATAATTTTTCTAAAAAATCTCATCCTAACTGTAAGAATTAATTTTAACTGGATAAGTCATGTACTGACCTTTTTCATAGCAAGATTTCCCAATCTCATTTGGTAGATGCAAAATGTTTAAAAAGGTTGCGTCAGAAGATTGAAAAAAATTAAAAGTTATTGTAATTTAGCAGACCTATCAATTAAAAACAGATTGTAATGAGCAGTGAAAAAGACGCAAAATTAAAAGCCTTAAAATTAACCTTAGATAAGCTTGATAAAGCCTACGGAAAAGGGACAGTAATGAAAATGAGCGACCAGGCAGTCGTTGATGTTGACGCCATCTCTTCCGGTTCTTTAGGATTAGATATTGCATTAGGTGTTGGAGGATATCCTAGAGGTAGAGTGATTGAAATATATGGACCTGAATCTTCGGGAAAAACAACGTTAACACTTCATGCTATTGCTGAAGCTCAAAAAGCAGGTGGAATAGCAGCTTTTATTGATGCAGAACATGCTTTTGACAGAACATATGCTGAAAAATTAAATGTTGATATTGATAATCTTATCATTTCTCAACCAGACAATGGTGAACAAGCACTTGAAATTGCAGATAATTTGATTCGTTCAGGAGCAATTGATATTGTAGTCATAGATTCGGTTGCTGCGCTTACACCTAAAAGTGAGATTGAAGGCGAAATGGGAGACTCAAAAATGGGTCTTCATGCACGATTAATGTCTCAGGCTTTAAGAAAATTAACCGGTTCAATTAGTAAGACCAATTGCACTGTAATTTTCATTAACCAATTAAGAGAAAAAATTGGTGTGATGTTCGGAAATCCAGAAACGACAACTGGAGGAAATGCTTTAAAGTTTTATGCGTCTGTAAGATTAGATATTAGACGATCGACTCAAATTAAAGAAACTGATGGTAATGTTGCAGGAAATAAAACGAGAGTTAAAGTTGTAAAGAACAAAGTAGCTCCACCGTTTAAAATGTGTGAATTTGATATTATGTATGGTGAGGGAATTTCAAAAGTTGGAGAAATATTGGATCTGGCGGTTGAACACGAAATCATTAAAAAGAGTGGTTCTTGGTTTAGCTATGGAGAGACCAAACTCGGACAAGGCAGAGATGCTGTTAAAGCATTAATAAAAGACAATCCAGAACTAATGGATGAGCTCGAAGATAAAGTAAGAGCACTTATTAAAGGTGATGCTTAATAAAAATAACTAAACAAAAAATCCCTTATTAGGGATTTTTTGCTTTTTGACGCAACCTTTAAATGAATGTTGCATCTATATATTAATTAAGGCATGTATTGCTTAAATATTTATTATATGAAGAAATTTCTTTTACTAGGTGTTATTATGTGTTCTCTTTGGTCGTGTAGTCCAGAAAAAGACGATTCATTGAACTTTTTCTATGAGACCTTACCTGTTGAAAGTGCTAGTTTACCTGACGTTTTCGAGTTTGGTCAAATTTATGAAATATCAATGACTTATTTAAAACCTTCAGGATGTCATCTATTTAATGATTTTTATTATGTAAGTGAAGACAACCTGAGAACGATTGCTATTATCAATACTGTTTTTCCAGACCAAGATTGTGAAACTTATGAAAATGAAATAGAAGAAGTTTCTATTAATTTTCAAGTAAATAGTTTTGGACCATACGTATTTAGATTTTGGCAAGGTGAGGATGATAATGGTACTGATACTTATTATGTTGTTGAAGTTCCAGTAATAGAGTAATTAAATTCGTATAAATTAAATCCCAACAATACACTTGAGTTTAGAACAACTCATAGAACAATGCAAAAAGAATGATGCTCAGGCTCAAAGTCAAATATATAAACTCTACGCGAGTAAACTGTTTTCGATTTGCTTGAAGTATTCGCGTAACTATGCTGAAGCCGAAGATAATTTGCAAAACGCATATATCACAATATTTAAAAAAATAGATCAATTCAAAAATAAAGGCTCTTTTGAAGGATGGATAAAAAGAATAACAATAAACACAGCCTTGCAACGCTACAGAAGTGCTGGCGTATATGATATCGTTAACGAAGATCAAATTGAAGATGTTTCTGTTGAAATTGACGAAGAGACTGTTAGTTTAGATTTTTTATTAAAAATCATTCAAGAGCTACCTGATCGTTACAGATTAGTCTTTAATTTATATGCCTTAGACGATTTCTCTCATAAAGAAATTGCAAAAATGTTAGACATTTCGGTAGGCACATCAAAATCAAACCTTGCAAGAGGTAGGATGATTTTAAAGGATAAAATAGAACAATACAAAGTGAATACTAATTCGCAAAGTTTATAATGAACGAAAAAAAGAACATAGATAAACTCTTTAAAGAGCAACTCAAAAACTTTGAAGTTACTCCGCAAGATCATATCTGGGAAAACATACAAGAAAAACTCCATGAGGATCAACGTAAAAAACGACGAATTATTCCTATATGGTGGAGAGTTGCAGGAATCGCTGCTGGTTTAGTGCTTTTATTTACAGTAGCTCATCCTTTTTTTAGTTCTTCTGACAAAGAGGATCCTTCAAAAGATAGTATTGTTAATGACTCTAAAAACAATAACAATTCTAATTCGCAAAATAACCATAATACGTTACAGCAAAATGATTCAAAAAGAGATGAATTAGGAAATGAAATTCCTGATGATATAGTTGACACTAACTCTAAATCTTCAGTTGAAGAAGAAAAGTCATCACTAAATAAAAGTAATGCTGTTACTACAGATGCCAAATCAAATCCTGTAATAGCTTCAGATAATTCCAACAGAACAAACCCTAAAGATAAAACTCAAAATGGCGCTTCTGAAAACAGCACCAATTATAAAAATATACAGGAAGAAAAGCGTAATCCGATACAGAATCGTTTAACAAAAGATGCCGTTGCTGAGACAAACAAAACAAACTCTAAAACCGATAAGGAGACACAAAACGCAATTAAAAATAAATCAGAAATAGATAAATTTTTAAAATCAAATACTTCAGAAACAACTACTACTGTTGCTGATGTCAACATCAAAAACAAAGGAGGTTCAGAAAAAGAAAACGCTGAAACAAATGATAGTTCTTTTGATAACCCTCCAAATAAAGAAGATAAAGAGGCTGAAGTCAATGCTATTGAAAATGCCATTGCTGAAACTGATAACACTGAAGAAAAAGAAGAAGATGAAGAAAAATTAAACAGATGGAGTGTTTCGCCAAGTGTAGCTCCTATTTATTTCAGTTCACTGGGACAAGGCTCTCCTTTAGATAATCAATTTGTAGAAAACACTAAGGAATCTGAAATTAACATGAGTTATGGTATTAACGGAAGTTATGCTGTGAACAAAAAGTTTAAAATTAGAGCAGGTATCAACAAAGTTCAATTAGGGTACAAAACAAATGATGTTCTAATTTTTGAAAACACAAATCCTGTAGCCAGAGGAAGACGTCAAATTGCTAATGTGAACTTAACAGATAGCATGAGTCAACATTCTATTTACAGTGCGAGAAATTTTAAATTTGATAATGCTCCAGCTACCTTATTTACAAAAGAACTTGGATCATTAGACCAGCAACTTGGTTTTATTGAAGTGCCTATTGAAATAGAATATAATGTTATAGAGCGCAAAATAGGATTAAACCTTATTGGTGGTTTTAGTACTTTGTTTTTAAGCGAAAACGATGTATATGCTGTTTTAAATGATGGTAATCGTACACGTTTGGGAGAAGCAAGTAATATTAAAGATTTAAGTTATACAGCCAATTTCGGGATTGGTATAGACTATAATTTCTCAAAACAGTTTCAATTTAATATTGAACCTACATTCAAGTACCAAATTAACACATTCAATAATACATCTGGTGATTTTAAACCCTTTTTTATAGGTGTTTATACTGGACTTAGTTTTAAGTTTTAAGTTTTTTAGTTGGTTAGACTGTTATTGTTAAATCACAATAACCACTCAAAAGCTACTCTGTGCCAAGGGTAGCTTTTTTGCTTTTAAATATCAAAAGCTGATTTAATATCAACGTTCTGGATGCCTCATTTACCTTTTTTGTATCTTCAACGGTCAATCCTTCGGTAGAAACAAACTCATGAATTTTAGCTCTCATAAGACCAGGACTTCCACTAAAAAATGTATAAGAAAATCTTTTTTTATTATCGGCAAAAGTAATAGGCACAATAGGAATGTGATGATTAATAGCCATTCTGAAAGCACCATCTTTGAATTCGTCTAAAATAATTGTTTCATCAGGCACACCTCCTTCAGGAAAAATGCAAATGCTCATCCCTTGTTTTAAACGTCGTTGTGCTCTTAAAAAAACAGCCTGTCTGCTTTTCGGGCTATTTCTATCTACCAAAATACTGGTGCGTTTATAGAAAAACCCAAATAATGGAATTTTAGCCAACTCCTTTTTACCTACAAATACAAACGGGTTTTTCACTGTAACGAGCATGAGCATAATATCTGCCATAGATGTATGATTTGCAATAAACATATAGCTTTTAGAAGCATCTGGAATTTGCTCTCTTTCAATTTTAACATTAAAACCCATCCCAATCAAAATAAAGTGTGCCCAAAACCGAGCCAGCTTAAAAAAGAAAGGATACCATGATTCTTTTAGAATAGATATTACAAGTACTGGCAATAAAACAATAATTGGAAGAGCTACCAAAATGTAGAACCATATACGATACAAAATCCAGAAGATGTACTTAAATAGCTTCATGTGGCTCAAAACTAGTCAAATTAATTCAACAATTCTACTAAAAAAAGTACCTTTGCTGACGATATAAGTTAGCTGTTAGAATTTAATAACTATATCATCATTGTAATACGTTTAATAAAAAGATACTAGCTTTTGCTGGTAATATTATGGCAAGAATACTTACAGGAATACAAAGTACAGGGACACCTCATTTAGGAAACATACTAGGAGCTATCTTACCTGCAATTAAAATGGCTAACGACACAAAAAATGAGTCGTTTTTGTTTATCGCTAATTTACACACGCTTACACAAATTAAAGATGCAGAAGAATTAAGACACAACACCTATTCGGTTGCTGCAACTTGGTTAGCCTTTGGACTTGATGTTAATAAAACTGTTTTTTACAGACAAAGTGATATTCCTCAAGTCACTGAATTAGCCTGGTATTTAGATTGTTTTTTCCCATATCAACGATTAAAACTTGCTCATGGTTTTAAAGATAAAGCAGATCGTCTAGATGATGTAAATGCTGGTTTATTTATGTATCCTATGCTTATGGCTGCAGATATTTTATTGTATGATGCTGAAATCATTCCAGTAGGAAAAGACCAGTTACAACACATAGAGATGACACGTGATGTCGCAACACGTTTTCATGCTAAAATGGGCGAAACTTTTGTCTTACCAGAAGGCAAGGTTCAAGAACATACGATGCTTATTCCTGGTACTGATGGTGAAAAAATGAGTAAAAGTCGAAATAACTTTATTAATATTTTTCTTCCTGAAAAAAAATTACGAAAGCAAATCATGGCTATCGAAACCGATAGTACGCCTTTAGAAGAGCCTAAAGACTGGAAAACCTGTAACTGTTTTGCGATTTATAAATTATTAGCTTCAGACGCTGAGATTGATACTATGAAAACTAATTACCAAAATGGTGGTTATGGTTATGGTCACGCTAAACAAGCCTTGTATGAATTGATCTTGACTAAATTTTCAACGCAACGTAAGCGTTATAATCATTATATGAATCATCTCGGTGAAATTGATGCTGCTTTAGCTATTGGAACTGAAAAAGCAAAATTAGTTGCCAATGATGTCCTGAAACGTGTAAGAGAGAAAACGGGCTATTAAAATGAAAAAGTTAATCTGGTTTACAGTTTTAAATACCGCTTCGATGGCATTATTAATTGCTTCAAGACTTACTTCTGAAACTGAAGGATTTGATTGGTTCATTTTTATTTCTGCAATACTTATCGTACTCACCTTGATTCACTTTTTTGTAGAACGTAACAAATTAAATCAGCTCAAATAATTTTCCTGGAAGCGGTCGTATAATACCTTTTAATTCCATAGTTAATAAGAGACTAGCAACTCTAAAAATTGGCATATGACACTCTAAAGCAATCACATCAAGAAGCTGTTTGTCTTTGTTTTTCAGATAGTTGTATATGGTTTGCTCTTCGGAAGTTAGTTCTACAAACAGTTGTTTCTGAATTACTGGCTGCTGTTTCAATTCTAATTCCCAGTTTAATATATAAGGAACATCTAAAGGATTTGATAGCACGTGTGCTTGTTGAAATTTGATTAAATTATTACACCCTAAACTCTGACTATCAGTTACTCGGCCAGGAACGGCAAACACATCTCTGTTATAAGAATTGGCAATATCTGCAGTGACTAAGCTTCCTCCTTTTTCAGCAGATTCAATAACGATTGTTGCTTCGCTTATTCCTGCAATAATTCGGTTACGTTTTAAAAAATTGTTTCTGTCAAAAGAATCTGAACTCCAGAAATCCGTTAAAAACCCACCATGCGTTTCAACCTCAGCAATATATTTTTTATGTGTTTTTGGATACATCTGATTCAATCCATGAGCGAGACAACCAATCGTTTGAAGTTGGTGTTTCATAGCTGCTTTTTGCGCAGAGATATCAGTTCCGTAAGCAAAACCAGACACAATAACCGGATTAAAAGCAGCTAATTGTTCAATTAATTGTTTACAAAATGCAATGCCATAAGTTGTGATTTTTCGAGTGCCAACAATACTTATAATACGTTGTTGTTTTAGGTTCACGTTTCCTGTTTGAAACAAAAGTATTGGAGCATCTATACAATGTTTGAGTTTTTCAGGATATTCATCATCTGTAAAATACAAACAAGAAATCGTATTGTCTTTAATAAATTGCAATTCTTGTTCAGCAGCTTTTAAATGCTCAGAATGAAATAGTTCTTTAATTGTAGTCGTACCAATACCTTCTATTTTAAGGAGATGCTGTCGTTTTTCTTTGAATACGGCTTCTGCAGAACCACAGTAATGAATTAACTTTTTAGCTGTCACATCTCCTATTTTTGGAACGTGTTGCAAAGCCAGAATATAAATGAGATCATCATCTGTCATTTTTTGTAGATTATTTTCTATGAAAATACTAAATTTTTCCTTGTTAATAAATACTTCATTGGATGTTTTATTCAGGAGCAAAAATTTTTAACTTTGTTTCTATGCAACTAGAGACTTATATCAGCGATTTATTATACAGATACGATTGCGTTACTGTGCCTGAGTTAGGTGCATTTTTAACGCATCGTGTTTCGGCAAAAATTCACGACACAACTCATGCTTTTTATCCTCCTAAAAAAGTGTTGTCTTTTAATGAGCAATTGCAAAATAATGATGGATTATTAGCGAATTACATTGCTGATGTTAAGAAGATTCCTTATGAAGTGGCTGTTGAAAAAATCGCTAAACATGTAAAATCTATTAAATCATATTTAGTTGAAGGCGAAACAATTGCATTTGAAAACATTGGTGAATTGTTATTAAATAAAGAAGGAAAAATTAATTTTGAGCCTTCGCTTCATATCAATTACTTAACAGATGCTTTTGGCTTATCACAATTTACATCTTCAGACATTACCCGAGAAGTTTATAAAGAAAACACTGAAGCTATTGAAAACGTCATTCCAATAGCTGTGACACCTGAGAAACGCAAATCTCGTCCTTATTTAAAATATGCTGCAATTGCAGTTATAGCCTTAGCTGTTGGAGGTTTTGCTGCTTCAAATTATCACATGAAGCAAATTGACACACACAACCAATTAGCACAAGAAGAAGCTAATCAAAGGTTAGAAACGAAAGTTCAGGAAGCGACATTTATCATAGATAATCCATTACCTGCTGCGACACTTTCTGTAGAGAAACAACAAACAGGTCATTATCATATTGTTGCAGGAGCATTTAGAGTAGAAGCTAATTCAGACAAAAAAGTGAATCAATTAAGAGCTTTAGGTTATAAAGCCAGAAAAATTGGAGCTAACAAATATGGACTTCATGAAGTTGTGTATGCTAGCTTTTCTGATAGGCTAGAAGCTATACAAGCGCTTCGTCAAATTAAACGCGAGCATAATAGAGATGCCTGGTTGTTGGTCAAAACTTTAGATTAAATCCTTTGTCATTCAGAGTAAAGCGAAGAATCTCATAATTATAAGCTTTCTTGTCGTTTATGCTTCACTTTGTGGAAATGACAACTATCATTAATGACTCTTCATTTCACACAACTAAAATCATAAAACATTTAGCTTAGATTTAAATTCAGCTTACCTTTGCACTTTCTAAACGAGCATGTATTCCCTAATGTTTCTGGAATACAATTTTTTAAATAAAATGTCATGGAACCAAAAACCGCATTTCAATCTAAAACCATAATGACCGATTTGGTCTTACCTAGTGAAACCAATCCTATAAATAATCTATTTGGAGGTGAACTATTAGCTCGAATGGATCGTGCTGCCAGTATTGCTGCAAGACGACATAGCAGACGTATTGTTGTCACAGCTTCAGTAAACCATGTTGCTTTTAACATGTCTATTCCTTTAGGAAGTGTCGTAACTGTTGAGGCTAAAGTATCTCGTGCATTTAGCAGTTCTATGGAAGTTTATCTGGATGTATGGATTGAAGACCGAGAATCTGGAGAGAGTATCAAAGCCAATGAAGCTATATATACTTTTGTTGCTGTTGATGAAACTGGTCGTCCGGTTAAAGTGCCACAACTAATTGCTGAAACCTCTTTGGAAAAAGAGCGTTTTGAAGGTGCTTTACGTCGTAAACAATTAAGTTTAGTGCTTGCTGGAAAAATGAAACCTAGTGAAGCCACAGAATTGAAGGCCTTGTTCTTAAAGTGATGTGATTAACTTAACATTTCAACAGTTGAAGCATTAATGTTAAGAAATCTTATTGTAATAAGATTCTTAAAACCGTTCTGAATAACGTGTTTTATATTACATCTTATAAATCCAGCTCGCTGGATTTTGCGTTTTAGAATCTTTATAAACACCAAAACCAAGCATGGTTTCACCATTAGATTGATTAGTAAACACCTCTCCTATTTCTTGTTTTGTGTTAACTTTATCGCCTTTTTTGACGTAAATCTTAGACATGTTTTTATAAACTGTTATGTAATTACCATGTCGTATCATTACCACAGGATTAGCATTTGGTATCACTAAAATCTGTGATACTTCACCATCAAAAACGGATCTTACTTTAGTTCCTTTTTCGGTGGCTATTTTAACGCCCTGACTATTTATGGTAACCGTTCTATCAATTGGAGAAGGCTGTGTTCCATACTTCACTTTTACGACGCCTTTTTCAACTGGCCAAGGCAATTGACCTTTATTCGATTCAAAATTTCTAGCTAAGGCTTTTGCTTCAGGAGTTAATACAAATTTACTGGTTGGCGACGAAGTTTTACCAGCTTTCTTATTAGAAGCAGCAATAGCTTCACGAATTAAGCGCTCTATTTCACGATCTATCCTGTCTATTTCTTGTTGTTTTTTCTTGGCTTGGGAAGCATAAGTACTTAAGTTTTTCCGAATAGAAACCATTAATGCTTCTTGTTCCTTAAGTTCAATCTCTAGCTGTTTTTTAACTTCCCTGTTTTCTAAAACTAATTTATCCTTATCCTTTTTTTGACGCAATAAATCGGTGTTTAGCTCCTGTAATTTCAGGGTCTTAGCCTTTATGAGCTCTCCTTGTTCTTCCTGATAATTTCTATATTGTTTGATATACTGCAAACGTTTGTATGCTTGTTTAAAATTGTCTGAAGACAATAAAAACATCACTCTGCTTTGTTCTGATTTACTTTTATAAGACTTGACAATCATTTCAGCATAATTGTCTTTTAGCTCTTTAAGTTGTTCTCTTAAACTACTAATCTCATTTTGATTGGCATTAATTTCACGTGTTAAAAGATTAGCCTGATCGTTCGTTATTTTGATTAGGTTTCGTCTAACATTTACTTTGTAATTCAAATCTTCAACTAAAGATACCAGAGACTTCTCTTTTTTCTTATCTGAAAACAAAAGCGCATTAATTTGTTTGAGCTCGTTTTGATACTTTTGACGTTTAGCTTCAAGTTCCTTTTGCTTATTACTTTGTGAATTGGCTATAGGAATACTTAAAAGAAAGCATAACAATACGATGATGTAGGTTAGTTTATTGTGCATCGGCTAATATTATTTCTTTAAACCCTGAAGGTATTTTAAACGGAAAACGTACTTCTTCGTTGAGAGATACTGATTTATATTCCATAGCAATAATGATTTCTTCATTATTTTCAATAGCCATAATTTTAATATCTTTTGGTAAAATTTCTTTATCGATATCCTGGTAAGCCAAATAATCTACTTGAAGAAAGCGCTTTTTTAAAGGTTGAAGCAATTGTTGTGAATCCATTTTAAAATGGGAAGGGTTAAGTAACAAAAATAATTCTAACAAAGCCGTTTGTTCCTTAGGTTGTAAGATGTAGGACGTGTCGTTTGTTGAAGCGATATACTTTCCGTCTTTTAAATTGAAAAGCGATTCTCCCAATAACAAACTTTGTACCTTTTTAAAATTAAGTTCAACACCTAATAAATTGCTTAATAAAGTATAGTCGCCTTCAAAATACTGATTGTTTATTCTATCGTAAAACCTCACTTTATCAGGAGTTATCATAGCTCTTGCCAAGCCTAAAGTCGCATTAATCCAAATGGTTTTATCTTTTTCTATTCTTAGATTAACGGTGTAACCTTGTTCTTGTAAATCTTGTGTATAATCGATTTTAACTCTGGCTTGCAGTGTTTTAAACTTAGCATCTTGTTTGGCATTTTCTTTTATCAATTGCTTTGCCGAAATGTTATCGCTAATTTCTCCAGTAGCAGCAACTGTTCTTGCAGACTTACAGGATGTTGCAAGACCAATTAAAAGAATGATTATACTAAGTTTATAGGTTTTCATAGTATTATTGCTGTTTAGACAATGCTTCTGCCTTTTTAGCAAACGCTTGAGATTTGGTAATATTATTATTTTGCTCGTAAGCAATACTTAGTTGGGTATAAAAATCAAATAACATTTTAGAATCATCAACTATAAAATCGACTCCCATTTCTAAACTTTCAATGGCTTTTTTAGGTTGATTCAATTTAATATTTGCCATCCCATTCATCAAATACAATACGGGTTGTGCAGGATATAATTCTAATGTTTTGGCACTTAGTTTTTCAGCTTCAGCATCTCTATGTAAATCTAAACGCAGCATAAGCACCTCTTTAATCGTGTTGAAATTGTTTGGGTCTTCCTCTAAAATTTTCTCAAAATAGCCTAAGGCTTTTTCTTTATCATTGACTTTTAAGTGGTATTGTGCCAACTCATTTAAGGTTTTAGCACTTTTTTCATCATCAATTAACGCTGTAATCTCAACAAGTTGAGGTTCGTATTCTGGATTTTTAGACACAAAATTCACGAAATCATTTAATACTTTAGCTTTAGCTTCTGGTTTTATATCTGGACTCGTAAGTACGGTTTTCATAGAATGAATCGCACTTTTTGTATTATTGTCGTCTAAATAAAATTTATATAATGCTAAATGAACCAGTCGTGATTCAGGATTCAATTTTAGTAGATCTTTGGCAGTATCAAATGCTTTTTCAGTATCTCCTGTTTCACTATACCTGTAAATTAACCTAAGGTAATTCGCTTCATCTTCTGGATTGCTTTTAATACGTTCTTCAAGGTTTTCAATTCGGTCATCATCATTACCTGTCAAATCATAAATTTGATTTCTTAAATAGTCTCGGTCTTCGTTATACCCAAATTCTTTATCAAGTTCATCTAGAATATCGAGTGCATTCTTATATTTTTTAGCTTCAATGTATAAGCTAGCTAAATCTTGTTTATAGTCTGGATGAAATTTTACCAGTTGTTTGACGGTTTTTAAAGCCTTATCTATATCATTTTGCTGCATATAGACATCATAAAGCTCGTCAAGAAACCATTCATTTTCTGGTGATTTAGAAAGGGCTTCTTTGAGTGCGTCTTCAGCTGCACCAAAGTTTTTAAGCGCTTTATAGTTCTTCCCTAACTCAAAAAATAACGTAGGATCTGAATCATTAATTTTAATACATTTTAATAATGCATCAACAGAGCGTTGATAGTTTTCAATTCCTTTTTGCTTTAAGGCTTCAAAAAAATATTCTTGGTAAGCATCTTCATAATTTCCCAAATCATCATCTGGTCGCTTATTAAAATCGACTTGCGCATATGTATTCTGCGAAATCATAAAGACTCCGAATAGCAAAAAAAGTATATAAATGTGTTTATTCATATTTGTTTGAGATTCTTGGCTAGCTCTGAATGACCACTATTTCAAATTTTGTTCCAAATATCATGAGATTCTGAATATGTTTCAGAATGACAAACTTTTTTTATTCCAAAACCGAATAATCACCAATACTTACACTTGAAAAATTCCCATCATAGTTAACGTGATTTCCTATCATAGCATTGTCTAAGTTAGCATTTTTAATGGTTGTATGTGTTTGAATTAAGCTATTTTTAACGGTTGAATTATCAATTGTACAATGATTACCTATACTAACGTTTGGACCTACAGTTGCATTGTTCAAGACTACATTTTCTCCAATACAACAAGGTTCAATGATTGTTGAATTATTGTTTATTACCGAATCTGCTATTAATTTTTCGTCTCCATCTGAAGCTAAGAATCCAAGCATTTTAGCATTGGTTTCAAGCGTGACACTTTTGTTTCCACAATCCATCCATTCGTCAACAGTTCCTGTTTTAAAAATTCTGCCTTCAGCCATCATGCGTTTAATGCCATCATTAATTTGGTATTCACCTCCATTCATGATATTTTCATCAAGGATTTCCTGAAGTTTTCCTTTTAAAACAGCGACGTCTTTAAAATAGTAAATTCCGATAACGGCTTGATCGCTTACAAAACGTTCAGGCTTTTCTACCAATTCTACTATTTCTTCTTTGTCATTGAGTTTTACAACACCATAAGCTTCTGGATTTGCAACACGTTTTGTCCAAATCACACTATCTGCTTCTGAATCTAAATCAAATTCTGCACGAATTAAGGTATCAGCATAGGCTATTACTGCAGGACCAGATAATGAAGGCTTGGCACACATAATGGCATGACCTGTTCCTAAAGGTTGATCTTGACGGTAAATAGAAGGTTTTGCGCCTAAACCTGTTGCTAAACTTTTTAAACTCTCTACAACATCATCACCAAACCAAGCTGGATCTCCTAAAACAAACGCTATTTCTTCAATAGGTTGCTTTAAAACTTTTGCTATGTCTTTAACAAGTCTGTGAACTATAGGTTGTCCAGCTACTGGTATTAATGGTTTAGGAACGGTTAAACTATGTGGTCTAAGACGCGAGCCTCGACCAGCCATTGGTACTATTATTTTCATATCATGCCTGCGAAAGCAGGTATCTGTTTAATTAAACTTAATTTCTAATTTTATTATAATTCAAATTCAAATTGACACTTAAATCTGACCAACTTGGATTCATTTCTTCAATTAATTCAATCTTCCAGTCTCTTTTCCACTTTTTGAATTGTCTTTCACGTTTTTTAGCTTCCGAACCACATTTAAACTCTTCAAAATAAACCAATTTATCACAATTGTATTTTGCAGTAAACGATTTAGTATAAACCTTCAGTTTATGTTCTTTTACTCTTTCCTTAATATTATCTGTTACTCCAATATATAAAACTCCATGAGGTTTATTTGTTACGATATAGACATACCAGAATTTCATTTAATCGATTAAGAGATTCCTGCTTTTGCAGGAATTATTTTACACCTGTACTACCAAAACCTCCTGAACCACGATCAGTATCAGACAAGACTTCAACCTGTTGCCATTCTGCGCGTTCGTGTTTAGCAATCACTAATTGGGCTATCCGTTCACCATTATTAATCACAAAATCTTCATTAGATAAATTGATTAATATTACTCCTATTTCACCTCTGTAATCTGCATCGATTGTTCCAGGAGCATTAAGCACTGTGATTCCTTTTTTTGCGGCTAAGCCACTTCTTGGTCTCACTTGAGCTTCAATACCAACTGGCAATTCGATAAAAAGTCCTGTACCTACAATACTTCGCTCTAATGGTTTTAATGTTCTTGGTTCTGAAAGACTTGCTCTTAAATCCATACCTGCTGAAGCTATTGTTTCGTAATGCGGTAAGTCATGATTTGATTTGTTAATTATTTTTATTTGCATGTTTTAAGATTCTTAGCTGTGCTCTGAATCACAGATTAATTTCTTTTTATTAATTGTTTTAATTGATTCTTTTCTAAAATGAATACAATACCCAAAAATACAATTAACATAGATATTCCAATAACATAATGACCTCTAAAATAATAGAATGAAAGTATTGACATGACAATTGATAGACCCATATAAAGTCCTATTTTTTTAACATTGTAAGGTATCGGGTAGTATTTTTTTCCAAAGAAATAGGAAAGTAACATCATGCTTGCATAAGCAGATAATGTTGCAATTGCAGAACCTTTAAAGCCTATAAACGGAATCAATATATAATTTAAAGCAAGTGTAATTAGTGCTCCAAAAACTGAAATATATGCACCAAACTTTGTTCTGTCAGTGATTTTGTACCACACTGAAAGGTTATGATAAATTCCTAAACAAAAGTATGCTAGCAATAAAACAGGAACAATCCACATCGCTTGCCAATAAGCTTCATCTCCTATAAAAATAATTTTTAATACATCTGCAAAAACGACAACAGTTAATAGAATTACAGAGCCACATATCACAAAGAACTCTAAAATTTTAGCATAATTATGTTGAGGGTTCTCTGACTTAGAATGGCTGAAAAAATAGGGTTCTATACCTAATCTGTAAGCTGTCGCAAACAAGGTCATAAATAAGGCCAGCTTGTAACATGCAGAGTACATTCCTACTTGTGTTTTTGCTATGTTTTCTGGCAATAATTTATCTAAAAGCACACGATCAAAAGTTTCATTAATTGAAAAAGCTACTCCAGCAATTAGAACTGGAAAGGCATATTTAAGCATCTTTTTAAGTAAAGAAATACTGAAAACATATTTAATTTTCATATAGAATGGCACCAGTAATGCCAGCGTCACAGCACTAGCTATAAGGTTTGCAATAAAAATATAATTGATTTCGAAATCAGGCTTATAAAAGATTTCAAAAAAGGAACTTGTAGAGGCTAACCCCTTCAAATAAAGTAACAGAAATATGTTTAACCCAAGATTTACGGCGACATTTAAAATTTTTAAAATGGCATAACGCATGGGTTTTTCTTTTGCTCTTAACCAAGCAAAAGGAATAATAACTAAGGCATCAAATAGTAAAATCCAAATGACTAAATTAATATATTCTACTTTTAAATCGGTTAAATAAGCTATCTGGTTATTGCATAAAAAAGCAAGTACAAAAAATAATAATGAAGATATAATTAATATAATTGTTGAGGTTCCAACGACTTTATCTTTATTGTCTTCATTATTGAAAAATCTAAAAAAAGCAGTCTCCATTCCATATGCTAATATCACATTGAATAAAACGAAGTATGCATAAATCAATGAGACACTTCCATAATCTGCAACAGAATCTAGTACACTTTCATCGGTATGAAGTCTTACCAACAAAAAGCTTAACATTCTAGGAAGCACAGTGGCTAAACCATAAACAAATGTTTGTTTAAAAAGAGATTTTAACGAGCTCAAAGATTAAATTTTGTTCTGCTAAAAATACGTTTTTAGCAAACGCTAACCAAAGATAAGTTATTGCCCTTTTGGTGGAGCGCTAGGATAGTGAAGTGGTTGCTTGATTTTAATATTTGATATTTTAAAATACAACGTTTGACTTCCTTTTCGATATGTGATAATACATTCATCATCCTTAAGTTCAAATGGCATCTCTTCTTTAAGTTTTGGGAGTACATTTTTAGCTTCTTCTTTCATATCAGAACTTAAGATGATGTCTTGTTTCTGATTAAAATCTATTTTAAATCGCCCAATATAGAACGCCTGATCACCATTATTAAATTCAAGATTTACTTTTTGATTTCTAAAATAAATACTATCTAAAGTCACCGCAGTGTCTTTAACCGGAATAAAAACGTTGATACCTGAGCCTCCTTCTTGAATTCCTGCAACCCATTTTTGAGCATATGTTTCTCCTATCTTTACTGGTGGTTTCTTTTGTAACTTTTGAGCTGTAGAACATTGTGAAAAACTGACCATGAGTATGATCATGACCATTAAAAAAGATATTTGTTTTAGCGATTTCATATACCGTTTATTATGATTCTAAATATACAATTTCAAATTTAATGCCATAAAAAAGCCTCACTTACAGTGAGGCTTTTTTATATAGTTAAATATCAATAACTTCTAATTGGGACGTATCCATACGAATAGTATTTTTCAGATACATAAGACGTTATATCTCCACTACTAGAATCATAAATCACTCTATAAGCAGTACCAGAACTAACTTCTGTAGATGTCCAATGTGAACTTAAATATAATGCATTTAAATCTGATAAGCTTCTTAATACGATTACCGCTTCTAATCTAGAGGGTAAAAACCAGTCGGAATATCCATTATAACTATAAAAATAGGCAGTTCTAGTAGCAAAACTAGCCTCATTACAATTACTCATTATTTGATTTGTATTGGCAAAACCAGCTCCAACATCCTCATAAGTATTAGAAATAAAGGTATTGTCACAACCCCATTCGTTACTAAAAATGGATTGTTCTGGAGAAGCTTCTAAATATCTCCATCCTTCAGAATATTCACCTTTATCAAAAACCACATAACCACCTGCAGGTCCAAAATAACCTGTGGTTTTAAAAGTCTGTTGGTTACCATAAATATATCCGAAATTAGTGTTAGCATATGGTCTAACATAATATGTCGTATTAGGATTAAGATTGTTTATTTGTCCTCCATACTCGCCTACTCCATAACCTAATTGAACAGTAATATTATCAATGGTTGGATTAGGTGAAGTATCGAAAACAAATCCTCTATTTGAAACATAACTAGTACTTTCAATAATAGCCGTTAAATCGACTCTGGTTGTGTTAATATTTTTAGGAATATCGAAATCAAAGTCTACAACATCTCCAGTGGTAAATGTGATATCATTACCATAAACAGTATTATTACTATTATTATTGGCAAAAGCTCTTACATGATAAGTTGTATTTGGTTCTAAATCATCGATATCAACTGTATAAGTTCCTAAACCACTTCCGTCAGAATATCTTGTATAATTTGAAGTTGTAGGGTTAGCATTTAAACTCCAACACACACCTCTGTTATTTACAGAACTACTTCCTTCGCTAATTATATTGCCACCTAATGTAACTGTAGTTCCTGTAATATTAGTTGCAGAAAGAGTTGAAAGCGTAGGTGGTACTACTACTCCAGTATCAGAAAATGTTTCTGAATCATCTGTTCCATCTGTTCCACATGATATTATTAAAAATAATACGAGTAATCCTAAGATTTGTTTAGTTGTTTTCATTATTACTGTTTAGACTAACAAATGTAAATAAAAAAAACCTCACATTTCATGTAAGGTTTTTTAGTATAAAAATATAATCTTAATTGTTCAGTGCCTCAGCACCACCAACTATTTCTAAAATTTCATTAGTAATTGCTGCCTGACGAGCTTTGTTATATGTTAATTTCAACTGATCTCTTAATTCAGTAGCATTATCGGTAGCTTTGTGCATTGCTGTCATTCGTGCTCCATGTTCACTGGCAAAACTATCTCTTATGCTTTTGAATAATTGTGTCTTTAAGGACTTCGGAATTAATTGTTCTACAATTTCAGCCTTTGATGGCTCAAAAATGTAATCTAGACTCACGTTAGAATCACTTTCAAAAGGAACAATTGGTAAAAACTGTTCAGTCATTACGATTTGAGTAGCTGCATTTTTGAATTTATTGTAAACGATTTCGATTTTATCAAATTCGCCTTCAACAAACTTTTCCATGAGCATTTCAGCAATTTCAGCAACGTTATCAAAAGTTAAATCGTCATACACATCACTTTTGTTAGCAATTACTTTATTGGTTTTCTTGAAAGCATCGTTCGCTTTCTTACCAATCGCTAAATAAGAAACTTCTTGATTAGCATACTTTTCTGTTGCTAATTTAGTGACCTCTTTAATGATGTTAGAGTTAAACGCTCCTGCAAGACCTCTGTTAGACGTAATAGGTACTAAAAGTACTTTTTTAACTGCTCTTTGATCTGAATACTTGCTTCCTGAATCTGCATCTAAAGTTGCACTTAAACCTTGTAAAAGCTCAGTCAACTTATCTGAATAAGGTCGCATTGCAGTAATAGCATCTTGGGCCTTTTTCAATTTAGCAGCAGATACCATTTTCATGGCACTGGTAATCTGCATGGTTGAAGATACCGATGATATTCTGTTACGTATTTCTTTTAAGTTTGCCATATTGAAAATATGAAAATATCCTACTTTCTAGTTAGAAAGTAGGATTATTAATTATGCTCTATACTTACCTGATAAATCTTTAGCTACAGCGCTTAAAGTATCTGTAACTTCATCAGTTAATTTACCTGCTTTTAAAGTCATTAACACATCGTTGTGCTTCGCTTTAAGGAACTCTAAGTAATCTCTTTCGAATTCTTTTACTTTTTCAACAGGAACATCTCTTAATAAGTTTTTAGATCCAGCGTAAATAATTGCAATTTGATCTTCAACTGTAAATGGATCGTTTTGAGCTTGCTTTAAGATTTCAACGTTACGTTTACCTTTTTCAATTACGTTTAAAGTAACTGCATCTAAATCTGAACCAAACTTAGCAAATGCTTCCAATTCACGGAATTGCGCCTGATCCAATTTTAATGTACCAGCAACTTTTTTCATGGATTTAATCTGAGCGTTACCACCAACACGAGATACAGAAATACCTACGTTAATTGCCGGACGAACACCAGAGTTAAATAAATCTCCATCCAAGAAAATTTGTCCATCAGTAATCGAAATTACGTTTGTTGGAATATAGGCAGAAACGTCACCTGCTTGTGTTTCAATGATTGGTAAAGCTGTTAAAGAACCGCCTCCTTTTACCATTGGCTTTAAGCTGTCTGGTAAATCGTTCATCTCTTTAGCAATATTATCATCGTTAATCACTTTTGCAGAACGCTCTAATAATCTTGAGTGTAAGTAGAAAACGTCACCTGGATACGCTTCACGTCCTGGTGGACGACGTAATAATAAAGATACCTCACGATATGCAACCGCTTGCTTAGATAAATCATCATAAATAATTAAAGCCGGACGACCAGTATCTCTAAAGTACTCTCCAATTGCTGCTCCTGCCATTGGTGCATAAACTTGCATTGGTGCAGGATCAGAAGCGTTTGCTGCTACAATTGTTGTATACGCTAATGCGCCTCTTTCTTCTAATACTTTAGCAATGTTTGCTACCGTAGATGCTTTTTGACCTACAGCAACATATATACAATATACAGGCTCACCTGCATCATAAAATTCTTTTTGATTAAGGATGGTATCAATACAAACTGTTGTTTTACCAGTTTGACGGTCACCAATTACCAACTCACGTTGCCCTCTACCTACAGGAATCATAGCATCAATAGACTTAATACCTGTTTGTAATGGCTCAGTTACAGGTTCACGATAGATAACACCAGGAGCTTTACGCTCTAATGGCATCTGGTAAGTTTCACCAGCAATAGGTCCTTTACCATCAATTGGAGTACCTAATGTATCAACGACACGTCCTACAATTCCTTCACCTACATTAATAGATGCAATTTTATTGGTTCTTTTTACTGTAGACCCTTCTTTTACACCTACTGAAGGACCTAACAATACGATACCTACGTTATCTTCTTCAAGGTTAAGTACAATACCTTCTAAACCACCATCGAATTCTACTAATTCTCCGTATTGTGCATTTGAAAGTCCGTAAGCACGTACGATACCATCACCAACAGTTAATACTGTTCCTACTTCGTCTAATGAAGCACCTGCTTCAAAACCTGAAAGTTGTTGTTTTAAAATTGCTGAAATTTCAGCTGGTTTTACTTCTGCCATCTTATTTAGTCTTTAGCTTTTAGCTGTTAGCCTTTAGTGAAAGGCCAACATAAAACTGTATTAATTTAATGTAAATTCTCTTTTTAACTTGTTTAGCTTACTAGCTATACTTGCGTTGTATTGAATATCTCCAACACGTAAGATGAAACCTCCAATAATGTTTTCATCTACAATATTTTGTAATTCAACAGATTTACTGGTCAATTCTTTGATTTTAGCCATCACTTTGATTTCTAAATCTTCAGTCATTGGAACCGCAGTGGTTACTGTTGCTTTTTCTTTTCCGATATGAGCTTCATATAACTCATTATACTTTAGAGCCACATCTGCTACAGCATCAATTCTATTATTATCTACTAAAACATCAAATAGCTTTGATGTTAATGGATTTAAATCTGTAAACACCTGATTTAAAATCTCTTTTTTAGTGTCTTGTTTAGCAATAGCATTTTTTAAGGCTAAGTCTAAATCTGTATGTTCAGAGATCGTTTTAGCGATTAGCTTCATGTCGTCATTAACAGTCTTTTCAGACTTTTGATCAATGGCTAAGCTTAAAACTGCTTTTGCGTAACGTATTGCTGCTCTTGTTCCTGACATAGTTGCTTAGTTTAATGTCGCTTCACCTAACATCGACTCCACCAATTTGATTTGTTTGTCTTTGTTAGAAAGTTCTTCACGAACTACTTTTTCTGCAATTTCTATTGAAAGATTAGCAACTTGCGATTTTAATTCGGCAATAGCTGCTTTCTTTTCAGTTTCGATAGACGCTTGTGCCTGAGCCACTAATTTACCAGCTTCTTCTTTCGCCTGGTCTTTAGCATCTTCAATCATTTTGTTCTTGATATCGCGAGCTTCTTTAAGCATCGCTTCACGTTCTGCTCTGGCTTCTTTTAATAGCTTTTGATTATCTGCCTGAAGGTTTTCCATCTCGCGTTTTGCTTTTTCAGCAGAATCGAGTGCATTTTTAATACCTTCTTCTCTATCATTAACTGCATTTAACATTGGTTTCCATGCATACTTCTTTAAAAGAAGTAATAACAACACAAATAATAATGTTTGCCAGAAAAATAGACCTATCGAAAAATCTTCTAATAAATTCATAATATATAACTGTTATATCAATTTAATTTTTAATTAAAGTAACCTTGCAACCAACCGTTACAAGGCTACTTTTCAAAGTGTTTTAGCTTACTGCAAATAAAGCAGCAAATCCAATACCTTCAATTAAAGCGGCTGCAATAAGCATAGCTGTTTGGATTTTACCGTAAGATTCTGGTTGACGAGCGATCGCTTCCATAGCAGAACCACCAATTTTACCAATACCAATACCAACTCCGATTACAACTAAACCTGCACCTACCATTACTGGAATTTCCATAATAAATATATTTAAAAATTAAACATTCAAATTAAACAATTACAAGTGTTGTATCTCACCATCATGCTCTTCAGCGTGATCGTGAGTTTCTGCAGCAAAACCAAAATAAAGCGCAGACAACATTGTAAAAATATATGCTTGTAGCAATGCTACTAATATTTCAATAAGAGAAATTGCGAAAGCCAAACCAAATGATAATGGGCTTCCAATCCAGCTTTTGAAAATAAACATTAAACCAATTAAACTCATTAATACAATATGTCCAGCCTGCATGTTTGCATATAGACGTATTAATAGTGAAAAAGGCTTGATGAAAATTCCTAAAACTTCAATAGGAATCAATATAATATATAGAGGGACTTTAGCGTACCAAGGCATAGAATCTCCTAATGGGTCAAAAATATGCTTCCAGTAATCTTTTGTTCCTGTTAAATTCGTCAATAAAAATGTTAATATCGCTAAAGATGCCGTTACAGCTAAATTACCTGTAACATTAACTCCTAAAGGTGTTAAACCAAACATGTTTAAAAACCAGATAAAGAAAAATACAGTTAACAAAAATGGCATGTATTTCATATATTTCTTTTCTCCAATATTAGGAATCGCTATATCATCTCTAATGTACAATACGATTGGCTCGAAGAAACGTCCAAATCCTTTTGCAATGCCTCCATTATTGGCATAAGATCTTGCTAAGCCTTTAAACAATAAAAACATTAGTAAACCTGTAATGATTATCATTACAACGCTTTTGGTAATTGAAAAATCTAAAGGTTTAACGTTTGTTGGGTGATGCTCTTCATCATAGTTGATAGTGCCTTGAGCATCTGTTTTATAAATTTTGTTATGATATAGTTTATAGTAATTACCATCAACCTCAGCCAGTGTTTCTCCATGATGAAATCTTGAAGACGAAAACACTTTTAAACCATTGTCCCAAAGAATAACAGGAAGAGGTGCTCCAACATACACATGTTCTCCAGCATCATTGGTATATGAAAATAAACTAAAGTCGTAAGAATCTTTCAAGTGATGTTGAATGTATTCCTTAATTTCAGTTTTTTTATCTCCTTTAGCAGCATCGTCTGTTTTACCAAATGAAACGAATGAAACTAAACATAGTAATAAGGTAATTGTCCTTGCGGTCATTTTTCTTTGCATATCACTTAAAATAATAGTGGCCTAAAAATCGCTGCAAAGGTAGGTTTTTATCTCAAAAACAAAAACAATTTTAAACTTTATTTTCAGGTGGTGATTTAATGGGAAGATTGAAAGCAATTATTCCATTTTATTGAGCCATTTTGCCAGGCTCATAGTCTCAAGAATTAGGCTCAACATATAAGGCACGAAAAAAGCAGCAAACTCGAGTTTGGAAATGACGCCATCGGCTTTATAAAATGGATAAAACACAATAAAAAAAACGACAAATTTGAGTACGCTTCCTCCTAGAAATAAAAACCCAAGTTGCTCTTTGTACTTGTCTTTCATTTTAAAGAGAAAACCAAAAATCAATATTGCCAGCACACCATTAACAATATAGGCTAAAAGAATTTTGTTTTCATAAACAGGCAATGATTTTAAGTTCAAAGCGAACAGATGAATTACCAGAGCAATAATTAGTATTACAATAAGCTTTACAGAGAATGAAGTAAATGCGTTTTTCATTTAATATTTAATTCGGTTGAGTTGTTTTACGACGACAAATAATGAAATTGCTATACCTAGAAGCGTACAGATAACAACAAAAAGTTTTCCACTATCGTTATAGGAAGTATCGAGCCATTTTCCAAGCATAACAAAGACATAGATGATGACACCCATTTCGATGCCTATTCCTGAAAGTATAGCGACATGTTTAAGCGGACTGACCTTTTTCTGGTTGTCCTCCTGTTTGTTCTGGTCTTTGGATTGTAGATTGTTGTCCTGTTCTTGAGCCATTATTAAGTTCTTTTAAAGCACCTTTCATTGAGCAAGTAGCATTAAATGTGGCACCAGGTTCGACTGCTAATTTTCCAACAATGACTTCGCCTTCAACGTGAGCAGAAGATTTTAAAGACAAGGTATCTGATAGAAATAATTTACCGGTAAATTTACCTTCAATATCTGCATTAGCACTTTTAAGAGTTCCGTTTATGATTCCGGTTTTACCAATAACAACTTTTCCTGGTGTTTTGATATTGCCTTGAACCGAACCTTCAATTCTAAAGTCGCCTTCACTTATAATATCACCTGTAATGGTTGTTCCTTTAGCAATAGTGTTTTGTTGTGAGATAGTTTCTGTTGCCATTTTTCCTGTTTTTTTATCTGAAGAAAACATAGGTTTTAAGTTTTATTGAGATGCTAAATAATCATTTAAGTTTTTATGTCTTTGAATAATTTCATAGTTAGGCGATGAAATTGAATAGAAATCACGAACAATTTTGTGTTTATTCTCCTCTAGTATTTCTGCAAAACCAGAAGCACCTTCTGCGCTTTTTAATCCGTGAACTACCACAAAAACCGTGTTGGCATCATAGACATCTACAGAGGTTGTTAAATCAAAATAGGTTACCTTAGAAACAGCATCATTTAATTTTTTGACAAAAGCATCTATCTCGTCGGTTTCATTCGAAGCAAAAGGATACAATACATTAAAATGCGACGCATCATTATTGTCAACAAATTCTTTATTAGCTAAGACAGGGATGACTTCATTGATTATAATTTCGGCTCTTTTCCCTTCTTCAGAATTTGGATAGGTTAATGCAATGTAATTGACACCTTCCTTGTATGCTTCAAAACCAAGCAAACGTCCTTTAGCTGAAGCTTTTAATATTTCAAATTTAGGAACGATAGGGTCGCCTTCAAAATTAAGAATATTAGCTTCTGCCTCAGTAATTACCTCAGCGTAATCTTGATTATTGAATTTTTCATAAAGCCCTTCATAGATTCGCTCAGGACTGTTCTCATCCTTAGAAAATTCGGAAGAAGGATTTAATAAAATTTGAGCATATCTCGAATCTGGATGATTAGAGATGATTTCGTTTTTCATCTCTTCTGCTTTAACATCTAAACCAAGTTCAACATATATTTTATATAGGTTATACTTTGAAGGAAGCACTAAACGCTCCTCTGGATTATTCAAGAGTAATTTCTCTAATTTATCTTGAGCCAGTCTATATTCTTTAAATTTTTCCTTGTAAATAGAACCTAATTGGTAGTATGCAAAATTTCGATCTTTACTTATGCTATCTATAACTTTTTGATCTGTAGGAATCTGTGAAATGTAATACTCTGGCTCAAATAATTCACTATTTGAAGCATCAGCCATGATAGCACCATCTTTTAAATTCTGAGCTTTGTTTATAGCACTACTTGAAAGTCTCCAATTGTCTTTAAGTTCACGATCTCCCCAAATTTTAACAAATTCATTTTTACCAAAAGATAGTGTGGTTTGATTGTAGAAGTAAAAGTTTTGCTTTCCGTTTTTAGCGTTTGGATCAGCTCTTTGAGATTTACCAACTTTGTTGTTATCAACTGTTGCCATTCCGGAATTAATTCGTTCTGCAGCCTCAGCCTTTTCTTGCTCTTCTTCTGCTTTGATTTTTAAGGCATTGGTATATTCTGTAAAAATTGCCAATCGATCAGCATCAGATAAACTTACTAAATTTAAAATACTATCATTGACCTGAGCAACTTCTTCATAATAGATGACATCATCTAGATTTTCTCGTTTCCTTTTTATAACTCTATAAGGTTTTGAGTTTAACTTCAAATTAATCATCGTACTGTCGTAATACGCACCTGCAGCTCTATAATTAGCTTTATCGAAATTCATGTCTCCAAGCGTTGTATAATCAAACGCTTTTAATTGCTTATCTCCTGTATTAGTTCTAAGCGACTTATTGTAATATACTACAGCTAATGAATCTGAATCATTTGCTCTGTGATATTCTGCGATACGATAATATATTTTATCAAGAAACGGACGATTTTCACGGTTCTCTTCTAAATCTGTTAGGTATTCTTCAAATTCCAGTTTATTACCAGTGTTTATATCAAAGTTTGTCACTTTTGCCAGATGTGCATTTACGTAATATGGTCTTGGGATTTTACGATGCATATCTATAACCTTATCAAAGGCTATGTTGGCACTATCTTTATATCCAAACTCATTATGTAGTTGTCCGATTATAAAATTGTAGCGAGCTTTTTCTCTGTTTTTTTTGGTGTGCTTGGCAGCAACTTTTAAATGAGGTAAGGCACTATCTTTAGCCTTGATATTAATATAAGCCTGAGCCATCATTGCTGTGGCATCTGCCAAATCTTGGTCTTCTAACTCCTCCTGGTCTAAAAGACGCTTTAAGTTTTTGAGGGCCAATTCATTATTTTCTAATCTAATATTCGTTTTTTCCCTCCAGACTTTGGCTGTGTTAATTTTATCACTTGTAGGATAGCTACTAAGTATTTTATTAAAAGCAGCAAGTGCAGGTACAAAACGTTGATCAAAATAACGTGCTTCACCTAAAAGTATGTAAGCTTCATCAATTTGAGGATTGTGCTCTCGACCTTTAATGTTCATACCATGCTTCTGGACAGCTTTTATGGCTTTTTCTTCAGCGCGTTCGAAGTCTTGATTTCTGCTTTGTCCTGGCAGAAACACATCTTCCTCAAGCTGCATTCGTTCCACTGGCAAAAGCTCCCAAAAGTTATCAGTGGCAGCATTGTCGACAGTTTCACGTCCTTGTTCCAAAGCAATATAACCGTTATATAAAATGTTATATTTGGTTCCTAATGCGTGAAAATTTCTATTTATAAACGTATCGTTTTTACGCGAACAACTAGTAACAAGAATGGTCACGCAAAAGATAGAAATAATGATTTTAAACGATGTATTCAACGTGGTTGTATTTGGTTTAGGTATAACTAAAAACGACTACAAATATTATGTAATGCTGTAAAAATAAGCATCTTTTTGAATTATCGGTATGTTGTAGTGGTGTTTTTTGTGGAGTTGTATAGTTGCTCACTTTTATAGGAAAATAATAAAACGCTCTTTTGAATATCAATTTTACACCTCAACAACAAACAACTTAACAGAAAACACCTTACACCAGCTCAGAGCCTGAAAAATGTGCTTCCAGTTCTTTTAGCGTTGCTGTACTTGTTGCTAAATCTTTTACGATTTCTCCTTTTTCTAAAACCACAATACGCTCACAAACGTCTGTGACATGAAGTAAATCGTGACTCGAAATTAACACAGTAACACCTTGCTTTTCGGCTAAGTTTTTAATAATAGATTTGAGTCTAATTTGAGTGGTTGGATCTAAATTAGCAAAGGGTTCATCCAGAATAATAACTTCAGGATTACCGATAAGTGCCGCAACAATTCCTGCTTTTTTCTGGTTTCCCTTACTTAAATCGCGTAGGTATTTTTTTTGATTCAAAATTTCACCATGAAAAAAATCTGAAAACTGAGCCACTAAAGCATCCACGTCAGCTTTATTTTGTCCGCGAAGCTCACCAATGAAGTAAAAGTATTCTTCAGCCGTTAAATAACCTATCAAGAAACTTTCATCAATAAAGGAAGAGGTGAAAGGTTTCCAGTCTTCACTTTCATGAACCAGAACATTATTATTTTTAATGTGTCCTGTTGTTGGCTGAATTAGGTCTAATAATAAACTAAAATACGTTGTTTTTCCTGCGCCATTATTGCCTACTAATCCAAAACTTTGCCCTTTTGGAATCTCAAGGTTTTCGATATGTAATACGGTTGTGTCGTTATATGCTTTTGATAGGTTTGATGTCGTTATCATGATTTGTTGAGATTAAATTTCTATTTAACTTTTTTCAGCAAAAGCTGCAATGGTTTTATATTTTCCTTTTTGATAAATCTTTTCAATATATGCGAAAATCTGGTTTTTAAACACAATCCCTAAAACACCACTTAAGGCTATAGCGATTAAACCTGCTTCAAAATTTATAAGTTTGTATGGAATGTAAAACAATAGTATTGGCAGTAAAATTTTAGGCATTGCAATAAGCATTTGCGTTGGATTGAAGCCATTGGTATTGCTAAATGCTTTTGCTTTCACATTTAATTCAATAGGAACTCTATTAAGTGCACCTCCAAACAAGGTGATAAATGAATTTAGTCCTACATTAAAAATTGCTCCAGCAGCTATCATTCCGAAGATTTTCCATCCAAAATATAAATACGGAATGCTCAAAACAAATGATATGGAAACAGCAAATACCATCAAATACCATTTAGATTCCAGATATTGTCTGTAAGGAATATTTTGACTCATTAGCAGTTTATAATATTCACTATCCCAAGATGGCACTAGTTGACCGAAACTCATCAAAAATCCTCCTGTAACAAACATAGATGCAAATGCTAAAAAAGCTGGCATGTCTTTATAGGCATCTTGTGTATAAAATATTAATCCGTAAAAAAGAAACATAAAAGACATCATCATTACTTGTTTTGGCCTTGCATTTCTCCAAATTAGTTTTACATCATTTTTTAGGAAAGGTGCTACATTACCAAAACGATCCATCCAGGATAAATCGCTAGCATTAACTTCTTTTATTTTTTTAGACACTGCATCATCTAAGTAAAATCCTTTTCTGATATAAATAAAGTTTACATAGTACAATCCAACCATCAATAATAAAGGGATAATGATTAAATATGGCTGACTGTAAAGTGTGTTAAATGCAGTTCCAATAGGTTGTGATATCGCAAATATGCCATAATATTCTAATCCTATAAGTGCTAAAAGTGTAATTGCAATAATGTAAAAAACAGCATTATTTTTATTGATTAAAAAATTGAGATAATTAACCGATAACGTTAAAAACACGATCGACAAAAACCAACACAATACATTAACCACAGCATAACCTTCAACTAAAAGCACTACACAAAATGGTAAAAAGAGAAAAATGGCCAAAAAATTAAAAAAAGAAAAGCTGGTTTTTCCTAATAAGTAATGAATAACCGTATTTCGTTTAATTGGAATTGTCATTAATGGCTTGACGTTCATGACAGGGAGTTGCTGCATGAAAAACCTAAAGACCATTTCAAACAAAAACCAATAAACTATAAAGTTGTTTACTGTAACAACTGGATCTATATCTGGAAATGCTTTTCTAGCAATAAAAAATAAGCCTACTCCAAGCATTAAAGCAGCTCCACCAAAATTTAAAGCAGCAAAAACCAATAAGATTTTTATGGCTATTCCTTTTTGAAAATAAGAAGCTCTAAAAAATTGCTTCCATTCTAAACGAATAAAATGTTTGATCATGGTTGTGTTAAAAGGGTTTGTTCATATATGTAGTATAGTAGCAGAAAACGTTACAAAAAAATTATGGTTTCGAACGTATATATTCTATTGAGCTAAAAATTTGTAATCTGTTCTGTACTGTTTTATAATCCTGTATGAAAGCTCTAAAAGTGCTATCGTAAAAGTAATCATTAACGCAGACGTAATAGCCATAGCAAGGTAATTTATTGTTTCAGATTGCAAGTTCTTGTGTAAGAATATTGTAAAAAGATTTAGCAACTGATAAAAAAAGACATACACAAAACCCAAGCGTTCAACTCCAGAAAAACGAGACAATCGGAATACCTTTAGTGTGACTCCATACAATATAAAAACCGGAACAATACTCAGTACTGGAAGCCAAGAAATAATACTTATTAATTGGTCTTTTTCAATATCTCTTAAAAGATTAAAACACACATAACACATTAGAATGGTTATTACTATTGTTGAGGGTTTTATTAAAATTTTAAATAGCCTCTTTGATATAGACTTATCGACATCTTTTAAAAACTTTCTATTATTCTCTAACAGATTGGCTTTATTTTCAACCATGTAATTTTTAAAAATGATATAAAAATCATCATTAGTGTCGAGCTCCATTTTTGATTCTATAGCTGAAGCGACATGGTCTGTCATTTCCATGCGAATATCTGCATAGTATACATCTGAGTTTTCTAAATAATTTTCAATAAACTGAATATGTTCTTTTGTCAACTTTTTCATTACTCAAAGCTCAGTTTAGGATTAACTAATGCTTGCATGGTTGTAATATAATCTTGAAGTTCTTGAAGTTTATGCACTGTTTCGTGATTCCCTTTTTCAGTTAATTTATAGTACTTTCTAAGTCTGTTATCGACGTTTTTAATCTCAACATTCAATAACCCTTCTGCTTCTAATTTATGTAAAGCAGGATATAAGGCACCTTCAGTAATATTCAACTCTCCTTTTGTTAATACTTTTACTTTTTGTGTAATTTCATAACCATACATTTTGTCACTCTCTTTTAAAAGTTTCAAAATAATAGTCACCAAACTACCCTTAAAAAGTTTTGCATTTGCCATAAATCAAATATACATAATATTCTTATGTATGTAATTTTTGTATAATTTTTATTACTTATACCTAGACTGTTCTTATTTTTGAAAAACCATTTTACAGACTGCTGTAATTTATTTTATAAATAACGGTTTGTAAATTTTAAATCTGCTTAAAACACAATAAAATGTCAAATTTTCACTCACTTAAAATACAAAGCTTAGAACGAATAACAGAAAAGTCTGTTGCTATTAGTTTTGAAGTACCTCAACATTTAAAAACAGAGTTCACTTTTAAAGCTGGACAATATATAACATTAAAAACAACAATAAACGGTATTGAGATCAGACGTGATTATTCATTGTGCTCCTCTCCAAAAAGTGGTGAATTAACAGTTGCTGTAAAAGAAGTTGAAGATGGTACATTTTCATCTTATGCTAACAACGAGCTTAAAATTGGAGATGTGTTAGATGTTGCTCCACCCAAAGGTCGTTTTGTATTTGAGCCTAATGATTCTAAAACTAAACATATTGCTGCATTTGCTGCTGGAAGTGGTATTACACCTGTTTTAAGCATTATAAAATGTGCTTTAGAAGAAGAAGTAAAAAGTAATGTGGTTCTTGTTTATGGAAATAAATCAACAGAAGACACCATGTTCTTAGAACAATTATTAAAATTACAACATCAATATAGTAATCGATTTGCCATCCAGTTTGTGTTTAGTCAGGCACAAGAAGATGATGCTATTTTTGGACGAATTGAGAAAAGCACAGTTAACCTTGTACTTAAAAACAAATACAAACACCTTGATATTGATGCCTTTTACCTTTGTGGACCAGAAGGTATGATTAACACTGTAAAAGGTGTTTTAGAAGAACACCAAATCGATAAAAGCACTGTTTTTTATGAACTTTTTAAGGCTTCGAAATCTGAACCTATAACTACTGAAAACATCACAACTGGAAACACAAAAGTGACTGTAATTTTAGATGAGGAAACTACGACTTTTGAAATGCCTCAAAAGCAAACCATTCTCGAAGCTGCATTAGATAAAGATATTGATGCACCTTATTCTTGTCAAGGTGGTATCTGTAGTAGTTGTATTGCAAGAGTTACAGATGGCGAAGCTAAAATGAGACAAAACAACATTCTTACAGATGGTGAATTAGCTGAAGGGTTAGTTTTAACATGCCAGGCTCAACCAACTACAGAAAAAATTACAGTAGATTATGACGATGTATAATTCATATAAAAATGAATTTCGTCTGATTAATTTGTTTTTAGTCTATTAAAAATAGCCTTTCGTCGAATATTCGGAAGTTATTCTTACAAACATTTGATGCTAAAACTTAAACAAAATACATTAGCTGAAAATTAAGATGCTATTTTCATTTGGGATTATCTAAAAGCTCTTAATTAGAGCCTTACTCTTTTTGAGTGAGGCTTTTTTTTATTTGAGAATTGATTTTACTTTTTCAAGTATATCTTTGGGAAGAATTGTACTGAACACCTCTTCATAACCGTCTGGAAGTACATTACCATAAATAGAAGTAGGTATTTTTGAAAATGTTGTGCGATCTGCCAAAAGAGCATTAGTCTCATCCTGATAAAACGGATAAAATCCTGCATATGGATGTGTAATTCCCCAAATGGTTAAAACTTTTACACCTTGCATAGCTGCTAAATGCGCGTTACCTGAGTCCATTGAAATCATTAACCTTAAGTTTGAAATAACATCCAATTCATCATGAAGACTTAATTTGCCTGCAAGATTAATGACATTTTTGTTTTTGTTAGCAATATCTTCAAGTTGATTTGCTTCGGTTCCTTGAGCTCCAAATAAGACTACTTTATACTCTTTTGAAAGCTTTTCAATAACGGTTTGCATTTGAGACAAAGGATACGTTTTTCCTTTAAATGCAGCAAAAGGTGCAATACCAATAAGTGGTGTTGAATCGTCACCAATAACCTGAACGCTTTTGGTATTTAGTTTTGAAGGTTTTGGAACTATTGGATTCGATAAATCAATTGGATATCCTAAGTGTTCAAAAACATCAGCATATCGTTGGTGTGTTGTTTTTAGTTGCTGAAATAATTTTCCAGAAGTTAAGGCCTTTTTTTCAGCTCTACCTTTATCAATTTGTACGACCTTCTTTCCGAAGAAAAAGAACTTCAAAATATTACTTCGCAATACATTATGTAAGTCTGCAACACCATCAAAACCTGTTTTCTTTAGTAACTTTGAAAGCTTATAAAGACCCAAAATTCCTTTATGTTTGCCTTTTATATCTGCTGTAACAACAGAAATATGAGGTATGTCTCTAAATAAAGGTTTAAAGAAGGCTTTAGTGACAACCGTAAGTTTGACGTTTGGATATTGTTTGACAAACAGTCTTAACACAGGAACAGTCATAGCAACGTCGCCCATTGCAGAGAGACGAATGACCAGAATGTGTTTGGGTTTTGACATGGTATGACTCTTGTCATTCTGAGCACAGCCAAATTGTATTACAGCGTCTTTACTTAAAGGGCTTTATTGCATTCAGACTGACACTCAATTTATTTTTGTGAACGCAGCACAGGGTTAAGCTCATCGTCATTATACATTTTCATCTGCTTGTATACTTTCATGTATTTTTCTCCTTTACTGATATCTTCCAAAAGTGTATCAATAGCAGTAGATAAATCTACGCGTTGTTCTAGTAAAACATCCAACTTTTTCTGGCAGGTAGCTCTGTGTGCATCTGAAGCATTTTCACGAGTTGCTTCCTCGTTCATATGATACACTTTAAGAGCTAAAATTGATAATCTATCAATTCCCCAAGCAGGACTTTCAGTATTAATCGTTGCATCTGGTTTCACAGTTACATCTTTATATTTTTCGAGAAAATAACTGTCTATAAATTCGACCATATCCGTTCTGTCTTGATTTGAAGCATCTATTTGACGCTTTAATTTTAAAGCAGCAACTGGATCTATTTGAGGATCACGAATTATATCTTCATAATGCCATTGTACAGTATCAATCCAACATTTTCTGTACAATAAATGTTCTAATAAATTAGAGTCTTTATCATATACATTTGTAAATGGTTGGTCTACGGTATTGATAATGTGGTATTTTTCTATAACCTCCTGAAATATCTTATTTGCCTTATCTGAAAACATAATCTGTAAATTTAAAGTGCAAATATATAAGTAATTATTAACTTTATTCCCTCAAAAGTTAAGACACACTATGCATATTCACAATCTATCTGAAAAAAATTCTATTTTAAATTCCTTTATTGCTGAAATCAGAGACGTTACTGTTCAGCAAGATCGCATGCGTTTTAGAAGAAATATAGAACGTATTGGAGAAGTTTTAGGTTATGAGATGAGTAAAACTTTAGATTTCAAATCTAAATCCATTCAAACACCTTTGGGACAAAAGCCTACAGAACTATATCAAAACGACATTGTGTTGTGTTCTATTTTAAGAGCAGGTGTCCCTTTGCACAACGGATTATTGAATTATTTTGATGATGCTGAAAATGCTTTTATTTCTGCGTATAGACACCATAAGCACAATCCTGAAACATTTGAGATAATAGTTGAGTATCTGGCTTGTCCTGATTTAGAGGGCAAAACGTTGATACTTGCAGATCCAATGTTAGCTACAGGACAATCTATGGTAGCTACTTTTGAAGCTTTAAAACCTTTTGGAACACCTAAAGAAATTCACCTAGTAAGTGTTATTGGTGCTCAAGCTGGAGTCGATTTTGTTGATTCACATTTTAATAGTGATTCACATTTATGGATTGCAACTATTGATGAACAACTTAACGACAAAGGTTATATTATTCCCGGACTTGGAGATGCTGGTGACTTAGCTTTTGGAAAGAAGCTACAGCAATAATGTAATCATTGGTGTTAAAATTAATACCCAGAGCAAACTCTCTTTAAACCATTTTTCGGAAATTACTTCTAAATAATTTGTCATAATTATAGCTAAAGGTGCGAAAAGAAAGATGAATTCACTTCCATCTTTTACTGGAGACACTACAATAATAACCAGACCAATAATAGCTGCGATAACGATTAATGAAAATGAAGGTCTAGAGTTTTTGGTTTTAGATTTTAGGTTCTTGATATAATAAAAGAGTGACCAGACTCCAAAAGACAATAAAATTGTAGCACCTATAATAATTCGTTTGGAATTCAATGAACTAAAATCAAAACTTACATCGACAAGATTAGTAAAGAAATTATAGATATCAATATTCATGACAATCATGTAAGATGCTCCTATTATGGCAACAGTTAAAGTACCTATTACTGGAATTAACCAGTTTTTTACATCTGTGATAACATACACAATTAATGCCGCTAAAATCAAAATAAAAAACAATATTGACCAAAAGTAAAACAATGAAGCAATTGTTACCCAAAACGCAGCATCAAAAAGTTTCTTTTTTATCTCTTTTTTTGATCTTAAACTAATAATACGTCTGAGTGCAAATAGGATAAATAAATTAGCTATAAGCACATTAGGGTTTAATAATGTTTCAGGTAAGATTGCAAAAAACAAAACATACACTAAAATTTTATAACTATTTTTTTTAGTAAGATTGTTTTTATTTACAAGAAAATCAAAGATAAAAACTGAAAACAAACAGACTCCAAAAAGAAGGGTTTGTTTCGTAATTGAAAAAGTGTCTGTTGGTGTATCAAGCATCATAAACCTTGTGATGCCAAATACCATAAAAAGTATGATACTAACTACTACGAAGTTAATAGGTTTTGATTGGCTAAAAAAACTTGATATCATTAATTAAGTTAAAACGTAAAAATACAGCATTAATATTTTTAGATTTTTTCAATTTTAAATGGAAAAAACGTAATTTTGTACTGTAAAGATATAATTTAAACCTACAACAGTATTAATTTTTAGACTAATGAAAGACTTTTTTTACGCTATAGAGGATTTATTTGTGGATATATTATTCGCTCCGTTTGATGCTTTAAGAGCACTTGAACTTGAAAACTGGTGGTCTGCAAATTTTATATCTTGGATATTTATTATTGTAGGTTTTGTAGCCTTTGTTTACTGGATGCTCGAGTTGAAAAAATACAATGCAAGTGGAGAGGAAGATAAAAGTATTACATCACACTCTTACTTATAAATCGAACCCAATATCCTTTCGGTAATACATCTTATCAAAATGTAATTGATTTATATTTTGATAGGATTTTTTTATGGCTTCTTCGTATGTGTTACCATAAGATGTAATAGCCATCACACGACCTCCTGACGTCACTACTTTGTCGTTTACTATCGTTGATCCAGCATGAAATACCAGAGAGTCTTCTACCTGTTCTAAACCTGTTATTTCTTTACCTTTTTCATAAGTTTCCGGATAACCTCCAGAAACCAACATCACTGTTGTAGCAGTTCTTTCATCTATTTCCAGATTAATTTTATCGAGACGTTCTTTAGAAATAGCTTTAAAAATTTCAACTAAATCTGTTTTTAATCTAGGCAATACGACTTCGGTTTCAGGATCTCCCATTCTAACATTATATTCTATGACTTTTGGGTCATCTCCTACTTTTATTAACCCGATAAACACAAAGCCTTTGTATGGTAAACTGTCTTTCTGGAGTCCTTGAATAGTTGGTTTAACGATGCGTTCTTCAATTTTATTCAAAAAAGTTTCTGTCGCAAATGGCACTGGAGAAACTGCTCCCATTCCACCAGTATTTAAACCCGTATCACCTTCACCAATTCGTTTATAATCTTTAGCTGTTGGAAGTATTTTATAGTGTTTACCATCTGTTAAAACAAAGCAGCTAAGTTCAATTCCATCTAAAAACTCTTCAATAACAACCTTAGAGCTTGCCTCTCCAAACTTAGCATCAACCAACATGTTTTTAAGTTCGGCTTTTGCTTCATTGATATCATTTATAATTAAAACACCCTTACCTGCTGCTAATCCATCAGCTTTTAAAACATAAGGCGGTTTTAAAGTTTCTAAAAAAGCATAACCTTCTTCTACATTTGAAGCACTAAAACTTTGATATGCAGCAGTGGGAATGTTATGTCTGTATAGAAATTCTTTGGCAAACTCTTTACTTCCTTCTAATGCTGCAGCCGCTTTTTGAGGTCCGATAACTGCAACGTGTTTCAACTGGATATCGTTTAAAAAGAAATCATGAATGCCCTGAACTAATGGGTCTTCAGGACCAACAACAACCATGTCTATTGTATTTGTTAAAACTGCTGTTTTAATCGCTTCAAAATCAGTAACCTTAATGTTTAAGTTTTTAGCAATTTGTGATGTTCCCGAATTACCTGGAGCTACATAAAGTGAATTGCATAAAGGACTTTGAGCAATTTTCCAAGCGAAGGTATGTTCTCTTCCACCAGAACCAAGAATTAAAATATTCATGTAATTTATTGTTTGCACAAAAATAATTGCTTTTACGCTTAAAAAATAATTAGTTTTGAAAAAACGTATATGAGATTTTATAACTGGCTATTAAATAGTGTGGTATTACCTATTGGTGACACGGTTTTAGGTGGTAATTATTTAAAGTACATAAAACAATGGCAGGATTTTGACCAAAAAAATGAAGTTGAATTAGAAATCATTCAACAAAATCGACTTAAAAGCATGTTGGATCATGCTATTAAAAATGTGCCTTATTATGATAAAATAACTGAATCAGACTTAAAATCCTTTCCGATACTTACTAAATCTAATTTAAGACATCACGCTCAAGATTTAGTTTCGAAAACTCATCAGATATCTAAACTTGACAAGCATCATAGTAGTGGAAGTTCTGGCATACAATCTTTTACCTACATGACTCACGACCACAAGTTTTTTTTGCGTGCCTTACAAACACATTGGTGGACTTGGAGTGGTTATCATATTGGTGATCCTTTATTGCAATTTGGAATTTCACAACAACGCAACTTTGTAAAACGCTTAAAAGATTTATTTTATCGTTGCACCTATGTAAAAGCTTTTGGTCTTTCTGAAGAAGAATTAAAAGAAACACTTGTTAAGGTTTCAAATAAAAAAAATTTGGTAGTGGCTGGATATCCTTCTGTTATAAATCAACTGGCTATATCCAGTCTTCGGGAAAACATACAACCAAACCTAAAAAGCATCATTTGTTTTGGCGACAAACTATTTGATCATTATCAAGAAACTATGGTTTCTGCTTTTGGTAAAAGTGTCAAAATAGTTGATACCTACGGCTGTGCAGAAGGACTTCTTATGGCATGTAAACAAGACTTAGAGTATTATTACATCATGTCTCCTCACGTATTTATTGAGATTGTTGATGACAATGGAGCTCCTGTTGAAGATGGTAAAATGGGTCATGTTTTAGTTACAAGTCTAACGAATAAAGCAATGCCTTTAATCAGGTATCAATTGGGTGATTTGGCTATTAAATTACCTAAAGAATTATATCCTAAACACCGATTAAAACAATACCCTTTACTTCAAAAAGTTGTAGGTCGAGAAACAGATATAGTGAAAACCACTAAAGGTATTACACTAAATGTGCACAGTTTTACAGGTGTATTAGAATACTTCCAGGACATAAAACAATATAAAATCATTCAAAACAACCTAAATAACATCATTATAGAATACATTGTTGATGAAGCATCACGTTTTAATCCTTCTGTATTAGAGACTATAAAACACAAATTAAATACACTTACACACCATAGTTTAGAGATAACATTCAGAAAAGTTCAAGTTATTAAGCCAACAAAATCTGGTAAACCTCAAATAATCGAATCTAATATTGTTTAAATGAAAGATGTTCTGATTATAACAAGTTATTTTCCACCTGAAACTGGAGCAGCTTCAAATAGAATTTTTCACTTAGCTGAAGGTCTTAAAGAACACCGTTTTAATGTTTCAGTATTAACACCTTTACCAAATTATCCAACAGGTGAAATCTTTAAAGCCTACAAAGGCAAGTTTCAACACACCTCAACTGAGAATAGTATTCTAATTAACAGGCTTTGGATTTATGCGAGCAATTCAAAAAACAAACTCTTACGATTAATTGCTATGTTATCTTACAGTTTTAGTTTGGTTTGGTTTTTTATTTGGAACAAGATTCCGAAAACCGTTATTGTGCAATCTCCTCCATTAATAGTTGCTTTTACTTGCATGCTTTTTCTTAAGTCTAAGAAACGTCACCTCATTTTAAATGTAAGTGACCTCTGGCCTATAGCTGGATTAGAATTAGGTGCCTTTAAAAAGAATTTTAGTTATCAATTATTAGAGCGTATTGAACGTTTTAATTATAAGAGAGCAGACTTGGTCTTGGGTCAAAGTGAAGAAATATTAGCACATGTGAGGTCTGTAGTTATGGAAAAGAATACTTTTTTATATCGCAATTATCCCGAGTTTGAAAGTCCAGACTTAAATTACAGTCCTTCAAATGGGAACATAAAAATGGTTTATGCAGGATTGCTTGGTATAGCGCAAGGTATTTATAGGCTATGTCAGGAACTAGATTATACACATATTGAATTTCACATCTATGGTTCTGGAGCTGAACAAGAAAAAATTGAAACCTATATTTTAAATCATCCTGAGTTACCAATTACATATCATGGTCATGTTTCAAGACGTGAGTTACATAATGTTCTTTTACAATATGACCTTACAATTATTCCACTTTTAAAGCGAATTTATGGTTCGGTTCCATCCAAGATTTTTGAATATGCCAAACTAGGACTGCCTATGTTGTATTTTGGAGGTGGAGAAGGTGAAACTATAATTAAAAAGCATGACTTAGGTTGGGTTGCAGAAGCTGGAAATTATGAAGAATTAAATAGGGTTTTAGCTTCTATTGAAAATGAAATGCTTTCACGAACAATGCGACAAAACATCATTGAAAACGGGAGAAAGGAATTTGATTTTAAATCGCAACTCAAACGATTAAAAGATATCATCTAGTAAGCTTTATCTTCTCCTTTAATCGCATTTACAAATGTTTTAATAATAATTTTGAGGTCTAAGAGTAAAGACCAGTTTTCTATATAAAATATATCATATTTAACACGACCAATAATATCTTTATCTGATTCTACCTCTCCTCTAAAGCCGCTTATTTGTGCCAAACCAGTAATACCTGGTTTCACAAAATGACGTACCATAAATTTATCTATTTTTTTAGCATACATGTTTGTATGGCTTACCATATGAGGTCTAGGGCCAACTACAGACATGTCTCCAAAAAGCACATTAAAAAATTGCGGCAATTCATCAATACTGGTTTTTCTAATAAAACGACCAATTTTAGTAATTCTATTATCGCCTCTGGTTGCCTGATATAAATGTGCATCTTTATTAGGCGTCATAGACCGAAATTTATAACAGTCAAATTCTTTGTAATTAAACCCATTTCTGGATTGTTTAAAAAACACAGGGCCTTTAGATTCTAACTTAATTAAGATGGCTATTAAAGGTGTTAACCATGATAACAAAAATATAATAACTAAACTTGAGAATATAATATCAAAAGTTCGTTTTAAAACCATATTAATTGGTTCTTCTAAAGGAATATCTCTTAATGTTAAAATAGGTATGTAATCATAGTACTCATATTTTAACTTTTTGGAGTATATCTCTTTATTATCAGGTAAGAATTTTAATATTTTTAAGTTGTTATCTGCAAAATCTGCAACTTCATTAATTTGACTGTTTGTGAGTTCTGATATTGAGCAGTAAATTTCATCAATCCCTTCTTTTTGAATATATTCAAAACAGGTATTGAGGTCAGATGTTTTCTTGTCTTTAAAATTAAATGTTTTTTTATGAACATATCCATATTCAGGGTTTTTAGTAAAGAAATTTTCTAAAGCTAAGGTTTTCTTATTGACACCAAAAATGACTGTTTTTCTGTAATTACCACCAAAAGAAACTCTATACTTTTGGAGTAAATAATATAATGTGAATTTAAAAAAGATAATGCCTAAAAAACTAACCAAAACATAATTAAAAACTGTTACTGGATATATATTTAGATCGTGATAAAATCCTGCAAAAGCAAAAATGATTAACGTAAAGAGCACCATCTGTCTTAGCGCTAAAGAAAAAACAGTGACCTCTCTGGTGTACCTGTAAACTTCATAAAATCTTGAATAAATGGAAAGTATAATCCATGATAATGAAATAAAAAAAACAAACATCTTAGGATCAATATCCTTAAAAAAGTATAAGATGGCCAGACCATTAATAATACTTAAATCAATTAAGTATGAAATTGGTCTCAAATAACCCGAATATCTTCCTTGTTTAAATAAGCTCAACTTATGTCTTTATGTGTTTTGAAAAATCTCTATGTTCACTCCTGTAAAGCTCATCATGAGATAACCCCTTAAAGTATTCGAATGTTATTTTCATTCCCTCTGCTCTCTCAACCTTAGGCTCCCAGTTTAGCATTTTTTTTGCTAAAGTAATGTCTGGTTGTCTTTGCATAGGATCATTAACCGGTAAGTCTTTGTAGATGATTTTTTGATTGGTATTGGTTAATTTGATGATTTCTTCGGCAAAATCCTTTATAGAAATTTCATTAGGATTACCAATATTAACAGGATATGCGTAATCGCTCAAGAGTAATTTATAAATCCCATCAACCTGATCATCAACATAGCAAAAAGAACGTGTTTGTGAACCATCTCCAAATATTGTAAGGTCTTCTCCTCTTAAAGCTTGTCCCATGAATGCAGGAATAACTCTTCCGTCATTTAATCGCATACGTGGTCCATATGTATTAAAAATACGTACGATTCTTGTTTCAACACCATGAAATCTATGATAAGCCATGGTAATAGATTCTTGAAAACGTTTAGCCTCATCGTACACACCTCTTGGACCAATGGTATTCACATTACCATAGTAGTCTTCGGTTTGAGGATGCACCAGTGGATCACCATAAACTTCAGAAGTTGAAGCAATTAACAATCTTGCTTTTTTGGCTTTAGCCAGACCTAAAAGATTATGTGTTCCTAAAGAACCTACTTTAAGTGTTTGAATTGGTATTTTTAAATAATCTATTGGACTTGCAGGTGATGCAAAATGCAGTATATAATCTAATTCCCCATCAATAGTGATGTGTTCTGTAACATCATGTTTAACGAACTCGAAATTTGGATTATTACTTAAATGCTTCATGTTTTTAGGATCTCCTGTTATAAAGTTATCCATTCCAATGACATGATAATCTTCAGCCAAAAATTTATCACATAAATGTGAACCTAAAAAACCTGCTGCTCCAGTGATGAGTACCTTTTTTTTCATTTTCTAACACGTTTTCGTCCTATTGATATATAATTGAACCCTTCATTTTCAATGTCTTTTATATCATAAAGATTACGACCATCAAAAATTATTGGCTCTTTCATATTATCCTTTAGTTTTGAAAAATTTGGTGTTCTAAATATACTCCATTCTGTACAAATAATCAATGCTTCTACTTCAAGTGCTGCATCATACATACTGGTTTTATAATGTAATTGATCTCCATATTTCTTTTTAACATTAGGCATTGCCTCTGGATCAAAAACATTAATTTTTGCGCCACGATTTAATAGCTCATCAATCATATATAATGCAGGAGCCTCTCTAATATCATCTGTTTCAGGTTTAAATGCTAGTCCCCAAATTCCAAAAGTTTTACCTTCTAAATCATTATTGAAATAAGATACAATTTTTGGAATTAAAATTGTTTTCTGTTTACTATTAACTTTTATAACAGAACTTAAAATTTCAAAATCGTGATTGTGCTCTTTTCCTGATTTATGCAAAGCTTTGACGTCTTTTGGGAAACATGAGCCACCATAGCCTATTCCAGGAAATAAAAAACGTTTTCCTATTCTAGAATCTGTTCCCATTCCTATTCTAACCATATCTACATCTGCGCCAACTTTTTCACAAAAATTCGCAATCTCATTCATAAATGTGATTTTAGCTGCCAAAAAAGAATTTGAAGCATACTTAGTGAGTTCTGCAGAACGTTCATCCATGATTAAAATTGGATTTCCAGATCTCACAAACGGTTTGTATAACTTGTACATCAGCTTTGTCGCTTTTTCAGAGCTAGAGCCTATAACAATACGTTCGGGTTTTAGAAAGTCATCAACAGCAAATCCTTCACGTAAAAACTCAGGGTTTGAAACAACATCAAAATCTACATCAGTTTCATTAGATATTGTAGCTTTTACTTTATCTGAGGTTCCAACAGGAACTGTACTTTTATCGACTATGACTTTATATTCTTTTAAGTGTTTTCCGATGTCTTTTGCAACTCCCAACACATATGATAAATCTGCAGAACCATCATCATCTTCAGGCGTTGGTAGGGCCAAAAATATAATTTCACCATGTTCTAAACCTTCCGTTAAAGAGGTAGAAAACTTAAGCCTGTTAGCTTTTATATTTCTTTCAAACAAAACATCTAAATGCGGTTCATAAATAGGAACCTTCCCATTTTGCATTTGTTCAACTTTATTTGCATCAATGTCTATACATAAAACTTCATTACCTGTTTCTGCTAAACAGGTTCCTGTAACTAAACCCACATACCCTGTTCCTATTACTGATATTTTCATTTATATTTGATTTTGAAACAAAAATAGGAAAGTAAATAATATTCTTCGTTATTTAAAAGCTAAATAACTCTTGTATGCTTATTTTGTTAAATGGTTTAGAATCTGAATATATTCCTGAGAGATTGTTTCCCATCTGTAATTGCTCTGGACATGTTGATAGCCTTTCATAGCCATGTCATCAACAAACTGGGAGTGGTCTTCGCAATATTGCCATTTATTCAGTAAATCTTCATAGTTGAGTTTATCAAAGGCAATGGCAGCCGACTGTATAGTTTCTAGATTTTCTTCTATTCCATTAACTAAAGCACATACTTTTGCTCCCATAGCAGCTAAAAGTGAAGGTGATGTTCCTTCTAATTCACTTGCAGAAACATAAAGGTAGGCATTTGACAAAAGGGCTTCATATTCATCATTGTATAAGAAACCAGGCATGATGATATTTGAGTCTTTTTCTCCTTTTTTAAATATTTCGTTTCGATAGTGAGTATTGGCAGTATCATCTCCAATAATGACCAGGCGTTTTTTTGTATTTAGTTTTTGGTAAGCTGCAATTAAATGGTGTAATCCTTTTTCTTGTACAAACCGACCAATGAAAATATAATACTCTTTAGGTTTGAGGTTATACTTTTTTAGATAATCATCATTAATATTGGATTTTTCAATAAATTTAGCTCCATACTTAATTATTGAAGACCCTTTACCAAATTGGCTTTTATAAAAATCGTGAACTTCTTTGTTATCTGTAATAACTTTGTCAGAAAATTTTACGGCCATTCTCGCTCCAACTTTATGAATTGTCTTTGCTATTAAACCCCATTTTTCTCTTTTCCATTCGATACCATCAACAGATATAATGACTTTCTTGTTAAACAGTTTAAGTAATGGTATAAAGATACCGTTACCAGAATTATACAAATGAACATGTTTGTAATCGGACTCAAAAAAAATCAGGTTTAAAATTGAAAAAAAAGCGTGTGTTAAGGTATCTACTCCTTTAATATTAATGGAGTTAATGTATTTTAATTTAACACCATTTACTTGATCAAGATGTGTTTTATAATGAGATTTTCTGCAGTATACGAGAACATCATGTCCGTTTTCAGCCCAATACTTGGTGGTATGTTCTGCACAGGTTTCAAATCCTCCATAATTAGCAGGAAGCCCTCTAATACCTATAACGGCTATTCTCATGTAATCTGATTATGAGTTTTTTAAATCCTCAACAAACACTTGTGCATAATCTTTTAGTGCATCTTTCCAGTGTGGCATAAAATTAATCCCTCTTGCATTAAGTTTCATGTTTACGAGTTTTTCTGAAGCAGGTCTAGGAGCGAAATATTCCGTTTTAAAGTAGTCTGAACTCACTTTTGTTATTTTCAACTCATCTTTAAGTCCGAGAAGATCAACAAGTTCAACTGCAACTTCATATCTACTGCAATCACCTTCGCATACTTGATTGTAAACACCATAAAGTTCAGTTTCAACGACTTTAAAGATTCCTTCAGCAAAGCTATGAGTATAGGTTGGTGTTCCTAATTTGTCATCTACAATAAACAGTTCTTTTTGTCCTGACTTTATCTGCTGATATATTTTATTAATAAATTTCTTATCTTTATTAGGTCCTCCTCCCATCATCCAACCTGCTCTAAACACGAAAAATTTTTCTAAATAACTTTTTACAAACACCTCTCCATGATACTTAGATTTTGCATAAATCCCTAATGGATTAGGTGTGTCGAAATCATTGTAAAGATCTTGTTCACCATCTACAATTCCTGCGGTACTAATATATACCATAGGAACATTAAGTTTTTTTGAGATTAAGGCAATATTTTCTGCTCCTAAAGCATTAGTTAACCAGGAATTTTCAGCGTTGTTTTCACAGAACTCTAAATCGGTAAGAGCTGCCAGATTGATTATAAGGTCTGGTTGAAATTCATGTATAGATTCCTCCATGTTTTTATAATCTCTAACATCTGCATACTCTAACCATTCAATATTAAGATCAATATCAGTAGCTTTAACAAGAGTTCTCTCAGAAAAATAAGCATAAACCGCTCTACCTAACATTCCGCCACAGCCAGCAATGTATACCTTCGAGGTTTTATCTAATTTCATAATCTATTTAATTATTGTAGATTTAGCGGCAAATATAATTTAAAAAATATCTATCACTAATTTTTATCTTATAAATTTATGGTTTCTCCCGTATTTACTAAGTCTTTTTGGTGCATAAAAAAAACAAATATTTTACTATATATTCTTGTTTTATTTTATGCTTCAGAATTTCTAACAAAACTACTGGACTTTTACGGAGTGGAAAATTATAGGGTAGGTGTCATTTTTAAAGTGTGTTTTATTGCTTTTGTTTTTATAAAAAAATTGATTCCTTTTTCTTTAATAAAAGGCTTATTTGTTTTAGGTAGCTTATTTGTTTTATCTCAATTTTTTATAAACACAGATATCCCTTTTAAATATAAATTACTGGATAACAGTTTATACTTCGCAAAGTATGTTTTTATATTTCTGATGGCTGTTTATGTGACAGGTATTGAAGATAGTAAAGAAACAATACATAAAGCAATTACATTAATTCTTGTTTTTTTGAAAATAAACTTTGTCGCTATCTTGTTGGGAGTTGTTTTTAAAATAGATTTATTTCTCACTTATGGTCATAACAGGTTTGGATATGACGGACTAATTCAAATTAATAGTCATGCTTCTTATATTTATTGTTTTGCAACAATTTACGTTATTTATAATTTTATTAAAACTAAAAAAACCACATTAGATTTTTGGGTTATTATATTGAGTAGTTTACTGATTGGAACTAAAACACTGTATCTCTTTTATGCATTAATTGGGTGTTATCTATTCTTCTATTTTAAGCTTTATAAAAAACTGGTTTTTTATATTTTTAGTTTTGGACTGATAAGCTTTATTATTTTTTATAATGAAAATGTAATTACTTTTTTGAACACTCATTTTAGAGCTTTTTTTAAACTCTATTATGAGTGTGGTTTTTTTACAGCCATTACATCTACCAGAAATTTATTACTAGTTGAAACCCTCTCTTTGGCTTTTAATGAGTATTGGGTGCCATTAAATTATGTTATAGGTGGTAGCTTTTTTGCCGAACTAAGAACCGAAATGGCTTTTATAGATTTGCTTTTATTTTGGGGAATACTTGGAACAATCCTGTACTTGTACTTATACTACAAACACATCATTAGATATTACATGCATCATTCTTTTTTAAAATATGCCATTGTAAGTGTTATGGTCACTGCGTTTCTAGGAGGTAATTTTTTTACTAATGCTGTTATTGCGATTTACATTGTTGTTTTTACTTCTTTTTTTAAATTAAACAGCAAAGTATAGACTATAAGTATTATAAAATCTACCAAAACAACTAAGTAGCTAAACATATAAATGTCTTTAGAAAACATTAATAGTATAACCTTTAGAATAAATAAAGAACCTAAAACTATAGCATTCGTTTTTACTCTATGGTGGTAATTATTGTTTAAGATGAAAAAATATATAAAAGGCGTAAATAAAAGAGACATTGAAATTATACTTAAGATTTCTGAGCCATTAGCATAACTGTCTTTATAAAAAATTGAATAAATAATATCTGAAAACAGATATAAAAAAACAACACTTGCCAGACATAGTATGACAATCATTAATACATTTTTTTGTTTTACTTTAATACTTGAAGCATAGTGTTTTTTTATTCCTACTAATATTAAAGATGTAAAAAATAAATAGGCGGAATTATAAAAATTGTCCGCTGAAGAATATAGCCCAGAATCGAATTCACTGAACCTGAAATCTGCAATAATGATTTCAACTCTTTTCAAACCAACCAGAAACAAATACATGACTAAATAGTTTTTAGTTTCTTTTAAGATGTCAAACATCTCCTTGAACGTAATTGAGCTTTTTATTTTTAAAGGTATTTGCTTTTTGAAATAAATAAATGACAGAAAAAAGGCTGTAAATGCAGTGATAAGCAACACGATGAAAATATTGCTTAAATCAATTTTAGATACAAAAAAGTATAACACCAATAGTATTAAAACTCTTATTGATGGTTCTAAAATAATGGTTACAATATCAAGTTTAATTCTTCCTTGTGTTCTTGCGACAATTTTGAAGAATGCTGTCAACAGAATAAATAAGAACGAAAAAGAATAGAGCAAAACATATATTATGTTTTCTGGCTTAAAAACACCTACAATGCTACAAAGAATGAGTATTGTTATTATTGAAAAAGCGACTCTGCTCGTTAAGTAATAACCAAGGTTGTCTAGTTCGTCTTTTACACTTTTATTGATAATGAAATAACTTATTCCTCCATCCATAAAAACAGATGCCCAAGCCACAATAGAGACCACATAATAGTAAACACCAAAATCTTCAACACTTAAAATTCGGGTAATAATAATAACACCTATAAAACTTAAGGCTTTGGTAAAAAGCTCTATAAAAGGCACTATTTTGTTTATATGTTTAAATAGACTTTCTCTACCCATTTATTGGTAATTAATTATTTATTTAAGACTATTTAAAACACATCTGTTTATTCATTGCGATACTTAATAACCTTAGCTGGTACACCACCAACAATTGCTAAAGATGGAACATCTTTACTTACCACTGCTCCAGCTGCAATTATAGCACCATCACCTATTGTAACTCCAGATAAAATTACGGAGTTTGCTCCAATCCAAACATCATTTCCAATTGTAGTGCTATTTCTAGTTTCTCCTTGATCTTTAATTGGAATGTCGAACCGATTGGAATTGTGGTTCTCAGAAAACACACTCACTCTTGGTCCAAAAATAACATTATCACCAATCTTAACTGGACCTCTTACACCAATGAAGCAATAATGATTAATTCCAACATTATTTCCAATTTGCAATGATTCACCAATTGATCTCAAAACACCTGTGCATTCTATAATAGCAAACTCCCCTAAAGAAAAATTATCACCTATAACTATACCTTTATTTGATAATGCATAAATATGACTATTTCGTTTTAAAAGTAAATTTTTACCACAGGTTATTTTATTTTTAAAAGATATTTTCGCTCCTTTTTCTTTAAAAACAAATCCGTTTGAAGATTTTAAAAAAGGTTTTATAAAAATCATGCCTTTTACTAATGCAACAGATTTTTTAGAGAGAATTAAAATAGTGTCCCAAGTAGAAAAACTTTGATTTACATCATATTTTTCTCCTTTAATTTTTGAAATAATTTTTGTGAGTAAGCTTTGGCTCATACTTAAGTTAGTAACGATTCATAAATCTTAACAACTTTACTCAAATGTTGTTGTTTTGATAAGGTATCAACGTAAAAATCAAATGCTTGTTGTCTCAAATTTTGTGTGTAAATTGAATCAACTCTCAATAGTTCGTTTTCTAATGTCTCTTTATTTGTGAAATCAAGTATAAAACCTGTTTTACCGTCTTGTATTAGCTCTTTAAAACCACTATGATTTGCGCCAATCACTGGAACACCAAGTGAAAAGGACTCGACAATTGTCATTGGACAGTTTTCAAACCATTTTGAAGGCTGTATCACATACTTGGCATTAGCTATTACAGAAAATAATTCTTCTCCATATTTAGGACCAAGGTAGGTAATATATTCTGATTGCTGTATTTGTGAAACTTCATTTCCGTTACCAACAATATAGAGCTTTAGTTTTAACTTTTCAAATGTTGGAATGATATCAATAATTCCTTTTTCTTTAGAAACCCTTCCGTAGTATAAATAATAAGAATCTTTGTTATTGTTAAGGCCTTCTTGATTCAGTAAAACGTCAACAAAATTAGGTATTACTTCAATTGGTTGATCTACTCTTTTACTTACCAGATTTTTTAAGAACTGACTTGGACTGATGTAATAGTCAATATATTTGTTATAATAATCTAAACCATGGTAAAGGTAAGATTCTATTGCTCCAACGGTACTTTTAAATAATGAATTATCAAAACACCTGTCTTTAATACAATTAGAAAAACTACCTTCAACACACTTTACACATGTTGATTCTCTTTGGAAATTATATAACCGATGATACGGACAAACCATTTGGCTATCATGAATAGTTTGAACTACTCTAATATTTCTTTTATGGAATACTTTAAGAATCGAAGGAGTAAGCTGAAAATTATAATTATGAATATGTACAATATCAGGTAGCCATTGATCTAAAAAATGATTTATTTTCTTAATATTCTTCTTAGAATAAATCGTATTGTAGGTAGAGCTTATTTTTTGAATATTTGAAAGCTCATAAAACTCAATGCACTCTGCAAAACAATCAAATTCATCTTCAATTATATTTTTTGAATGTTTCATTCCCCAAAACTTAACATCATGGCCAAGTTCTTCAAGAGCTTCTGATAGTTTAAACATATAGGTTTCTGCGCCACCCATATTATATAAAAACTTATTAATTTGTAAAACTCTCATTACGGCTGTGTTTATTGATTTGGAAATGCTTTAATTAACTTTTCAATCCAAAATTTTGAAGATACTTTATCTACATAGTCTAAATAGTGTGTCCTATCAATGTTTTCAATATTTTTTAGAAACTCGTAAATATCTTCAGTCTTTTGCAATAAAAACGTTTTATCTTGAATATAATCTTCCTCTGTTCCATCAGCTCCATAAAGGCAAAGTACTGGTAAGCCATATAACAAGGATTGCAGTATCGCTAAGCCTCCATCTCCAGGTAGCACAAACAAATCACTTTTAAAGTAAAATTGTTTTAATGTTTCCTTGTCGTATATTGGTCCATGAAAATGTATCAGATTACTTTGATATTGACTTTTTAATTCTTCCAACTGATTTCCTCCTCCAACAACATCTAAAGTGTATTGTCGATTACTATTCTCGGAGTTTAAGCTGTTGACTTGATCAATTAATTCTTGTATTTTTTTTCTCTTTTCTACTACGCCAACATATAATAATTTAACCAAATTAGAGTTAAAGCTATAGTTCAAGATGGATGTTTTAACCTCGTTTCTAATGTTCTCAAAATATGCTGTATCAATCGTATTTAGATTTGTAAAAGCATTCTTTCCTCCCATATGCGCTCTTAAATATTTCTCGCCTTTTGAAGAGTAGGCCATTTGTTTATCTGTCAACAAAACCAACGGTTTGATAACCGTATCAATAAATTTTCTTCGAAGTGTTCTCTTTGATGGAGAATATCCCGAATCCCACCAGATTATATGTTTATTCATTGCTTTTGCAATTGGAATAATATAACTATTATTTATAATATTTGTTGTGCCTTCTATAATTAAGAAATCATATGCCTTTATTAATTTAACAACACTCGGGTAAACAAAAAGACTTGTAGATCTTGATTCTCCTGTATAATTTATTTTCAATGATTTAAGTTCATGTATCTTTAAATTATCAAAACCATCAAGATTAAGATGAGCTTTTTTTAAAGTTCCTTTTTCTTCTCCAGACGAAGTTACAATTCCCACTTCTAAAAAATGATCACAGAGTCCTTTCAGAAGCTCAAGTCTGTAAGACGTAATAACCCGCTGAACAATTAAAATTTTTTTTGAATGTAACATGAATTAACTACTGCTTTTTGGTTGCCAATATTAAAGAAACTGGCAGGAAAAATGAATATAATTGAATACCAAATTGACGATTAAAGATACATTCTGTAAAGGAAAAAACAGAAATAATTAAAACTATCATTACTGTATATACCGTTTTTGATCTGTAACTGATGTAAAGCAAATATAACATTGTAAACACATATAATAAACCAAATATTCCATTAGTGATTAAAAACTCCAGATATTGATTATGAGGATTATAGCCATAAGTTCCTCTTTGAGAATGAATGAATTTTTCTGGGCTTCTTTTAATTCGATAAAAATCACCTATTCCTGTGCCTGTTAGCTTATGGTTTGAATATTTAATGACTTTATACGAATTATCCCATAACCAGGCTCTTGGAGAATCCCAATACGAAAGTGTATTTATTATTTTTGTTTTTAAAACTGTATTAGAAACACTTAAAAAAACAATTACGCCCAAACTTCCTAAGACAAGTAGTCTATAGGTTTTATGGTTTTTAAAAAATGAAAAAATAGTATACACTAAAAAAAGTAACAAGAGAAGAATGGCTGTTCTGGACGTAGAAAGAACAACTCCTACACTAAAGAAAACCAATAAAAAAACTCTAACTTTTTTTTGCTTGATAATACTTCCATAAAAATACAATGTTATAATAGCCACCAAGGTAAAAATCCCATAATAAGGATGTTGAATTGGAGTGATGTAGTCTCTGGTTAAGTTTGGGTCTAAGAAAAGGCCATGTTCAAAGTATATTTTAATGGCATTAACATAGGAAATAACCGTTGCTAAAAAAGCAGCAAACACGTACAAAAGAAAAGCGTAATCAATATCCTTTTTCTCTATGTTATTTAAATTTAAAATCATTAGTGGAAGCACAAAAAGAGGTGCTCTTAACCATAAAAAATCTAACGAATAGATGGTATCGTAAGAGTTTAAAAACGATATAAAAGTTAATAAAAAAGGGGTGCAAATAAGGAGGTATATTTTTAATGTTTTCTTAGAAAAACTAAAGCTAATCTTTCTTGAAATTAGTCCGCTTACAAAAATAAGAATGCTTAATCCTAAGCAAATATTTGAAATGGCTGGCGAAAAGAACACAAAACAAACATATAATACTGATAGGAAAAAAAAAGTCCTGTTAAAATTTAATTCCGTTTGCTTAAACATATATTTAGTTTGTTACAGAGGTATCTGTACTTGGCTTAAAGTTATTTATAAGGTTGATAAAAACAAATACTATTATTACAGTAAGTAATACCTTACCAAAACCAAATTGAATAATTGATTCTGTTCTATTTAAAAAATACAAGAATAGAAAATAAAACCCATAAGAATAGCTTCTGTGATTAAATAAAACAGCTAGTATAAGTCCTAGAACAAAAAAATTAACCATAACACCAATTAAGCCATACTCCATAAAACCTTCACCTATCAAAGACATTGACGCTCCTCCAACATGTACGTTAATAGGTGAAATATCTTTTATCCAGATTTCAAAACCTACCTGATGACCTGGTAATAAAATAGCCAGAGCCATTGTTAATGGTTTTAATCCAAAATAACCCGTTTCTTCTGTCATTCCTATATAATGGGATAAATTCCAAGTATGAATTCCTATTTCGTTTCTCAGAATTTCTATAAAATCACGGTTAATACCTCTTACTGCTGGAATTATCGAACCAAATAACAATACTGAAACAGACCCATACTTAACTAGTTTTTTTACTGGGATGGGTCTTTTAAAGTCGTTGAAAATAAATAAATATGTTAAAAAAAGAGTGAGCACTGGACCTCTGTGCAATGGTATTATTACTAAAAAGAAAGAAAGAAATATTAATAGTATATCAAACCAATTAACCTTTAAACCTTTATGAAACTTAATCATAAAAAGAAATGGTAGTGTATACGTGTGAAAGGAACCTAAGACATTTAAATACCCTCGACCAAAAATCATGGTTATTCTGCTTCCAAAATAATTTCCTTCAATTAAAGCTTTTATTATAGGATAATTGTAAACAACAGAGGATGCCATTGAAAATAAAATAATTATATATAATATTAAAGCACCACTTTTATAATCTAAGTAAAAATAAGAACGTTTTATTTTAGGAAATTTAATTTTTTTTCCAGCAGCTAGTCCAACCAAAAGCATTAAATAAGAAATACTTATTAGCAGTGTGATCTCATAATAATGTTCTTTGTCTGTATATTTTGTTAAGAGTACATTGAGAAAATTACCAATAGACATCCAAAAAATGAACACTACAGACGCAAAGAATACAGGTGAAGTTAATCTGTTGTTTTTAAATAAAATCAGATAAAACTTATAAAGGTTAAATAGTAAAAATACATATATAAAGGAATGAATTGAAGCTTTAAAAATCATTAAGAGGAGTATTTCCAAAGAGGTAATAAGCATTAACTTATTTAAAACGCTCCCAGATTTGGTTTCTCTTATTTGATCTATATATGATTTCATTTTAAGTTACTATAAAAGAAAACTGATTGTTTACTCTTTTATTTTAAAATACCACAAAAATCTAAAACAACTTTGTCTTGAGGTATTTTTAAAGTTTTGAATTCATCATGTGCAACCAAAAATACAATAATGTCTGCTGCTTCTGTAGCTGTTTTATAATTTGTTAGCTTAAAAACGTTATGCGAATCAATATTGGGTTCTACGATGTAATATTCTTCATTATTTGCATTTTGAAGAACTTTCTGAGCAATATATTTTGCAGGAGATTCTCTAAGATCATCTATATTGGGTTTAAATGCCAATCCCATTAATGCAATTTTAGGTTTGGAACCATGTTTTAACTCAAACTCTAATTTAGCGGTTTGCACTTTTTCTGCACACCAAAAGGATTTATAGTTATTAATCTCTCTCGCTTTACCAATTATTTTAGATTCTAAAGGATAATCTGAAACAATAAAATACGGATCAACAGCAATGCAATGACCTCCAACGCCACAACCAGGCTGCAAGATATTTACACGAGGATGTTTATTAGCAAGTTCTATAAGTTCCCAAACATTTATATTAGCTTTATCACAAATTAATGATAGTTCATTAGCAAAAGCTATTTGTACATCTCTTGATGAATTCTCAACAAGCTTACACATCTCTGCTGTTCTTGCATTTGTTTTATGCAAATCTCCTTCAATAAACTGGCGATAAAATGCTACTGCTTTATGAGTTGATTCAGAATTAACGCCTCCAATAACTCTATCATTATTAACGAGTTCATACATCACATTGCCAGGTAAAACACGCTCTGGACAATAAGCCATAAAAAGTTTGTCTTCGAGATCAGGTCTTTCTGAATAAATCAACCTCATCATTTTTTCTGTGGTTCCAATTGGTGAAGTGGACTCAATAATGTATAAATCTCCCTCTTTCAATAACGGTATTATTGCTTTGGTTGCAGATTCTACAAAAGAAATATCTGGTTCATTTTTTGCCTTAAACGGAGTTGGTACCACAACTAAATAAACGTTAGCTTCAACAGGTGTTGTTGCAGCTTTTAAATACCCTTCTTTAACAGCATTTGCGACAGCGGTATCTAATTCTGGTTCAACAATGTGAATTTTTCCGGCATTTATTGTTTCTACAACATCAGGATTAATATCAACGCCGTGAACTTTGGTTTTTTTTTGTGCAATTAATGCTGCAGTTGGCAGACCAATATAGCCCAACCCTATCATGACTACTTCTGGTTGATTCATCAAGGTGTATGGTTAATTATATTAATTATTGTGACTTATTTTGTTTGAGTCTTCTAAAATATATTCTAAAATTCGGGTACATGCATTTCCGTTTCCATAAGGATTATGAAGTTTACTCATATTAAAATAAGTGTCTTCTTGCAATAACAACTCTTTGGTTTTATTAATTATTTCATCTGTATTTGTACCAACTAAAAGAACTGTTCCTGCATCAAGTGCTTCAGGTCTTTCTGTTGTGTCACGCATTACCAACACTGGTTTTCCCAGACTTGGTGCTTCTTCCTGAACACCACCACTATCTGTAATAATTAAATACGATTTTTCCATTAACCAAACAAAAGCAGGATATGACAATGGAGAAATAAGTTTTATATTATCGATACTATTAAGTAAATCATATACAGGCTTTTGTACATTAGGATTTAAATGTACAGGATATATAATTTGTACTTCGGGATGCTCTAAGGCAATTTGCTTTAAAGCATTGCAAATATTTATAAAACCTTGTCCGTGATTTTCTCTACGATGGCCAGTAACCAAAATTATTCTCTTATTGTTATCTAAAAATGGTTTTAAATCCTCTATTTCCTGATCTTTAAAATTAGGATGATTAACCTTATCTACACTAAAAAGCAAGGCATCAATTACTGTATTTCCTGTAACGACAATGGTATCTTGTTTTTTGTTTTCGTTTAGTAAGTTTTGTTTTGAAGTTTCTGTTGGAGAAAAATGAATGTTTGTTACAACTCCTGTTACAGATCTGTTCATCTCTTCTGGAAAAGGAGCGTTTAAATCAAAAGTACGTAAACCTGCTTCCACATGGCAAATTTTAGCACCAGAATAAAAAGCTGCTAAACTTGAAGCCATTGTCGTGGTTGTATCTCCATGAACGTAAACGTAATCAGGCTTGAACTCTTCTAAAACAGGCTTTAAATTTGTAATGATATCTGAGGTTAGGCTGTATAAGTTTTGGTTTGGCTTCATGATATCAAGATCATAATCAGGAGTAATTTCAAAAAAAGACAATACCTGATCCAGCATTTCTCTATGTTGCGCTGTAATACAAACTTTGGTTTCAAACTTTTCAGAAAAACTTTCAAATTGTTTTACTAGAGGAGCCATTTTTATCGCTTCGGGTCTAGTACCAAAAATTATAAGGTTTTTTATTTTCATTAATTATAACTTTATTAGCTCGTTGTCTAATTGAGATGAGCTAACAATATTAGGGTCATATAGATTATCAACTTCTTTTAGGTATAACTCATAACCGTCTGATGTAGAAATAAATTTGCTAAAATTAAAATAGTTTACAAAATTAGAAGGGTCAATGGTAAGCACGTTTTTAGCTTTAGAAATTTTAATTTCCTTAAGTTTTATTGTGTTTTGATCCTTATTATTACTGAATCTTATTTTAATGCGTTCTGGGTAAACTTCTTTAGGAAACTCAAAACTTACCAATTGAAACCCCTCTTTACCTTTCACAGATTTTTGTATTGCGTTTTCTACGGGAAAAGAATACTCCTGATAATCTTCTGTATAAAACAGCCAAATATTATCATTTTTTAAATATTCAACATGTAACTCAACCACCAATTCCTCTTTAATGGACCTGGCATTTTCTTTTTGTTGGATCTCTGCTTTGTTATCAGTTTTTTCAGATTTATTCTCTTTACACGATGTAAGTGCAATTAATAAACAAGCAACTAATAAAACATTTTTCATGGTATAATTTTTATAATTTGATTACACAATCATTCCAGCTGCAACGGTTTCATTTGTGGTATCATCTACAAGAATTATGCTTCCAGTAGTTCTGTTCTCTCTATAAGAATCAACCATTAATGGTTTCGTTGTTCTTATTTTAACTTTTGATATGTCATTCATGCCTAACTCTTTATCATGGCTATTTCTTTCCAAAGAATTGATATCAAATTTGTAAACGACTTCTTTAATCATAGCCTTTTGTTCGTTTGAGGTATGCCTGATACTATATTTTGCCCTTGGTTTTGCATTATCTTTGTGTAGCCAGCATAGCATAACTTCTATATCCTGTGAAGCTTCTGGTTTGTTATTAGATCTGACTATCATATCACCTCTGCTGATATCAATATCATCTTCTAATGTTATTGAAACCGACATTGGTGCATAAGCCTCTTCAAGAGATTTATCCAGTGTATCAATACTCTTAATGATAGATGTAAATCCTGATGGCATTACCGTAATCTCATCTCCAACCCTAAGTATACCACTAGCAACCCTTCCTGCATAGCCTCGATAATCTCTATGCGTTTCACTTTGTGGTCTTAAAACGGTCTGAACAGGAAAACGTGCATCTACTTTATTGATATCGCTACTAATATGCATGGTTTCTAAAGTATGTAATAAAGGTGCTCCTTGATACCAATCCATATTTTTTGAACGATTTACTACATTGTCTCCTAGCAAAGCACTAATTGGAATAAAACGAACATCCTTAACCAGCATTTTTGAAGAAAATTCTTCAAATTGATTAATTACTTTATTATATACTTCTTCTGAAAAATCAACTAAATCCATTTTGTTAACACATACAATAACATGAGGAATTTGTAATAAAGAGGCAATAAACGAATGTCGTCTTGTTTGTTCAATCACACCATGGCGAGCGTCAACCAGAATAATTGCGGCATTAGCTGTTGATGCTCCAGTTACCATATTTCGTGTGTACTGAATATGACCAGGCGTATCAGCAATGATAAACTTACGTTTTGGTGTTGTGAAATATCTATAAGCAACATCAATCGTTATTCCTTGTTCTCTTTCGTCTTTTAGTCCATCCGTAAAAAGCGCCAAGTCTACACCATCATGTCCTTTCTTTTTACTTGAGTTTTCTATTGCCTGTAATTGGTCTTCAAAAATAGATTTAGAATCGTAAAGTAAGCGACCTATTAAAGTGCTTTTACCATCGTCTACACTTCCCGCTGTTGTAAATCGTAATAATTGATTGTTATCTAACATTGTCTTTGTTTAATTATTAAAAATACCCTTGACGTTTTCTATCTTCCATAGCAGACTCAGAACGTTTATCATCACTTCTATTGCCTCTTTCGGTTTGACGCATACCAGAGACTTCATCAGCGATTTTTTCTAATGTATCTGCATCAGATTCTATTCCTCCTGTGATTGTGATATCTCCTAAGGTTCTAAAACGTATTCTTTTAGTAACGATTTTTTCATGATCCTCGAGTACTAAAAATTCAGAGTTTGGTATCCAGGAATCTTGTCTCCAAACCACTTCTCGTTCGTGAGCATAATATAAAGATGGAATAGCTATGTTTTCACGTTTGATATAATTCCAAACATCCATTTCTGTCCAGTTGCTAATTGGAAATGCTCTAAAGTGTTCTCCTTCAAAATGTTTTCCATTAAAAATATTCCAAAGTTCTGGTCTCTGGTTCTTTGGATCCCATTGTCCAAAATCATCTCTATGTGAAAAAAAGCGCTCTTTAGCTCTTGCTTTCTCTTCATCTCGGCGACCTCCTCCAATAGCACAATCAATTTTATTAGATTCAATAGCATCGAGTAAGGTTGTGATTTGAAGTGCATTTCTGGTTGCATTTTTTCCTTTTTCTTCAGCTACTCGTCCCTCATCAATAGAGTCTTGTACAGAGCCCACAATGAGTGACACCCCTAAATCTTTGATAATATCATCTCTAAACTGAATGGTTTCAGGGAAATTATGTCCTGTATCAACGTGCATTAAAGGAAATGGAATTTTAGCAGGATAGAATGCTTTTTTGGCTAAATGAGTTACAAGAATTGAATCTTTTCCTCCAGAAAATAAAATCACTGGGTTTTCAAATTGAGCCCAAACTTCTCGTAAAATAAAGATAGCTTCGCTTTCTAATTCATCTAAATAATTTAAGTAATATTTATTCATAATTGCCTTGACAATTTTGGTGTTATATAATCAACTATTCTTTTTACCGCATCTTCAACAGTTTCTACCTCTGTTTTTATTTCTATATCAGGGTTTTCAGGAGCTTCATAAGGTGCAGATATACCTGTCATGTTCTTAATTTCTCCTGCTCTAGCTTTTTTATAAAGCCCTTTAACGTCTCTTCGCTCACATTCTTCAACACTGGTATTGATAAAAACTTCAACAAAGTTAACATCTTTAACGATAGTTCTAATATTCTGTCTATCTTTTTTATAAGGAGACACAAATGCGGCTAGTACAACCAGTCCTGCATCTATCATTAAATTTGCAACTTCTGCAATACGTCTTATGTTTTCTGTTCTGTCTTCTGGGGAAAAGGTTAAATCATTATTAATTCCCTTTCGGATGTTGTCGCCATCTAATGTGTATGTTTTTATTCCAATTTTAAATAATTCTTGTTCAACGACATTTGCAATAGTTGATTTTCCGGAACCTGACAATCCTGTAAACCACAACAAAAAAGAATTGTGCTTGTAAGCTTCATTTCTATCTTGATTTGAAATTTGATAGCTATGTGGTGTGATATGATCTTTCATCAATAATTTTTATGTTCTTTTAGAGAAAAAAGTACGGATTTTACCTAATGGTATTTTTAACCATAATTTTTCATGTATGTAATACAATATAAATTTCGTAAACAATTCAGTAAGTGCAATATAAAGAGCTATTTCATCAAAGGCATTTAAGATGGTTCCAGATATAACAAACGTCATTGAAGTTGCTATTATTCGCCAAGAAATGGTTTTATGTAAAAGCACCTTTGTGATTGATTTTGCTCTAAATAGAAAACGCTGCCAAATACGCTCATGAAAATAATATATTATTAGTTTAATAAGAAACTCCGCTGCACCAATTTTTAGAGCGTTGTCTATACTACATTCTCCATTAAGGCAAGTAATAAACAAGACAACAAAAATAGTGTCTGCTGTTGCTACAGCACGCCAAGAAATACCCTTTATAATACTTCTTATGTGAGATTCTTTTTTGTATGCTGTCATTTTAGTTTGTTTTAGAAACTAAAAACCAAGGGTTTAATAAATTTTGTTTATTGTATAAAAGTGGTTTATGAGTTTCTTTGGAAATGACTTCTATTCCGACCGCATTGCAAATAGCTTGTCCGGCAGCCGTATCCCATTCCATTGTTGGTGCAAATCTCGGATAAATATCGGCATTCCCTTCAGCTACTAAACAAAATTTTAGAGAGCTTCCTTTTGAAACTACCTCTACTTGATTGCCATCACCTTTTAAAGATTCCATGAAATCCATAGTTTCTTGACTCATATGAGAGCGACTTCCAACAACTTGAACTGGATTAGAATTTCCTTTTTTGGGTTGTAATGGCTTTGCTATGTTCAAAATGTCTTCAACACCTGTTTGGTGGGCGTTTAATTCAGCTTTAAAACCTTCGTTTTTAGAAACATCAGCAAAATATAAAACTTTAGTTGCTGGCACATAAATAACACCCAATAATGGACTGCCTTCTTTTACCAAAGCAATATTCACCGTGAACTCCCCATTTCGTTTGATAAACTCCTTTGTCCCATCTACAGGATCAACAACCCAACACGTATTCCAGGTTTTTCTAACACTATACTCTGTTTGTTTATTTTCTTCAGAAATTATAGGAATTTCAGTAGCTGTTAAATACGAATTAATAACATCATTAGCTTTCTTATCTGCTTCGGTTAATGGTGATTTATCATCTTTTAGCTCTACATTGAAAGCTGTGTCATATACTTCCATGATAACTTTTCCAGCTTCTAATGATGCTTTAATGGCTAGTTGTAAATTTTGTTCAATCATAAATTTGATATTGCTTTTTTCAGACTGTTTGTCCAATGAGGAATCTCTACTTTGAGAGCTTTTTTTATTTTTGATTTATCAAGCACACTATAGCTTGGTCGTTTTGCAGGTGTTGGAAAATCTTGAGTGGTAATTGGGTTAACTGTTATTTTAATTTTATTTAAATCAAAAATAGCTAAAGCAAAATCATACCAACTAGCAACACCTTCATTACTATAATGATAAATACCATAGCTGGTATTGTTTGTTTGAATGATTTTCAGAATGACACGCGCTAAATCCATGGCATAAGTTGGAGTACCTATTTGGTCTGAAACAACCCCTATTTCATCTCTGTCTTTTGAAAGTCTGAGCATTGTTTTTAAAAAATTATTTCCAAATTCAGAATATAACCAAGAGGTTCTTAAAATAAAATATTTGTCTAAATGGTGTTGTATTTTTTGTTCTCCCTCCAGTTTGGTAGATCCATAAATATTTAGAGGGTTTGTACTGTGTGTTTCATTGTAAGGCTTTTTTGATGAGCCTTCAAAAACGAAATCTGTTGAAATATGAATTAGTGTGGTGTTAAATTCATGACACACTTTTGCTAAGTTTTCAGAACCTTTAACATTCACATCATACGCTTTATCTGAATCACTTTCTGCAGTATCAACTGCGGTGTAGGCAGCACAATTAATACAATAATTTATGGTACTACTTTTAAAAAGGGTTTTAACAGCTTCAATATTTACTATATCGAGTTCTGAAGAATTTTTATAAATAAAATTATAGTCAATATTAGAGTGATCTAAACTCCGTATACATGTCGCTAGTTGCCCATTTGCACCTGTGACTAATATATTCATAATCTAGCGTTTTCAAATGAAGGAAGTTGTGTGTCTTTCTGTGAAATAATTATTTCATTTGAATTCAGTAACCAATCTATACCCAGATTTGAATCATTGTAAATAATTCCGGCTTCAGATTCTTTATTATAAAAGTTATCACATTTATATGTGAAGATAACAGTATCACTTAATACCACAAAACCATGTGCAAATCCGCGTGGTACAAATAGTTGTTTTTTGTTTTTACTTGAAAGTTCAACTGAAAAATGTTGTCCGAATGTTTTAGACTCTTTTCTTAAATCAACAACAACATCTAAAACTTTTCCACTGATAACTCTTACAAGTTTTGCTTGCTGGTGCTCTCCTGTCTGATAATGTAACCCTCTTAAGACACCTTTTGAAGAAAAGGACTCATTATCTTGGACAAAATTAATTTGATAACCTAATAGGTCATTAAATTTGTTTTGATTAAAACTTTCAAAAAAATAACCTCTTTTGTCTTCAAAAACCTTAGGCTCCAATATGAAACATCCTTCAAGTTTAGATTCTTTTATATTCATTTTTTTTCTTTGAGTAGTCCTAATAAGTTTTTTCCATATCCACTTTTCATAAGTGGTTCTGCTAACTTTTTAAATTCTTGCTTATTAATATATCCCATTTCAAATGCAGCGGCTTCAATTGCTCCAATTTTTAAGCCTTGACGTTCTTCAATAACCTCAACAAACTGAGACGCTTGCATTAAGGATTGAAAGGTTCCTGTGTCTAACCAGGCAGTACCTCGATCAAGAATGCTAACACTTAATTTATTTCTTTTTAAATACTCTTTATTAACGTCTGTGATTTCAAGTTCACCTCTATGGCTTGGCGCTATATTTTTTGCAATCTCAACAACGGAGTTATCATAAAAATAGATACCTGGTACTGCGAAGTTAGATTTTGGTTTTTTTGGCTTTTCTTCAATAGAAATGGCTTGACCTGTACTATCAAATTCAACAACACCATAACGCTCAGGATCATGTACTCTGTATGCATAAATGATTCCTCCATCAGGATCATTATTAGCCTGTAATAACTTAGATAAACCTGATCCGTAGAAGATATTATCTCCCAGAATAAGCGCTACTTTTTCGTTTCCAATAAAATCAGCACCAATTATAAATGCTTCTGCTAATCCGTTAGGAGACTCTTGAACAGCATACTCAAATTTGCATCCGAATTTCTTTCCATCTCCAAGTAATTCTTTAAATAATGGTAGATCTTTTGGAGTTGAAATAATTAATATTTCATTAATACCAGAATACATCAGTGTAGAAAGAGGATAGTATATCATTGGTTTGTCATAAACAGGCATTAGTTGCTTACTTAATGACAAGGTTAAAGGGTGTAGTCGTGTTCCTGATCCTCCTGCTAAAATAATTCCTTTCATGTTTTAATTGTATTGCTTTTGGTAATATGTTTTATAAGCTCCGCTTGTTACGTTGTGTAACCAATTTTCGTTACATAAATACCATTTAATTGTCTTTTCTAATCCTTCTTCAAAAGTAACAGAGGGTTTCCATCCTAATTCATTTTTAATTTTTGAAGCATCTATTGCATATCTCAAATCATGACCAGGTCTGTCTTTTACATAAGTAATTAGCTTTTCAGAAGCGCCTTCAACTCGGTTTAATTTAGCATCCATTTGCTGACATAACAGCCTAACTAAATCAATATTTTTCCACTCGTTAAAGCCTCCAATATTATACGTTTCCCCTAATTTTCCTTTGTGAAAAACTAAATCTATTGCAATGGCATGGTCTTTAACGTATAGCCAATCTCGCGTATAATTACCATCTCCATAAACAGGTAATGGCTTGTTGTTTATAATATTATTAATGAACAACGGAATGAGCTTTTCGGGAAATTGATTTTGCCCGTAATTATTTGAACAGTTAGTAATTACATACGGTAAACCATAGGTTTCACCATAAGCTCTTACAAAGTGATCTGAACTTGCCTTTGATGCAGAATAAGGCGAATTAGGATCGTATGATGTGGTTTCAGTAAACAGGCCTGTTTCTCCTAAGGTGCCATAAACTTCATCTGTACTTATATGGTAAAATAATTTGTCTTCGAAATTATCACTCCAACATGTTTTGAAGGCATTTAATAGAATCATTGTACCAATAACATTGGTTTTTACAAAAGCCAAAGGGTCTGTAATGGATCTATCTACATGCGACTCTGCAGCAAGATGAATAACACTATCAAATTTGTGAGTGCTAAATAATTCATTTATAAAATTCTCTTCAGTAATATCGCCTTTAATAAATGTATAATTAGGTGCATTTTCTATATCGCTTAAATTCTCTAAATTTCCAGCATAGGTTAATGCATCTAAATTATAAATGTGATATTCTGGGTATTTTTCAACAAATAATCTTACAACGTGAGAACCAATAAAACCAGCACCTCCTGTAATTAATACTTTCTTCATAACCATTTTGATTCTTTAGATAGTCTTTCTTTTATTCCGTGTTGATTAATAAAACCAAGCACATTAAATTCTTTTATTAAATATAGTAACATCAAAATAATAAACACCGTTATGATAGCTGCATTTCGGTTTTCTTTGTAAAAGTTGTCCACTGATATCGCTTCAGAAAAGCCTTTCTGTAGCCTTAAAATAGATTTATTATTTTCAAGTTTTGCTTTTAATGTTGCGATTTCTAATTTGATACTTTTTTGATCTTCAAGCAAATCAAATTCTTTTGTATCTACTTTTTCTTTGGTGTTGTTTAGGTTCACATTTAAGTTCGTCTCAGGCATACCTTTTGAGGTATCAGAAATATTGTAATAACTCTTTAAAATACTAACATATTCATTTTGTAATGTTTCTGATTTCTCCAGCATACTCTGATATGCTACCAATTTGTCATTGATGATGTCGATAGTTTTTAAACGTTCTTCGTTGTAATAAACATTACTTTCAAACATTTTTATAATCGCATTCGATAAATTTGAATTGTAAATGTCTGTTGACTCAGCAAATATTGTGATACTCTGAGCTGGAAAATTTTCATAATCAATTTGAGATTCATAGTCCTCAATACTCATTCTTTTTAATGAGTCTTTGGTATTCATCATCTCATAGTAATCGCGTTCTAATTGGTTTTGATTCATAAAGTCCTTAATTCTAAAGCCTTTAATCTTAGACGCTGTTTTTATTGGAATATTGAGTTCTTTACTTATCGCTAAAGAATCGTTCTTTTTAGCTAATCCGTCTAATCTGCTTATGGTTGTGTATAATAATCTTCCCGTTGTGAAATTCTGACTTACAACCATATTGGATTTATATTCTTTATCAGAATATTTATTCATCAAAAAGAAAAACACAAACACCAGTGCGCATAAAATTCCAATTTTTATAAAATTTCTTTTTAAAACATTAAGAATTATTAAAATTAAAACTCCTAACTTTTCAATTAGTAGTAACAGAAACTTGAATATTTTGACAATAAACTCACCTAGTTTTTTAAAAAGTCTTTCGATTAAAGAGAATAGTTGTCCTAAATCAACTTCTTCAGGTGTATTATTATTATTCTGTATTTCTTTATTCATAATTGGTATTAATTAAATATTTGTTGCAATATTTTTCTTGTTATCAGATAGGTTGGTTTAACTCCCGAAGTCCCTAAACCTCCTGAAGCCAGTGTGCTTCCCGTTTCTAAAGGGTTATCACTAGCATAATAAGCATATCTAACTTTAACGTTTGGATTTATACTTCCTCTAACTCTTGAGGCGGCTTGAATGGCTTTTTGGTAATGTGCACCTTCCATTTCGAGGCCGATAACATTCCATGTCGAATTGTAAAAAAACTTTAATATCTCTTTGTTTTGAAGCGAAGTTCCCAAAACAGTTATCATGGAACCTTCATATACAGAAACTCCTTGTCCTTCTAAATCAGATTTACTTAATTCGTTTTTAAACGGATAATTATCTGCTGTACCTTCAAAAATATGTGCTGAAGGAATCATAATATCGCCTTTACCTCCTTCTAAAATACCTGCTTTACCCATTACAGAAACCGATTCAATATTGAGATGTACTTTTTCACCATCGGTTTTCACAGGTTTAAACAATTCATCAATGGTCTCATAGGCTTGTTCTCCAAACGCGTAATCCATTACAAAAATGACTGGTTTTTCGGTATCATTGAACGCTTTTCCAATGTCAATATCTGTTTTTGAAAAGTCTATCTTATCTGTATCAAATATCTGAACATCAATGTTGGTTCCAGAAGTATCCTCAATGTATATCATTCCATTCTGCAACGCTTCTTTAGTCACTTTATTGCGTAAGCTTTGATTATCTTTTTGGCTTAACGCTTCATAAACCTGAAAAATACTCTTTTTCGCTTTTAAACTTTTCAATGCACTTGGCGCGAAAATAGAATTCATAACGCTATGCATGTTGGCACTTATAACATGAATTGGTCGCTTTAAAAGGTCGTGTTTTTGTAACACCTCTTTAATGTGATCAGACCAAACTTCTCCATGAATATGATGGCCTAGTCGCTCTCTTAAAACTGGACTAAAAGTCACAGTGCGTTTATCGTTATTTATAACTTCTTCAATGGCTAATTTGCCTAGCCAGTATATGATATGTAATAAACGGTCTGGCTTTGAACTCGACGTAAATTGTTTATGTGCTTCGGTAAGTTCATTAAATGTTCTCCCTAAAATATTTGCGGTATGCGTAATTGCTATCTCTCTTTCTTTTTGGGTAAGATTGTCTTTTGAAAGGACTGCTTTTTCCAGCTTAATCCAATCACGAGTTGTAGCTCCGTTTTCATCTATTAAAACACGCTTACTTATTTTATGAGACTCAACAAAAAGAAATGTGAGATGTGTTAAGATGTCGTAAATTTCTGAGCGACCTCTTGTGATTTCAATATTCATCTGTTCATCATCTATTCGATAACAATTGCGACGTCTTTTAGGTGGAATAATTGGCTTAAAATGAGAATTGCCGTAACCTTCATCACTTGTAAGGTTTATAAATCGGCACTCTTCAATCCCTTCTGGAAGACGGTCAATAACGTATAACAAACCTTCTAACTCTGCTTTTTCTTCAGCAATAGATCCATAAATTTCTGGTCTTAAAAGCAATAGTGCTTCGCGAAGCGTCTCACCAGAAACTCCCATAGGCTTATAAAATCCTCGATTAAATAAATGCCTCATGGTAATATACATTCTTTCAATAGCACTTGAACTCTCTTGAGCTCTCGTTCTTTCATGATGTTTTTTCTTACTCATAGTCAATGTTTAGCGAGCAAATATAACATTATTTAGTCAATTTTAGCGTGTATAGAGTGTCTGCAATTTTTCGGTCGTTAGAAAGTCTTGGTAGCTTATTTTGTCCTCCTAACTTTCCTATAGATTTCATATAATCTTGAAATCCGTTTTTTCGGATTACTTTAATTTTTAATGGCTGAAGTACTTTTCCTTTAATTAAATCAAAATAGTAACTGTTTTGTTGTTGTAACGATTTATCTATGTGTTGCGCTAAAGCGGAAAGGTTATCTGGAGCATTTTCAAATTCAATAAACCATTCGTGATAAGGCAAGCCTGATTCTGGATTGATTTGTGGTGCTACTGTAAATTCTGAAACTTGTATGTTTGAACCCTCTGTAGCTTCTTGAAGTGCTTGTTCTACTTCCTTTCCTATAACATGCTCACCAAAAGCTGAAATAAAATGTTTTATACGACCTGAAACAATAATACGATATGGTTTTACACTTGTAAACTGAATGGTATCTCCAATATTGTAAGCCCAAAGTCCAGCATTGGTTGAAATAATCATCACATAATTGACATCAATTTCAACATCTTTAATCGTTAAACGTGTTGGATTTTCATTAAAAAATTCATCTGCTTTAACAAATTCATAGAATATTCCTGAATTTAACTGAAGTAACATTCCTTTTTCATCTTGCTGATCTTGATAAGCAAAAAAACCTTCGCTTGCAGGATACAATTCAATGCTATCCACTTTCCTTCCTATGAGGTTTTCAAACTTTGCGCGATACGGTTCGTAATTTACACCTCCAAAAATAAACAGGTTAAAGTTTTTAAAAACCTCTCCTATTTTTTGTCCAGTTCGTTCTTGAATTTTCTCAAAATACATTTGTACCCAAGATGGAATGCCAGAAATAATGGTCATATTTTCAGGTAAAGTTTCGTCTACTATGGCTTCAACTTTAGTTTCCCAGTCCTCAATACAATTGGTTTCCCATGAAGGCATTCTGTTTTTTTGAAGATATTTTGGCACGTAATGCGCTACAATTCCAGACAGTCGACCAAGCTGAATTCCATTTTGTTCTTTTAAAACCGGACTTCCTTGTAAGAAAATCATTTTGCCATTAACAAATTTACTCTTGCCTGTTTCAGCAATGTACATAAGAATCGCATTTCTGGCTGCTTCAACATGCGTTGGCATGCTTTCTTTTGTAATGGGAATGTATTTAGCTCCAGAAGTTGTGCCTGAGGTTTTTGCAAAATAAATTGGCTTCCCTTTCCATAACACGTTTTCTTCTCCAGCAACGACACGCTCTACATAAGGTTTTAAAGCTTCATAATCTCTTATAGGAACTTGTTTTGCAAAGTCTTCATAAGATGAAATATCATTGAATTTATGGTCTTTTCCAAACTGTGTGTTTGAGGCCTCTTTGATTAGCTTTTGAAATACGGTTTCTTGAGTTTCTATAGGATTATTAACCCAATTTAAAACTGATTTTCTGACGCGTTTAGCAAAAGGAATCGCCAATAAGGATTTTATAGATTGCATTACTTAAAATCGATAAAGTTAGTTGGATTAACAGGATAGCCTTTATTCCAAAGTTCAAAATGTAAATGTGGTCCAGTTGTTAGCTCACCTGTATTTCCTGCTAAAGCAATCACTTCGCCTGCTTTGACCAGATCGCCTTGTTGCTTTGTAAGTGACGCGTTGTGCTTATAAACAGAAATTAAATCGTTGCTGTGTTCTATAATTGCTACATGACCTGTTTGTGCAGTCCATTCTGCAAAAATAACAGTACCATCTGCGGTTGCTTTTACTGGTGTGTCTTTTGCAACCACAACATCTACAGCATAATGCTTTTCTTTAACATTGTAAGCTTCTGAAATGGTTCCGTTAACTGGAGGAAATAACACAAAATTTGTATTAGATAATCCCGATTCAAAAACGTTATACTTATCTTCTTTATCAACGAGATCTCTTAAAAGGGAATCTTCTTTTGTTGGTGTTAGATTTAATTGTCCAGCATCAATACTAGCTGCATCAATTATAGAGTCTCTGTTAAATTCTACAGTTCCAACATCGCCAGTTAATACTCGCTTAATGGAAGCATAGTATTGTTCATTTAAATTGATAACCTGTTGTAGTGAATCTGTTTTATAGTTAAGTTCTGTTGCTTTCTTTTTCAAAGCTGTTGAAGAGTAACCAGGAATAAATTCCTTTAAGGAGGTAAATGCAATTAAAAAAATAGTACCAGCAACTAATAAAATTGTTGAAATGGACGCAATAACAAAAACGTTTAACCGTGTTAACTTAATAGCAAAACGTTCTTCAAAAGTGTCTTCATTTAAAACGACTAAGCGATACTTATGAAGTAACTTTTTAGCGATTCTTTTTTCTTTCCGTTTTTTTGTCATTGCTCAACAAAATTAAATAAAATTTACGCTACACGGACAACCCTTATCTTAAAGTTTGCTTTAAAACGTTTATTCTGAAGTTTAATTATTAAATTTGCAATTCAAAATTAATCATTATGATAACATCAAGCATATTTTTAGCTTTTGGAGCATGGCAAATTGTTTTAATAGTTGTTGTGGTATTACTAATGTTTGGCGGAAAGAAAATCCCTGAACTTATGAGAGGTCTTGGAAGTGGTATTAAAGAATTTAAAGATGCCAGTAAAGATGAAGATAAACCTGCAACAAAAGATAAAAACGAATAAGATTTTATAACCAATAAAAAAGCCAATATTTTAAAATATTGGCTTTTTTATTACTTGATTGTAATGGATTTAATAATCGCTTCCAGTTCAAACATATAATCTCGTTTTTCAACTGAAGGCGCAAACACATAACCTTCAACAATTACCATTCTGTTATTTACTTTGTCTTCAATAGCATAATTGATAAAAGGTCCAGACATAAAGGCATTTTTAACATCCCAAAGTCCTTTGGTTTCAAAAGCAGGTTTATTATCTATAATTGTTTTAGAAATAAAAGGTGTATACTTATTTTCTGTGGCCATATACGACCCTTCAAGAGGCCCTTCTATGTGAATTTTACCAACTGAATCTCTTACTCTTACAACGTCAACTACTGTGCTGTCTCCTTTTCGTATTGCAGACATTGGAACTTCATATATCATCAAATCAACTGTTCCTGTTTCAATATCTCGTCGTAACCAGAAGAAACCATCTTCGTTTTTAGCAATTCTGTAGGCTGTTGGGAATTTTAAGGATAAGCCTAATTCCTCTTGAATAGCTTTATCATTAAATAGCGACTTGCGAATTCTTCGTTGTTTTTCTTTGAGTTCTTCCTTTTTAAACGCATCAATGATTTTTGCTGAATTGCTTGTGATTTGATCAATAATTTCAGCATTTGTTTGTCCTGAAATTACAACAACTGTTTGAGGTTTCGCAAACTCATCAGCAAGAATTGAGGTGTTGGCAGGCTTTCCTTTTTCAATTTTTAAAACCGTTCTATTCTTAGTAGCAAAGCCTGTAAAAACTGAAGGAGGCATTTGTCTTAATCGAAATTGAGGTTCTTCGACCGACAAACCTTCGACAGGAGCTGCTAATGTATCTCTAATAACTTCTCCTACATTGTTTTCCCAAAGTAAATTGTCTACTACTACAGTAATGTCATTTAAACTTCCTCCTGAAGATTTAGGAACTATGCGTTTAGCGTTTTCGTCATTACAACCATAAAATAGCGATATCGCTATTATTAATCCGAGTATTTTTTTCATTAAAATTATAGTTTTACTTAGTTAGACACAATAAGCGTCATTCCAATTTTTAGCTTGTTACTGCTAATATCGTTCCAATCTTTAATATTCTGAACAGAAACACCTGGAAATTTTTGAGAGATACTCCATAAGGAATCTCCTCTTTCAACTTTATAAGTTGATTTACCGTTTGTATTTATTGTTTTCTTTACTGGAGTTGTGCTTGCTGTTTTTGTGGTTATTACAGGTTTTCTGGGATAAATTGTTAGTCGTTGTCCAATCCTAAGGTTATTACTACGCAAACCATTCCATTGTTTTATCTGACTAACGCGAACACCATACTTACGCGCTATTTTTCCTAAAAAATCTCCTGAACGCACACGATATCTGACTTTTGAATCTGAATCAAAAAATTGCGGTAATGGTTTTTCTCGCTTGTTAAATTCATGTTCAGCAAACGCATAAATCTGTGCTTCATTAGTTACAAATTTGCCAACAACATTACGTGGTAATCTCAACGTATAATTTTCACCTTTTATAAATGGAATAATGTCTAACTTATATGAAGGATTTAAAAACTGAAGTTGTTCAATTGGAACCTCAAGTAATTCAGAGACCTGATCTAAAGTAATCATTTTTTTCACATGAATCGTATCCGTTTCAACATAGTGATACTTTGGTCGCTCTTTTTTAAAACCATGTTCCTCAGCATATTCAAAAATATACATGGTTGCTAAAAATGCTGGTAAATATCCAGCTGTTTCACGTGGTAAGTATGGTCTAATATTCCAATAATTCTCATAACCACCTGATCGTCTGATTGCTTTACTAACATTTCCTGGTCCAGAATTGTAAGCTGCTAATGCTAAATCCCAATCGCCAAAAATACCATATAATCGAGCTAAATATTTACTGGCAGCAACTGTAGATTTAATAGGGTCGCTGCGTTCGTCAACATAACTACTTACATTTAACCCGTATTCTTTTCCTGTTCCAAACATAAATTGCCATAAGCCTGTTGCTCCAACTCTGGACTTCGCTCTTGGTTTTAATGCAGACTCAACAATTGCAAGATATTTTACTTCTAAAGGGATATCATAATTATCTAAAGACTCTTCAAACAATGGAAAATAATAATCACTTAAAGACATTAAGCGTTCTATGGATTGTCTTCGGTTTTTTAAATAGGATTTTATAACACTCTCCAGGGAAGGATTGTACTCAATATTAAAAGGTGTTCGAGCGTTGAGCTCTTGAAGTCTTGCTTTTAAGGTGTCTGTTGGTAGTTCAGGATAATCGACAGGTTCATATTTTAATTCTGAAACGGTCTTGTAAATTGTGTCAAAAAGGGTGTTACTATAAAGTTCTTCCAGCCATTTTTGATCTATTTCTGATGCATGTTGATGGTCTTCTAAGTTTCTTAATGCTAAAGAGTCTAGCTCTGCTTTAATTTCAGCAGTTATTACTTTATTACCATCTATAAGCGAATCAACACTTTTTTTGCTTTGCTGTTTAGCTACAGAATCTATGGGTTGCTTAATTTTTTCAGGCTTAGGAATACTATCTTGACCAAAACCAAAGATACAACACAATAAGATGCCAGATGTTAGGGTTTTAAGCTTTAGGTTCATTGGTAGATGATTTAATTATCTAAACGATAGGTCAGCTAAAATCGTATTTTTTTGGCTAAAATGAAAGTTTAACAAGACAATTAACAAGGCTTGTAAGATTCTTCCGAAACACACGCAAGCAAGTAAAATAATTCTAGTCTAGAATAGCAGCAATTCCAGGCAGTGTTTTTCCTTCAAGACTTTCAAGCATTGCGCCTCCTCCAGTACTTACGTAACTCACTTTATTTTCGAATCCAAATTGTTTTACGGCAGCTACAGAATCACCACCACCTACAAGAGAAAAAGCTCCATTTTTTGTAGCTTCGGCAATAGCGTTCCCTAAAGCAATGGTTCCATTCGCGAATTTTTCCATTTCAAAAACACCAAGTGGTCCATTCCACAATATAGTTTTACACTGCATGACTACATTGTGAAAATTCTCTTCAGATTTTGGCCCAGAATCTAAACCTTGCCAGCCATTTGGAATTTTAGTTACATCCGTAATTTGAGTATCGGCATCATTACTAAAAGCATTAGCCGCAATGACATCAACTGGTAAATGGATTTGCACATTTTTAGCTTTAGCTTGTTTCAGAATATCTAGTGCAAGTTCCATTTTATCATCCTCGCAAATAGAGTCTCCAATAGAGCCTCCTTGCGCTTTAATAAACGTAAAAGTCATTCCGCCTCCAATAATTAAATGGTCAACTTTATCTAAAATGTTTTCAATAATGGTGATTTTTGAAGATACTTTTGCGCCTCCAAGTACAGCTAAAACAGGCTTTTCTCCTGTTTCCATGACTTTTTTAATACTCTCTATTTCTTGAGCTAATAAATGCCCGAAACATTTATGTTCTGGAAAAAACTGAGCAATAATAGTTGTTGATGCATGTGCTCTATGGGCTGTTCCAAAGGCATCATTCACATAAATATCACCTAACTTTGATAAAGCTTCAGCAAAATCAACATCACCTGCAGTTTCTTCAGAATGGAAACGTAAGTTTTCCAGCAATAAGATTTCACCTGGTTTTAAATTTTTGGCAGCTTCCTCTGCTTTAGAGCCAACACAATCCTCAACAAATTTGACTTCAACACCTAAGATATCTTCAACCTTATATATAATATGGCGTAATGAAAATTCATCCTGAACACCTTTAGGTCTTCCTAAATGTGACATTAAAACACAACTTCCTCCATCTTCAAGTATTTTAATAATAGTTGGTTTCGCAGATACAATTCGTGTAGCATCGGTAACTTCAAACTCGTCATTTAAAGGTACATTAAAGTCAACTCGAATTAATGCTTTTTTATTATCAAAATTAAAATCGTTTATAGTTTTCATAAGTCAGTTTTTAGAGAATTATTTCGCAAATGTAACCAATAAAACAAAGTGATAAAAGTTGTTTTTTACGAAAACGTTTCCATGAATTAATAGTTTAAAAAAAGTATCTTTGCCACATGTTATTTTCAGAAATTTTAGGACAAGAACATATAAAAAACCACCTTACTAAAAGTGCAGATCGTGGTCGTGTTCCGCATGCGCAATTGTTTGTTGGTCCTGAGGGCTCTGGAACGCTTCCCATGGCTATAGCTTATGCGCAATACTTACTATGTAAAAATACTGAAGGAGAAAATACCAATGGTAACGATGCTTGTAATACTAAGTTTAAAAACCTGTCGCATCCAGATTTACATTTTGCATTTCCTGTTGCTACTAATGATAAGATAAAAAGTCATCCTGTGTCTAATCATTTTATGGAAGAATGGAGACAACTCATTGAAAGACAACCCTATGGTAATTTATTTGATTGGTATCGAATTTTAGGTATCGATAACAAACAAGGTCAAATAGGTGTTGACGAAGCTCAGGATATTGTTAAGGCTTTGTCTTTAAAATCTTATGAAGGAGGTTATAAAGTGATGTTGATTTGGATGGCTGAAAAACTAAATATTCCTGCTTCAAATAAATTATTGAAACTTATTGAAGAACCACCTAACAAAACTATTTTTATTCTTATTGCTGAAGATGAAGAACAAATCATTAATACGATTAAATCCAGATGTCAGTTATTACATTTTCCACCTTTAGCAGAGGATGTCATTAAAAACTCATTGATTAAAAATTATCAAATTCCGGAAGCTGATGCAACTAAAATTGCCCATCAAGCCAATGGAAATTATAATAAAGCTTGTGATTTAGTATACAGCGACAGTGAAGACACCCAGTTTGAAGACTGGTTTGTCTTTTGGATTCGATCTGCATTTAAGGCTAAAGGAAATAAAAGTGCCATTCACGATTTAATTTCATGGAGTGAAACCATTGCCAAGACTGGTCGTGAAACTCAAAAGCAGTTTTTAAACTTTTGTCTTGATTTTTTCAGACAAGCGTTATTATTAAATTACAATGCGGAAAGCTTGGTTTTTATGGAGCCGAAGACCTCATTTAAACTTAAAAATTTTGCACCATATGTGCACGGAAACAACATCATGGATATTTCAAATGAGCTTCAAGATGCTATTTACCATATTGAGCGCAATGGAAATTCAAAAATCATTCTAACTGATTTATCTATAAAACTAACGCGTTTATTACACCAAAAAGCCGATTGACTTGCAACCGGCTTTTAATATATTTATTGAATAAGTACTTACTCTTTTTTTGAATCCGTATTTAGCGCATCAATAATTGTTTGTGTAAGGTCATTTGACTCTTCGCCATACATAACACTACCTGCATCATTTGCTCCGAGAATATAATCATATCCATTTCTTTTGCCGTAATCTTTAACAAATGTTCTTACTTCTTTGATAAGCGTATCTATTTTTGTTTGACCTTCTTCTTGAAGCGTTTGTTCTTCAGCTTTTAGCTGATAATCTTGCATTTGCTTTTTTTGAAGTAATGTCTGATATTCTGTTTCGGCATCTTTTTGAGACATTTTTGCGGCTTTGGTCTGGAATAATTGCGCCTCCATTTGAATGGCTTTATCTAAACTGTCTGCTTTTTTATTAAACGCTGTCACTTTAACTTGAAATTTCTTTTCGAAATCTATTTTCTTTTGATATTCATTTACAACTTTAGCGTTATCGATATATGCTATTTTTTGTGGCTCTTGACAAGAGGTTAAAACAAGTACCAGCGTAAGTACTCCTAATATTTTTTTCATTTTAAGTTATTTTAATTTTTGCAAATGTATGAAAGTGGATGAATTAAATTTTGAAAATCTATAACTATAAATAATATATATGGTTTTTAAAAAAAGCATTAATTATAGTTATAAAAAACCAATACTTTAAATCTAATCTAAATTCATTTCACCAAAAAACCATAGGAAGAGATATGTACAACACAAAAACACTCTTAAATGGCTTAAAAAACGTTTTTAGTACTTTTTAATGATGTAAATCAGAGAAGAGAACTCACCTGAGCGCTTTGCCTTAAAATTAGACCACCATCCAATGCAAATTGCCTTGATAGGATTCATAGATCCATTTTTATACTTTTCTGAAAGTAATGATACATAATAAGCATCAAATACCATTGGAACTGTTTTTAAGACTTCCATTCCATTTTGCTGCATTAATTTGGATATAGCATTTTGAGAAAAATGCCATAAGTGCCTTGGAACATCAAAAGCTGCCCAATAACTTTTATAAAACTTAGCATCATAACTTTTATAGTTAGGAACCGCAATAATTAACCGACCATTAGGCTTTAATAATGATTCTAAAACAGCAATATGATTTTCTAATTTTGGAAGATGTTCCAGAACATGCCAAAGCGTTATCACATCAAAGCTGTGTTTTCTAAATTTCAATAATTGCTCAATATCAAAAACCGAATGATTTGTTTTTTGATTAGCGATTTTTCTCGCATTTACATTTGGTTCTACTCCTGAAATATCCCAATGATTCTCTTTTGCAATTTTTAAAAAATCTCCTGTTCCACATCCAACATCTAAAAGCTTTTTTTCATCTGATGCCAATGAATTTATAAGTTTTAGTTTTCGTTTTAAAGCGATGTTTTTGACCGCATGGTAAACTTTTTCAAACCAATTTCGTTTTGCATCTGTATGAGAAATATAATCTTCACTTTGATAATATTTCGGCAATTGGGCTTCTGAAGGCTGCGGAAAAGTCTCCAGCATTTCTGACTCATCATTATAGATCAATTGAAATTCCTCTCCTGAAACAGAGTGATCTTTTACCGTTAAATATGCAGAATTATTTTTCATTGAAATAGACTCTTCTCATAAACACTTCAACTGTGTGCAGTATATCATTTTTGAATATTTAAAAGACATCTTGTTAATGTTCCACGTGAAACATCTTCGTAATTATCGACCTAAATAAACTAATAATACAGAAATATCAGCAGGTGATACACCTGAAATTCTTGACGCTTGAGAAATGGTTACAGGTTGAATTTTTGATAGTTTTTGTTTTGCTTCAGTGCTCATGGATTTCAATTTTTCATAATCAAAATTCTTAGGAATTTTAACATCCTCTAAGCGATTTAACTTATCTGCATTGTTCTTTTCCTTAGCAATATAACCAGAATACTTGATTTGAATTTCTGTCTGTTCAATCACTTCACGATCTAAGCTGTGTTGTTGAATATAAGTTTCTACAGCTTCAAACTGACGCATATCATCAATAGTGATGTTTGGTCTGGCAAACAATTTAAACATCTTATCAGATTGCTTTACTTGAGCAGAATTTTTAGCTTCTAAAACAGGATTTGCATCTTCTGGTTTAACACTTGTATCTCTAAAAAAATTGACAAAATTTTCAGAATGTTTTTGCTTTTCTTCCATGCGTCTAAGACGTAATTCACTTGCTAAACCTAAATCATATCCCTTAGGTGTTAATCTAAAATCGGCATTATCCTGACGCAACAATGTTCTATATTCAGCTCTTGATGTAAACATACGATAAGGCTCTTCTGTGCCTTTTGTAATTAAATCGTCGACCAAAACGCCTATATAAGCCTCGTTACGCTTTAAGATAAACTCTTCTTTTTCCTGAACTTTTAATGCTGCGTTTATACCAGCCATTAAACCTTGTGAAGCTGCTTCTTCATATCCTGTAGTTCCGTTAATTTGACCTGCAAAAAACAAACCATCAACCAACTTGGTTTCTAAAGTATGCTTTAATTGTGTAGGTGGAAAATAATCATACTCAATAGCATAACCAGGTCTGAAAAACTTAACATTTTCAAATCCTGCAACAGATTTCAAAGCCTTGTACTGAACATCTTCCGGTAGAGACGTTGAAAATCCATTCACATATACTTCTACAGTATTCCAGCCTTCTGGTTCTATGAACAACTGATGACGGTCTTTATCTGCAAAACGGTTAATTTTATCTTCAATTGACGGACAATACCTTGGTCCTGTACTTTTAATTCTACCATTAAACATAGGCGACCTTTCAAAACCCTCGCGCAATAAATCATGAACTTCCGGACTTGTATATGTCATATGACATGAGCGCTGTTCTTTTAGAGGTCTGATGTGTTCTAAGTAAGAAAATTTTTCGGGTTGTTCATCTCCTGGCTGTTCAATCATTTTTGAATAATCTAAAGAACGACCATCAACTCTTGGAGGTGTTCCCGTTTTCATTCTTCCTGATTCAAAACCTAATGCAATTAACTCTTCAGTAATTCCGGTTGCAGCTCGTTCTCCTGCTCTTCCTCCTCCGAAATTTTTATCACCAATATGAATTAGTCCATTTAAAAAAGTACCATTAGTAAGGACTACTGTTTTTGCTTTAATTTCTAATCCTAGAGATGTTTTAACACCAACTATTTTATGGTTTTTCACTATTAAGCCAGACACCATTTCTTGGTAAAAATCAAGATTATGCGTTTGTTCTAACAGCAACCTCCAATCTTCTGCAAAACGCATACGATCGCTTTGTACTCTCGGACTCCACATTGCTGGTCCTTTAGATTTATTCAGCATTTTAAACTGTATTGCTGATGTGTCACTTACAATACCACTATAACCACCCAAAGCATCTATCTCTCTTACAATTTGTCCTTTGGCAATTCCTCCCATTGCAGGATTACAAGACATCTGTGCAATGTTTTGTAAATTCATAGTGATGAGTAATGTTTTGCTTCCCATATTGGCTGCTGAAGCCGCAGCTTCACTTCCTGCATGACCAGCACCAACTACTATAACATCATATACGTCGTTGAACATAATTTTCAATAGTGTTCCACGTGGAACATTTTAATCCCTTACATAGGGAATTTATTTTAAAATAAAATTATTTTTTATATCATTCGTAAAACAAAAAATACTTTTCTTTAGAATGAACTCTCTGCTTCCGCAGAAATAAAGTTTGCAAATATACGTCGAAATCTTAATATACTAAGACCACTGGCTAATGTAGAAATCCTCTTTAGAACGCATCAGTTCTTGATCGTGTTCTGACTTGTCTTTATAGCCACAATAGTGGAGAACACCATGCACCATTACCCTTCTGATTTCATCTTTAAAATGTACTTCAAAATCTTTAGCATTTTCTTTGACACGATCTATAGAAATATAAATATCTCCATGTAGCTCTTTTCCTACCGAATAATCAAAGCTTATAATATCTGTAAAGGTATCATGGTTTAGATACTTAATATTAATATCTAGTAAATAGTCATCATCACAGAAGATGTAGTTTATCTCACCTTCATTACAATTTTCAGAAGTTATAACTTTAGAAATCCATGATGAATATTCCTGTTCATATGGTAACTCAAAATTTGTTTCGTAATTAAAGCTGATCATTAGTTTTCTTAAAATACTCTTGAACTTTCTTTTTGTAAACGTCCTGCAAAGGTAATGCTTGCCTATTTAAAATTTCAGTAGTATTGAAATATTCTTTAGCTGTTGGTAATTTATTATTTGTGGTATTCTTAAATGAAGTATTATCTGTTTCAGACTTACGCTTATGATCTTCACCTTGCATAAATGTCGCATTTTCCATTTTCAACAACTGATGTTGTAAGTCCATCATTTTTTGAAGTGTTTGGTTTGTGAAGCCTTTATTGATTAAGTCCAACTCAACTTCTTCCATATCTTTTAATAGTTTTTCACCCTGACCTTGCTTACCTTGTTCACCTAATTTATTCTCTAATGCCTGACGCAGCTGTTGCTGTTGCTGATATATACGATACAACTCACCATTTAAATCTTCGTTACTTCCTTCACCTTCACCTTGAGAGTTTCCGTTTTCTCCACCTTCACCTTCTTTACCTTGCTTTCCCTCTTTTCCTTTTTTAGACTTCTCACTTTCGCCTTCCTTTTCTCCTTCTCCTTCTTTCTCACCTTCTCCTTCCTTAGGTTTTCCTTGCTGGCTTTTTTTCATGCCATCTTTCATTTGTTCATTGAGTTGTTCCTGACTCATGATGATGTCTGGCAGCTGCATATCTCCTCCTCCTTGTCCCATGGAAGGGTTCATTTGAGCATTCATATTATCGAGAATATCACTCAAAAAGTTCGCCAGCTCATTGGTAGCTGTAATTGTGTACTGTTGGGCTGCAACTCCTTGATACAAACGATTTTCAGATAATTGTCCGAGGGATTTATCAATATTAAAAAATACTTCTGTGATTTGTTTATTAACTTGTTCTGAAATTTTAGGTTGTCTTAATGACAAGGCAAACAAGCTATCGTCAACATGCTCAAAATGTTCTCTTAAATTACTCTGCTTTCTTAAAAACTTTCCATATTCATTATGGTTAATTTCAATGCTTTTAAATTGATCCATTAGATTTTCCTGATCAAAAGAAAACAATACCAAATTGTCTAAAACCTGTCTTAGCATTGTTGCATCTTCCTGCATTTGATTGCCTCCTCCCATTTGCATCATCTGAGCCATCTGACCACTCATTTCCTTCATTTTTTTTGCGGCTTGCTTTTGTTTCTTTTTGGCTTTTTGTTGTGAGTCTTGAGGTTGACTGTCCTGTTGTTCACCTTGCTCTTGCTTTTCACCTTGTTCACCCTTTTCGCCAGCCTCTTTCTTATCTTTAGCTTCTTTCTCCTTTTGTTCTAAAGCATCTGTGGCCTCTTGCTGATCCTGTTTTATAGATTCTTCAGTAGGCTTATCCTGAGGAAGTTCCATAGGCTTTTTAAGCTCCTTGTTTTCTTTTTGAAGCGCATCCATCTCCTTTTGAAAGTCTTCAAACTTTTTATTTAACTTTTCTTGCTCTTCTTTTGTATTGTTTTCTTCACTTTCTTCAGAAAGTTTTTCTTGTTCTTCAGCTAATTGTTCTAATTCCTGCTGAAGTTTTTCAGCTTTTTTAGCTACATAATAGCGTTTGGTCAGTTCCAGAAGTTGTTTTAAACTGCGCTCTTTGTTTTTATTTTGTTTAGCTAATTCTTCAAGTTTTTGAGAGAGTTCTTCCTTTTGGATTTTCTCTTGCATTTTTTCAAGCTCCTCTAACAACTTTTCATCTTGTTTAAGTTGTTCTTCGTTTTCTTCAAGACGTTGTTTTAAATCTTCTTTAAACTGGTCTTTTTCTTCATTTTCATTTTGAAACTCCTCAAGGTTGTCTTTCAACTTTTTGTTGAAATTTTGCATGAGTTGTTCTTGCTCTTTCTGTCGCTTTAAGAAATTTTCAAACTTCTTTTTATCATTAAAATTGAGCTCCTCTTTTTCCTTTTGGGTTTTAGAAAACTCTTCAAGTTGCTTGTCTTGTTCTTTGAGCTTATCAAATGTTTTTCCTATGTCTTTAATGGTTTCATTTTGCTCCTGAAGTTGCTTTTCCTCTTCTTCTTCTTTCGTTAATTTTCTATAATTATAAACGGTACTCTTGGTGCTTTTATAATTATGAAGGGCGTCATTATCAAAAACCTGAAAGTAAAACTCATAATCAATGCCATCTGTTAAGTTCAGCTGATTTGGGAACGCACTGACAAACTCATCAAAATTTGATTTAGCGACTGGTATAGGCTCAAAAGATTTTTCGTTAGGATTTGTGGAAGGGTAATACACCAGCTGCAATTTACTAAGTCCGTAATCATCACTAACCTGACCAAAGAAATAAAGGGTTTGATTGTCTAAAGAATCCTTTTCCATCTTTAAATTAAGTTCAGGGTAGCTGTCCTTAATAACGTTTAAAGAAAAGGCAAGGTTTTCATAATCTTTTAAGTTTTTATTACTTGTACTAATGCTGTAATCTGTATTGTTAAAAATTTGCTTAGATGCTTCAAATTTACCTTGATTGAGGTTGTCAAAATTAATGGTGTCTTTTGCATAAAGCGCAACTTCGTCTGTAGATCGTGTAGACACCTTCCATGTCACATTTGTGCCTTCAGGAATGGTTGAACTGCCTGTACTTTTTAAAACCTCATCTTTCTTTTGAGTATAAGCAGGATAATCCAACACCATTTCAAAATTCACTAAAGTTGGTACTTTAGTTACATTGATACTATACTCTTTTGAACGGACTTCATTAGCTGATAAATTAAAGCTTAATGCATCTTTTAATTGAGGAAACAGGTATTCGAATTGACCTGGAGCAGATTGTTGTAAAAAATAAGATTGTCCGTTATAATGAATTTGAGCATTTTCCGGAACCACTTCACCAGCTGTATTTACAAAGAGTTTAAATTCTTTGTTTTCAATAGCATTCATGTCTTCATTAACAACAAAAAACTGAAAAGGTGCTGGTGGCTCATATGCTGTCTTGTAATTCACAACACGTTCATAACTATCACTAAACCAATTAATTTTACCTGTAAAATAAGATATCAATAAAATAGCAATCGGAATTGCTGCGTATTTTAGGTATTTCGTGTTCTTTTTAAAATTAATGGCTAATTTGAAAGGAATCGGACTTAATTCAGATGATTTTTGTTCGATACTTGCTTCCAAAAGTTCAGATTGCGTTTTGTTGTGCTTCAATTGAAGTACATTGAGTAGCTTATCACTTACTTCTGGAAAATGATTACCTATAATAAAGGACGCTTCTTCATGGTCAATTCCTTTTTGAAGCTTAAATAATTTAGCCAGAGGAAAAACAATAAATTTAGCAAATAAGGCTAATTCAACAGCTATAAACACCCAAAACAAAATAGTTCTTGCCGTAGGATTTAACCATAAGACATACTCAACTAATAATGTCACAATTAAATACAGAAAGCCAATGGCAAAAAATAAAATAGCGCCTTTAACTAATTCATTAGTATAGTATCGTCTAATGAATTGCTCTAATTTAGATTGTATGGTTTTGAAATTATTCAACATTAACTATTTAACTCACTAAACTACAATTTTATTTTAACCTGCAAATGCCTAAATTTGGTAAGATTCTGTTAATTTCGAGGAGTTGCGTTAAAATAAAGACAAACTCGTAATATTATTTTTATGAAAGATCTTAAATATCTCACTGCATTCTCGATTCCTGCAGTTGCCTTTATTGGACTATTTTTAAAAGGAAATTTTGTGTTTCTAACACCTGTTTATGCATTTGTAATGATTCCTTTACTTGAGCTTATTTTTCCTGTAAGTACCGATAACTTATCTACGGAAGACGTCGAAGACAAACTAAAAAAAACTGTTTTTGACTGGATGCTGTATCTTAATCTACCTGTTGTTTACGGATTAGTATTCTTTGGAATATATCAGGCATCGATAACAACCGTTGAAACTTATGAACTTGTCGGAATGATTCTGTCTGTTGGTATCGTTTTAGGTGTTAATGGTATCAATGTAGCACATGAACTCGGTCACAGGCAAACCACAAATGAGCGTTTTATTGGAAAGGCATTACTTTTACCTGCGCAATACATGCATTTTTATATTGAACATAATTTTGGTCACCATTTGCATGCTGCAACACCTGAAGATCCAGCTACAGCCAGATATAATCAAAGTGTGTATTCATTCTGGTTTACGTCCATTTTTCGCCAATATGTGAACGCATGGAAAATTCAAAAAAAACTATTAAAAAACAGCAAAAAAGGATTTCTTTCTTTAAAAAATGACATGCTTTGGTTTCTTTTATTCCAAATTAGCTATCTATTAGCCATTTTAGTTGTTTTCGGCACGATTGGATTACTTTTCGCTTTTTCATCTGCAATTGTTGGAATTTTACTCCTGGAATCTGTAAATTATATTGAACATTATGGTTTAGTAAGATTAAAAACCAAGTCTGGTCGATATGAACGCGTAAAAGAAATGCATTCCTGGAATTCTAATCATGTTATAGGAAGAATTGTGCTTTACGAATTAACACGACATAGTGATCATCATTTTAAATCCTCAAAAAAATATCAGATTTTAGATTGCCATGATGAGAGTCCGCAAATGCCATTTGGGTATCCAACCTCAATGGTTTTGGCTATGATTCCACCATTATGGTTTCGCATTATGAATAAACGGATACCAAAGGAAATGATTTTATGTTGAGATAAACGTTCAAACCATTTCGTCTTTGTCCTATTTTCTTTGTTCTTTCCTTAACTCTATTCTATCTTTGCACCTTCAAAACAAAAACCATGACCACAGACGTTCGCGTGCGATTTGCACCAAGCCCAACAGGACCCTTACATATTGGAGGTGTTAGAACAGCACTTTTCAACTATTTATTCGCAAAAAAACATAATGGAACCTTCGTGCTTCGTATAGAAGATACTGATCAAACCCGCTATATTGAAGGTGCTGAAGATTATATCGTTGAGTCTTTAGATTGGTGCAATATACCATTTGACGAAGGACCGAATAGAAATGAAAAATTTGGACCATATAGACAAAGCGAACGTAAACACTTGTATAAAAAATATGCGGACGAACTTATTGAAAAAGGGCATGCCTACTATGCTTTTGATACTTCTGAAACTCTTGATTTCCACAGAAAAGATCATGAAGCTAAAGGAAAGACCTTTATCTACAATTGGCACAACCGATTAAAATTGAGTAATTCTTTGTCACTTTCTAAAGACGAAGTAAACGCTAAATTAGAAGCTGGTGACGATTATGTAATTCGGTTTAAATCACCTCAGGATGAAACATTGCACCTTACAGATATTATTCGTGGTGATATCAAAATAGACACTAATATTCTTGATGACAAAGTACTGTTTAAAAGTGATGGGATGCCAACCTATCACTTGGCAAATATTGTAGATGACCATTTAATGGAAATTTCTCATGTAATTCGTGGTGAAGAATGGTTACCATCTTTAGCATTACACTTTCAGTTATATGCCGCTTTTGGTTGGGAAGCACCTCAATTTGCGCATTTACCTTTAATATTAAAACCCACAGGAAAAGGGAAGTTAAGCAAGCGTGATGGAGATAAATTAGGCTTTCCTGTATTTCCTTTAGAATGGAAAGACCCTAAAACAGGAGATATTTCAAGAGGTTACAAAGAAGATGGGTATTTTCCTGAAGCCATGGTTAATTTCTTATCCTTTTTGGGCTGGAATCCAGGAACAGAGCAAGAAATTTTCAGCTTAGAAGAACTTGTTAATGCTTTCGACTTAGAGCGTGTTAATAAAGCTGGAGCACGATTTGATCCTGATAAAATTAAATGGTTTAACCATCACTACATGCAAGAGCAAGACAATTATAGTTTGGCAAAACAATTTAAGTCAATTGTTGATGATAAGTTAAATGTCATTCAGGGCAAAACCGAAGAATCTAATAATAAAATTGTCACGTCGCAAGCTCCTCACAATGACATCGATGTTAATTTTGTTGAAATGGTAGTTGCTTTAATTAAGGAACGTACCACATTTGTTAGCGATTTTTGGGAACTGAGTGGTTTTTTCTTCGTTGCTCCATCTAAGTATGATGAAAAAGCACTTAAAAAAGCTTTAAAAGATGACACTGCTGAGATTTTAACTAAGGTTAAAGAGCTTGTTGATGGCGTTGAGGATTTTACAGTGAAAAACCTTCAGGATGCTGTTAAAAATTGGATAACCTCCAACGAAATTGGTTTTGGAAAAGTAATGATGCCTTTACGTTTAGCACTTGTTGGAGCATTACAAGGTCCTGATGTCTTTGATATTATTTATATGATTGGAAAGGCGGAAACCATTTCACGTATTGATAATTTGATTGCTAAAGCTTAAATAGTGTTGTTCAGAGTTATAACGAAGAGTCTATTTTTATTATGAGATTCTTCAGTCATACCGCCTTCTGAATGACAACAAAGCATTTAAACATATTTAAAACGTAATCATTAAAGCAACAGCCAACATTGTTTGATTGCCTTCAAACTTTTTAGAAGTAGGTGTGGTAATTAAGTCTTCGTCGTTAAGTTTTCTAAATATATTAGTAAACCCATAACTATACGTCGCTCTTAACTTAAAACTCCCTATTCCTGCTGATGCGCCTACTACTCCATTGACATTAAAAGGAGAGATATCACTTATGTCTTCTGCTAGTAGAGTATCGTAACCATTAATTAAAAATCCTTCTTGATTACTGCTTTTAAGATCTAATTGACCATTATACTGTAATTGTGGTCCAACATCCAAAGTGATATGATTACCAAGTAGTTTCACGTGGAGCATAAATGCCAATTGTACTGCCATTAGGTCATATTCTAATTGTTCAACTTGAAGAGGGTTTGTTAACGAACGACCTTCAATTTCAATAGAATTTTGCGACAATTGTAAGCCGTAACTCACTGTAAACCATTTCTGAGGAATATCAACAGTTGCAATCATGCCGCCTAGAAAACCTGAACCGCTTTTAGTTTTAAAATTATCGGTTGTAATATCGTATTGGGTAAGACCTCCTACAAGTCCTATTCCATTTTTAATGGTATATCGCTTATGCTGCGCTGAAGATATTGTCATAAAAGCAACACAAAACACTGCTAATAGTATAAACTGTTTTTTTTGCATCTTTAAAGTATGTGATTTGAACAAATATAACTTAATTTAGTAACTCATTATTTTCTTAACCATTTAAAAAACTGTCATGGGTTCATTCGTTTTTATTCCAATTCTATTTTTCGGCTTAATTATTTTAATTTCGTCTTTCTTCGTTGTTAAACAACAAACCGCAGCAATTGTTGAGCGTTTTGGTAAATTTCATAGCATTAAACAGTCTGGTCTTAAGCTTAAAATCCCTTTAGTTGATAAAATTGCAGGCAGACTAAGCCTTAAAATTCAACAATTAGACGTCATCATTGAAACAAAAACTTTAGATGATGTATTTGTACGATTAAAAGTATCTGTTCAGTATCGCGTTATTAAAAGTAAGGTCTATGATGCTTTTTATCAATTGGATTATCCTCATGACCAAATTACCTCTTATGTTTTTGATGTGGTTCGTGCAGAAGTGCCAAAAATGAAGCTGGATGATGTCTTTGTTAAAAAGGATGATATTGCATTAGCGGTTAAAGCAGAGCTTAATGACGCTATGCTTGAATATGGATTTGATATTATTAAAACCTTGGTCACAGATATCGATCCTGATGCTCAGGTGAAATCAGCAATGAATAGAATTAATGCGGCTGACAGAGAAAAAACTGCTGCGCAATACGAAGGTGATGCCGCTCGTATTTTAATTGTTGAAAAAGCCAAAGCGGAAGCCGAAAGCAAACGTCTACAAGGACAAGGTATTGCTGACCAGCGACGTGAGATTGCTCGTGGTTTAGAAGAGTCTGTTGATGTATTAAACCGTGTTGGAATTAACAGTCAAGAAGCATCAGCTTTAATTGTAGTGACACAACATTATGATACGCTACAAGCTATTGGTAGTGAAACCAATAGTAATTTAATTTTGTTACCTAATTCACCTCAAGCTGGAAGTCAGATGTTAAATGATATGGTTGCTAGCTTTACGGCAAGTAATCAAATTGGTGAAGCCATGAAAAACGCAAAAAAGAAAAGCGATGAATAATTGAATTTGTGATTGATAACATTTAAGCTTTTTAATGTTTTTCTTTGTATTTGTTAATCATTTCTTTTAAACTGTTTAAATAATTTTGAAGTTCTTTCTCTGTAGAATCGGCATTATAAGGCTTAGGTAGTGTGCTTCTGGTTTCATCCAGATATTTTTGAAGTTCTGGATGATTCTCCTGTATATCTCGTGTAACTTCAGATATTTCGGTAAGAATTTTACTTGTATTTTCCATTGTGTTGTGTAGTTTTATCAAATTAAAGTACATAAAAAAAGACCTAATGCAAAGCAATTATTAGGTTTTAACGTTGCTTTCACATTTTAAAAGGGTGTCTCTCGTCCCAGTCTCTTACTGGATTAGCATATTTTACAGCCAATTTTAAAACCGTATTAGCAATGATATTATTGGTGTGTTTTAAATAAATGTGCATGTTATAAGGTTTAGCACCAATTGAACTCTTAATTTCCATGGCTGTTCTTGCAAAAACAACGTGCTTGAATTGATGTTGAATGCCGAAAAAAGCCATATCAAATAACATGTTTAAATACATTTGATACTGGTGTTGCAAATCGTGATTATATCCTAAAAAGTAAGTTTCAAGTGTCTCGTGATTTTTAATTAAAGAATAAAATCCTATGAGTTGTTCTTCTAAGAAATAACCAAAAATTTTAAAGTTATCTTTAAGTTCTTTTTTAAGTTGATAAAAATGATGTTGATGTAATTTAAATGAATTTACTCCTGCGTTATCAGACACATTTTCGTAGAGTGTATAAATTGTATCTGAAAGTTGATGAACATCTTCTAATTTAAGTTCTCTACATTCAATATTCTGACTTTTTTTACGAGCAGTTTTAAAACGTCTTTTATACTTTTTATTAAAGTCAGCAACATATTTTTCTGGTGAAGACCAATGAGGTTTTATCTCTAAAATCATGTTGGGTTGTGCTTGAGCTTTGTATAGTTTTTGTTTTTTGAAAAAGTCTTTATTTAGATTAAAAGAATCATTTTCAAAATAATCTTTAAAAGCTACAATTCTTATTTTTTTATCAAACTGAAGTTTGATACTCTGCGATAATTCTTCAAGACCCAAAGAAACTACATTTAAAAACGCCTTTTGAGGAAGTGCTTCAGAATTAAAATACATACCATGTTGACCAGTATGCATAAGGTTTCCAACAATTAAAGCATTGCCTTTAACAATTTTTGAAATGAGAGCTTTTCCACAGCGCTTAAAAAACTGATTAGAAGTTTTTCTAAAGACATCATTTATATACATTTCGACACGTTGAATGATAGCAATACCAACTAAAACTTCCGAAGAGAAAACACCTAAAAAACAGGTTGAAATATTAGATGGACTAGACAATTCTAAGGCTTTTAAAAAAGGGGTTTTTAAAAATAGGTCTTGCACTGGAAGTGTGTCCCAAGATTCAGGTAAGTCTGTTGCAGAATAATATAATTTAAAGTGTATCAATATGATAAAATAAAAAGACTGAAAACTCAAGTTATCAGCCTTTAAAAGTTCTAGAATGTTGTAAAATTAAACCCAACCACAAACAATAGCTCCCATAATTGTTATAGCTACTGTCCAGAATAATCCGTTTATGAGAATATATTTCCAGCTTTTACGTTCAAACAAGGCATTGATAGCAATAACAGGAACGAACATAAATATTCCAGCCATAGCACCATGTAACGCACCATGTTTATAGGTTCTGAAAGCATTTCCATAGTCTGCCATAAAGGCTTCATAAGATGGTTCTGCGATAGATGGGTCACCTCCTACCATGCCAATCGCTCCAAATTGGTGAATGGTAAGCATCTGAACAAAAAAAGCAAGTATAAAAGAGAGCATTAGCGATACTATGAAAGTAACAGGTACATTTCCTCTTTTCATTTTTTCTTCGGTCATTTCTGCTTCTCTTGCCCAAAGAATTCCGAATGTTTTAGGGTTATACCAAAAAAATCCAAGAATTATTGGTACGATTGCAGCAACTAAAATTGCTAAAAAATTAAATTCCATGATGTGTGTTGATTATAGTTAGTGCAATAAATATAGTTAAAATCAAGAATTTAGGTTTTTTTTTAACGTTTGTTGTCTTCTTTTTTAAAAAGAAAACCCATAAAATTAATGCTTTTATGGGTTTTAAAAATTATAAGGTTTGCACTAAACAGCCTTAGCCTCTTTTACCAAGAGTTCATTTGAATCTTCTTTAGCTTTATCAATAAAAGCATTAATATCGGCATTTCGTTCTTGTCCGTTTTTAAGCAACACACCTAAAGCAATCATGGTTGCAATACGAGTACCTGCTTTTTTTACAGCTGTATTGAATAAGGGTTGCAACTCCATATAACTAATGTCTTCTGCTAATTTTAAAATTTCAGCTTTAGACTTTTCTTGCTTAGCTTCTGGAAGATTTGTATATTTTTTACCTAGCTGTTTAATCACTTCAATTGCTGGACGCTTTTGTTGAGACTTCTGAGGCTTATTTTGATGTTGTTGTGGTTTAGGCTTTTGTTTAGCCCAAGAATCTCTTAAACCAACCGTTTTATTAAATATCAAATGATTTGAGGTCGAATCATTATCTACATTAAAATATCCAATACGCTGAAATTGAAAACGGTCACCTGCTTTAGCATTTGCAAGACTTGGTTCAACATATGCTTCGACAATTTTTAAAGAATTAGGGTTGATAAACTCCATAAAATCCTTCTCATTATGACTGTCTGGCGCTTCGTCTATAAAGAGCCTATCGTATTCTCTAACTTCAGCCTTAACAGCGTGTTTTATAGATACCCAATGTAATGTTCCTTTGACTTTCTTCTCTGTATCTGTTGAATAGGTACAATGAATCTCCGTAATATTGCCTTTAGCATCTTTGACAACGCTTTCTCCTTTAATGATGTATGCGTTTTTTAAACGCACCTCACCTCCTAATTTTAATCTGAAGAATTTACTTCCAGCCTCTTCTTTAAAATCATCACGTTCAATATACAGTTCTTTAGAAAAAGGTACTTTTCTGAAACCAGCACTTTCATCTTCAGGATTATTTTCAGCTTCAAGCCATTCTTCTTTATCATCAGGATAATTAGTGATAACTAATTTTACTGGATCTAAAACAGCCATTACTCTTGGCGCTGTTTGATTTAAATCTTCCCTAACACAAAACTCTAAAAGGGAAACATCAATCACATTTTCACGTTTAGCCACACCAACCTTTTCAACAAACTGACGAATAGAGTTTGGTGTATAGCCACGACGACGTAAACCTGAAATTGTTGGCATTCTAGGATCGTCCCAACCAGAAACATGACCTTCATCAACCAACTTGAGTAATTTTCGTTTACTCATGATGGTATAACTTAAATTTAATCGGGCAAATTCACGTTGTTTAGGAAGCATAGGAAGCGTTTCTGAAGCATAATCGTAAACGTGTTCCTTAAACCAGTCGTAAAGCTCTCTATGAGGCTTAAATTCAAGCGAACATAAGGAATGTGAAATTTGTTCGATGTAATCGCTTTCACCATGCGTCCAGTCGTACATTGGATAAATACACCACTCATCTCCTGTTCTGTGGTGATGCTTCTTTAAAATACGATACATGATTGGATCACGCATTAGCATATTTGGATGTTGCATATCGATTTTAGCACGAAGAATGTGTTCGCCTTCATCAAACTCACCATTTTTCATGCGCTCAAACAAGTCGAGGTTCTCCTCTACACTTCTGTTGCGATACGGACCATCTACACCAGGTTGTGTTGGTGTTCCTTTTTGTTCTGCCATCGCTTCACTAGACTGAGAATCGACATAAGCTTTTCCATCTTTAATAAGCTGAACAGCCCATTCATAAAGTTTATGGAAATAATCTGAAGAATACAGTTCATTTGCCCATGTATAACCTAACCATTTAATATCCCGTTTAATTGCATCAACATACTCCTGCTCTTCTTTAGCGGGATTAGTATCATCAAAACGAAGGTTTACAGGCGCATTATAAGCTTCACCTAAACCAAAACTAATTCCGATGGCTTTGGTGTGACCAATATGTAAATAGCCATTAGGTTCTGGAGGAAATCGAAAACGAAGTTTATCTTTTGATAATCCATTAGCTAAATCCTCTTCAATGATATGCTCAATAAAATTAAGCGATTTTGTTTCTTCAGACATGTTTTTAAAATAATAGACAAAGTTATTAAATATTTGCGTCATATATTTGCTTTAAAATAGAATGCTTTGGGAATAATTAAAGTTGAAAATATACGTGTTTATGCCTTTCATGGTTGTTTAAATGAAGAAACCAAAATTGGTAGTAACTATCGGGTTGATTTGGAAGTTAAAGCAAATTTAAAAGCTTCGGCAAGCTCAGATAAATTAAGTGATACTGTTGACTATGTGCTTTTAAATAAGATTGTTAAGGAAGAAATGAAATACCCTTCAAAACTTCTAGAAACAGTTGCAAAACGCATTTTGAAACGTATCTTTAAAGAAGACGCTTTGGTAAAAAAAGCAACAATTAGTGTGAGTAAACTTAATCCTCCAATTGGTGGAGATGTTGAAATGGTAACGATAAAAATGACCGAAAGACGAAAAAACTAAGGGTTAATAGTGTAAAATGGTAATTTTTTTTACATTTGCGACTCTCTAGGAATAACGAGATTTATATTGGCATCTTGGCCGAGTGGCTAGGCAGAGGTCTGCAAAACCTTCTACAGCGGTTCGAATCCGCTAGATGCCTCAAAAAACCTTCAACTGTTGTTGAGGGTTTTTTTATTTTTATAAACAACTAAATACTTTCATTATTAATCAATTATAATAATTGTTTGCCATTGCAATTAAAGAAAATACGACAAATGACGTATTTTAGAAACTAGGATGTAATTATAGTTTTACAGCTTTTAAAACTAAACGCAATGAAAAAAAATTACATTTTATTTATTCTATTAACTTTTTGTTTCAGTAATATTCACAGTCAGGTCAATACGGTAGTAAATGGTTTTAATGGTCCAACCGAAATGGTTTTGAATGGTAATGATTTATATATTGCCGAATTTTTTGGAAATAAAATTTCTAAAGTAGATCTTTCTTCAAGCTCACCGAGTCCTGTTACAGTTCTTAATAACGTCAATTCTCCTTATGGTCTTGCATTAAACGGGAATGACTTATATATTGCTGAAAGTGGTTCCAACAGAATTGTTAAAATAGATATAACACAAAGTAATCCTATAGTTTCTACTGTTGTTACAGGTGTGAGTGTGCCTTATGGTTTAGCTTTAAATGGCAATGACTTATATATTGCTGAATTTAATGGTAACAAAGTCTCAAAAATAAATATTGCAGATAACTCACCTACCCTTGAAACTTTTATTTCCGGTCTAACAACACCTTCTAGTCTTTTAATGAACAATACTGAATTATATATTTCAGATTATAATGGAGGTAAAGTTGTAAAAGCTGATACAACAACAAACAATCCTTCTGCATCAGATGTTATTACTGGCTTGAATAATGTATTTGGGTTATTTTTTGATAATGACCTTTTATATATAGCTGATAATAATGGTCGAGTTTCTAATGTAGATATTAATGCTGGTTCACCATCATTGAATGTGATACAAACCGGGTTACTTTATCCAGTGGGATTTGTTAAGTATAACAATGAATTGCATATTACGGAATTATTAGGAAATAGAGTGATTACTTTAGATGCAGTTACATTATCTTTTGAAGATATAAAAATAGAAAATAACTTATCCTTATGGCCAAATCCAGTTCAAAATGAATTACATATTAAAGGACTTAATACAGATGCTACTTATTTGATACTAAGCGTAAATGGTATGGAAGTTCTCTCTGGTACTATAACTAAAACAATCAATACGAATACCATAAATCCTGGAATATATATTTTAAAGATTAAAAATGGTTCGAAAATGTTTCATTATAAGTTTATAAAAAATTAAAATTGATTACAAACGATGCTCGATCTCTTCCTGAAGTCGTTCTTTTCCCTGTGGAAACAGACCTTGAACTAACAATAAAATACCAAAGCCCAAAATCACCAGAGCAATAATTTTTTTTGTTTTAAATATTAGCCTTGGAGTTAACCTATTTCTAAGTCGTTTTGCTACAGCTATTTTAACCAGGTCTGTTAAAAAATAAACAATAAGTATGGTGGCAACAAACACGTAAAGCCCTTCTTTTGTTTCGGTTAAAGAGTTTCCTGCAGCTATAAACACAAGCCAACCGATTAATACACCAATATTAACGAAATTAAGAAAAAAGCCTTTGATGAATAATTTGCCGTAAACATTTTTTTTAATTTCTACTTTATGATATTCCCTAACGATTGATCTGAACGATTTAGATGTTTTAGTAAAAGAGATAATTCCGTAAGTCACTAATAAAACACCTCCAAAAATGACAAAGTTGGGATCATCTTTAAGTTTATCCACTATCTTATTTGTACTGTAAAATGCGAGAAGAATAAAAATAATATCTGCAAAAATAACGCCTAAATCAAAAATTAAAGCGCTTTTAAAGCCTTTAGTAGCACTGGTTTCGAGCAGTACAAAAAATACTGGACCGATAGTGAAGGCGAGAAATATTCCGAAGGGAATGGCAGCTAAAATATCATCAAACATATGAATTGCATCGCTTTCTTACAAAACTAAGAAAAAAAGACGCTTTATCAACTTAATAGCTTAGGATTAGTTCATGCGCTTAACGCGACCACCTAAGGTTGTTTTTTCCTGAATATTTTCTGGATTACCATAAATAAATACGTCACCTCCAGCAAGCACTTTTGCAGTCACTTCATTTGATGCATAAACGTCGGCCTCTCCAGCAGCTTTGATATTTACAGATGTATTTTTGGTTTCAAAAGATCTCCCTTCATAAATACCTCCAGTATTTAACGTAATATCTTGTGAAACAGCTTTACCTCTGGTTTCGATAATGCCACCAGTAACAGCTCTTATATCTACTTTATCGACATCTAAACCAATTTTAAGACGTGCGCCTTCTTGTGCTCTGAGCTCGATATAATCTTGTGTAATTAATTCGTTCGAAGAGATAAAAGCACCTTCATTACCATCGATGACATTCAGCTTTGTATAATACACTGCTACAAATGTTTTATCACCATTAAAGATTTTATCAAGTTTCATTCTAATTTTTAGCTTGCCATTTTTATTAAGAACCTCAACATCTTCAATATCATCACCAGTAATTTCAACTTTATCAACATCAGATTTAATTAAATTAACTTCGATTAAATCGAATACTTTGACTTCGGAAAAATCGCCAACACCTTTTTCTTTAGGATTTTGAGCTGATAATAAAGTGCTTAAAAAGAGTAATGTAATAGCTAAAAAAGTTCTCATTTGAATATGTTTTTTTGTATGTGATACATGTTTCTGTTACTAAAGAGCTCACAAAAACAAAATTGTTACAGTTTTTAAAAAAAACGAATACAACTAAGCCACAGAAACTGCCGTTCCTGTAACAGAAACCATAGCAGTATTACTTGTGGTTAATTCAATTTCAACTTTGATACCTACAACAGCATTAGCACCTAATTTTTTTGCATTTTCTGTAAGAGTCTGAAATGCCTTTTCTTTAGTAGTATCTATACTATCCTGAATGGATTTAAGATACTTTGACATACTAAATCCCATTGCAATCTTTCCGTCAAATAATGAAACACCTGTTACAATACCTTTGTAATCTATTATTTTAAAGCCTTCAATAGAATTGGTTGTGGTTAGAATCATGATAATGAGTTTTTTTTATTTGTAATGTCTTTACTATAAATGTTACATAGTATACCTAAAACATCATAAAAAGTAAAATGTCGCGTTAAGGATAGGAGTGGCATCCTTTTGGTTGTTTACCAAAAGATATAACGGATAGCCTGACCTTTAGGTAACGCCATAATTATTAATCTTCTGCATGTTTTCCAATCAATGTAAAATCTAGATGCTTCTTAACCAAATCGGTGTTTTTTACTTTAACAACTACCTCATCTCCGAGTTGATACATAGTTTTAGAGTTTTTACCTACCAAGGCATAATGATCTTCATCAAAAGCATAATGGTCATCTTTCATGTCTCTGACGCTAACCATACCTTCACATTTATTCTCGATGATTTCAACATAAATTCCCCAATCTGTCACACCAGAAATCACACCTACAAAATTTTCATTTTTATGATCTTCCATAAAGCGAATCTGCATGTATTTTATAGAATCACGCTCAGCTTTTGTCGCCAGATTTTCCATATTACTAGAATGGTTACACTTGTCTTCATAAATGGCTTCATTTGCAGATGTACCTTTATCGAGATAATGCTGTAACAAACGATGTACCATCACATCTGGATAACGACGAATTGGTGATGTAAAATGTGTGTAATAATCGAATGCTAATCCGTAATGTCCGATATTATGCGTGGTATACTCGGCTTTACTCATCGTACGAATGGTAAGCGTATCGACTAAATTTTGTTCTTTTTTACCATCTACCTCTTTTAATAAATTATTTAAAGATGATGCCACTGTTTTTCGATCTTTAAGATTAAGTTTATATCCGAAACGACCTACGACATTTTGTAACGCAGCCAATTTACTGTCATCGGGCTCATCATGAACACGATAGACGAAAGTTTTCTTAGGGTTTTGTTTACCGATAAATTCAGCTACTTTTTTATTCGCCAAGAGCATAAATTCTTCAATTAATTTATTAGCATCTTTACTGGTTTTAAAGAATACACCAACAGGATTAGCGTTGTCATCTAAGTTGAATTTAACTTCTACCTTATCAAAAGAAATCGCTCCAGAACTCATACGTTTACGACGCATGATTTTAGCTAGCTCGTCAAGTTTTAAAGTGGCTTGAGCAACTGATTGAGTGGTTTTGTATTGTTTTCCTGTAAGTGAAACCTCTTTAGGAATTGTTACCTCAATCTTATTAGGATTCTTAAGTACTTCTACTCCACTCAATGTGGTATTTTGTTCAATAATTGCTTGTGCTTCTTCATAGGCAAATCGCGCATCAGAATAGGTAACAGTTCTTCCAAACCATTGGTCTTTGATTTCAGCTTTGTCATTCATTTTAAATACTGCAGAAAAGGTATATTTCTCTTCATGTGGTCGTAATGAACACGCTCCATTTGATAAGATTTCTGGAAGCATTGGCACAACTCTATCAACTAAATAAACTGAGGTTGCACGTTCATAAGCTTCATCATCTAAGATGGTGTTTTCTTGTAAGTAATGCGACACATCAGCAATATGAATTCCGATTTCAAACAAGCCGTTATCTAAGACTTTAAATGAAAGCGCATCATCAAAATCTTTTGCATCTTTAGGATCAATGGTAAGGGTTAAATCTTTGCGCATATCGCGACGTTTTGCGATTTCTTTTTTAGTAATTGTTGTATCAATTTTGTTAGCAAATTCTTCAACGTCGTGAGGAAATTCAAGAGGTAAGCCATATTCGGCTAAAATAGCGTGAATTTCAGTGTTGTGCTCTCCTGGTTTACCGAGCACTTTAAGAACGCGCCCATGAGGAGAATCGGCTTTTTCTGGCCAATCTTCTAAGGATACTAATACTTTATCACCATCTTCCGCTTTATTAATTTTATTAATAGGTACGAAAATATCAGTGTACATTTTGTTACCATCAGGAATCACAAATGCAAAGTTTTTCTTATCATGAATTTGAATCACACCAACATATTCACTTTTAGCACGTTTAATAATGCTTGTGATTTCACCTTCAAGCTTGCCTCGTTTTCGACGTTTATACGCGTAAAATTCGACTTCATCACCATGAAGTGCTTTATTCATATTATTTGAGGCGATGTAGACATCATCTTCAAAATCGTCACTAATAATATAGCCTGAACCTCGAGACGCCATATCGACACGACCAGTATGGTATTCGGTATTTACTATGGCTTTAAATTTACCACGATCTACTTCTTCAATCTCTTGTTTTGCTTTGAGTTGTTGAAGTTTCTTTATGATTTGATTTCTGCTACTGGCATCGTTAACACCAAGTATAGCAGCAATTTGTTTATAGTTAAACGTTTTAGTTCGTTCTTTTTTTAAAATACTAAGAATGGTATTTGTAAGGTTGGAAATCCTGTTATGAGATGGCTTCCTTTTTTTCTTTTTTGTCATTTAATTTGTAATCATATTTCGTTTCCTAAAAGTGTTAGGAATTCTTTCTTAATTCACTTAATACAAGGAGGAGTGAAGATATTAAGTTTCTGCAAATCTACGGTTTAATTATTTAATAGTGTTTAGGTACTGTTAAATTAATGAAAAAGCGCTGTAAAATTTACAGCACTTTTGATAAAACTTCTCGATACAATTCCTTATGCTTCGGAATCCACTCAAGATGACGTATAATTATTCAATAATGAATTTTTTTGAGGTCTTTATAAATAAAAACAACTTTACTATTTTTAAAAGAAATCATTCCTAATCATAAAAAATGTAGTTATCAACATATATATATATAATCTTTTTTCTTTTAAAAATTTAAAAAATAAATAATGATTATGATAGCTTGTTAATAGCGGTATAACTTTAATTCAATTTATTTTGATTAGTGATTTATAGAATTCAATGAATAGTTAGTTAACATTAAATTTACATTTAAAAGACTCATTTATAACGTTTTTTTGAATGCTATTAACAGCTGTTCATAACTGATGTTGACAACTCATATTTAATAAGTAATTTTAATTTTAGTGTTGGAATCTATGTCTTTTAAGACTGATAACTTCACCAAAAAAAATGAGTAAGTTTTTAGGTCGTTTCATTTTAGTTTTGGTTTGAAAAAATTCCTAAATAATCCTAATAAAAGTTTTAAATACTTAAGAGAAGATATGAACAAGTAATGAGCTGTAAATCTAAAGATGTTAACATGCTTTATAAGTAAAGAATCCCATTTTAATTTCAAACCTAAACATTATGGATAACTAACTTTAATATCCTTCGGATTATTTGTGAGCAATTATTAACTTTATACTTTTAAACAACACTATATAACCATGACAATCTCTATAGGTAACGATCACGCAGGAACCGAATATAAACAAGCTATTTTAGAACATTTAGAAGCTAAAGGTTATACAGTTAATAACTACGGAACCAACTCAACTGATAGTGTTGATTATCCAGATTTTGTGCATCCTGTTGCTAAAGATGTTGCATCTAAAAAAGTCGATTTAGGAATCATTATCTGTGGCAGTGGAAATGGTGCAAATATGACTGCCAATAAACATCAAGGTGTACGATCTGCTTTATGCTGGACTAAAGAAATAGTAACATTAGCTAGACAGCATAATAATGCTAATATCTTAAGTATTCCTGCACGTTTTACAGCAAAACAACAAGCTATTGAAATGGTTGATACTTTTTTAAATACTGAATTCGAAGGAGGACGTCATCAAAATCGTGTAGATAAAATACCTGTTTCATATTAAATGGGTCATTCTCATAATCACTCACATTCTCATAACGATTTAAAAGGTAGAAATCTTTTAATTTCTATTGTATTAAATATTGTAATCACAGTTGCTCAGGTGATTGGTGGACTACTTTCGGGTAGTTTGTCATTACTGAGTGATGCACTTCATAATTTTAGCGATGTCATCTCTCTTATAATAAGTTATATTGCTGACCGACTTTCTAAACAAAAAGCATCTTTAAAAAAAACATTTGGTTATAAACGCGCAGAAATTTTAGCAGCTTTTATAAATGCTGCAACGCTCATTATTGTTGCTGTTTTATTAATTATAGAAGCTGTTGAACGTTTTTTAAATCCGCAAGAAATTGAATCTAATGTAGTTATTTGGTTATCATTTGTTGCGATTTTAGGAAATGGATTTAGTGTATTACTTCTTAAAAAAGATAGTCATACAAACATGAATATGAAAAGTGCTTATTTACACTTGCTAACCGATATGATGGCAAGTGTTGCAGTATTGATTGGTGGTTTATTAATGAAATATTATCAGTTGTTTTGGGTAGATAGTGTTTTAACGTTTGTAATTGCTATGTATCTTATTATAATGGGATATAATTTACTTAAAGATTCGTTCAAAGTATTGATGCTGTTTACTCCTGAATCAATTGAAGTAGAAGACATTGTTAATGTGCTTCAAAATATTGAATTAATAAAAAATGTTCATCATGTGCATATATGGCAATTAAATGAAGAAGAAATTCATTTAGAAGCACATATAGATTTTAAAAAAGATATTACCTTATCACAATTTGATACCATTTTACATAAAATAGAAGATTTAGTATTCAATAACTTCGGAATTAATCACGTAAATATTCAACCAGAATTTGGAAAATGTGATGATAAAGATGTTATTGTTCAGGATTGATAACCAGAAAATTGACATTTTCACTGATGCAGAATCCAAAATAATGAGATCTTGAATCGAGTTCAGAATGACGAAAAGCGTAATTATGCTAGAGACTACAATAAAAACCTTTCAGGAATTAACAACACAAGAGTTGTATGATGTGCTTCAACTAAGAAGTGAAGTTTTTGTTGTGGAACAAGATTGTGTCTATCAGGATATTGATGGAAAAGATCAGAAATCACTTCATGTGTTGGGTTATAAAAATAAGACTTTAGTAGCTTACACAAGACTCTTTAAACCAGGTGATTATTTTAAAGAAGCCAGTATTGGTAGAGTAGTGGTTAAACACTCTGAACGTCAGCATCAATATGGCTATGATATTATGAACGCTTCAATTGAAGCTATAAAAAACCATTATCAGGTTACTACTATTAAAATATCTGCTCAAACGTATTTAAAACGTTTTTATAATAATTTAGAATTTCATGAAATAGGAGAGGAGTACCTTGAAGATGGTATTCCGCATATTGGGATGATTAAACGTTAATTACGTTGATTAACTTCACCAACGTAAGTCACTAAAATTTCAACACGACGGTCAAATTTTGGTTCACCTCCTAACGGAAATTTTCGTCGCATACCAACGTATTTCATGCGACGTTTATTAACCCCTTTTTTGGCTAAAAAGTCATAGATATATTTTGCTCTTGCCACTGAAAGATTTCGTTTTTTAGTTTTTCGGTCTATGGCATCTCTACTGTTTTGTGTACAACACACATGACCTTGAATGGTAAAATAAATATCTTTTCGTTCTAATAGTGCCTGAGCTATACTTTCGAGAGTTGCTTTAGACTCTGGTAATAGTTTACTGTAACCTGTTTTAAAAAGAATGTTATCTAATGTAAATTTATCACCTGCTTTTAATTCTCCTTTTATAATATCTTCAACCTTAGGTTTTTTATCGACCACTTTTTGAACACGTGAAGGATTATACGGTTCTACAATAATTTCAACCTTTCTATTAAGGCCTCTAATTTTATGAATATCTTCTTCTTTAACAAGTTTTAAAAGAACCTCACCTTTACCATCCACATTGGTAATGATAGATTCGTCAAATTCATTATTTGAAAAAATGGTTTTTATTGAATTAGCTCTATTTTGAGATAAAACCAAGTTATAAGAGTCACTGCCTCTATCATCTGTAAACCCATAAATAGATACTTTTTTGATATCAAGTGTTTCTATTTCAGACAAGAATAATAGTAGCCGATAGTGTTCTGTTGGAGGAATTTCAAATTGATCTGTTTCAAAATATACCTCATGCGTTTTTATTTCTGTTTGGGCAAACAAAAAAGAGCAAAAAAGTAATATGACAAGAGGTATTTTTTTCATGCTGTATTTAAAACAAGGTTTCTAATATAGTTTATTTTGATTTTTATATCAAAATTCTATGATTTTTTAATCTAAATAACCTTGATAATTAGAAGATGAATTAAGTATTTCTTTACCTTTTTGAATTTCAGGGTTTGTAGCTTTATAATAAGTGTATAGCCCTTCTCTATAAAAATAGCGTTTTATAATTTCATCTGATAATAAAGCCAATATTTCATTTTTATTAGCATCAATAGCTTGTGTTTTATAAGCATTTAATGCATTTAATAAATCTTCGTAATCGGAATCTATAGCTGTTCCTATTTTTTCTTCTTTAGCAATTAAATAGGCTTCAGCAAAGGCTTTTTCAGCTTTTGTATCAAAATTAAAATGATTACTTATTAAGAAATTTTTAAAACTAGAAAATTCAGCATCTGTTAATTCAAATTGTGTAATATCTGTTGGTTCAGGATGATTGTAATAATAATTTGTAGCGTATTTAAAAATTAAATTTTCAGCTAAAATGGCATTTGTAATTGGGCTTTGTTTTGAAGCTTCTAACTCTAAATCAGGTTGAATTCCTCCACCATCATAAACCGTTCTTCCTTTTTTTGTCTTGAAAGCGTTATAGTTTTCTCGTTTTACACGTGTTGCTTTTCCGTTTTCATCTCTATTCCAGTAATCTAAAGCTTGTATACATCGACCAGAAGGTGTGTAGTAACGTGAAATGGTGACTTTAATTTGTGTACCGTAAACCAGAGGTTTTGGACGTTGAACCAATCCTTTTCCGAAGCTTCGTGCTCCAATAACAACACCTCGATCTAAATCTTGAAGTGCACCAGCAATAATTTCGCTTGCAGATGCGCTACTGCCATCAATAAGAACAACAATGGGAATTTCAGTATCTACTGGCTCTCTTTGAGTATAATAGGTTTTATTGTATTTTTCTACTTTAGATTTTGTAGTAACGACCAGTTGGTCTTTAGGGACAAAAATATTGGTAACATTAACGGCTTCAGTTAGTAAACCTCCAGGATTTCCCCTAAGATCTAAAATGAGTTGTTTGGCACCTTGATTTTTTAAAGACCTAACAGCACTTTTGGTTTCAGAAGAGGCTTTGCGAGTAAATTTACGAAGCACTATATACCCTGTTTGATCGTCAATCATTGAAAAATGAGGAACAGCATTAATATCGACAGCTTCACGCTTAATCGTAGCAGTTTCAGTTTTCCCCTGTCTTATATAAGTAACTTTTACCTCAGAGCCTGCAGCACCATGTAGAAGGTTTCCAGCGTCATCTTTAAAATCTGCTACAACAACATTATCTACCTTTATAATTTCGTCACCAGCTTTTAAACCGGCTTTGTCTGCTGCATAATCTTTATAAGGCTCAACAATAACCAATTTATCTTTAAGTGTTAAAACATTAGCACCAATACCTGTATAATCTCCTGAGTTATTAATTCTAGACGCTTCTACATCTTGTTCGTTATAATAGTTGGTATAAGGGTCTAAATCTTCCAACATGCTTTTAATCGCAGTATCCATTAAATCTCCAGGATTGGTATCATCAACATAATTCATGTTGAGTTCTTTAAACACAGTCGTAAAGATTTCAATTTGTTTAGCTATTTCAAAAAAGTCGCTTTTAAAAGCGGTTCCTCCAAAAAATACAGTAACCGCAATTAGCGGAATAAGAATTCGTTTATGTAGTATTCTTTTCATCATGTTCGGTGTTTAGTTTTGGGACACTTTTTTTGAAAAAGCATCTAAAAGTTGTTTCATTTTCAGGTCAATAGACTCAAAATCTGTTCCATCTTTACTAAGGTACAAAATCATTAACGCATAAGATCCAGAAATGTTGTTAAAATGTGCAGCTTTATTAAGTCTGTAAGCTTCTCTGAGTAGGCGTTTGATGCGATTTCTATCCACTGCATTTTTGAAATTTCGCTTACTGGTTGAAACACCTGTTTTAAACTTTGCATCATCTTTAAAGTCTGTTTTTAAATAGACCATTCTAAGTGGAAAAACAGACACAGATTTCCCTTCAGAAAATAGTTTCTCAACTAACTTCTGATGTTTCAGTTTTTCCTTTTTTGGATATGAGAATGACATTTAATGCTTTTCAATTTTATGTTCAAGGTTCATAATCTTGCTTTCAAGTTCATGTAATTTGTCAAAGACATCAACAGGTTTAGGGATTTGTTTTGATGCGTACATTGTTACTTGCCAAACCTCCATAATATCCTCTGAAAGGATGCTGTAATCGGGAAAATTACCATCTTTATTATCACTTTTCAGAATGAATTTTTGCTGGTTTTTAGACTGATGAATAAGGCGTTTTAAAACCACACCATCATTTTTACTTACCACGACATAAACCTCGTTGTCTTTGATATCTGAAATCGCTTCAACATATTTTCCGAAGACCAGATCACCATCGTAAAATGTTTGTACCATTGAGTTACCCTGAACTTCAAAACACCTGAATGTTCCGTTGGTTAATAATGGCATTTTAAACGATGGAAGCGATTCGATATAATCGACATCTCCATAACCGCTCAAATAGCCAGCTCTTGCTTTGGTTGATACGAAAACAACATTTTCATTACCTTCAGATGTTGTAGAAATTACTTGAGGTATTCCTGAATATGTTTGAATGGGTTTTACTTCAGATGCCAGCATGATATCGTTTTTTCCAAATAGATAATCAGGATTGATATCAAATTCATTAATAATCGCTAAAAGCACATCATAACCTGGCTTGGTTTTTTTTCTTGAACCATCTTTTTGCGGACGACCATTAACTATACTATCTATTGTAGTACCTGTTACACCAATACGTTTTGAAAACGCATAGTTATTAAGGTTAAACCGATTGATAATTGCTGTTATTTTCTCACCTATATGTAACATAGTGCAACGTATTGAATCCTGTGCTTTGATGTAAGAGCCAAGATAGTAAAAGCACATTAAAATCAAACATTTGTTATACTATATTATGAAGCACTACTCAATTCTTTTTGTCTCTATAAGATAGATTATTTTCAGTATTTACATCTGCCATTAAGCCTGATGGATCAATCTGGACAGATTCAATTTTTTTTGAGGTCTTAAAGCGATACGTTGGAAACACCCAAGCCCAGTCTTCAAGAAGTGTTGCTGAAGTAGGCTTTTCTCCTCGCATTTGTCGTAATGGTATGTAAAAATTCTCGGTTGATTTATCTGTATAAGTTACAGTGAGATCTAAAGGCATTGGCATTAATCCGATACGCTCAAGTTCAACAGTTTTTTTATCAATATGTTTAACAGCATAATCTATAGTGTTTGTGGTTTGTGTGAAGTCGATTAAATACCAATCGAGTTCAAGTCCTGAAATTTTTTCTGCACTTCGAATTATATCGAACGGTTTAGGGTGTTTAAAAACAAAATCATTATAATATTTTTTGATGGTTTTATTTAAGTTATCTTCACCAATTACATAACCCAATTGCGATAAAAAGACACATCCTTTATGATAAGAAGCAGTGCTGTATATGCTGTTTAATTCATATTTATCGGCATAATTAGTTTGTGGTTGTTCCAAACCAGAATTTGCAATTTCTATATAACGTGTATATAATTTTTCCCATGGATTTGTTTTATTTTCGTTATAAAAATCATTCATTGCTTTATATTCAATATAAGTAGCAAAGCCCTCATCCATCCACTCATGTTTGGCTTCATTTGAAGCTAATAAAAACTGAAACCAAGTATGAGCCATTTCATGAGATACTGTAGATTTAAACATGCTTTCAAGTTCAACTTCACCTCTAATAAACGTACACATTCCATATTCCATACCAGCATCTCCTCCTTGTATTATGGAATATTGCTCATAAGGATATGGTCCTACCAAATTACTGTAATACGTCATTAATTTTGCTGCTTTAGGTTGTAGCTGTTTCCAGTTCTCTAATTGTTGTGGAGACATAGTATTCTTATAGAAGAAATGAAGCGCTGGTCCGTTTTCAACTTTTAATATATCATGGTTATAATCTGGATCTGCAGCCCAAGCAAAATCATGAACATTTGGCGCTACAAAATGCCAAGTGAGCTTATCACTTTTTGTTTCAATAGTTTTTTTAGCATAACCATGACCAATTTCGTTTGCATTTTGAAGATAACCTGTTCCACCAATGATATAGTTTTTGTCAATGGTAATTTTTACATCGTAATTTCCCCAAACACTGTAAAATTCTCTTGCGATATACGAATAAGCATGCCATCCTTCGTCGTCATATTCTGCTAATTTAGGATACCACTGACTCATTGATAATGCAACTCCTTCTTTATTGTACCTTCCAGAACGTCGAATTTGAACAGGCACCTGTCCGTTAAAAACCATATCAAAATTCACTTGCTCTCCAGGTTGTATAGGTTGATTGAGTTTCACTTCTAAAACAGTTCCAACGACATCATAAGTAAGTGGTTTTTCATTTTGGAGCAATGACTCGATTTTAATATACCCTATTTCATCTGGTTGCAGCTTCGCAATTCTACTTTTATAAACAGGTGTTTCTTTTGTACCAACATTTGGGGCTAATCGTCTGTCTGGATCTAAAATAGTCTGTGCTCTAATATCCATCTCACTACCTGGTTGAAACGCATTAAAATATAAATGATAAAACACTTTGTCTAATTCATCAGGAGAATTATTTGTGTAAACGATGTTTTGTTTGCCTTTAAATTGATTAGATGTCACGTCCATATCAATATCCATAGTATAGTTTGCTTGTTGTTGCCAATAGCCCTCTGTTTTGTAAACGATTTGAGGTGTTTGTGCTGAAGTTTCAGAATTAGCGAAAAGAAAGCATAAAGATGATAAGATTAAAACAATGAGGTATTTCATTGATAGAATTTTGAATTTATTATTACTGATTTACCACTTGCGACGCCATAATTAGAGCGTTATAAGCATTAACAATTTTTCCAGATTTAGAGATGTCTGTAAGGTTTTCTATAGATCTGGATTCACCAACAATGACTTTAGTATTTATTGGTAATCCTGAATCCATAATAATTTGTTTTACCTGAGGAGCTGATAAGTTTGGGTATTGAGATCGAATTAAAACTGCAACACCAGCCACATTTGGTGCAGACATTGAGGTTCCGTTTTGCAGTTTGTATTCGTTTTCAGGCATAGATGAATAAATTTCAGAACCAGGAGCAAACACATCGACGTTAATTTTTCCGTAGTTAGAATAATCAGCAACCATATTTGAACCATATCTAGGTGTCAAAGCACCAACAGTAATGAAATTATCAGTAATTTCTTCTCCTGTACCAATGGCATCATTAGGATAATTTTTATGTACATCAATACTATGAGCATCATTTCCTGCACCATGAACAATTAGCACATCTTTAGAGGCAGCATACCGAATAGCATCTCTTACCCAATCACTATGAGGTGAAAAAGATTTACCAAAACTCATATTGATAATTTTTGCACCATTATCTGCTGCATATCTGATAGCCAAGGCGACATCTTTATCATATTCGTCACCATTAGGTGTAGATCTGATAGCCATAAGTTTCGCATTATTAGCAATACCTTTTATGCCTTTATTATTATCGCGTTCGGCTAAAATGATACCACTAACGTGTGTGCCGTGACTTTCTTTTTTTACAGTTGGTCTTGGGTTATTGTTTCCGTAACCAACATCTGAAATATTATTTGGATTATCACCCGTTTTTCTGCCCTTAAAATTTTTGTTTAAATGGTAATCTAATCGTGTATTAATAATCACTAAATCACTTTCAACAGCTGTTTTAAAAGCTTCAACAGTATCATAATCAAGACTCAATATGTAACGCATCAATAAAACTGAATCTTGAAGTGCTTTGTCTTCAGTTTTAATAGAATTCACGTCTTCTTTAGTATAATTTTTCTTCTTTAAATGATTTGAAATGGCAGTATCTGCATTAATAACTTCTTGTAATAATTGTGAAGAATTGGTCTTGAGCTGAGCATATTTTTGATATTCGGCATTATATTTTTCTTCTGCTTCAGCATATCTGGGATTGTTTTTATCACCAGAAGCTAATAGTCTTACATATTCTAATTGTTCGTAATAGGTATCACCAATAAAATTCCAGCCATGAATGTCATCAATATAACCGTTGTTATCATCATCTTTTCCATTATTTGGAATTTCTTTTTCGTTGGTCCATAACACATCATCTAAGTCTTCATGATCTATATCAGTTGCAGAATCAATAACCGCAACAATTACAGTTTTACCTTTTTTATTTTTAATAAGTTCATCATAAGCTTTTTCAACACTCATTCCTGGAATAGTGTCTTTCACTAAGTCTAAATGAGACCATTTATGAAGTTCTGTTTCTGTTAATTTTGAAACTTTTAATGGCGAACCGTCAATGTTTTCAACAGGAGTAGAAATAATACTTGACGAACTACCACAACCATAAAGTAGTACTGAAAAGCAAACGTATAAAGTAAAAGCCTTAATGTAATTATTCATTTTAATTAAAAATATCATTCGTAGTGAATACATTTTTTAATCTGACACCTTTTTCTGTATGTTGCACAGTGATAATTTCATTGTGTGCATCGTGTTCTAAAAACAAATAATAATTATGATCTGCTGCCAGATTAAGAAATTTTTCTTTTTCATCTAAAGTTAGTAACGGTCTCGTATCATAACCCATTACAAATGGTAGCGGTAAATGACCTGCTGTAGGCAGTAAATCTGCCATAAAACAAATGGTTTTGTCCTTATATTGAATCATAGGAATCATTTGTTTATCGGTATGGCCATTAGCAAAGAAGATATCGAAACCAAGTTCCGAATTTTTAAGAATGTCTAATTCTGGAACGGAAGTAAATTTTAACTGACCACTTTCTTCCATGGGTATAATGTTTTCTTTTAAGAACGACGCTTTTTCACGATTGTTTGGTTCGGTTGCCCATTTCCAGTGATCTTTATTACTCCAAAATTGTGCATTTTTAAAAGCGGGTTCATAACCTGTTCGGTCTTTATTCCATTGAATACTACCACCACAATGATCAAAATGCAAATGTGTCATAAATACATCTGTAATGTCATCACGATGAAATCCATACCTTTTTAGAGAGTTGTCAATAGTATCATTTCCCCATAGGTAATAGTAGCCAAAAAACTTATCACTTTGTTTGTTTCCCATACCAGTATCGATTAAAATTAGTCGATTTCCATCTTCAATTAACAAACATCGGGCTGCAATATCAATCATGTTGTTTGTGTCTGCAGGATTAGTTCTTGTCCATAAAGATTTTGGAACCACACCAAACATGGCACCACCATCAAGTTTAAAATTTCCAGCGTTTATAGGGTACAAATTCATATAAGAGGATAATTAAGATGCAAATTACTAAAAGCAATAAACATTATTTCATTAAAGCACTGTTAATTGAGGGATTTTTAACATTTTTACTAAATTTCGTATCTTAAGCATACGCGTTTTATAAATGAAAATTTAATCAGATGAAATCTACTCCTAAAATTAAAAAGATGAAATTGTTACGGTTTGGTAGAGATTTTAAACCAGATGAACAAGTTATATTGAGAGATTATCTGGCAATTGAGCGCACACGATTAGCTAATGAACGTACACTATTGTCTTACATAAGGTCATCACTTTATTTACTTTTAGGAGGTATCGCATTTTTTCAACTTAAAGAATTTACAAATTTTAAGTACTTGGCATTGTTATCTTTAATTTTTAGCGGAATTTTTTTTGTTATTGGAGTATATAGATTTACCTTATTAAAAAAGAGCTTAAAACGAGTATATTATAAATCTGAAGAAAAGGTTAAGGATAGTAATTAGAACCAATAATTTTGGTCTACAATGGATTTATTGATAACATTTGCTATAATTCTAGTTGGTGTTTTTCTCTTTGTGAAAGACTACTTTTCTATTGATACCACTTCTATACTTATTATGGCAATGTTTATCGTTGCTGGTGTCTTAAGTCCAGAGGAAGGTTTTTCGGGTTTTAATCATCCTGCAACGATTACTTTGGGCTGTATTTTTGTTGTAAGTGGAGGCGTTTTTAATTCGGGAATCTTAGATGGCTTAAGTTTTAAAATAATTAAACTGGCAAAAACACATTATAGTGTTGCTCTTATAGTGTTTTGCAGTATTTCAGGTTTTTTTTCTGCATTTGTTAATGATACAGCAGTTGTTGCTTTATTACTTCCTATTGCTTTAACGGTCTGCAGAGAAACGAATATTAGACCCAGTATGCTTTTGATACCTATTTCTTTTGCTGCATTATTTGGTGGCACTTGTACATTAATAGGTACGTCTACAAATATATTGGTAAGTAGTTATGCTAAAAAATATGGCGTTGAAGAGTTTGGTATGTTTGAGTTTAGTGGAGCAGCATTATGCTTGTTAGCTATTGGATTTGCCTACCTATTTATAATCGGACCATTGTTGTTACCAAAAAACAGAGGAGATAACAATGAATTCACAAAAAAAGCAGAGTCTTATATTACAGAACTTTATATTGAAGATAACTGTGAAGACCTTAACAGACTTCTGGGAAAATCTCAACTTGTTACCGATTATGGTGTTAATGTGTTGTCAATACTTAGAAACGATGTACTAAAGCACAACTTTGGTCTAGATACCAGATTATTAAAAGGTGATATATTAAAAATCATTGTACCACCAGAAACACTATCCAGACTTTTAGATTTAGAAGGTTATAGTGTCAAAGGCTCTAATCGTATGAAGGTTGCCGAAGAAAAATTTAAATCCTTTAATCTTTACGAAGTCATCATTCCTTATGGTTCTAGTTTATCAGGAGTATCCTTAAAAGAAATTGATTTCAGAAAACAGTATAAATCCTCTGTAATTGCATTGAGGCAAAGAGCAAAAAATAAGTTCGATAAATTAAGTCATATCAAATTAAAGGAAGGTGATATGTTACTCATTTTAGGCCAAAATGAGGATATCAATAATTTGGAATCCAATAAGATTATCGTCAGACTTTCGGAATACGTAAAGAAAAAAACCGATTATAAAAAGGCCATACCAGCAGTATTAATAGGAATTGGTGTTGTATTAGCTGCATCGCTCAACATCACCTCCATATTAGTTAGTGCAATGATTGGTGCATTACTGATGATATTGATTGGAATATTGAAACCGATTGAAGCCTATAAAGCGGTAGAGTGGAAGGTCATTTTTATGATGGCTGGTGTGCTTTCTATGGGTACAGCATTGGAGAAGGTAGGAGGAGCAACACTTATAGCAAATTATATAAAAGAAACCCTTGGTCAATACGATGCTCAAATTACCTTGAGTTTACTTTACTTAGTCACTTTTATTTGTACCAATCTTATATCTAGTAAGGCAACAGCTGCTTTAATGGCTCCTATAGTCATCAGCTTATCTGAAGCCATGCAAATTAGTAACCGTCCGTTTTTAGTGGCTGTGATGTTTGCATGCTCATTAACATTTATGACACCAATGAGTTATCCAACCAATACTATGGTTTATGCGCCCGGAAATTATAAGTTTACTGATTATTTAAAAATTGGAACACCTCTTAATATTATTATTTGGATAGCAGCATCGTTCATTATTCCTTATTTTTTTCCTTTTGAATTAAGTTAGCAGTACATAAAAAAAACCACTCTTAATACTCAACTGTATAAGCATCAAAAGTTAAGATAAATCAAAGTCTGATACATTTATTTTAATGCTTAAAAAACGATCTCTTCTAAATTTTAAATTTTGAAAGCGTAATATATTGCTGTTTTGCACATTCCTTAAACGGTTAATTCCTCAAGTTCTTTTCTGATGTTTTTTAAGTTGTTAAAATTGATTTACCTTTAGCTTTCAAAATTTTTAAGGTATGGTAGAATTAGCAGGAATAATCATTTTGGGTATATTGGCACAATGGGTTGCTTGGAAATTTAAAATACCAGCAATTTTACCGTTGATTTTAATCGGACTTTTAGTTGGACCTATTGCTGCCGAATTTTTATCAGAAGATGGAACCAAATGGATTGAACCTATATGGAACGGAGAAAAAGGATTATTTCCAGGAGAAGGTTTATACTATTTTGTATCTCTTGCTATTAGTGTCATTTTATTTGAAGGTGGCTTAACTTTAAAACGATCTGAAATAAAAAATGTTGGACCATCCATTACAAAATTAATTACCTTAGGTTCTATCGTCACATTTTTTGGAGCAGCTATAGCATCTCATTTTATCTTTGGGCTGAGCTGGGAAATCTGCTTCTTGTTTTCTGCTTTAATTATTGTTACTGGACCTACAGTAATTACACCAATACTTAGAAATATTCCGCTAAAAAAAGATGTGTCTACAGTTCTTAAATGGGAAGGGATTTTAATTGATCCAATAGGTGCATTAGTTGCTGTTTTGGTCTTTGAATTTATTAGTGTTGGAGGTGATAGTGGTTTTACTAAAACGGCGTTTATTGAGTTTGGTAAAATTATTTTATTCGGAACGACTTTCGGATTTACATTTGCCCACGCCCTTGCATTTGCAATAAATAAAAACTTAATTCCTCATTATCTATTAAATGTTGTTTCCTTGTCTACAGTACTTTTAGTATATGTAGAGTCTGATGTTTTTGCTCATGAATCAGGTTTATTAGCAGTTGTTGTTATGGGAATGGTATTAGGTAATGGAAAACTTCAAAACATAAAGGAACTCCTTTATTTTAAAGAGTCTTTAAGTGTATTACTAATTTCTATTTTGTTTATTCTATTAGCCGCAAACATTAATATTGAAGATTTAATGTTGTTGTACAATTGGGAAACAGCTATATTATTTGCGATAGTGGTGTTTATTATAAGACCTTTAGCGGTTTTTTTAAGTACCTATGGTTCCAAACTTAAAACTAAAGAAAAACTATTTATTAGTTGGGTTGGTCCAAGAGGTATTGTTGCTGCCGGAATTGCATCTCTTTTTGGAAGCAAATTATTAAAACAAGGTGTTGAAGGAGCCGAATATATTACACCTTTGGTGTTTATGATTGTACTCGGAACCGTTTTATTAAATGCAACAACAGCTCGAGTATTTGCTAAAATTGTTGGTGTCTTTTTAACAAAGTCGGAAGGTATTTTAATCGTTGGAGCTTCTAAGTTTTCCAGATTAATTGGGCATTATTTAGAAGAGAATAACAGGCATGTTGTGATGATTGATAGCAATCAAACTAATATCAATAGCGCAAAAGAACTTGGTTTAGAAGCTATGAATGTCAATATTTATTCTGAAACATTAACCGATAATATTGAACTCAATGATATTGGTTACTTAATGGCAATGACAGGTAATTCAGATATTAATAAATATACCATCGATCGCTTTAGCAAAAATTTTGGCGAACATGGTAGTTTCAGATTGGTGTCAATAGACGAAATGAACGACGACAATAACAACCCTACAGAAGGGTTATTCTCTCACACTGATGATTATATAAAACTAACAGAAGTTGCTCGAAAATATCCTGCTATTCATGAAATAGATATTAATGACAAAGCACACTACGACTCTCTAATCGATGCCGCAAATAAAGATAAAAATGTAATTCCTCTTTTTATAAAAAGTGATGAAGGAGACTTACAAATCATATCTTCCTTCAGTAAAAATATAGACACCATTAAGGAAGGCTATAAATTGGTGTATTTAGGAAAGCACTTTGATGTAGAAGAAGTATAAAAAAACCGAAGTATAACACTTCGGTTTATAATATATAAAAATCTATTTGTAAGATTAATCATTCAATTTTAGTACAGCCATAAACGCTTGCTGAGGTATTTCTACATTTCCTACTTGACGCATACGTTTTTTACCTTTTTTCTGTTTTTCTAAAAGTTTACGTTTACGCGAAATATCTCCACCATAACATTTTGCAGTTACATCTTTACGTAAAGCTTTAATCGTTTCTCTAGCAATAATTTTTGCACCAATAGCAGCTTGAATAGGAATATCAAATTGTTGTCTTGGAATAAGTTCTTTTAACTTTTCGGTTATTCTTTTACCAATATGGTAAGCATTATCCGCATGAATTAAAGCTGAAAGCGCATCTACTGTTTGACCATTCAATAAAATATCAACACGAACTAATTTAGAGGCTCGCATTCCAATTGGAGAATAATCAAAAGAGGCATATCCTTTCGAAACTGTTTTTAAACGATCGTAAAAATCAAAAACAATTTCAGCTAAAGGCATGTCAAAGTTTAATTCTACACGTTCGGTTGTGAGATAGGTCTGGTTTGTTATGATGCCTCGTTTTTCAATACAAAGCGACATCACGTTACCAACAAAATCAGATTTTGTAATGATAGTTGCCTTAATATATGGTTCTTCAACACGATTTAATGTGGAAGGTTCTGGTAAGTCTGAAGGATTATTAACAATCACAATCTCATCAGTATTTTTATTAGTAAAAGCGTGGTAAGATACGTTAGGAACCGTTGTAATAACAGTCATATCAAATTCACGCTCCAAACGTTCTTGAATAATTTCCATATGAAGCATTCCTAAGAAACCACAACGAAAACCGAAGCCCAAGGCAGCCGAGCTTTCAGGTGTAAATACTAATGATGCATCGTTAAGCTGAAGCTTTTCCATGGAGGCACGAAGTTCTTCGTAATCTTCTGTGTCTACAGGATAAATTCCAGCAAAAACCATTGGTTTTACATCTTCAAATCCTTCAATTGGATTGGTTGTAGGGTTTTTAGCATCTGTAATGGTATCACCAACTTTTACTTCTTTAGCCTCTTTAATTCCAGTAATGACATAACCCACGTCACCAGCTTTAATCTCCTGTCTTGGGAATTGTTTTAGTTTTAAAGTTCCAACTTCATCAGCACCATAGGTTTTACCTGTTGCTATAAATTTGATTTCCTGATTCTTCTTGATTGAACCATTAATGACTCTAAAATAAGTTTCAACACCTCTAAACGGATTATAAACAGAATCAAAAATTAATGCCTGAAGCGGTTCATCTACATTTCCTTTGGGAGCAGGAACACGTTTAATAATGGCTTCTAAAATATTTTCAACTCCAAAACCTGTTTTTCCACTGGCATGGATTACTTCTTCTGGATCGCAACCTAAAAGGTCTACAATATCGTCTGTTACTTCTTCCGGATTAGCACTAGGTAAATCAACTTTATTAAGTACAGGAATAATTTCTAAATCATTTTCTAAAGCGAGATACAGGTTTGAAATCGTTTGTGCCTGTATGCTTTGTGCTGCATCAACAATTAATAACGCACCTTCACAGGCAGCAATAGATCGCGACACTTCATATGAAAAATCAACATGACCTGGAGTGTCAATAAGATTTAACACATAGTTTTCACCTTCAAAGATATATTCCATTTGAATGGCATGTGATTTAATGGTTATACCACGTTCACGCTCCAAATCCATGCTATCTAAAAGCTGGTCTTGCTTTTCACGAGCAGTGACAGTGCCTGTGAAATCTAACAAGCGATCAGCTAATGTGCTTTTTCCGTGATCAATATGTGCAATAATGCAAAAGTTTCTGATATGCTTCATAAATCAAATCTCCTTTAAAAGATGCTGCAAATATAATTGATTTCTTACGCATTAAATGCTATATGTGTTTACAAAAAGCCTAAGAAGTATGGAAAATCAGTAAATAGGATTTAAAAACAAATGTTATATTGCGTTTAAAAACCCTAATTAAATTTGAAATCCCTACGTATATTTTCGTTTTTATGGTTGTGTTCATTAATGAGTTTTGGGCAAAGTTTATCTATTTCAGGAACTGTAATTGATGCTGATAATCATCCAATTGAATTTGCCAACGTTATCATTTTAAACGAAGATGAAAGTGAAATTTTAAAAGGAACTTCCACTAATGATAATGGCTTTTTTGACATTCTAAACTTAGAAGCCAATACCTATGTATTAAAAATCAGCTACATAGGTTTCGAAAATTTTAATCAAAAAATCATACTTACTGGACACCTAGATTTAACAACAATTCAACTTCGTCAGGTTTCAGAAAGCTTGGATGAAGTTAGTATTCTTGTGAAAAAACCAACAATAAAGCGAGAAGCTGATCGACTGGTGTTTAACATCGAACAAACAGCTCTGGTTGAAGGCAATATGCTTCAGGTTTTAAAAAGTACACCTGGTGTTTTGGTTATAGGAGATGAGATTACAGTTAAAAATTCAAATCCTACAGTTTATATCAACGATAAAAAAGTCAATTTATCTGCTGAAGACTTAAATCAGCTACTGGCAGGTTCATCAGCTAATGCCATAAAGTCTGTTGAGGTCATTACAAACCCTTCAGCAAGATATGATGCCGAAAGCGGAGTGGTTATAAATATCATTATGAGCAAAAACCTTGTTACAGGTTATAGAGGAAGTATTTTTACCAACTACACTCAAGGTGTCTTTCCTAATTATACTGCTGGAACCAGTCATTTTTTTAAAAATGAAGACATTAGTTTGAATGTGAATTATAGTTATTCAAAAGATAAGATTAACAGAAATGGAGATGACACCGTTAATTTTTTAGATGACTCAAATAATACCGAGCAGAGTTGGCGTTCAATTACCAATAGAAATACATGGTCTGAAACCCATAACCTTAATGCAAATTTTGATTACTTTATTAACGAAAAGAACACATTAAGCTTGTCTTCTAATTCTTTGTATATTCCTTATTTTAAATACAAAATTGCTAATAAGACGACTATCAGTGATGTAAATGGTAATTTTTTATCTCGATTTACTGCAGATAATTTATCTAGAGACACAAAATATAATTTGGCATTTGATGTCGATTTTAACCATAGCTTTACAAAAGGTGTTTTAAGTGTAAACGCACATTATACGACTTATAACTATGAGAGAAATCAAAGTGTAATTAGCAACAATTTTGGTATGAATGATGCCTTTTTAGGCGCAAGTGCATTTAACACAGAAAACGATCAAGGCACTAAAATTCTTGCTGGAAAAATAGATTATAGCTTACCTCTTAATGAATCGTCAAATTTTGAAACAGGACTTAAATTTTCTAGTACAAATACTGAAAGTGAGATTACTCAATTTGATGTAAATATTAACACAGGAACAGAAACGATTGACGCCTTAAATTCTGATGCCTTTAATTATGATGAGCGTATTTATGCTGCATATGCAAATTACGATTTGAGTGTTGAAAAGTGGAGCATCAATGCTGGTTTACGAGTAGAACAAACCAATATTGAAGGCGAATCTCCTTTAACAGATATTACCAATACACAAGACTATTTAGAGTGGTTTCCAAACGCAAGTTTGCAATACACAATTTCAGATGATTACAATGTAAAACTAAATTATAAGAGAAGCATAGCACGACCAAGTTATGCAGCTTTAAATCCATTTCGTTTTTTCTTAAATGACAATTATGTGGTGTCTGGAAATCCGTTTTTGGTTCCAACCTTTGTCGATCATGCTGTCATAGGAACAAGCCTGACAGATTTTTTCACCTTTGAAGCCTATTATAAAAATTATGATGGTGCCATTTCTGAAATTCCCAGACAGGATAATACATCAAATGTTATCGAATACATCTCAGTTAATTTTGATAAATCAGTTGAGTTTGGTTTTGATTTTATCACCAATTTTGATGTTACTAATCGATGGTCTGTGTATGCAGTAACGTCGTTTTATAATTTTGAAGAAGAAACTGATTTTGGACAAGGTTTTGTTTCAAAAAATCAGTGGTCTAACTATTCAGTGTGGCAAAACGATTTTACCTTCTTAGAAGACAATAGTTTAAATGTAAACCTTGCGCTTACTTGGGTTGGTAAAAGCTTACAAGGATTTCAAATTGTTGAAGATCGATTATTCTCTGAGTTAGCCATTTCTAAAACAATTTTAGATAAGAAAGGAGTCATCTCATTATCTGTGAGTGATTTATTTAATATGCATGATTTTGATGTTTCTACACAATATCAAAACCAATTCAGTACACAATTTGTTGATGTCGATGATCGCTTTGTAAGACTCGGTTTCAGATACAAATTTGGAAACACAAAGCTAAATAGCAACGCTCGCGCCATTGATACAGAAGAACGCGAACGTTTAGAAAAGAAAGAGAAATAAAATTACTTTGCATGTCATTCAGACGATATGAGGAATCTCAATTGAGTAAGTAGTATTAAAGATTTTTTAGTCTTGCCACTCAGCAATAAACAAATTCGTGTCTCTTCCGCCTCCATTATTGCGGTTTGAAGAAAATGCTAAATATTTCCCGTCATTAGAAAATACAGGAAATGCATCAAAGGTTTCACCATGCGTTACACGTTCTAGATTTTTACCATCAATATCAATTAAATATAAATTGAATGGGAAACCACGTTCTGCTTCAAAGTTGGAAGAAAACAACACTTTTTCTCCTGAAGGATGAAAAAACGGACTCCAATTAGCATTTCCTAAATCGGTTAACTGACGCAAGTCACTTCCATCTGCATTACAAATGTATAATTCCATGTCTGTTGGTTCTACCAAGCCTTCAGCTAATAAATCTTTGTAATCTTTAATTTCTTGTTCTGTTTTTGGACGTGAAGAACGAAAAATCAGTTTGGTACCATCAGGAGAAAAGAAAGCACCTCCATCGTAACCCAATTCGTTGGTAATTTGTTTTACATTGCTTCCGTCGATATTCATGGTGTATAATTCTAAATCACCACTACGTGTTGAGGTAAATACAATTTTATCACCTTTAGGAGATACTGTTGGTTCAGCGTCATAACCCACTTCATTCGTCAATTGCTTCACAATATTCCCTTCTAAATCTGCTACAAAAATATCGTAGCTATCATAAATTGGCCAGATGTATTTTCCGTTTTTACGTAATGGTGTTTCAGGACATTCATCTTGTTTTAAATGTGTAGAGGCATAAATAATATGTTTGTTATCTGGTAAAAAATAAGCACATGTGGTTCGTCCTTTTCCTGTACTAACCATAGGAGGTACATTGCCTTTAAATGTGTCATCCGCATTCATTAAAAACATTTGATCACAACCAACATTCCACGCTTTATTATTAGATTGAAACACGAGTTGTGTATCATCAAAACTCCAGTAGGCTTCTGCATTATCTCCTCCAAAGGTCACTTGACGAATGGATTTAAAATGTTTTTCTTCGGGATAAATTAAACTGTCTTTTGTTGTTTCTACAGTTTCTGATTTTGCCTCTTTTTCACTTTCTGAAGCCGGTTTCGCATCGTTTTTACAACTCAAAATTAAAACACTTAAAATTACAACGGAAAGATATTTCATATTTAGACTTTATATTGCAAGGTTTTCAAAACCTTGTAGGTTTGATTAGATTATTAACTAAATTTGTCCAAAATTAAGATTTCATAAGATGAAAAACATATTATTTGTATTTTTTTTGATGCTTTTTGTGGCATGTAAAACCAATTCAGAAGAGAAAATAAAACCAGTCACAATTAAAGAGGATGTTTCTTTTTTAGCAGATGATAAGCTTGAAGGCAGACAAACAGGTAGTGATGGTGAGAAAGCTGCTGCAGATTATATTGCGTCTCGTTTTGAAAACTTAGGCCTTGAGGCTAAAGGAACAGAAGGGTATTTTCAAACGTTTACTTTTAAACCCAAAACAGATCCTCACCAGGAGGTGAATTATACAGTTAAGGATGGAGACAGTACAATTACAGGTACAAATGTTATAGCGTTTCTTGACAATAAAGCCGATAACACTATTATTATCGGAGCACACTACGATCATTTAGGTTATGGAGCAGAAGGGTCATTATTTAGAGGTGAATCTCAGGAAATCCATAATGGAGCAGATGATAACGCGAGTGGAGTTGCTGTGTTATTAAATTTAGCTGAAAAACTAAAAGAAAACAACACAGGTAATAACTACTTATTTATGACATTTTCTGGAGAAGAAATGGGATTATTGGGTTCCAATTATTTCACTAAAAATCCAACTATCAATTTGTCAAAAGCAAATTATATGTTGAACATGGATATGGTTGGTCGTTTAAAACAAGATAGTACCTTAGCCGTTTATGGTGTTGGGACCTCGCCTATTTTAAAACAAGTTGTAAAGGCAAATAATTCGAAGTTTAAAATTATAGAAAACGAATCTGGTGTAGGACCAAGTGATCATACCTCGTTTTACAATAGCGACATACCTGTGCTGCACTTTTTTACTGGTCAGCATGAAGACTATCATAAACCAGGAGATGATATTGAAAAATTGAATTATGAAGGTATGGAAACGATTTCGAGCTATATTTTTGATATCATTTCAGACCTTGATGACAATGGAAAGTTACCCTTCAGAAAAACAAAAAATGAAAGTGAAGATGTACCGAGATTTAAAGTTGGTTTAGGGGTTATTCCAGATTATTTATACGACGGAAAAGGGATGCGTATTGATGGTGTGAGTGAAGATAAACCAGCTCAAAAAGCGGGACTTCAAAAAGGGGATATTGTTGTAAAACTTGGTGATAGTTTGGTTACAGACATGATGAGTTACATGAGAGCTTTATCGACTTTTGATACTGGAGACAAAACGAAAGTAACAGTAAAACGAGGTGATGATGAGGTTGAGACAGAGATTGAATTTTAAAGCATTAATTTTTCTAAAAACAGTTTAGGTTTGGTAAAAATAGGTGATATAGAACTTCCAGATTTTCCATTGCTTTTAGCACCAATGGAAGATGTTAGTGATCCTCCATTTAGGGCATTATGTAAAGAACAAGGAGCAGATGTAGTATACACCGAATTTGTATCTAGTGAAGGCTTAATTCGGAATGCTGCTAAAAGTGTTATGAAACTCGATATTTATGAAAAGGAGCGTCCTGTTGGTATTCAGATTTTTGGTGCTAATATGGAAAGCATGTTGCAAACGATTGATATTGTTGAGAAATCTAATCCCGATATTATAGATATTAATTTTGGATGTCCAGTTAAAAAAGTTGTCAGTAAAGGTGCAGGAGCAGGAATTCTAAAGGATATATGTCTAATGGAAAGCTTAACTGCAGAAATGGTAAAACGCACGAATTTGCCTGTAACTGTCAAAACACGTTTGGGTTGGGATCACGATTCTATAAAAATTATTGAGGTTGCAGAAAGGTTACAAGATGTAGGCTGTAAAGCGATTTCTATTCATGGAAGAACCCGAGCTCAAATGTATAAAGGTGAAGCAGATTGGAAACCTATTGCAGCAGTGAAGAATAATCCGAGGATGCATATTCCTGTATTTGGTAATGGTGATGTTGATTCTCCAGAAAAAGCGATGTTGATGCGTGATGGTTTTGGATTAGATGGGTGTATGATTGGTCGAGCCTCTATTGGAAATCCTTGGTTTTTCAAGCAAGTAAAACACTATTTTAAAACTGGAGAACATCTGGCTCCAATTTCTTTAGCAGAACGAGTCGATGCTGCCAGACGTCATTTACAGATGTCGATTGATTGGAAAGGTGAAAAGTTAGGTGTTTTTGAAACCAGAAGACATTATACTAATTATTTTAAGGGCATTCCAAACTTCAAGGAATACCGAATGAAAATGGTGACTAGTGATGATTCAAAAGATGTGTTTGATGCCTTTGATGAGGTGTTAGATAAGTTTTCAGGTTACCAATTTGCTACTTAGTAGGTTTTTGCAAGAAGGATGGAGCAATCTGTTTAAGCTCTCTAGACTTTTTGGTCTAGAAGCGAGTTGCGAGAGCTTGTTTGCTTTAGCAACTTGCCCAGATACATTTAATTAGAGTTCACTAAATTTTTTGTAATACGTTGCGATGCCAGCTTTGATGCCAGTAATCCTAAGGTTGTGATGGTGACCAAGACAAGTATAAAGTTGATGGCCTTAATGACAACAGGATAAGGCTCTGAAGGAATAATCATGACCAAAGCAAACTGTTGTTGTAGAAAAACAATAATAAAGCCTAAAAACAGACCAATAATCCCTCCAAAAATGGTCATTAAACTTCCTTGAAGAAAGAAAATACGTCTAATTTCTGTTGTGGTTGCACCTAAATTGAAAAGCGTGTGAAGTGATTCTTTTTTATCGAGAATCATCATAATTAAAGCACCAATAACATTAAATAACGCAATGATGATGACTAAAGTAAATATGAGATAAACCGCTACATTTTCGGTATTCAGCATTTTATAAAGCGCATCGTTGAGTTGTGCTCTGTTTTTGACCAGAATATCATTTCCTAGAATGGTTTGTAAGGTTTGAGAAACTTCAGTTTCATCTGCATTGGGCTTTAATTTAAATTCTAAAGCAGAAACTTGATTTTCGTTGTAATTTAGTAGTTGTTTTACTGTTTCAATATCGGCATAAATGTATTCATAATTTAATGTTTCATTGATATTAAACACACCAATATTGAATACTTTAACGGTATTAAAAGCACCTTTTACAGAAGTAATTTGTCCTTTTCCTGGTTTGGGAACAGAGATGGTTAGGCTTTTGGTGATGTCTAAAACACCAAATGATAATTTATTTGAAATTCCTCCACCAGATACAATTTGAGACGTACCATTTTCTAACCAATTGCCATACATGATCATAGAGTCTATAGAGGTCACTTTTTTGTAGTTAGCATCTACGCCTTTTAAGGTAATAATTTGCTGTTTTTGATCGAACTGTACAATGGCACGTTCTTCAATAATTTTGGAATAGAATGCAACAGCATCAATAGTGTTTAACGCATCTAATTGTTGTTTGGTTAATAAAAATGATTTGCCTTGAGCAGGAACCACTTTTAAATCGGGATCGACATAGGAAGAAAACCGAAGACTAAATTCTTTTAATCCAGCAAAACCAGAAAGCACAATAAACAAAGCAGCTGAAGCAATTATAGTTCCTGAAGCAGCAATGATTGTCATTATATTAATAGCATTATTACTGCTTTTTGAAAACAAGTAACGTTTGGCTATGTATAATGAGAAGTTCATTTTTGTGGTTTAAAAAACAGGAACTTAAGATTTTTTACGTCTACCTAAAAGATTTTCATCTTTTATAGGGTTTTCTTCACCTTTAAGTGATTTTTCAATACCATCGATGTATTCTAAGGAGTCATCTATAAAAAACTCTAAATTAGGCATACGACGTAATTGGTTTTTAGTGCGTTGCGCCATTTCATGACGAATTAAAGGTGTGTTTGAGCGAATCCCTTCAATCAATTCTTTTCCTTTATTATTTGGAAACACACTAAGGTACACTTTAGCAACCGATAAATCTGTGGTTACATTTACTTTACTTACTGAAATAATGACACCTCGCAATCCACCATCAGTTACTGCTTTTTGTAATATATCTGCGAGATCTTTTTGTAAAAGTCCGCCAATCTTTTTCTGTCTTTGGGTTAATTCTTCCATAGTTTTAAATTTAAGTCATTTTCAATCTGTCATCTTTTTTCTAATATAGCGACTATACTCAAGTTTTTAAATAAGCGTTATTATAAATTGTCACATTCATTTGCAAAAGTAGATGATATTTAAAGATTATCTTGTTTTTGGCAGCAAAATTCATACCTTAGAATTATAAAGGGAAACTTAAAAATGAGAAATGAAAAAAATTGAACATATAGGAATAGCTGTAAAAGATATTGAAGCTTCTAATGATTTATTCGGTAAATTATTTAATCAAGAGCATTACAAAACAGAAATAGTAGAAAGTGAAGGTGTTATGACATCGTTCTTTAAAGTTGGTCCGAATAAAATTGAATTACTTCAGGCTACAAATGAAGAAAGTCCGATAGCAAAATTTATTGAAAAAAAAGGAGAAGGTATTCATCATATTGCTTTTGCTGTTGAAAATATAGAAGCTGAAATTGAACGATTACAAGGAGAAGGGTTTAAATTGATTCATGAACAACCTAAGAACGGAGCTGATGACAAATTGATTGCTTTTTTGCATCCTAAAGGAACAAATGGCGTTCTCATTGAGTTGTGTCAAGATATTGACAAATAATATTGATGCAAATTTCTTGTAGAGTTTTAAAATATGTAGTAATATTGCAGCCTTATTGGTCCCATAGCTCAGTTGGTTAGAGCACCTGACTCATAATCAGGTGGTCCTTGGTTCGAGCCCAAGTGGGACCACTATTAAAATTAAGCCTTACAGAGATGTGAGGCTTTTTTGTGTTTTTATTAACATTGATTCTTACCAACAACTAGTCATCGTATAAATGACGACTGTTATGTTATATTTTCAAATTAATTTAAACTAAACCCAAACCCAAACAGTTAAAGTTAATTCTCTTGTTGTATTTATCAAAATCACTGAATTAAATAGTATTACGAAGACTTCCTCAGCATTGTATTTGACACAGCCAGCCGTTTTATCCGATTTAAAAACTTTCAAGATCAGTTCCTGATTCCACTAACAGAAGAGATAGGAAGACAGCATCATAAAACAAAGATTTCTCTGGAGTACTGATAATTAATCCTTTCACCAATCGTAGTGATTCTTGGCAATTTCTAGGTTTATAAAGTTTGTAATAAGAGTGATATCACTTTTATACACGACGTAGAGAAAGGTGTGGTTTATTGTTTCAAAAATCAAAATATCAACGAATTCTAAACCATTCTCAACGAATTCTAGAAGCCTCCAAATTTCACTGCGATGTCAATATATCTTTGAAGTATCAAAACAAGTTTAACCCAAAAAACAAGTCATTATGAAAACTTTAAAAAACACCCAGGAACACAAGACAAGTACTATCAACAGAATTTTTCAAACCTTATTAATTGCTGCAATATTATTAATTGCTTCAGATGTGTTTTCACAAACAAAAGAAGTCGAGTTTGATGTGTACACAATATCAGCAACAAAAGCCTCAAAGTATTTATTAGCAGACGATGTGGCTCTTCGTGATTGTCCATCAGTACAATGCGAACAATTAACAACAATTAATATTGGAACTAACGTAAGACTATTGGCAAAGAGCGACACACCACATATTATTAATGGAATTAAAAGTAGATGGTATAAAGTGAAAATGGGACCACAAATAGGCTGGATTTGGGGAGGAATGATTTCTCAAAAAACCATAATAAGTACCACTCATCCAGAAATAAAGTTTGTTTTTGGTGAAGCGGGATTTGACTACAAAGGCAACAGACAATTTCAAGTAAGAGCTATAAAAAATGGAATTCAGGTTGATAAAATTGTATTTCAATCAGAAAAATTAAACCATAATAATATCTCTTTAATGAATCGTAAAGACACAAATATGGATGTTATCGCTCTAAACGACATAAAAAAGAATGATAGTATTAATACCGCATCTTACATAGTGTTTAAAAATAATAAACTCCAGAAAACAAACAGTTTAGTGGCTAGTACTAATACTAAGCCAATATTCACCGAACTGTCATATATATCTTGTGACGAACAAGACAATTAATTAATGTTGTAGTTGATGTTTTTAGCGTTGCGTTTCTCTAAAGAGCGCGACGCTTTTTTACCTACCATTAAAAATGTATATACTTCAACGCTCAAAACTGCGTTCAAAATTGTAAGTTGCACCTAGATTCTTATACCATATTGAAACCTGTTTTATCATATTATTTCTTAAGTATTTGCTTATTTTTTGTTGTCGATTTACAATCTCAAAACATGCAATTAAGAGCCTATACCTTAGAAGATGGCTTACCTCAATCTCAGGTATATGCTTTAACATTAGATACTAAGGGGTATTTGTGGTTAGGCACTCAAGGAGGAGGTTTAGCACGTTTTGATGGAAATGATTTTAAAGTATTTAATACAACTCACGGACTAGCATCCAATTACATTCAAGCTATTAAGGCTTCAAACGACACCTTGTATCTGGGAACCAGAAAAGGACTTTCTGTAAAAACTAAAGATACTTTTTATAACATTGAAATTCCTCAGGTAAACGAAGTTTTAAAATTTGGAAACACCGTGTATCTGTTAACCTATAACGGACTTTATAAATTAGCCAAAAACCTTTCCGTAGAAAAATTAAAAATACATTCAGGTATAAATGATAGTCAAATCAATGATTTGGTTTTTGATGGTAATTATTACTGGTTAGCCACCAATAACGGCCTTTGGAAGTTGAATAATCTTCATTCTGAAGCGAAAACGTTACAGCAACTCGATTACAATGATTATATAAGTCTTGCTATGGTAGGTTCTAAGGTTTTTGCGTCTACCTTCAATAACGGAACACTAGTGATTGATAATCATAATTTTGAAGATGCATATTTAATTAGAAACCCTTTTCGAATAAATAACACCTCTGTTCAAAACAGTAATCAGCTTTGGGTAGCTACCGATAATAAAGGGATTTCTGTTATTGATACCGAAACGTACAAAACGCTTTTTACTATAAAAAACACCAACGGACTCTCAACTTTAGATGTTAGAGACGTTTTGTCTGATCAGCAAGGAAATATCTGGATTGGAACTTCTGGTGGAGGATTATATAAATATTTTCAAAACAGCTTTAAGCATTATACGACTGATACTGGTTTAAACGGAAATCGGATTTATGCTGTTCATTACACTGAAAACAATGTTTGGATTTCTAATTCTGAAGCTGGATTAATGCGAATTGATTCAATGGGAATCCATGATGTAAATCTGCCTGAAGCATTTTCAAAAGTCAAAATCAAGACCATAACAAGCGATAAAAACGGAAATATTTGGGCTGGTTCAGACGGTAAAGGATTGATGTTTAAGGGAAAAGTTTTATTAGATTCAATAGTTATTGATACTTTAAAAACAACAACAAAGAAAATTCCAGTTGAGCATATTAAAACTAAAGTATTCAACACAAAAAACGGGTTTCCTTTTGATTGGATAAGAACCATCCACACTGAAAACGATACGGTTTGGGCAGCAACATACTCTAAAGGAATTGTAAAATTTAATTACAATCCTAAGTTAGATGATTTAACCATTTTCAGAACCTATTCTAACCTAGAAGGTCTAGAGGACATGCATATTAAAGACATGGTTAAAGATGACCGAAACCTGTTGTGGTATGCTACTCAAAAGGGACATTTAGGATATTTAAAAGAAAATCGCATCACTCATTTAGGGCCAGTTTTAGACCAGAATATTTCAATCAATTCCATTTTAATTCAAAACAACACGATGTTTTTAGGCACAGCTGGTAATGGTGTTTGGTGGTCTGATGATTCTGATTTTACAGTATTTAAAAAGTTAAAAGGAGCCAAAGCCTTATCTTCTGAAAATGTTTACCAACTTATTTTTGACAATCAAGGTTATCTTTGGATTGGTTCAGAAAAAGGTGTAGATAAAGTAGAGCTAAGTAAAAACACTGAAATTAATGACGTCTTTTTCTTCGGAAGAAATGATGGCTTTTTAGGAATTGAGACGTGCTTAAATGCTGTAGATAAAGACCATAAAGGACACTTATGGTTTGGTGCTATCAATGGTTTAACCGAGTATCAGCCAATAGATGTTAGTTTTAACCTTAAGAAACCAAAACTTTTCTTTGAAGATGTTAAAGTGGCTTATAAAAGCATAGATACCATTAATTTATCTGTTTGGAGCAAATCAAAAAAGGTCTTAAAGTTACATCCAGACCAAAAGCAGGTCAGCTTTACTTTTAAAACCATTGATGTAGATCATCCCAACGGAATAGAATATCGCTATAAATTAAATGATAGTGATTGGAGTCCTTGGTCATTAAATAATACTCAAGATTTTTCTGAGCTCAATTATGGAGCTCATCAATTCGTTATTCAATCTAGAAATTACAGATGGATAGAAAGTGATCCAGCACAGTTTTTATTTTTTATCGAAAGACCATTGTATAAAAAAATATGGTTTCAATGGCTACTTATCACTATTACTGTAATGATATTAATAGTTGTAATAACCCTTTACATTAAACGCCTGAAAAATAAAAATATAGCAGAACAAGAGCGTCTACAACTAGAAAATCACTTATTAACGCTTGAACAGAAAGCTTTGCGTTTACAAATGAATCCGCATTTTATTTTCAATGTCCTTAATGGCATTAAAGCAATGGCACAAACCAAACCCGAAAAAATGAATAATACGGTTAATAGTTTTGCGATACTTTTAAGGGAAACTTTAGTGAATTCTAGAGAAGATAAAATTAGCTTAAATCAAGAAATAAAAACCTTAAAACATTATATTGAAGTTGAGCGTTTAATGGCTGAAAACCCTTTTGATTATGATATTATTTTAAATACCGATTTAGATGCAGAAGACATTCTAATACCTCCAATGTTAATCCAACCGTTTGTTGAAAATGCAATACGACATGGTATTTTAAAAGGTCCAAGAAAAGGAGAACTCAAGGTTCAGTTTGATACGACAGAAGAAACTTTAAAAGTAACCATTCAGGATAATGGTATTGGTATTTATAACTCACAGCAACATAAACCCAAAACAGACCATCAATCTATGGCACTCAAAGTAACAAGAGAACGATTAGAATCTATATCAGGTAAAAGTGCTATAGAAATTAAAGAATTAATACAAAAAGACGGAATAATAGAAGGCACTTTAATCGCATTTAAAATTCCGTTAGAAACAGATTATTAATATGTTAACAGCAATTATAGTAGAAGATTTAATGGATGCAATGCAACTTTTAAAAAGAGATATTGAAAGGCATCATCCAGAAATAAAAATCATACATACAGCTCAAAGTGTGGTTGAAGCCGCAAAAGTGCTTCGCAATAATGAACCAGATATTTTGTTTTTAGATATTATGTTGGGTGATGGCACTGGATTTGATATCCTTGAGATCTTTCCAGAATTAAAATCAAAAATCATTTTTGTTACTGCTAGCGATGAGTTTGCCATCAAAGCATTCAAATTTGCAGCAATAGATTATGTTTTAAAACCTTATGCTCAAGAAGAATTATCAAAAGCAATAGAAAGAGCTAAGCAGCAAATTCAACCAAATAAAGAACGACTTAATATCTTGAAACAGACCTTAAATTCACCTGATAAAAAACCAGATAAAATATCGTTACACACATTAGATAAAATTATAATTGTCAACTTAGATGATATTATTCGTTGTGAATCTGATAGTAACAATACGATGTTTTATCTTAAGGACGACAAAAAAATTTTTGTAACTAAAACATTAAAGTACTTTGCAGATTTATTAAAACCTTATGGGTTTTTGAGAGTACACCAGAGTCATTTGGTAAATCTCCAATGTATAAATGCCTTTATAAAAACTGATGGAGGGTATTTAATGCTTAAAAATGGCAAAAGTGTTCCTGTATCAGTGAGAAAAAAACATGAGGTTATTGAAGTTTTAGATGAAATGCATAAATAGTAGGTTTTCTTATACTTTAAGATGAGTTTTGATTTTGAAATAAATAAAACCAAAGTATAGATAATATCGTATATATGATGATAGTAAAATACAACATAACAACGTATTAAAACTAAAATAATGTTGAATTGCTTTTAAATGTGTTAAAAAAGCATATATTTGACATTAGGAAAATTTTAACGATTTTAAGACAAAAAAATACATTTAATCGATGTTTTTCGTCTTTTAGAGAGGAGTTTTCATATTTTATTTTGTTGACACAGTTTTTTTTATACTTTTACGACCTAATGAAAATACAAAACAGGAAAAATATAGCCTCAATCTTATTTGTATTAATAAGTTTTGTATGTAGTGCACAGCCAGATACTGCACCACCTCCTCCTGTCCCACCACCACCTCCAGGTATGCCTATCGATGATTTTTTACCAGTATTATTGGTAATAGCACTTGTTTATGGTATCGTAAAGCGATTTAAATATTCAAGACGTTAAGAAGATATAGCATTTATATCATACAATCTTTTAATGTATTTTCCAACAACATCAAATTCTAAATTCACAACAGTTCCTTCAGTAAAGATGTTAAAATTAGTGTGTTCATATGTATAAGGAATAATAGCTACACTAAACATGTGTGTTTTAGAATCCACAACAGTCAAACTCACACCATTTACTGTAATTGACCCTTTTTCAATAGTGATATTGTTTAAAGCCTTATCATATTCAAAGGTAAATACCCAACTGCCATTTGTGTTTTTAATATGCTTACAAACAGCGGTTTGATCAACATGACCTTGTACAATATGGCCATCAAGTCTGTCTCCTAATTTCATAGCACGTTCAATATTAACTAGATCACCCGTTTTTAGTTGACTAAGATTCGTCTTATCTAAAGTTTCTTTTATAGCAGTAACAGTATAGGTGTCATCGTCAATATCTACAACTGTTAAACAGATGCCATTATGAGAAATGCTTTGGTCAATTTTTAATTCATGAGTTATTTTAGAACGCATGGTCAGATGAAGGTTTTCGTTTTCGTTTTCTAATTTGGTTACAATACCTAAATCTTCAATAATACCTGTAAACATAATGTCAATTAAATGGTTAAATTTGTAATCACAAAAATACGCACAAAAGATAGCATTTAATTGATTAGACATATAAATTTCATCCAAAATTATGGTGAAAATGTGCAGAAGTTAAGGATTATTACATGAAGAAAGAACATAAAATAAAACTAGGAATTTCAATTGGAGACCTCAATGGTATCGGTTCAGAAATCATTATAAAGACGTTTGAAGACAATAGAATGTTGGAGTTTTGTACACCAGTTATTTTTGCCTCAATAAAAACAATGTCTTTTTTCAAAAAGCATTTTGGAAGCGCGATTAATTTTCACGGCATTAATCATATCAATCAAATCGTTGAAGGTAAAATCAATGTGCTCAATGTTTGGAAAGAAAATATAACAATCAATTTTGGTGAAGAGGATATTAAAATTGGAGAATATTCTGTTAAATCTCTCGAAAAAGCAACAGAAGCATTAAAAAACGAAGCGATAGATGTCCTGGTAACAGCGCCAATTCATAAACATAATATTCAATCTGAAAGCTTCAAATTTCCAGGCCATACCAATTACTTGGCTGAAAAATTAGGAGGCAAAAGCCTCATGTTCATGGTTACCGAAAACCTAAAAGTAGGATTGCTTACAGATCACGTTCCTGTAAAAGATGTTCCTGAACAAATAACTTCTAAACTTATTGAAGAAAAGGTGGAAACTGTTTATAAGTCATTAATTAAAGATTTTAGAATAAGCAAACCTAAAATTGCAGTTTTAGGTATCAATCCACATGCTGGAGACAATGGTGTAATCGGAAATGAAGACGAAAAAGTACTAAAACCAACATTAGAAAAAATAAGAGCTAATAAAAAACTTGTTTACGGACCATATTCTGCCGACAGTTTTTTCGGTTCAGGAAATTATAAAAATTTTGATGCCGTTATTGCCGCTTATCACGATCAAGGATTAATACCTTTTAAAACAATCGCCTTCGGAAATGGAGTTAATTATACAGCAGGACTCAACAAAGTAAGAACATCTCCAGACCATGGAACTGCTTTTGAAATTGCTGGAAAAGGAGAAGCAGATAACGGCTCGTTTAAAGAAGCTGTTTTTACAGCCATCCAAATTTTTAAGAATAGAAACGAATTTCAAGAAATCTCAAAAAACCCTTTAAAACCAAGGTCAAAAAAGATATAAACATTTTTTTGTTTATAACACCTAAAAAATAAATAATAATATATATATTTGCAGGCTCAAAATGAATGCGATGATGAAGCCCTTAAAAGACTATACCATACCTTATGTTGGTCTCAAGATAGGAAAGCACCATTTTGATTATCAAATTGATAAAAAGTTCTTTGAACATTTTGAGTATGATGATTTTAATGATGTAAATGTTAAAACAGAGTTGACTTTCGAAAAGAAAACAACACTGTTGGAGTTACATTTTCAAGTTTTAGGTGTGGTAAATGTCAATTGTGACCTTACAAACGAACCTTATAACCAGAATATAAACGGTGAGTTTGATTTGGTTGTGAAATTTGGAGATGAATACAATGATGATTTTGAAGACATAGTCATTTTACCACATGGTGAATACGAAATAAATGTTGCGCAGTATATATATGAATTAATTATATTATCTATGCCAGCAAAACGAATTCATCCAGGAGTAGAAGATGGTACATTGGATTCAGACATACTTAAAAAATTAGAAGAATTAAGCCCAAAAGGTTTAGAAGAAAAAGAAGAAACATCTGAGGAAATTGATCCTCGTTGGAATACATTAAAAAAACTATTAACGGATAAATAATATATAAAATGGCACATCCTAAAAGAAAAATATCTAAAACAAGAAGAGATAAAAGAAGAACACATTATAAAGCATCTGTTCCTACAATTGCTACGTGTCCTACTACAGGAGAAGCACACCTTTACCATAGAGCTCACTGGCACGAAGGTAAATTATATTACAGAGGTCAGGTATTGATTGATAATTCTGAAGCTGAAGAAAACTTAGCATAAATACTATGCACGCATATAATAAAACGCTCAACATTGAGCGTTTTTTTTATGTTTAATTTCTATAAGTCTTAAAAACGACTTAATTTGCATCATATTCGTTCAAAATTTAGTAAATTCATTAAAATTTTACCTTTTTTCGACGTTTTTTGTCTTTTTGGGACTGTTTTAAAAATACAATATGAGTAAAATCACAGCCGCAATTACTGGTGTAGGAGCTTATTTACCTGAATATAAATTGACCAACCAAATTTTGGAAACCATGGTTGATACTAATGACGAATGGATTACAACTCGTACAGGTATTAAAGAGCGAAGAATTCTTAAAGGCGAAGGCAAAGGAACATCTTTCCTTGCTATAAATGCTGCTAAAGATCTCATTAATAAAAAAGGTATTGATCCTAAAGAGATTGAATTGGTCATAGTTGCAACAGCAACTCCAGATATGAAAGCTGCTTCAACTGCAGCTTATACAGCTACTGAAATAGGTGCTGTAAACGCTTTTTCGTTTGACTTAGAAGCGGCTTGTTCTAGTTTTCTTTTCGGAATGTCTGTTGCTTCAGGTTATATTGAATCTGGTAAATACAAAAAGGTACTGCTTATAGGAGCTGATAAAAACTCTTCATTCATAAACTATAAAGACAGAGCAACTTGTATCATTTTTGGAGATGGAGCAGGAGCTGTTCTTTTTGAACCTAATGAGGAAGGTCTAGGGTTACAAGATGAATATTTGAGAAGTAATGGTGAAGGACGAGAATTTCTTCAAGCAACTTATGGTGGATCTTCATATCCAATTACTGCTGATACCTTCAAGGAAGGAAAGCATTATGTTTTTCAAGAAGGGAAAACAGTATTTAAAAATGCAGTATTTAACATGGCAGATGTTACCGAGCGTATCTTAGAAAGAAATAACTTAACTAAAGAAGATATTGCCTGGTTAGCAGCACATCAAGCTAATAAAAGAATTATTGAAGCTACCGCTAACAGAATGTCATTAGAATCAGAAAAAGTGATGATGAACATTCATAAATACGGAAATACTACTTCAGCAACACTACCATTACTGTTGCATGATTACGAATCACAACTAAAAAAAGGTGATAAAATTATATTCGCAGCATTTGGAGGCGGATTTACTTGGGGCTCAATCTATTTGAAATGGGCTTATAATTCCTAACGTTTAAACTAACTAATTAAAAAGACTAAATAATTATGGATATTAAGGAAATTCAAAACTTAATCAAATTTGTTGCCAAATCTGGAGCAAGTGAGGTTAAATTAGAAATGGATGATATTAAAATCACCATAAAAACAGGTGCAGATGACAAAGGAGAATCTACTACTTATGTTCAGCAAATACCAATGAATCAACCAGTAGCTCAGCCTGTCGCTGCTGCTGCTCCTGTTGCAGAACCAGCAAAAGAAGCTCCTGCAGCTTCTGAAGACTCAAAATTTATTACCATAAAATCACCAATCATAGGTACATTTTATCGTAAACCATCTCCAGACAAACCTATGTTTGTTGAGGTAGGATCTAAAATAGGAGAAGGTGATGTGCTTTGTGTGATTGAAGCAATGAAATTGTTTAATGAAATTGAGTCTGAAGTATCTGGAAAAATCGTTAAAATTTTAGTTGACGATTCGTCTCCAGTAGAGTTTGATCAACCATTATTCTTAGTTGATCCATCATAACAATTGAAAATTCCAATCCACAAATCCCAAAACCCAATTATTGGAATTTGGTGCTTGGAAATTGAATTTTTTAAATAGAAGTTATGTTCAAAAAAATATTGATTGCTAATAGAGGAGAAATAGCACTTCGTGTTATTAGAACCTGTAAAGAAATGGGTATCAAAACCGTTGCGGTTTACTCAACTGCTGATGCGGAAAGCTTACACGTAAAATTTGCCGATGAGGCTGTTTGTATTGGTCCACCAGCAAGTAGTGAGTCCTACCTTAAAATATCAAATATCATTGCAGCAGCAGAAATAACTAATGCTGACGCGATACATCCAGGCTACGGTTTTCTATCTGAAAATGCGAAGTTTTCAAAAATTTGCCAAGAACACGATATTAAATTTATTGGAGCTTCTCCTGAAATGATTGACAGGATGGGAGACAAAGCTAACGCAAAAGCAACTATGCTTGCTGCAGGAGTGCCCTGTGTTCCAGGAAGTGAAGGTATCATAGAAGATTTTGAAGAGTGTAAAAAATTAGCCAAAGAAACCGGTTACCCAGTCATGCTTAAAGCATCTGCAGGTGGAGGTGGAAAAGGGATGCGTGCCGTTTGGAAACCTGAAGATTTACAAAATGCCTGGGAATCTGCACGAACAGAATCTAAAGCTGCCTTCGGAAATGACGATATGTACATGGAAAAATTGATTGAAGAACCTCGTCACATTGAAATTCAGGTGGTGGGAGACTCAACAGGTAAAGCATGTCACTTATCTGAGCGTGATTGTTCGGTACAACGTCGTCACCAAAAATTAACCGAAGAAGTGCCATCGCCATTCATGACCACAGCCTTACGCAAGAAAATGGGACTTGCAGCAGTTAAAGCAGCAGAATACATTAAATATGAAGGTGCAGGTACTGTAGAGTTTTTAGTAGATAAGCATCGTAATTTCTACTTTATGGAAATGAATACTCGTATTCAGGTTGAACACCCAATTACAGAACAGGTCATTGATTTTGATTTAATTCGTGAACAAATTTTAGTAGCTGCAGGCGTACCAATTTCTGGAAAAAACTACACTCCTAATTTACATTCTATCGAGTGTCGTATCAATGCAGAAGATCCTTTTAACGATTTCCGACCTTCACCAGGACGCATTACAACATTGCATGCTCCAGGTGGTCACGGAGTGCGTTTAGATACGCATGTTTATGCTGGATATGTAATTCCGCCTAACTACGATTCTATGATTGCTAAGTTGATTACAACTGCACAAACACGTGAAGAAGCCATCAACAAAATGAAACGTGCTTTAGATGAATTCGTCATTGAAGGGATTAAAACAACCATTCCTTTTCACAGACAATTGATGGAGCATCCCGATTATCTGGCTGGTAATTATACCACGAAATTTATGGAAGATTTTAAAATCAAACCTGAAACAGAAGATTAATGCAACAACTCCGAAATTAACGTTTCGGAGTTTTTTTTGGCTGTTACCCTTTTCCGCAAAAGCTCCAAAGCGTCAGGCTATCCGCTAAATCTTTTTTGAAAAAGCAAAAAAGGATACCGCTTCTATCCTTAACAGAAATGACTGCTAAAATCTAGTTTGTATATTTTCATATTAAGCAAACCAAAAATCACTATTTTTACTCAACAACTCAACAACTGTGAACTTATCCTACTGGGAAATAAAATCATGGCTAACCAATGTAGATTATACCATCGTTGGTAGCGGAATTGTAGGTTTAAATTGTGCACTACAATTAAAGCAGCGCTTTCCTAAAGCGAGTGTTTTAATTCTTGAAAAAGGAACGCTACCTCAAGGAGCAAGTACAAAAAACGCAGGTTTTGCATGCTTTGGAAGTTTAAGTGAAATCATAGATGATCTGAAATCTCATTCTGAAGATGAGGTCTTTCAATTAGTGAAACAACGTATTAACGGATTACAATTACTACGACACACATTAGGCGACAGCAATATCAACTACCAACAATTAGGAGGCTTTGAATTATTTTCAAACTTCGATGATTTATTAGAGGAATGTAAAGCCAGACAAGACCAGATAAATTCTTTTTTAAAACCCTTGTTTCATCAGGAGGTATTTCGTTTTGAATCTGATGCCTTTGGTTTCAAAAATTGTAAAAGCACATTAAGCGTAAACCAGTTTGAAGGTCAGATAGACACAGGAAAAATGATGATGTCATTAATGCAACTCGCATTAAGTTCTGGAATTAAAATATTAAACAATATTACTGTAGAAGAATTTTCAGAAGATACCACATCCGTAAAAATCAAAACCAATCAGTTTGAATTCAACACATCTAAATTGCTAATTGCTACCAATGGATTTGCTTCCGTATTAAACATTTCCGAAGTCAAACCAGCTAGAGCTCAGGTATTAATCACAAAACCAATCGATAATTTACATCTAAAAGGAACATTTCACCTGGATCAAGGCTATTATTATTTCAGAAATATAGAGGATAGAATTCTATTTGGTGGTGGAAGAAATCTCGATTTTAAAGGCGAAGAAACTACAAAATTAAGTCAAACGACATTAATCCAAAATAAACTGGAAGACCTTTTAAAAACCACAATTTTACCAAACACACCTTTTGAAATTGAACATCGTTGGAGTGGCATTATGGGAGTTGGACAACAGAAAAAGCCCATTGTACAACAGATGAGTAATCACGTATTTTGCGGAGTGCGTTTAGGAGGAATGGGAGTTGCTATTGGAAGTTTAGTTGGTAAAGAATTAGCCGATTTATTGCAAAAGTAAACCATGAAATTCATAAAACGTTTCTTCAAATTCCTTTTCAAAACATTGTTTTGGCTCATTGTATTTTCAGTGGTTGTCGTTTTTGTATTTAAATGGACTCCAGTGCCAATGACACCTTTGATGGTGATTCGAAATATAGAGCAAACAGACCCTAATAAAGAAGGTTGGAAACATGACTGGATGCCACTTGAAGACATCTCTACAAATTTGCAATTGGCTGTAATCTGTAGTGAAGACCAAAACTTTCTAAAACATCATGGTTTTGATATTAAAGCTATTGAAAAAGCTTATGAAAACAATAGAAAAGGCAAAAAATTAAAAGGTGCAAGTACCATTTCTCAACAAACTGCAAAAAATGTATTCCTCTGGCCAAAAAGAAGCTGGACGCGAAAAGCATTAGAAACCTATTTCACATTTCTTATAGAGTTAATCTGGAGTAAAGAACGCATCATGGAAGTCTATTTGAATAGCATTGAAATGGGACCTGGAATTTATGGTGCTGAAGCTGCATCTCAATATTGGTTTAAAAAATCAGCATCAAAACTATCGAAATATGAAGCAGCTGCAATTGCGTCAATTTTACCAAGTCCATTAAAATACAGAGCTCGTCCAGCGTCACCATACATAGAAAGTAGAAAAGTATGGGTTGTTAAACAAATGAATTATTTTGGACCATTAAACTACCCAAAGCGAGATGATAACAACAAATAATTTGAAAACAAAATTGTATATTCAATGTCAGGAGTTTATTGATACTCGCTTAAAAGCGATACAAAACACCATTAATGAAATTCAAGAATCACTAACCTCTGAAACCAAAAGCTCTGCTGGAGACAAACATGAAACAGGTCGTGCAATGTTGCAATTAGAACGCGAAAAAGCGGGTCAGCAACTGGCAGAAATTCAAAAAATAAATCAGGTACTTTCTAAAATTGATGTATCAAAAACGTCTTCGGTTATCGGATTAGGAAGTGTCGTCTTTACAACACAGGCTAATTATTTCATAGCCATAAGCGCTGGCGAAATCAAAGCACAAAACCAATTGTTCTATGCGATTTCTGCAAATACACCTATTGCTAAATTACTCTTAGGTAAACAAGTTGGAGATTATATTGAGTTTAGGAATCAGGTGTTTGAGATTATTAAGATTATCTAAATTTATTCTAAATTATTTTCAGCGTATCTTTAAAAAAAGATTTAGAAAAAGAAATTGAATAAGAGTTCGTCAACATTTGATGTTATTATCGTTGGTGGTGGATTGGCTGGTTTATCAAGTGCCATTCATTTATCAAATGCGAACTTGCGTGTGTTAGTGATTGAAAAAAACAGTTACCCAAAACATAAGGTTTGTGGTGAATATATTTCTAATGAAGTCTTACCATACCTCAAATTTTTGGATATTGATGTGTTTTCATTAGGAGCAAAAAGAATCAATAAATTTCAATTATCAACAACCCAAAGCAAACTAATTTCTACAACACTACCTTTAGGTGGTTTTGGGATTAGCAGGTTTTGTTTAGACCATGCCTTAGCCAATAAAGCACATGAAGTTGGCGCTGAAATCCTTCAGGATTCAGTTGAAGACATACAGTTTTTAAATGATGAGTTTTCAGTAAATACTAAAAACACTGAGCTATTTAAAGCTAAAATTGTCATTGGTGCCTACGGAAAACGTTCCAATCTAGACATCAAACTCAATCGTCAATTTATAAAGCGTAAGTCGCCTTATCTAGCTGTGAAAACGCATGTAGCAGGAATTTTTCCAGATGATGTTGTAGCACTTCATAATTTTGAAGGAGGTTATTGTGGTGTATCTAAAGTTGAAAACGACAACATAAACGTATGCTATATTACGAACGTTAATAGGTTTAAAAAGTATAAGAACATTGATGAATTTCAACAGAAAGTCTTATGTCAAAATATGTTTCTAAGACACATTTTCAACAGTACAAACCCAGTGTTTGAAGAACCCTTAACGATAAGTCAAATTTCTTTTGATGCTAAAAAGCCTGTTGAAAATCACATTCTTATGTGTGGTGATACAGCAGCTTTAATTCATCCGCTTTGTGGAAATGGTATGAGTATAGCGATAAGAAGTGCTCAAATGGCTTCTGTATTAATTATCAACTATTTTAATTCGGAAACTTCCGATAGAGATGCATTAGAAAAGCAGTATCTTAGAGAATGGAATGTTGCGTTCAAATCGCGCTTAAAAACAGGCCATATGGTTGCTAATGTATTTAATCAGCCTAAATTATCTCAAGTATTAATGCATGGTCTTAAATGGTTTCCAGCCATTTTACCGTCCATTATTAAACGAACACATGGTAAAATAATGACAATAGAATGAGTTTGTTGGTGAATACAAAATACAGAAGCGAAGCAGAGGAAATTATGGACGATTTAGATTATAATGGTCCGATACTTCATGATGCATTAGATAAACTCGCAAAAATAAATCAATGGCTTGGCGGAAACAAGGTCACCATTAACGGATTAAAAAAAGCACTTAAAAACCATCCGAAAAGTGAAGCCATAACCATTATCGATTTAGGATGCGGAGGAGGTGATATTTTGAGACAAGTATCACGATTTGGAAAGAAAAATGGTTATCAATTTCAGTTGATTGGAATCGATGCAAATCAGCATACAGTTGATTATGCTTATTCGCAATCAAAAGCTTATGATAATATTGAGTTTAAAGCCTTAGATGTTTTTTCAGAGGAATTTAAAACTCTAGATTACGATTTGGGACTGACGACCTTATTTCTGCACCACTTTAAAAATGATGAGTTAGTATCGTTTTTAAAACCGGTTTTAGAAAAGGCAACATTAGGAATCGTGGTAAATGATTTACACCGACATAAACTAGCTTATTATTTGTTTAAATTACTCTGTGTAACGATTACCAACAAAACGATTGTTGAAGACGGATTAACATCTGTATTACGAGGATTTAAGCGACAGGAATTAGTGGAGATGTCACAGCAATTAAACGCAAATTATCAAATACAATGGAAATGGGCTTTTCGTTTTCAATGGATTCTGAAGAACAAAAATATATGAGTGTAAAAATTATATCAGTAGCAAAACAACTACCAAAATACACCAGAGAAACCAAGGATATCATTCCGTATTTAAACATCTGGTTATCTGGTCAGGAAGAGCGGTTTCAACGAAAAGTAATCAAGCTTTTTGAAAATGCTGGAGTCGATAGACGCTATTCTATTATGGATGCTGAAGAGGTGTTTTTGAAAACATCTTTTGAAGAAAAAAATGATATTTATGCTCGTGAAGTTGTAAAATTAGCTGAACAGTCTTTGGTCAAAGCACTTGACAAATCCAGTTTAAAACCAACAGATATTGATTATATTATTACGGTAAGTTGTACAGGAATTATGATTCCCTCAATGGATGCATATTTGATTAACAACCTCAAAATGAAGCAGGATATTGTTAGACTTCCTGTGACCGAAATGGGTTGTGCAGCTGGTGTTTCAGGAATCATTTATGCGAAGAATTTTCTGAAAGCAAACCCAAATAAACGCGCAGCAGTTGTTGCTGTAGAATCGCCAACAGCAACATTTCAACTGGATGATTTTTCAATGGTCAATATAGTGAGTGCAGCCATTTTTGGTGATGGAGCAGCAAGTGTTATTTTGTCGTCTTATGAACATGAAGAAGGCCCGAAAATAATTGATGAAGCCATGTATCATTTTTATGATGCTGAAACCATGATGGGTTTTAAATTGGTGAATACAGGTTTACAAATGATTTTAGATAAAGCTGTTCCTGAAACAATTTCAGAACACTTTCCAAGGATTGTATATCCGTTTTTAGAACGAAATAATATCACTATTGAAGATGTAGATCATCTTATTTTTCATCCTGGCGGAAAGAAAATTGTGCAAACCGTTGAAGATTTATTCGGATCTTTAGGAAAGAATATCGATGATACTAAAGAAGTTCTTAAATTGTATGGAAACATGAGCAGTGCAACGGTTTTATATGTTTTAGAGCGTTTTATGGATAAACAATTACCGAAAGGCGATTTAGGATTAATGTTGAGTTTCGGACCAGGATTTTCAGCGCAACGTATTTTGTTGGAGTGGTAATTAAATGTCACACTGAGCGCAGTCGAAGTGTCTTTTTAATAAGATAGTAATATGAAAGAATTTCAAGATAAAAACTATTGGGCACTTATTTTAGGAGGCTCCAGCGGATTGGGTTTAGCAACAGCTAAAAAACTCGCAAGACATGGTATGAATATTTGCATCATCCATCGCAACTCAAGAGCTCAAGAAGATGACATTAATACTGAATTTGATAACATCAAAGCCGAAGATGTACAATTCAAATCCTTTAACATTGATGCTTTTAAACCTGAAAAAAGAGAAGGGATTATAACTGAATTAAAAACCATATTTGGCTCTGGTGGAACAATAAGAACTTTGGTTCACAGCGTTGCAAAAGGAAATCTAAAGCCAATGGTTTCTAAAGATTCCTCAACTTTGAAAAATGACGATTTCACTTTAACCATTAATGCGATGGCTATCAGTTTGTACGATTGGACAAAAGCCATTTTTAAAGCCCATTTGTTTGCAAAAGATGCTAGAATTATAAGTTTTACAAGTGAAGGAAATACCAAAGCATGGAAGCATTATGCAGCCGTTTCAGCAGCTAAAGTCACTTTAGAAGCCATAACCAGAAATATAGCTTTAGAATTTGCACCTTTTGGAATTAGAGCGAATTGTATTCAGGCTGGAGTAACAGATACAGCATCGTTGCGCATGATTCCTGGAAGTGACCTAATAAAAGCACATAGTTTAAAACGAAATCCGTTTAAAAAATTAACACAGCCTGAAGATGTAGCCAATGCAGTTTATCTGTTATCAAAAGATGAAGCGTCCTGGATTAACGGTTGCGTCATTCCTGTAGATGGAGGCGAACATATAAGTTAACACATGACATCAAATCAAATCATAGCATTATTACCTTATCAAGATCCGTTTTTGTTTGTTGATGAATTGACTGCGCTATCTTCAGAAAGTATAACAGGGAATTATACCTTTAAAAAAGACGCTTATTTTTATAAAGGTCATTTTAAAAATAATCCAGTTACACCAGGCGTAATTCTAACAGAATGTATGGCTCAAATTGGTTTGGTATGCTTTGGAATTCATTTATTGAAAGATGAAATTTCAGAACAAAATCATCCACAAATAGCTTTAACTTCAAGCCAAGTCGATTTTTTTCTACCTGTATTTCCAGGAAAAAAAGTGACTGTGGTTTCTAAAAAAGAGGTTTTTAGATTTAATAAATTGAAATGTAATGTCAAAATGCTGAATGAAAGAGAAGAGTTGATATGTCGTGGAACAATTTCAGGAATGTTTAAAGCATGAAAAACAGAGTCGTCATAACAGGTTTAGGAGTCGTTGCACCAAATGGAGTAGGCATTAATGCGTTTTCTGAAGCTATAAAAAAAGGAGCATCGGGAATCACATTTCATCAACAATTAGCCGATTTAAATTTCTCGTGCTGCATTGGTGGAATCCCTCAAATTTCCGAAGAAAAACAACTAGAGTATTTAACACCTCTTCAATTAAGAGGTTTCCATAGCTCTGGTATTCTGTATGGATGTATGGCAGGAATTGATGCCTGGAAAGATGCAGGATTTTTTGTTAATGCTGATAGTGAATTAGATTATGATAGTGGAATGATTTTTGGAACAGGAACCTCAGGTGTTGAAAAATTCAGAGAAGCGATTTATAAACTCGATGAAGGTAACGTAAAACGTTTAGGAAGCACTGTTGTTGTTCAAACCATGGCTAGTGGAATTAGCGCTTTTTTAGGTGGAATCTTAGGATTAGGAAATCAAGTGACGACAAATTCTTCTGCCTGTACAACAGGAACAGAAGCGATTTTAATGGGTTACGAACGTATTAAAAACGGTCAGGCTAAACGCATGTTGGTTGGCAGCTGTAGTGATGATGGACCTTATATTTGGGGAGGATTTGATGCCATGCGAGTGATGACTTATAAGCACAATGACTTACCAGAACAAGGATCAAGACCAATGAGTGCAACAGCTTCAGGGTTTGTGCCAGGCGCTGGCGCAGGTGCTTTGGTTTTAGAATCTTTAGAAAGCGCACAACACCGAAACGCAACTATTTATGCTGAGGTTTTAGGTGGACAAATTAATTCTGGAGGACAACGACAAGGAGGTACCATGACAGCTCCAAATGCAAAAGCTGTGCAGCGTTGTATTAAGGAAGCAATAGCAAATGCAAATATTTCAGCAAATGATATCGATACCATTAATGGGCATTTAACAGCAACTTCAAAAGACAGCCTTGAAATAGAAAACTGGACGAAAGCTATTAATAGAAAAGGCAAAACGTTCCCTTATATAAACTCTTTAAAATCGATGATTGGCCATTGTCTGGCAGCTGCTGGAAGTATAGAAAGTGTAGCAACCGTTCTTCAGTTGAAAGAACAGTTTATATTTCCTAATATCAATTGTGAGGATATCCACGATGAAATTTCCAGATTAATTTCAGAAGAAAAAATAATAAAGCAGGTTTTGCATACAGAACTTAATATTGCGGCAAAAGCGAGTTTTGGTTTTGGTGATGTCAATGCATGTATTATCTTTAAAAAGTATTTAGAATAAACTTTAAAAACTCTTGTCAGTTCTAGCGAAGTCGAGAACTATTTAATAACCTCTCGGCTGCGCTTGAGGAGACAATTTGTAAACGATGACCAAAGACGAATTAATAGCCAAACTAAAAACAATTGTTCAACCTTATATCCAAGATGAACACTCCTTCAGACAATTGTCTGAAGACACAGATTTTATCAATGATTTGAAAATTAACTCAGCAAATCTTGTTGATGTTATTCTGGATGTTGAAGATGAATTTGATATTAGAATAGAGAATGAAGATATGGAAAAAATGACTTCAGTAAAAGCAGCTATGGATATTGTTAATCAAAAATTAGCTGAAAAATGATCGGAAACGATATTGTTGATTTAAAACAAGCAGCAAAAGATTCGAACTGGAAGCGACCTCGGTTTTTAGATAAAATATTTACACCAAAAGAACAATTATTTATTTCAGCTTCTGAAAGTAAAGCACAAATGGTTTGGTTACTTTGGAGTATGAAAGAAGCTGCTTATAAGGCTTATGTAAGAGAAACTGAATGTCGTTTTTTTAATCCGAAACGAATTCAATGCCAGTTGATGTTACACAACCAAGGGATTGCTTGTATTGATAAAAAATCATATTATTTAAAGTCTGTAATTACGTCAGAATATGTTCACAGTATAGCAGTGAAAGCCGAAACCCTAAGCCTAGAAGTTCATCATTTTAAATTGTTTGAGGCCAATCAAGGTGAAATAGTAAGAGTACAATTATTAAAGTATATATCATTAAAGAAGGGAAAAGACTTAAGATCATTTGAAATAAAAAAAACAGCGTCTGGTGTACCAAATGTGTTTTCAAATCAGGAACAAGTTTGTGATGCTTTGTCGATGTCACATCATGGTAAATATGGAGCCTTTGCTATTTGTTAACAGCTAAACAGACGAGACTTCCTTCAGGAATTTCCTTTAAATTTTCAAAAAATAAAGGTTCATTTCCAAAACTAGATTGAATTAAATAATAAGGTCCTTTAAAGTAATTTTTAACAACTTTAACTTCAATATTTGATGTCTTCACAACTTTGAGTTGATGAGCATAAACGATTTCAGTATGGATGATATTAAACTCATCAAAAAAGGAAGCGACTATAGGTGTTTTTGGGTTTTTAAATAACTGTTTAGGTGAATCATTTGCTTCAATTTTAGCATTGTTTAATAGAAGCATTCGGTCTGCAAATCCTAAAACATCATTTTTATCGTGAGTTGCTACGATACACGTAATCTGTTTGTCTTTTAAATATGTAAAAACCCGTCTTCTAAGCGATTGTTTTTTAAAATTATCAATATGACTAAAAGGTTCATCAAGCAGAATAATTTCAGGCTCTTTAGCCAATGCACGAGCAAGTGCCACACGTTGTTTCTGTCCTCCACTAAGCGTTTTCACTTTTACATTAGCAAATTCTGAAAGTTCAACAACTTCCAGTAATTCCAGAGTTCGTTTTTGCTTTTCTTCTGGGTAGAAATTTGATAGAAATTCACCGATGTTTTCTTGCACACTTGTATATGGCATTAAATCAAATTCTTGAGCCACATGCTTTATAAAATGATATCCAACGACAAGGTTGTACTGTGGACCTAATATTTGCTGATCTTTCCAGAATATTGTACCATCATCTAAATCATATTTGCCATAAAGAAGCTTAAGTAGCGTGGTTTTTCCAGAGCCACTTTCACCAATTATAGAAAGGTGTTCACCAGAATTTACTGAGAAATTAATCTCATCTAAAATCTTATTTTTTTTATAACTAAAAGTGAGGTTTTTAACTTGAAGCATAACACAAAAGTACTACAAAAAAGCCGCTACATTAATAGTAGCGGCTTTTTTATATGATAAACTTAAAAAGGCTTATTGCTTAATAAACTTTTGATTTTTGATAGCATTATCAGAGATAATACTGATGATGTAATTTCCAGCGGACAATTGAGATACATCAATTGACTTAGAGTTGTTTAAAGAGTTTGTCATTACACGTCTTCCGCTAATATCATAAATATTATAGACAGCATTTTGCAATTGTAATCCAGAAGTAATATTTAATATGTTTTTAGTTGGGTTAGGAGATAAAATGAAATCAGAAACAAGCTCATTATCATTAAGGCTTAGAGAGGTTCCCGTACCTTCAACGGCTTCAAAAGTTTGATTGATGCCTGGGTTTGAAAATATTTCGCCACCAGAATTCGGCCAGTAAATGATAATCTGAGAAACACTTGTGTCGCTTCCAATACCAAAATGTGTATTTAATGTACTCATGTATTCAAAACCTTCACCACTACGTACATCTCTAATTTGAACACCACTATCTGTATAGATTTCAACACGAGCACCAATACCATCGATATTACTTGCAGTACCAACAGTATTTATTGTAATCCAGTTGTTATCAGTTGTAAGATTCCAATAAATATTACCATTATAATAAGCGTCAATAAATCCGTCATTATTTAAATCTCCTAGAGCTCCATTCTTATAATTGATTTGCGTGTTATCAGCATCTTCAAAAGTAAGATCACCATTTCCATACAAAATGGTTCCATTACATAAAATGTCTAAATAACCATCATTATCAATATCATAACTCACATTTTCGTGACCAGTAGAAGCACCACTTACTCCAGCACCAGAAGTAACATCGGTAAACGAACCATCACCATTGTTGCGCATAAGTTTATGCGAACCAGAACTAGCACCAACAAAAACATCCATGTCGCCATCGTTATCATAATCTCCCCAAGATGACGACCAAGTTTGCATTGGGTCAGCAAGACCAAGCTCACTTGCATTTTCAGTAAAAGTACCATCGCCATTATTTGTTAGCATAACATTTGTTCTTCTGGCCGTCTCTCCACCACATTTAGCAATAAACATATCCATATCTCGATCATTATCATAATCAATCCAAATGGATCCATAATGACCACCTGAAGTATAATCCCCTAATCCACCTTGGTAAAAGGTTAAATTACCCAATCCGTCATTGATGTAATAAACATTAGGAGCCACGTCATGACACACAAATGCATCTAAATGTCCATCCTGATTGATATCAACAAAGTTTGAACGTTGCGAGAACACATATTCTGGACCAGAGATTTCTGAAAAACCAGTACCAGTTCCATCGCTTTTCATGAAGGTTACACCACTTCCTGACCCATAAAGTAAGTCGGTAAAACCATCTTTGTTAAAATCTGCAGCAGCCATACTCCAACCAGGTAGGAAATCTGCGTTAGGTGTTGGAATATTTACTTCGTTAAATCCTCCTGTACTTAGTTGGTAATGGATATTAACATTGTTAGACGTTACAGATACAATATCATCAAGATGGTCTCCATCCATATCTACAACGGTCAAGTCGTATCCTCCAATACCTAAATCCTGAAGAGTGAAATTCACTCTGGAAGGAATTAATGTTGCAAAATTTACAGGTCCAATCCAATTACTAAAATCTGTTCCTCCACAAAAGCCTCTAACATAAATTTCATAAGCAGTGTTTTCGGTTAATCCATTTAAAACATGAGGATTATTTGAACTCGTTGAGGTTCCAGCTCCAGAAGGAATTCCAGCTCCAGGAGATTGAACAACGATTTCCCAAGAGGTTTCAACATCACCAGCTTCCCAAAAAACACTGGCACTATCTGAAGACACAAAAGCAACTGATAGATTGCTAATATTTGGACAAGCAGGAGGTGTTTCTGAACGTATTGTTGGAGAGTTAAAACAAAATCCCCAACCGTAAGACCCATTATCGTTATAAGAGATTCGATATTTAAAATTTGTTAATTGAGTTGGTGTGAAAGATGCAATACTTATTGTTTCATTGACTTGTTGTGGAGTTCCATTACAAAAGTTTGAAGTAGGTGCATTATTAGTTTGCACTAATTCTTCACCAAAATCTTGCCAGTTTCCTGCATCATTATCCCAGTATTGTATTCTTAAACTTTCGTTTTGAAAAATGTTATGGACATAAGAACTTACTACTGTAATCCAAGTTTCTCCAGCATTGTATGCAGCAGTTATATCAATAGTGTTAGATTCTACTGCTATATTGTTTATTGAATTAGGTCCAGCTTCATCTTCATCAAATGAAAAATTCATTGAACCATCTGTCGGATTGTCTGTGAAGAAGAGAGGATTAGCGTCATAGGTACCTGTAATTGTCCAGGTATTGTTTGGCCAGTTAGCCGATTCATTTAAAACTTGAGCTACCGAGCAATAAGATATTACAAGAAATGCTATTAATGTAATTTTTTTCATAAAAATTTAGGTATTAGGTAAATAGTTTCTAAAAATAATAAAAAAAATCCTCCAAATATAATTTAGAGGGTTTTTAGTTATTTAAAATCAATAAGGTTATTGCTTAATAAACTTTTGATTCTTGATTGTATTCTTAAATATTCATTTTGGTAAACATTAGGATTAGGATCATATGAGCTTGTAATAACCCAACTGTTGTTTGGCCAGTTGGCTGATTCGTTCAAAATTTGAGCAACAGAGCAATAAGACATTATAAGAAATGTTAATAATGTAATTTTTCTCATAATATTTTATATATGCTTTATCATAAGCACTAAAAGTAATAAAAAAAGCCCTACAAATTTAGTTTGTAAGGCTTTTATGCGTGCTGTCTATTAGGCTTTTAAAGATGTCCTTTACATGTATAAAGGGAAATGAAGGACTAATAGAAAATTACTGCTTTATTAATCGCTTAGTAGTTACACTTTCTGCAGAATAGAGTTTTAAGAAATATATAGCAGTATCTAATTGGCTTACATCTATTTCATTAAAATTAGAATCTATTGTTTTTATGAGTTGTCCATTAATACTGATAATATCTATTCTGGTTAAGTTTTCTATATTACCTTTAATAAAAACAGTATTCTTTACTGGGTTAGGATATAGATGTATAGCATTAATATCGTAGTTCGTTACAGCTAATGTACTAACACCAGCAGCTGAACAATCATAGGTGTCATCAAATATTTGTTCTCCAGGACTATTTGTACAATCTGCAGCACCAGCACCACCACAAGCTGTATAAAATTGATCTTGAAATACACCTTGATTGTAGAAACAAACATCAGCATCCTCACCAGCATTAACATATTTTATTTTAATATGAAACAATACTTTTGGTGTTGCTGTAATTTGGGCAGACATTATATTGGTTTCAATGAAAGATTCTGAGAAGTTTTGTTGGAATGACAAAGATACTCTAGAAGTAGTATTATCATTTTGAATAAAGTCTTTATATGCAGGAAGCCCTACAAAAGAAGCGCCTAAAATAGAGGTTTCTGGTTGAGTATATTCAATAGCATTATTTGAAGATATATTTTCTCCAAAAGCAGCAGTATTATAATCAAAATAAACCTGACCAGAACCTACATAAAAATCTTCAGTAGTAGCAATTAAAATATCTGCTTCATAATAATTGTCACTACCATCATTGGTTATTTGTGCATTAGCAAAGGAAAGCGTAACGTTAGACGCTAATTGCTCTGCTTCTGACCTTTGAAATTGTTGACCACGACCAATATTTGGATTAATTAATGAGTTAACATCAGAGTTTTGAATTTGAGTGTTGACATCCATATCGGCATTGCTATATCCTGAACCACCAATTAATTGTATAACTCCACTAGCATCAGAATTTTGAATTTGTTGATTGCTATCAAAATCACCTGCATACATACCATATTTGCCATTTGCTAAAGCGACTACAGCATTGCTTGCACCTTCCACAGTATTCGGGTTTAAAGATAAATCTATAACCGTATTTGATGGGCTTAGAGCATATGATGCAGCACTCATTAAACCAAGATGATTACGGTGTTTGATAACGACATAATAGCTGTCTTGATCTTGATCAAAGGTTAAAGGAGATAAACCATCGACATCAACAACGTCACCATCTCGTTGTAATAATGCAGATTGCGAATCTACTACCAAAGTGTTATCATCTTTATCACGAAGTTCAACAAAAACCCAATCAACGATAGCATCTGAACCTGTTGTATTAAATACTGAAACATCAGCAGTTAATCCATCAGCATATGGACTTGTTGTAGCATTGGATGCTAACCATCCATTAAGACGTAAATCATCACGCATTAAATTGTCTTCTCCTGAATTAGGATTTAAAGCAGCACCTTCTAAATACACTATTGGTGATAATACAATATCACAACGTTCACCAGAACCTTCAACTACCGTAAAGGGTTGATTTACAGGTGGATTTAGAAATGTTTCACAACCAGAATTTGGCCAGTATACAGTAATATGAGAAATACTGGTATCAGTACCTATCCCAAAATGTGTGTTTATAGAATTCATATATCTAAAACCATCACCACTTTTTACATCTCTAATTTGCATTCCACTATCAGTATATATTTCAACACGAGCACCTATACCGTTAATATTGCTTGTTGTACCAACAGTATGAATTTTGATCCAGTTATTATTGGTTTCTTTATTATTAAGATAAATGTTGCTGGAATTAAAGGCATCAATGTAACCATCGTTATTTAAATCGCCATAAGCTCCTGCTCCTGGGAATACGTTAGTATGAACAGTGAAGTTCATATTTCCGTCACCAAACAATATATTTCCACCAGATACAAGATCAAGATTACCATCGTTATCAAAATCAAAAGTAACTGTTTCTGTAGAAGTTAATGATAGTAAATCAACACCTGAGCCTGCGCTAATATCAACAAACATATTGTTTTCAATATCGTTTTCCATAAGTTTATGAGCACCAGAACTAGCGCCAACAAAAACATCCATATCACCATCATTATCAAAATCTCCCCAAGCAGATGACCATGTTTGCATTGGATCTGCTAAGCCAATAGCTGATGCGTTTTCTGTGTAATTCCCATTTCCATCATTAGTATGCATTTGGTTAACTCTTCTTGCTGTTTCACCACCACACTTAGCGATAAATAAGTCCAGATCTCTATCATTGTCATAATCAATCCAGATAGAACCATAATTACCTCCTGAAGAATAGTCTCCCAAACCTCCTTGATTAAATGTAAGGTTTCCACTTCCATCGTTCATATAGTAAACATTAGGAGCGACGTCATGACACACAAATGCATCTAAATGTCCATCGTTATTTATGTCAACAAAATTAGAGCGTTGAGAAAACACATCTTGAGAACCAGAAACTTCAGTAAATCCATTACCAGTACCATCACTTCTCATAAAAGTTACTCCATTTCCAGCACCATAAAGCAAGTCAGTATAACCATCTCTGTTATAATCAGCTGCGGCTAAACTCCATGATGGTAAGTAATTAGCATTTGTTGTTGTAATATTTTTTGTGGTAAATCCTCCACCAGCGTTTTGCTCTCTAATGTTAACATTCGTAGAAGAAATAGACACTAAATCATCCAGAAAATCACCATTCATATCAACACAAGCATATCTGTAAGAACCAGAAGCTCCAGAAGGACTGGAGGTAAATGTAATTGGAGTTGGTACAGGAGTATTGTTTGTAGCTTCTAAACAAAATGCTACATCGGAAAGGCCAGTACCTTCGAAATCATAAATTTGAATAACAAGATCATCACCAATATTCCATCCACCAATAGTTTCAGTAGCAAAGGTATCTGTACATGCAATTTCAATAGTACCTGTAGAATCGAAAACTACGATACCAGGATTACCAGGATTTTGAGAGAAAAAATTCAAACCGGTTGTAGTTGCTGTCCAGGTAAAAAACTGGTCTAATCCAGAAGCTCTACACGAACCTTGTACTCCACTATCTGTAGTTCCATCTGTTGAAAACGGAAGGTTAAAAGTGGCATTAGAACAACCTGTGCCATCAGCAGAAGGCGTAATTGGTATTGCGCCTGAAAAATTATCATTTACTGGCTGAGCAAAAACCTGAAAGTTAAATGCCATAAAACCCAGTGTGATAAGAAGTAATTTTGTTTTCATAATAGTCTATTTTCAAATTTTAATTTAATTATTCACATTCTCCCTCTAAGGAGTTAATCCACTCTTCAATAAGTCTAACACCTTCAGCATGCTGAAGTGTTCTTCCTAAAAGAGGCATTCTATATTGTTCTTCGATTGAACTGATTCTAAAGTGTAAAACAGATTTATCAACCTGACCACTAGAAATGATATGAGTATAAGGTGAAATTTGAGTATCTGGTGTAACACACACACCTTTATTTACATCATCGTCATTTTCGTTAAATGCCAGTCGCATAGGACGATACTCGCAATAACTTTCTTCAGAGTGACAGTGAGCACAGTTGATATCTAAATAAGAGCGAACTCTCAGTTCTAAAGGAAGCGAAGTGTCTTCCCAATCGACTGTTGAAACTATCGTTGCAGGTAAATTATTTTCTAAATAACCGACTTCTATCCACTTATTTAATTGATTGAAACTACCATCTGTATAATTGTAGTTTCTGTTTAAGTTTTGAGGTTTCGGACCAATAGGTAATGGTGTTCCGAATTTATTATGACATGAGAAACATTCATTTCTAGAAGGAACTCTGTAATTGACTGATTTCGTAGTTCCGTCATCATGAATCCAATCAAAATCAATAAAGCTTCCATTGTTTGTAAAAGTTGCTTCTGTTTGTTCATCATTCCAAACGTAATTTGCAAAATCCCAACCTTCCTCAGTCATATACATTAAGCGTGTTTCAATAATTCTTGTGGTATTTTCGGGTTGAATGTTATCGTAAAAAAAGTTTTTGATTAGTATTCCTCCAACTGGAAAATCTAAAGGAGTATGATCACTATCGTAAGTGGCTATTGTGCCATCTGGCATCCAAACAAAACGTTTTTTATGCGCATAGTCAGTAAAAAGAGGAGAGTTCAAATCATAAGGTAAAACTCCTGGGACAGGCTCTAAATTTTTTAAAACACCTTTAAAAAAGTTATATTCTGAAAGCGTCTGATAAGGCATCTCATCAGGATTATATACAACTTCTAAACTAGGGTTTACTGTAATGTTAATATCTTCTGTGGAACAGCTAATAGGTTCTAGGTTATTGCAAATAGTATATGTGAAATAATCTGTTCCCACGAAATCTGTGTTAGGTGTATATAACACTGTGTCATCTGAAGGATTGTTTGGCGTATTGTTTAAGTCTAACACTTCAACACTTCCGTTTGTGGCATTGCTAAGGACTAAACTTCCAGATTCTGGTACATTGATGTCGTTACTCAACACATTTATTTCAATAGTGTTATTTTGAATGACCTCTGCAAAATCTGGAGCGGTTTCAATAACAACAGGAATATAATTGTCAGTATCATCATCATCTGCACAAGATTGTATTGAGACTGTCAACACAATAAGTAAGATTGATTTAAGGCAATTTTTAAACATTTACAGTAAAATTTGGACAGTAAATATACTTACATATTAAACATTTATATAATTAATTAGATGTAATACTCTTTTTATCAGACAACAAGAGTGTCTAAATAGGAGGTTTACGGTAATTTGCAAAACCAGACCTATGAATTAAGAAATGGTTTGCTTTTATACAACAACTCAATCCACCAAAACCCTAAGTGTCTCTATAAAAAAATTACTTTTTTAAAAGTAGATTTTTTTTCATTAGATATTCAGCAATTTGAATGGTATTTGTTGCAGCTCCTTTACGCAGATTATCACTAACAATCCACATATTTAATGTATTTGGCTGTGATCCGTCTCTACGGATTCTTCCAACAAAAACATCATCTTTCCCATTGGCATAAATTGGCATCGGATAGGTGTTGACATCAATATTATCCTGAACGACAATACCTTCTGATTCACTGAGAATTTTTCTAATTTCAGAGATATCGAAATCGTGTTCAAATTCAACATTTACAGCTTCGCTATGTCCACCTGCTGTTGGGATTCTAACCGCTGTTGCTGTAATAGCTATTGTGCGATCATCTAATATTTTTTGAGTTTCACGAACTAATTTCATTTCCTCTTTGGTGTATCCGTTTTCTTCAAAGACATCGCAATGCGGAATAGCATTTTGGTATATAGGATAGTGATAAGCCATTTCACCTTTAATGCCAGCAACCTCGTTTTCTAATTGTTTAACAGCTTTTACACCTGTTCCGGTTATAGATTGATATGTAGAAACAACAATCCGTTTCATTTTAAATTTTTTATGAAGAGGTGCTAACGCCAAAACCATTTGTATGGTTGAGCAGTTGGGATTAGAAATTATTTTATCTTCAGAGGTTAATTTTTCTGCATTAATTTCAGGAACAATCAATTGTTTAGAATGATCCATTCGCCATGCTGAAGAGTTATCAATCACTGTAATTCCTGCTTCTGCGAATTTTGGAGCCCATTCTAAAGAGGTATCACCTCCTGCTGAAAACAATGCTATACTCGGTCTCATGTTAATAGCATCTTGCATCCCAACAACTTTATAGTCTTTTCCATTATACCTAATTAATTTGCCAATGGATCGTTTTGAAGCCACAGGAATTAATTCTGAAACCGGAAAATTACGTTCTTCAAGAACTTTAAGCATGACTTCGCCAACTAAACCAGTGGCTCCAACTACAGCTACTTTCATTACAATTAAAATTAGATAAACAAAAGTAGGGATTAATTCATTTTTCTATTTAAAAAAAGTCATAAAAAAAACCACCTCTTTTTTGGAGGTGGTTAAGATTAGAACATAGGTAGTGTAGCGGTTAGCTATCTTATTTTTTTAGCAAATCTCTAATTTCTTTAAGTAAGTCGTTATCAGATGGACCTGCAGGACCAGCTGGTTCAGGAGGTGTTTTAGTTTTATTATAGGCTTTAACAATCATAAATAATACAAATCCAACAATAATTAAATTGATAATTGAATTTACCCATTTACCATACATGATAGCATTTTCTGGTTTAGTAATTTCTCCATCAGCTCCCACTGTAGCTGGAGATAACACATATTTTAAATCTGCAAAATCAACACCACCAGCAAAGTTTCCAACAATTGGCATCATAATGTCTGAAACGAAACCGTTTACAACCATACCAACAGCTCCTGCAAGAATAACAGCAACTGCTAAATCAATGACATTGCCTGTCATTATAAAATTCTTAAATTCTTTAAACATAATTTCAGTGTTTTATTAGTTAGTTAATACTTCAATAAGACACTAATTTAATCAAAAAGTCACAAACGTGACTAATATTTACGAACTATGTTAAAAATACACGTTTGATTCTTTGAGAAATTGCGGTTATGATTTCGTAAGAAATGGTTTGAGCAGTTTTTGAAAACTCGGAAGCTGAGTAAGGATGACTACCAAAAATAATAACCTCATCTCCTTCATTACAATCAATATTTGTTATATCTACCATGATCATATCCATACACACATTACCAATAATAAAAGCCGGTTTGTTATTAATAATGACATAGCCTTTTCCGTTGCCATATTGTCTGCCAATACCATCAGCATGACCAATAGGAATGGTTGCTGTTTTAACTATAGTATCGCTTTTATAAGCTCTGTTATAACCAACAGTTTCTCCTTTTTCTATAGAATGAATTTGAGAAATTACAGATTTTAATGTAGCAATAGGATTGAAATGGTTGTTTTCTTTTTTAGAATTACCAAAGCCATATAAACCAATACCAGTTCTTACCATATTTAAATGTGCTTCGGGATAATTTAAAATTCCAGAAGTATTGCAAATATGAAGCATGGGTTGGTAGCCAATCTTTTTAGAAAAGGTTTCAGCAATGGTTTTGAAATGTTTAATTTGTTGATTTGTAAATCCCTTTTCTGACAGGTCTTCGCTGGCTGCTAAATGTGAAAATATAGATTTAGCTATAACAGAATTTGTGGTTTTCAACTTGGAAATGATATGTTCTACATCATTCTGCCCAAACCCTAATCGGTTTAAACCTGTATTGAATTTGATATGAATCGGATAATTGGTCTGCTTTTCTTCTGAAGCAATTGCAATAAATTCATTTAAAACTTTTGAATTATAAAGGCTAGGCTCAAGACATCTTTCAATAAGGATTTTAAAATTTACAGCTTGAGGATGTAAAACTAAAATGGGCTTTGTAATACCAGCATTTCTTAGCGCAATGCCTTCTGAAACATAAGCTACAGCAAAATAATCAACGTTTAAATCTTGAAGGTAATTGGCAATCGTTTCTGCATGGCTTCCGTAGGCAAAAGCCTTTACAACAGCCAAAACTTTAGTGTCTTTTTGTAGTTTAGATTTTATATACTCGAAGTTGTGTTTGAGCGCTTTTAAATCTATTTCAAGGACTGTTTCTTGCGCTTTAGGCATTAGAGTTATTTTTATTTGTCGTCACCTCTTCTGCATCATTAACTTTCATGTTTCTTACTTTATCACGAAGCATGGCTTTGTAAAATGCAGCACGACTTAAAGGTTCATATTCATCAACTTCACCGAGAAGCACAAGGCTGTCACTAGTAGATTTACGATAACTGTATTGTGCTAAATTCCCAGTTCGCGTACAAATGGCATGAACTTTAGTCACATATTCTGCAGTTGCCATTAAATTAGGCATTGGTCCGAACGGGTTTCCTTTAAAATCCATATCCAAACCAGCAACAATGACGCGTACTCCTTTATTGGCCAAATCATTACATACACGAACAATTTCATCATCAAAAAACTGCGCTTCGTCAATTCCAACCACATCACAACCATCTGCCAAAATAGGAATGTTGGCTGCTGCAGGAACTGGTGTTGAACGAATTTCATTAGAGTCATGAGACACAACCATTTCTTCGTCATAACGCACATCAATAGCAGGCTTGAAGATTTCAACTTTTTGCCTGGCAAACTTGGCACGTTTGAGTCTGCGAATCAGTTCTTCGGTTTTACCAGAAAACATTGATCCGCAAATAACTTCAATCCATCCAAATTGTTCTTTATGATTTACTGTATTTTCGAGAAACATTTTGTAATTTTAACACTAAAACAAACCGTTTAGCCGTTTTGTATAAAGGTGGCGTAAATTTATTAAAAATCAATCGCATAAATTCGTTTTAAATTTAAAAAGTTATGAAGAAGAAGTTAGAATCTGAATTAGTAAGCATTGCGCATAGAATTTTAAAACTAAAAGGAAAGGAAGATGTTTTAAAGATGCATACCGAAGTTTCAGTTCTTTATGAAAAGTTGAGCGTTCTTAAATTTGCTCATGAAAATTTAGAGGGAGATTTACCAACTATTGGAAGTAATTCTTCTTTCTTTGGAATGTTAGATACCGCTTTTAACAATAAAGTGAGTGATAATATTGAAATTGAAGATAGGATATACGTTAATCTTGATGAGAAAGAAGATGATCATATTTATGAGCCTGTAATGGAAAAAATAAAAGATATGGTCGCTCAAATGCCTCAGGAATCTCAGGAAGTTGATGAGATTATTGAAACTGTAGTTGCCGAAAATCAAAATTCAGTAACTCATTTAGAAGATATCACTGCAGGCTTTGAAGAGATGCCAGAATTTGAACCTGTTTCAGAAGCCAATGCAAAAAAGTCTTTAAACGATAAATTAAAGAAAAGGACTTTAAATATTGGACTTAATGATAAACTAGCGTTTATAAAACACTTATTTGGAGGTAAAACTGAAGATTACGATCGTGTTATTTCTCAACTAAATACAACTCAGTCATTTAATGATGCCACTCGTTTTATCAATGATATTGTAAAACCAGATTACAATAACTGGTCAGGAAAAGAAGACGTTGAAAACCGTTTTATGGAAATTGTTGAAAGTAAATTTTCATAACATTTTTTAATAGTTTAAGTAAACCCAACCCACTACAGGTTCTATGGTTTCAGAGATCTCTAAAATGTAGAAGTACGTTCCTACAGGTAGTAAATTTGAATGATCTGGAAAGCCTCTGTTTGCTCTGCCATCCCAATTGTTTTCATAAGCATCCGTTTGAAAGATGAGTGTTCCGTAGCGATTAAAGATTTTAATAGTATTTTTTGGATAAAGTTCTAAGCAAGGAATTTCTAAAACATCATTTAAACCATCATTATTTGGAGAAATTCCCTGAGGAATAATCAAACAGTTATTTACCGAAGTTTCAGCCGAATCTTCATTATTTGTATCGTCTCTGTCAACTTCGTTGACCTGATTTAAAATTGCAGTATTCAATAAATTTTCCGAAGATATTACACGAACCGTAATCGTTAAGTTTTCAGATTGATTCGGGTCTAAAGTCGTCAAACTCCAAATCGAGGATACGATATCATAAGTACCTTGAGATGTTGAATGTGAAATGTATTGGTAACCAGAAGGTAAATGCTCTAAAATTTCAATTTGTGTCGCTGTGGTAGTGCCATTGTTAGTTATAGTAACTGTAAAATCTATCTCATCATTTAAAAACACAGCGGCTTCAGACACTGCTTTTAATACTTCAATGTCAACATCAGATGTATCCTCAATTACAGTTAGTGTTGCTTCTGTTTGAGTGGTGTCAATATTGTTCTGGTTACTAAAATTAGAATTATCATTCAGATATATTCCAATAATATCTGAAATAACTTCAACAGAAAATGTACAACTACTCACGCCTTCAGGGAATGTTAAGTCGGTTACACCAATAAAGTTGTCGCCTGAATTTCCAACAAAATTTGCTGTACATCCATTTGCACTTACCCAGTCTGGAGCGCTCACTAGATGGATTTCAGGGGCGAGAGTATCAGTAAAAGTAATACCGTTTTGAGCAGGATTTGTAGCAATATTATTAACAGTGAATGTTAATGTACTCGTAGCTCCAGCGATAATGGTTTCTGGATTATAGCTTTTGATTAACGTTGGTGATACTACCTGAGCACTACTGATTGAAATGTTGGTTTCAGGTGTTAACTCTTCATTATTAATTGCACTAGGAAATACAGTTGCAGTATTGTTAAAAACACCACCATAATTTGGAGCCTGAACAGGAATTAAAATACGTATTGTTGAACCTGCTTCTAGCAAAGGAATCGTAGCAGTGACATCCGAACCATTAACGTTAAAATTTGTAATACAGGTTGCTGAACCATTTTGAATCTGACAGGTTGGTGTGCCAATAATAGTAAAAGCTGGATTTACAGTATTAGAAAATGAAGCATCAATGGCTGTTGAACTGGTATTACTGTTAGTAATATCAACAATCCAATTGAATGTTGAATTTACTGGTATTGTTGAAGACGATGGAAACGTTTGAATAATAAGATCAACACATGGTGTGAAATATGTGGTTGCAGAAAAACCATTATTAGTATTGTTGCCATCAGGTGTTCCACCATAAGCCAATACATTTACATTATTAATGACAGGAATTGAATCATCACTACATTCTGGTAGCCAAGAATGAACCGTTCTAAATGTCACAGAAGATCCTGCTGGCATAAACCAGTTATCAGCTTCAGTAATTTCCCAAAACACTGGGTCTTCTGAATTTTGATCTATTTCTACATCAATATTTTGAATTGTGATAGTACCACATGAAGCGCCTCCTGTTGAGGAGATGCACTCAACACTTCTTAGAATACCTGTTGCACTAAAGCCTGAATTAGCATACAAATCAACCAAAGTCATAAAGGTATCTTCATCACCAATATTACTCACAGCAATTTCATAAGTGACATTTCCCCAAGGCATCGGACTTTGGTCTGAGCCACCAACAGGTAACTGAGGGTCGATTTGGGTTTTGTTAACTGTTAAATCTGAAAAGGGACATTCTTCAACCGGGAACAGTACAACATAATCATCATCAAAATTATTACTGTAATCAATGTCAATAACATCGTCAGGAATGATATTTATAGCACTTCTTATTTGTGATGTAAACAGAGCCGGATTAGGACTGCATTGAGGTTCAATATAATTTAAAACGGTTTCAAAAGTAATTGTTGCTCCAGCAGGAATATCAAAAATTAAAGTATTCCAGGATTCACCATTTAAACTAAAAGAGATATCTTCACAAGCAATTGGTCCTGTAGTTCCAGTACATGTCACACTAATTAAATTCCATGTTCCGGCTGCAGAGGTTAGGTTCTGAAGAAAGAATCGAATAGGAACATCAAAAGTACCCAAATTGGTAACAACAGTTTCTAAAATCACAATATCACTCCAGTCACTTATGCTTCCACTTGTAGGCTGAATGACTTCTGTTTCTATGACCAAATCTGTAAGCAGACAGGCTTCTGGAGCTAATAAAAGGGTGTTGACAATATTAGATTCATTAGGAGATACATTATCATGACTTAGTTCTATTTCAATCAGACTTTCTATATGAATCACATCAGGTGTTTCGGTACAATCACCTTCAAGAAATTTAACAACTATTTCAAAAGTAATGGTTCCATTTACTGGAAATATGATGTCATCCTGAAACTCAAAAATATCTGATGTATTTTCAAGGCTTACAATACTTGATGAAAAAGGGATGTCTTCAGGACAATTTACACCATTGGTTGTAGCAATACAATCTAATGACTGGATTTGTATATGAGGTTCTCCATTTTCAACAGGATCACTAATCATGTTCATTTTAAAAGCATCTAACGGAAATGCAATACTGCTATTGTTGCTAATTGTGAATTGATAAGTAACATTGTCTCCCCAAGCATTAATAGGCGTATTTTCATTTGGGTTAATCTGATTGAGAGTTACAGTAAAATCAATGTCAAGATCAGTAACATCTAAAGAAATTATAGATTGGTTATTTGTATTATCAATATCTGTTGTATTATCTGGTGGAAATATAGTAACATTAGTAGCAATACCTCCTACAAAAGTTGGAGCGATGACCGATACTTTTACTTCAATGCTAGAGTTTGGTGGAAGTGATGTAACCGTACCTGATACATTATTTGTATTATCGTCTAAAACAAAATCTGTAACAATTCCTGCTCCTCCAGAAGCGTTTTGATATTCAAAAGCAACAACAGTTGTATTTGCATTAATGTCTTGTGTGAAAGTTGCATTTTCTGCTAAATTTCCTGAATTAAGTATGGTTATAATGTACTGAAATTCTTGATAAATATGTACTTGAGAAACTTCGGTATTACTAGTGTTTTGTGCTTCAACCAATACGGCTAAATCTGTAGTTTGCGCTTCAGAATAGTAATAAAAGACACACAAAAAAAAGAAAAGGAAGTACTTTTTTAACATGGATTGGTTTATTTCTAGATGTCAAATTATAGTAATGGTTGCGTTAATATAGACTAAAGATTGTAAATTTGGAAACAATCAAAATGATAATGTCTAAACTTTATATTGTACCAACTCCAATAGGAAATTTAAAAGATATGACTTTTAGAGCTGTTGAGGTGCTCAAAGAAGTCGATTTAATTTTAGCTGAAGACACACGTACTTCAGGAAAGCTACTCAAGCATTTTAAAATTGGAACACCAATGCAAAGTCACCATATGCATAACGAACACAAAATGGTTGATGGCTTGATTCAGAAACTTAAAAGCGGATTAACCATTGCATTGATTAGTGATGCAGGAACACCAGCAATTTCTGATCCTGGGTTTTTATTAACCAGAGCTTGTGTTGAAAACGATATAGAAGTAGACTGTTTACCAGGAGCAACTGCTTTTGTACCAGCATTGGTGAATTCGGGATTACCCAATGACAAATTTGTATTTGAAGGATTTCTTCCCGTAAAAAAAGGTCGACAAACCCGATTATTGTTTTTAGCAGAAGAAGCTCGAACCATTATTTTTTATGAAAGTCCGCATAAGCTGATAAAAACACTAACTAATTTTTGTGAGTATTTTGGAGAAAACAGACCAGTTTCTGTATCTCGAGAATTGACAAAACTCTATGAAGAAACGACACGAGGTACAGCCAAAGAAGTGTTAGACTATTATAGTAATAAACCACCAAAAGGGGAGATTGTGATTGTCGTTTCTGGAAAGAAATAATACAAATGCGATAAATTTTATAGCTTTAGTATTAAAATAATCATTCCATCTTATTTAAATTCCTTTAACTTATCGAACATGGAAATAAAGCATTATAATGTATTCGTCATTGGTAGTGGTATCGCAGGTCAAACCGCAGCAGAAATCTGTGCTAAGTCTGGATTGACTGTTGCCCTTTCAGATAAAAGAGAATTTGGTGGAACTTGTGCTATCAGAGGATGTGACCCAAAAAAGTTGATGATGCAATTCACAAATTTAGTACATCAATCTAAACAATTGAAAGGACGTGGTGTATCAGAATTACCAGAAATAAAATGGAAGTCTGTTCAGAAATTCAAATCAAAATTTACCAAACCTGTACCTCAAGCTACAGAAAACGATTTAAATCAATTAGGGATTAATTTATACCACCAATCTCCAAAATTCATTAGTGAATCTGAAGTTTTAGTTGAAGGTAAAACCATTTCTGCAGACTATTTTGTAATTGCTTCAGGACTGGTTGTAAGACCTCTAAAAATGAAAGGGTTTGAACTTCTTCAAAATAGTGATGACATTCTAAACTTAAAAAAAATTCCGAAATCTGCTATTTTTATAGGTTCTGGTTATGTTGGAATGGAATTTTGTTACATGCTTTCTACTTTAGGTTGTAAAGTCACTATGATTGAGAAAACTCATAAAGCCTTATCTCAATTTGATTCTTACTTGGTAGAAAAATTAGTGGAAAATTTAAGGAAAAATGGTGTGGATTTTATTTTCGAGGCTGATCCTCTTTCCGTAGAAAAATTGAGAAAAAATTACCGTGTTATATATAAGAGAAAAGGAAAGACTACATCATTGAAATCGCGAGTGGTTTACAATGCATCTGGTCGTGTACCTGCTATTGAATTATTAGAATTAGAAAATGCAGATGTTATGTTTGATGATTCTGGTGTTTTGGTGAATGACTTTATGCAAAGTAAAAGCAATCCAAAAGTGTATGCCTGTGGAGATGTGTCCAGCAAATCTTTACCATTAACACCACTTTCAGGACTACAAGGTCATATTGCTGGATATAATATTGTTCATGGAAATAAAAAGGAATTTCAAAATCAGTTAGTGCCATCAGTGGTATTTACACATCCTAATTTGGCAAGTGTTGGCTTTTCTGAAGAAGAAGCAAATAAACATTATAAATCTATCAAGATGTATAAAGGCGATGCTTCAGATTGGTATAATGCAAAAAAGGAAAATACAGATGTGTATGCCTATAAAATTTTAGTAAATGAGAGAACAAATCGAATTGTAGGAGCACATTTATTAGCGGCTAAAGCTATTGAAACGATAAATATTTTAAGTATGGCAATTAAGAACGCTATGACTGTAGATGATTTCAAAAATCAAATTTTCACCTATCCTTCATATAGTAATGATTTAAAAAGCATGTTGGCTGAAAAATGATAAATGCAAGACTTACTTCATCACATACGGCAATGCCGAATCTGCAAAGAACACCTTCCTTTAGATCCGAGACCAGTTGCAACAGCGCATCCAGATTCTAAAATTGTGATTATTGGTCAGGCACCAGGAACTAAGGTTCATAAGTCTGGTATTCCTTGGGATGATGCTTCTGGAAAGCAATTGCGGAAATGGCTGGAGGTTTCTGAAGATGAGTTTTACGACAAAACCAAATTTGCCATTATCCCAATGGGATTCTGTTATCCAGGAAAAGGAAAAAGTGGTGATTTACCACCAAGACCAGAATGTGCACCACAATGGCATCAGCTTTTATTTGATCAAATGGAAAAAGTAGAGTTGGTGATTTTAATTGGGATGTATGCTCAAAAGTATTATTTAAAAGAAACTGCTAAACGTAATTTAACCGAAACAGTTGCCAATTATAAAGACTACTTGCCTCAGTATTTTGTGTTACCACATCCTAGTCCGAGAAACCGGTTTTGGCTGACTAAGAATTCTTGGTTTGAGGAGGCGGTTTTGCCAGAATTGAAGAAAATTATTCAAAATGTAATTAAAAAATAATTTTTAATTTTTTGTCATTCATAGCGAAGCGAAGAATCTAAAAGAATGAGATTCCTCGTCGTTCATCCTTCACTCTGTCGGAATGACAATCTAATACTGAGATCCATCATGTTTTCCAACTTCAAAACCATATTTTCCTAGATACTGTTTGCCACTTTCAACAGCGCCTTCTTCCATAGTTGTTCCCATAGAATCGTTCCAACGGTTGAGATACCCAAATAAAGAAATCACACCAAGCATCTCTACAATTTCACCTTCGTTCCAATGTTCATATAAACGCTTCTTAATGTCTGCATTCACAGCGTTTGGAACTTGAGAAGCTGCTAAACTAAAATCAAGTGCAGCACGTTCAGCTTCAGAAAACGCCTCGTGTGTTCTGTATTCCCAAATATTATCCAATTGTTCTTGTTCGGCTCCATAACGTTCTGCAGCGCGAATAGCATGTGCCTGACAATAACGACATCCCGTTGCATTGCTACTTACCCAGGCAATCATTCGTTTTAAAGCAGAAGTCACGCGACCTTCGTTAGCCATTACAGCTTTGTTTAAATTGATAAACGCCTTACTAATAGCAGGACGACGTTGCATGGTTAAGACCGAATTTGGACAAAAGCCAAGGGTCTCATTAAAGAATTCTGCAAGCTGTTTGGTTTCTAGATCGTGCTCTGCTGATAATGGTGTAACTAATGCCATATGGAATAGAAATTTGAGTTTTTTAATAGTATTTTTGACTAAGATAACATATAATTACTTAAGCGGTTTATAACTTAATTCTTAAAACTATGTCTCATAAAGTAGTCACTCACTGGAAAGGAAACTTGCAATTTGATTCTGATAATCCCAGTGGAAAAACATTACTCATGGATACATCACCTGAAAATGGTGGTTACAATTCAGGACTCGCACCTAAAGCCATGATGCTATCGTCGTTAGCTGGTTGTTCTGGATTAGATGTGGTGTCTATTCTAAAGAAAATGAAAGTATCGTTTTCAGATTTTAGAATTGATACCTTTGGTGACTTAACTGAAGAGCATCCTAAATATTACCATTCAGTTTCTGTAGAGTATCATTTTTATGGAGATCAGTTAGATGAAGTGAAAATTAAAAAAGCAGTAGATCTTTCCATTGAAAAATATTGTGGTGTGATGGAAATGTTCAGACGCTTTGCCGAAGTAAAAACATCGATTCATTATCACAACATATAGCGAAAATTTTCTATATTAGTATAATATTGCTATCATTGTTGTCAGGTTGAGCACAGTTGAAACCTTTTTAAAGGGATTCGCTAAGTTTTAAATGACATCTAATTTCACAGAGATTAATTCATGCGTTGGACTCTAAAACCAAAACCAGATTCAAAAATTGTTGAAGACTTGCAAAAAGCACTTCAGGTGGATCGTGCTGTAGCCACTTTATTGATACAACGTGGCATTGATACTTATGAAGCTGCTAAAACATTTTTCAGACCAAGCTTAAAAGACTTACATGATCCGTTTCTAATGAAAGATATGGATTTGGCTGTTGCTCGTATCGAAAAAGCTTTAGCAAACGATGAAAACATTTTGGTTTTTGGTGATTATGATGTTGATGGAACCACGTCTGTTGCTTTAATGTCGTCTTATTTAAAAACCAAATCAGATCGTATTGCAACTTACATTCCAGATCGTTATGATGAAGGCTATGGTGTGTCTTACAAAGGGATTGACTTTGCTCACGATAATGAATTCACACTAATTATTGCTTTAGATTGCGGAGTTAAAGCCATTGATAAAGTCGCTTATGCAGCTGAAAAAGGGATTGACTTTATCATTTGTGATCATCATAGACCAGGATATGAATTGCCTAAAGCAGTAGCTGTTTTAGACCCAAAACGAGACGATTGTGAGTATCCTTATAAAGAGCTTTGTGGCTGTGGCGTTGGGTTTAAATTAATTCAAGCATTAGCTTCAAAAGATGGTCAATCGGTTGAAGATTTAGTTGAATATTTAGACTTAGTTGCCACTGCAATTGGTGCAGATATCGTTCCTATAACCGGAGAAAATCGTGCCTTAGCCTATTTCGGATTGCAAGTCATAAATACCAATCCGAGACCTGGCATTAAAGCATTGATTTCCGAAGTAAAAAAAGAAGAACTCACCATTACAGATGTTGTCTTTGTTGTCGCTCCAAGAATTAATGCTGCCGGACGAATGAAACATGGTAATTATGCTGTCACTTTACTCACAGAAACCGATGAGTTTTTAGCTGAAGAATATGCTAAAGAAATCAACATATTCAATCTCGATAGAAGAGAAGCAGATCAACGAATCACTGAAGAAGCTTTAGAACAAATTATAAAAAATAAGGAAGAAGATAGACTAACCTCTGTCGTGTATCATGAGTCTTGGCATAAAGGCGTGATTGGTATTGTGGCTTCAAGACTAACCGAAACCTATTACAGACCAACTTTAGTCTTTACAAAAAGTGGAGCTAAGTTAGCTGCTTCTGCACGATCGGTTAAAGGATTTGACGTTTATAATGCTTTGGAAGCGTGTAGTGAATATATTGAACAATTTGGTGGACATAAATATGCTGCTGGTTTAACATTACATCCTGATAATTATGAAGCCTTTAAGCAAGCGTTTGAAGATGAGGTTTCTCAAACGATAGACCGAAACTTACTCATTCCTGAAATTAAAATTGATGAGCAAATTGAACTTAGTGATATTACACCTAAGTTTTACAGGATTATTAGCCAGTTTGCACCTTTTGGTCCAGGAAACATGACACCAATATTTATGACTGAAAACCTAAAAGATACAGGTTATGGTAAATGTGTTGGTGAAGCTGATAAACATTTGCGTTTAACCGTTAGTCAAGGGCATCAAAAAATGGTTGGAATTGCTTTTAATTTAGGAAACAAGCTAAATTTAATTAATAATAAGAAAACATTCAAGGCTGTGTATTCCATTGATGAAAATCACTGGCAAGGCAATGTAAGTTTACAATTGAAAATTAGAGATATTAAAGGTTAACTATGGCTAAAAAAGATCCTTATGCGGCATTACGCTATCGAGAATTCAATATCTTTATATTGGTTCGTTTCGCTTTAGTATTTGCCTGGTCGATGCAGTTTGTGATTATCGAATGGCAAGTGTATGCACTTACGAAAGATCCTTTGTACATTGGTTTAATCGGACTCATGGAAATCATTCCAGCTTTAGGAATGGCATTATTCGCAGGACATATTGTAGATCAAAGAGAAAAGCGAAATCTGCTTGCAGTGTGTATTGCGTTATTTTCGATTATTAGTTTTGGACTGTTTTGGGTTACATCGCCCGAAATATCTGAATCCTGGTCTGTAAAACATATTTTGTACGCTATTTATGCTTTGGTGTTTTTTGGCGGATTGTTACGATCGTTTTTCGGACCTTCCATATTTTCATTAGTAGCACTTATTGTTCCAAAGAAAATATATCCAAATGCGGCAACCTGGAATAGTTCTACCTGGCAAATGGCTCGTGTTTTAGGCGTTTCTTTTGCTGGTTTTTCGATTGGCTTACTTGGTGAAAATGAACAAATGGGAGTGCACTGGTCGCTTTGTATTGTGTTTGGCTTAGTCATGTTTTCGTTACTCATGTTGTTTCGAATTAAAAAGAAACCCATTCTTAATCCTAATATTGGTGAACCTATCGTTAAAAGTTTAAAGGAAGGTGTTAATTTTGTGTTTAAGACCAAAGCTATTTTAGGCGCTTTAACTTTAGATATGATTTCTGTGCTATTTGGAGGAGCCATTGCTTTAGCTGCAGTTTTTGCAACAGATATCTTAGATGCTGGTCCGGAAGGTTTCGGGATTTTAGTAGCAGCACCAAATGTAGGTTCGTTTCTAACCATGCTGGTAACGGCTTATATTCCTATTGTAAAAAAAGCTGGACTAAAATTACTGGTTGCTGTTTTCGGATTTGGTTTGAGCATCATCGCATTTGGATTATCTACTGTATTCTGGATGTCTGTGATTGCCTTATTCTTAAGTGGTGTTTTTGATGGTGTGTCTATGGTGATTCGTCAAACCATTCTTCAGCTAAAAACGCCAGATCATATGCGAGGACGTGTGTCCTCAGTAAATTCAATGTTTGTTGGGTCATCTAATGAACTTGGTGCTTTTGAAAGTGGGTTAACAGCTAAATTAATGGGAACTGCTACTGCTGTGGTTTTTGGAGGTACAATGACATTAATTACAGTGGTTACAACAGCTTTTGTTTCACCTTCATTCAGAAAACTGGATTTAGCTAAAGATTTGGAGGAGCATGAAAAAGACGAAGTTTAATTATTTATAAGTCTTCAACTCAAAATCTTTTCCATCAAAAACACCATAGGTAAAATATTGAATCCAATCGCCAAGATTCACATATTTAGAATTACTGCCAAGCTCAACTTCCATTGGTAAATGACGATGACCATACACAAAATAGTCACGATGTGCTTCTTTTAATTTTGAATTGCTATACTGAATCAGCCATTCTTTGTCAGCTCCTAAATAAGTTGCATCATGTTCTCCCGAAATGAGTTTGTTTTTTACAGACAAGTATTGCGCAATCTTCATTCCAATATCTGGATGCAACCACTTAAATAAAAACTTGAAGAAAGGATTTGTGAACACTTTTTTCATACGTTTATAACCTTTATCAAAAGGCCCTAGACCATCACCATGAGCAATATAAAATGAGGTATCGTTGAAGATAAATTCTTTAGGTTTATGAAATACAGGAATATGGAGTTCTTTTTCAAAATAGCCATTCATCCAAAGGTCATGATTTCCAACAAAGAAATAAATGGGAATACCAGAATCACTGATTTCTGCTAACTTCCCTAAAGTTCTTACAAAGCCTTTTGGGACGACCGTTCCATATTCAAACCAGAAATCGAATAAATCTCCTAACAGAAAAATCGCAGCAGCATCAGTTTTAACGTCGTCTAACCAGGCTACAAATTTCTTTTCACGTGGAAGCGATGCTTCCATGGTTGGTGCTCCTAAATGATTATCTGAAGCAAAATAAATAGATTTACCTTCAGGAATTTTTATGTGTGTTGGTTTAGTCATTATCTGAAGCAAACCACTGAGCGTAAGAGGTTGCTGTTTCTTGTAATTTTAAAGAGTGCAGTTTAATATTTTTTGGTAATCTGTTTTTTATTTTTTCAGCAAAATCAATCACCATCATTTCACTCGTTGGTTGATAATCTACAAGTAGTACATTATGATCTCTTTGTTCAAGTTCTTTTGCAAGTTCAACATGAGGCGTGTTTTTATTAAAAACAGTGGCATGATCAAAGACATCAACAATTTCTTCTTTCACTATTTTTTTTAGGTCACTAAAATCGATAACCATTCCAAACTTTACATGGCTGTGGTCTGAAATAGGTGTGCCAATAACAGTAACATCCAATCTGTAACTATGTCCATGTACGTTTTTACATTTTCCGTCATAACCATACAACGCATGACCTGTTTCAAAAGAGAACTGTTTTGTAATACGAATATTGCTCATCTAAAGATTATTTTCATTGCAAAGATATTCATTTTGTAAAAGCAATTGGATTTTAGATTACATTTGCTGGCTTTTAAACTTAAATACGAGTTTAAACATATGATTATCAGATGATTAAAACAACAGCAAAAGAGCTTTTTGAAGCTATTCCATTTATTGAAAACCCAGTTTATGAACAACTAATTCATGACATCGGACAACAAAAATACAGTATTATTGATGGTTTCTTCTCATCGGAAACGGTATCGCTCTTAAGACAATCGTTGCTATATAAACATGAAGAGGACTGTTTTAAAAAGGCAGCAATAGGAAATCGTGTCAATGAGATTATTGTAAAATCTATCAGAGGTGATCAGATTTTATGGATTGATGAAAGTCTTTCTAACACAGCAGAACGTTTGTTTTTTGATTGCATAAATGATTTAGTAGCTTATCTCAATAAAACCTGTTTTATGGGAATTTTGCAGAAAGAGTTTCATTACGCATTATATCCTAAAGGAACATTTTATAAGCGTCATATTGATACATTTCAAAATGATGACAGACGTAAACTTTCAATCGTTTGTTACTTAAACGAAGAAGATTGGAAACCTGAAAACGGAGGAGAATTGGTATTATACCTAGATGATAATGGCTGTGAAATTCAAAAAGTAATATATCCATTTCCAGGACGCATTGTTATTTTTGAAAGCCAAATTATTGAACATGAGGTAAAACCTGTTGAAACGGAACGGTTAAGTATTACAGGTTGGCTAAAAATAAGATAAACTATCTTCTTTTATTTCGGTTGATAAAATATACAACAACCAGCACGATTCCTAAAATAAGGAATAAACCGCTTCCGCTTATAAATGACATAAAATCCATAGATTATTTTTTTGATTTATTTTTAAAATACCGAAACAGAATAAACGCTAAAATTAATAAAATGATATAAGGTAAATTTTGCCCAATAGCATAACCAATATCATAACCTGAATCTTGAATTAGAGATATTAAAAGCACATTCATGTTTAAAGCGTATTATTAATCAAAGTTACGTCTTTTGAACATGTGGTAAAAATAGTTGTCGGAATTTTATAATTAATGGAAACCCTCTAGCTATAATCCAGAGTGTTAAAGCAATAAATACAGCATATAGCTTCAAATTGTAAGCATCAAGTAAGAATAACACAGGAATAAATACCAAACCTGTTGACAATAAAAGAAGGTTTCTTAAAAATTTCATTTTACCCATTCCTTTAAACATGCCGTCAAAAATAAAAGCTAATGCACAAAGTGGCTGCATGGCTAGAACAATCCAAAAGACGTTATAGAATTCCTTTAAAACTAATGGATCTTGAGTAAAGATTGAACCAACAAAGTTGTATGTAATCAAGCCTAAAACAGCTAAAATGATTCCAACACCAATACCACATTTAATCAAAAAATAACTTAGTTCAACTAATTTCTTATAATTTTTTGCTCCAAAATATTTACCAGACAAAATGTTTCCTGCGCTTGCATAACCATCAATAATAAATGCACCTAAAAACCACAGGTTAATAGCAATTGTATATGCTGCAATATATTCGGTTCCATAAGATGTTGCAAAGCGTGTTGCAAAATATAGAGTTACATTAAGAGCTAATGTTCTGACAAATAAATTAAGTATCATAAAAGTGAAGTTTTTGATTTCTGCATTAAACGGAAACGTAACTCTTAATGAAATATCTGTCTTTTTTAATAAGAAATAAGCTGAGCATAATGCCATTATAATTTGAGCAACAACACTTGCATAGGCTGCACCTTTGATATGCATAGGATTGATGACACCTTCAATACCATACACCAAAACGAAATCTAAAACGATGTTTACCAGAGTTCCAATAATGGCAATAACCATTGGATAAAACGTGTTTTGAAGTCCTCTAAAGGTCCCAAAAACAGCTATAGTAAACAAGGTAAATGGAAACCCAAAAACGCGAATACGATAGTAATCTACGCTATAATCTAAAATAAGATGCGATGCATTATAAAGTTTGAAAATCTGAGAAGCAAATGGCCATGTTGATATGATAATTAAGATACTTACAGACGTTATGATAAAAATAGCTTGAGCAGGTAAGTTTTTAACATGGTCTAATTTGTTAGCACCAAGATGTTGAGAAACGATTGACGATATCGCACTTCTTGTTTGTCCTAAGACCCAAATAAGCATAGATATAAAAGTGCCTACAATACCAACTGCTGCTAAAGATTCTGCCGCATTGTAATCGACATTTCCAATAATGGCTGTATCGGTTAGGGACAGAATAGGTTCAGCCACTCCAGCAATTAAAGCAGGAATAGCAAGTTTATTAATATTTTTTAATGTAATGTCTGTTTTCAAAGAATCAATTCATAACAAAAAAACGGATCTTCACTTTGCTTCGGAAAATAAATAGCGCCTAATTTTTTATAACCGCGAAGTTCGTAAAACTTTTGGTTTCTCATGTTTTTTGAAAAGGTATCTAATCTTATGGATGTATCATTGTTTTCAACGGCATGGTTTTCAGCATAATCCATTAATAACTGTGCGTAGCCTTTTCCCTGATGTTTTGGATGAACTGCCAGACGATGAATGTAACTATTATTTTTATTTGGAGTTAACCATATAACCGGAAGGTATTCAGCATCCATAAAAGTTGAGATAACAATGCAACCTATAATAGTGTTTTTGATGTCTAGAACATAAAGCTCCTTTCGCTTGATATCATTTTCAAAAGCAGTTCTATTGGGATAATGTTCGTTCCACTGAAAAATATGTTTAACAATCATATCACCAGCACAAGCTTTTGTAATTTCAATTAAACTATCAATATCTTTTAGAGATGCTTTTCGAATCATTTTTAATAGTTACCTTTGCCAAATATTTTTACAAATTTACTTTTAAATATTTGATTATGAAGTCTATTCTAGTTCCAGTTGGTTCATCGAAAAATTCTGTAAGCCATTTACAATATGCTGTTGATTTTGCAAAAGCCTTTGGTGCAAAATTATACGTAGTTCAAGTTTATAATGTTCAGACTAAAGCTGGAACAATGATGAAAGTAGATGAAATGATAGAACGCGAAAGCTTAGGGTTTTTAAAGAGTCATGTTGATAAGGTGAATCAAAGGAATGTTGAGATTATATTAAAAACCTTTAAAGGAAAGCTTGGAGATACTTTAGAATTAGCTTGTCAAACTTTAGATGTAGACTTAATTATTTTAGAGCCAAGAACAAACTCTATAAAAGATGAGGTATATTTAGGAAAAACCTCAGGTAAAATTGTAAAGCAAACTAATATTCCAGCTTTAATAGTTCCTGAAGGTTATGTTTATAAGCCTATTGTAAAAATTCTTTTAGCTATGAAGTCGGCTATTATTAAAAAAGAAGATGCATTAACCCCTTTAATAACGATTAAAAATCAATTTAAAGCGGTTTTAAATTTACTATTGGTAAGAACACCGTTTCATAACGAAGGTGACTTTGATGTGAATGAAGAGTTAGCAGGTCTTATAACGAACACAACTATTGCTGAGAATGCAACTACTTATCAAGGTGTTTTAGAACATTATAAAGAAAATAATCCAGATTTATTATGTGTAGTCAGACGTAAACGAGGATTCTTTATGAAGAAATGGGAAAAAAACACAATACTTAAAAAAGACTTTAGCAGTAATTTACCTGTTTTAGTTTTAAAAGGATTGAAATAATCTGGGGATGTAGCTCAGTTGGCTAGAGTGCTTGACTGGCAGTCAAGAGGTCGTGGGTTCGAATCCCATCTTCTCCACAATTTCTATTTTATAAAATCAATACTTTTTTCTACAGCCAGAGCCATGGTTTTAGAGAGCTTATTGTTTTTTACAGGATGTGAAGTGTCAAAGGTATGATTACTGTCTTTAATTTCGAAAAGCTCACTTTTGGGAGTCCAAGAATGTAACTTGTTCGCTTCATTAAACGCAACAGAAGTATCACCTTTTGCATGAATGATTAAAAACGGAATGTCTAGTTTTTTTGCTGAACGTTCTATATTTAATCGTTCCTGATTCAATTGAAAATCTTTGTAAAACTGAAAATGGTGTGGCATTTGTTGTTTTGTTCTTCCGTTTAAAACATACTTTACACCCTTTTGTCGCCATTCGTTAATATCTTCATTAGTCCCAAAACGAATACCATAATCACTTACACTAGCCCATGTTATTAGTGTTGTGATTCTTTCATCTTCGGAAGCTTTTATAATTGAAATTCCACCACCTCGTGAATGACCAATAAGCGTGATGTTTTGACTGTTAATTTCATTTTTGAATTGAAAGTTTTCAGACAGGATAAAATTGAGAATATCGCTTAAATCTGTAAGCTCTTTAGTATAATTATTTTCGGCAAAAGCTTCTAAATCTGGAAAATCTATTGGATTTTCGGCTGTTCCTCCATTATGTGAAAAATTAAACTTTACAAAAAACAAATTTTGATTACTGAAGGTTTCTGCTACTAAATCCCAACTTCCCCAATCTTTAAACCCTTTATAGCCATGACAAAAGATAACGACAGGTTTCTTTATGTCATTAGCTTTAAAATAGGCATCCCAAACAATTGGTTTATTGTTTTCTCTTTGAAGTATTAGGTTTTTTACTATCATTGCTAAACCTCTTTTTCTATAAAGTTTATTTCTGGATTACATATTTCGAAGATGAGTTTTTTCAATTCTGCTTCAAAAGCACTTAATGTGTCTTCTGTTATAAAATTGTCTTTAGTTCTTGTTCCTTTAGATGCTTTTTTTCCAAATTTCATAAACCCTGAACCTAATTTTTTAAATGATATAATGCCAGCTTCAACGGGTAACTCTATTTTTTTCTGTTTATGCATCATATAGGCATACATCAGTACTTGAAAACTTTTACTATACTTATCGTAATCTGAGGTAATGTCTTCCCAGTTTACGATTTCAACTTTGCTTTGTTCTACACGACCACTTTTATAATCGATAATTCTTGTAACACCATTATACTCATCTACGCGATCTACTTTACCAGTTAAAATAATTGGAAAATCTAAGCCATCAATTTTAATCGGAACTTCGTTTTTAGTTTCTATGGCTATGATTTTAATGGTGTTCCCTTCTTTAATAGCCTTTTGTTCAAGATTTAAAAAATTTGATATGTAATGTTTGGCTATTTTGTAAATAATAAGATTTTTTCCTTTAGTGATATCACCTTTCTTATATACTGCTTTAAAATGTTGACTAACAGTGTTGTCTATGTTAGATTTCATTTTGGTAATGTGACCTAGAGTTAAATTTTGATTTTCAAGTGGTTTGTAAAAATCTTCGAGGGTATTATGAATTACAGTACCTAAGGTATTTAAGGCAACATTTTCTTCAACATCTTCATATTGTTTTATTCCGAGAATTTTTTCATAATAAAAATCAAGAGGATTTCTTATGTAATTTGTAAGTGATGATGGTGAAAACCCTGATTTTGAATAGCACTTTAATGCTTCAATAATGTTTGAGGATTTTGTAATCTCAATAAGATTTTGATCTGTTATTGGTACTTTTGGAGACACTAAATAATGCCTGATGTTGTGAGTGTCATCAATTTCAAGCTGAGTTATAAAGCGACTTTTTTCACCTCCATTTAAAACATCTGGCTCTGTATTGTAAATAATGTGTATGTCTTGAGCTCGTTGTAACAATCGATAAAAATGATAGGTGTAAACAGCATCCTTTTCTTTATAGGTTGGCATATTGTTTTCAAGCTTTACATCAAATGGAATAAAGGAGCTGTTGCTTTTTCCAGCAGGTAATATGCCTTCGTTAACTGATGTAATGATTACCGTTTCAAAGTCAAGAACCCTAGACTCAAGCATTCCCATAATTTGCAACCCTTTAAGAGGCTCTCCTTTAAAGTCTAAAGTTTCACTCTTTAAAAGCTCTTTATAGAGTCCGAAAAGCGTCGCTATATTATGTATGTATGAATATGTGTTGTTTAGTGTTTCTAATTCATTAAATACCACATTAAACCTGTATAGGTATTCTAAAGCTAAGAGGTTGTTCTGTTTATTTTTATCTAAAACGGCTTTTATCTCTAATATCAGTCGTGAACATTGTTTTAATGCGGTTTCAGAATTGTTATGCCATGAACCAAATAATAAGTCTATAATTTCTGATTCATTAATAGCGAGAGTTTTTAATGTATCAATAGAAATATAGCTAATGTTGTTTTGTTGAATGTCATAAATAATGTTGTCTGAAACACTATTACCTTCCGAATTAAAAAGGGGTTTTACAAACGGATTGGATAAGATGGTAATAACATCTTTATAGTAAAGAGTTTGAGCGTCTGATTTATGTAATCTGAATAAGTTTTCAAACAACGAAGCCATAGGAATATTGCTCAGAGGAAGACCCATTGTAATATTAATTGGACCAATGTTTTTAGGAATTGAATTTAACAGCGGAATAAGTAAAGACTCGTCTCCCAAAACAATCGCTGTGTGCTCTAAAGACTTCTTTTGAGTTTTCAAATTTGAAAGCAATTCTCCTACATATTTGATTTGACCAATGTTCTTAGGAGCGCCAATGCAGTTTATAGTTTTCTCTGAAGTATAATAATTTGATAACCAATTAAAACTTTCAGTATTGAAATAATGCCATTTCTTTTTGTGTGCTCTTATAAATAAGCCTGCATCATGTATTTGATCTTCAACAAAGCTTGCATCTATGTCCCAGTAAATATGAGCTATATTCTGCTGCAAAAGCTCTTGTATGATTATTTCTTCTGCTTTATTGAGTGCATTAAATCCAACAAAGATATATGTTACATTGGTTTGAGAAGCGATGAATTGCTCAAGATTTTCAATAGCTTCTTTATAAACAAGCCCTTGATATCCCTTTTTATTTTGAATTAATTGATTGTTTAATTCAGTGTAAAGCAATTTTAAACGATTCCAAAACGCAAGATAATTTTTCACATAAGATGTTTGGTTTTCATCTAAAGACCAGTGTTGATGTTCAATTTCCTTTATAGCATTTAAGTAGTCAAAAATATGATTAGGAGAAACGAGATATCGGTCAATTTCATTAAAATCTTGTAAAAGCATTTGACCCCATTTTGAAAATGTATCAAAGGGCTCTATTTGCTCTTTAGGCGTATGTTTTAAGTAAACGTTATAAAATTCAAATAGTAGTTCAGTATTATCAGCATATGTAAGATTAGAAAGTGATTCTATAAATTCTTCAATCGATAGAATTCTTGGTGCAAAAATGGTTTTGTTAAGGTGTTTAGAAATATTATGCTTCAGAAATACTCCAGCTCTTTTGCTTGGTAAAATGAAGGTTAAATGCGAAAAATCAGCATTCTTTTTTTGAAGGTCAACAACAACGTCATTTAAAAAACTTACCATGTTATAAAAATAAAAAACGCTCCGAATTTCGGAGCGTTTTTTTTATTTATTTAAAATGTTTTGATAGAACTTATTTTTGAAGTTTTACCTCAACACGTCTGTTGTTAGCTTTTCCAGCTCTAGTTTTGTTTGTGTCGATTGGGTAATCTTCACCAAATCCTTTTGCTGATAATCTGTCAGCATTAATACCGTTAGCGATTAAGTAATCTCTTACAGCGTTAGCTCTTCTTTCAGATAATATCTGGTTAGATGATTTTGCACCATCACTATCAGTATGACCTTCAATAGAGAAGTTTGCTTTAGGATATTCTTTAAAGATAGCTGTCATTGCTTTTAATACAGCATCTGTTTCAGACTTGAAAGACGCTTTACCTGAATTAAATAATATAGTTCTAGCATAGCTGTTAAGCTCTTCCATTACTTCTGCAGTTGGAAGAATTTCTGGACAACCATTATTAGCTACAGTTCCAGCTTCGTTAGGACATTTATCATCTTTATCTAAAACACCATCACCATCAGTATCTGGCCAAGGGCATCCTTTGTTTGCAGATGGTCCAGCTTCATTAGGACAATCATCAGCATTATCAGCTACACCATCACCATCAGCATCTGGGCAACCGTTAAGTGCTGCAAGACCTGCCACAGTTGGGCAATCATCAACATTATCAGCTACACCATCACCATCAGAATCTGGGCAACCATTAAATTCAGCTAAACCAGCTTCGTTAGGACAGTCATCTTTAGCATCTTCGATACCATCGTTGTCAGAATCTGGACAACCGTTGAAAGCTTCTAAACCAGGCACATCTGGACATGCATCATTTTGGTCGTAGATACCATCAGAATCAGTATCTTTACCACCAAACTTGATAGATACACCTAATGAATGTTGGAAGTGATCCACTAAGTAATCTTCGAAAGCAGTTTTATAAGCTGATTGAGCTGTTATACCAATGTTATCGCTAAACCAGTAGCTTATACCTACAGAACCATTTAAAGTTCCAGCACCAATTTCGTCTACCCAAGTGTAACCACCACCAATGCCTAAGAAAGGATCTACTCTTTTAGACTTAAGAAGTTTCATAAAACTATAAGAAACAGTACCATCTAAAGCGTAGTAAGATAAATCACGTACTTCTAAATCACCAATTTTTTTGATTTCGTTAATCGAACCCGCTGCAGTTAAACTAAAACCTGCATCTATGTATCTAGAAACAGATATTGTTGATAAAGACGGAAGAATGTTCCAGTGATCATTTACGTTAAAATATTCGTCAAGGAATTCACCTCTTGGAGCATCTTCTCCAACTGGATAAAGGTCAACCGCATTTGCGCCAATACTAACTTTCCAAGGGTTGTTTTCATCTTGTGCATTAGCATTGAAGCTTAAAGCAAGCAACAAAACGAAAAATAATCTGCTAAGATTTTTCATATTCTAATAATTTTAATTTTAAGTGTTATAAGTGTTAATTCTAAGCAAAAGTAAGTTGTTAAATTTTATTAACAAAGACAAATATATAAAAATATTGATTAGTTACATTAAATTTAGGGAGTTTGGACTCAATTTAAATAATATTTAATCGTTTTCCTACTTTTGTAAAAGCTTCTATAGCTTTGTCTAAATGACCTTTTGTATGAGCGGCTGATAGTTGAACACGTATTCTTGCTTTTTCTCTTGGTACTACTGGAAAGAAGAAACCGATTACGTATATGCCTTCATCTAATAACATTTTTGCCATGGTTTGAGAAAGCTTAGCATCGTAAAGCATTACAGGTACTATAGCCGAATCTCCGTCAATAACATCAAAACCAGCGTCTTTCAGTCCTTTTTTGAAATAGCTTATATTTTCCTCTAGAGTGTCTCTGAGTGAGGTGTCTTTGGAAAGCATGTCAAAAACTTTTATAGAAGCACCAACTATTGCTGGAGCCAATGAGTTTGAAAACAAATAAGGTCTTGATCGCTGTCTTAACATTTCAATTATTTCTTTCTTTCCTGTGGTGTATCCTCCCATTGCACCACCAAGAGCCTTGCCTAAAGTTCCTGTGATAATATCAATACGTCCCATAACCCCTTTTTCTTCTAAGGTGCCTCGACCGGTTTCACCTATAAAACCAGTAGCGTGACATTCATCAATCATAACCATTGCATCATATTTATCTGCTAAATCAGCAATTTGATCTAAAGGAGCCACTAAGCCATCCATGGAGAACACACCATCGGTTACTATAATTTTAAAACGTGCACCATTTTCATTAGCAGAAATAAGCTGTTGTTCTAAATCGTTCATATCGTTATTTTTATAGCGATATCTAGCTGCTTTGCACAAACGAACGCCATCTATGATAGAAGCATGGTTTAATGAATCTGAAATAATGGCATCTTCTTTTCCAAGCAAAGGTTCAAAAACACCTCCATTTGCATCAAATGCAGCTGCATATAATATGGTGTCTTCTGTGCCGTAAAACTCTGCAATTTTAGCCTCTAATGTTTTGTGAATATCTTGAGTGCCACAAATAAACCTAACAGATGACATCCCAAAACCATGAGTGTCCATAGTATCTTTAGCTGCCTGTATCACATCGGGATGTGATGAAAGTCCTAAATAATTATTGGCACAAAAATTTAATACATTTTGACCTGTATTTAAGGTAATTTCAGCGCCTTGTGCTGAAGTGATAATACGCTCTTCTTTAAAAAGCCCATCATCTTTTATGTTTTGTAATTCGGTTTGTAAGTGTTGTTGGATTTTTCCGTACATAATTACTATTTTTTTACAAATTTAAAATTCTTTTATTGTTATTTCATCATTTATATAAATCAGAATCTTTTTAATAACTTTAAAATTCATGTCTTCCATGACTAATTGGTAATCGTAAAGCTGTTCTTGATGTTTAGAATTTGTTAAACCTGTTTTATAATCAATGATAACCGCTTCATTTTTAGAGTTAATCACAATGCGATCTGGCCTTAAGAGCTGCCCTTTTTTAGTAATGATATCCTGCTCGTTATATATGGTGAGTTCAGAATTAAAAAAAGGTTGTAATTGATTGTGATTTACAATATTATAAACCATTACTTTTAGTTCTTTGTACTGTAAAGTGTTAATTTTTCCTGAATTTTTGTATGCATCTAAAATGTACTCAACATCTTCAGCTGTTTTAACTTCAGACATGATATTATGGATTAGATTTCCTTTCTCAATGGCTTTTTCCTGAAGCGTATCCCATAAATATCCAGAACTTGTTACAATATTCAGATTATGCTCTTCTTTTGCTGTTGAAATAAACTCATTTTGAAATATGGTATCATGCGTAGCTGTTTTTGCTTCAGAGGTTTTTACAGGATTTCCAAAACTGTAAGTAAATGTATCGTCTTTCCAATAATCATGAGCCTTTAAATAATTTATAAATAAGCCTGAATAAGTATTTAGCTTTTCAGTTTGTGTTTTTTTATCAACGTCAAACTCTGAGATGATGTATAATTGTTCAATGGGTCTGGTAAGCACTACATAAAGCAGGTTAATACTATCTAATTCGAGTTCTGACAGGTATTCATTATATAGCATGTGGCCAGTTTCATTAAAGTCTTCGAGATCTTTATTTAGATTCAAATACAAATGAGAAAATCCATTAAAGTTATTTTTATTAACAGGAAACCATACTTTTGGATTCAAATCAAAATAGATGCCTTGATTAGCATAAGGAAAAATAACAACCGGAAACTCTAAGCCTTTCGACTTATGAATGGTTATAATTTGAACAGCATCTTTGCCTTGAGGTGATACAATACTCAATGAATCTTTTTTTCTTTCCCAATACTCCAGGAATCCTGAAATACTGGTATTGTATTTTTGCGAATAATCTAAAACTTCGTCTAAGAAAAACTGAACATAAGCATTAGAAGACGTATTAAGTTTAAATTGTCGTAAAACATCTTCTATGGCTTCATAAATAGGTAATTGTAAAAACCGGTTAAAATCAAATTGATAACCAAAATCGTTGAGTGCCTCAAAAAGTTTAAACAGATCTTTGTGAACTAACTGTCTGAAAAACTCGTGTTTATCAACAAGTGATAATTGATGTTCTGCTAAATATTTTAGTGTATCAATCTTAACTTCATCATTTTTTGGCTGAATGGCTAGGGTTAAAATATTAATAATAAAATTAACCTCTGGAGCATTTTTAAGCATGAGGGTTTCCGAAGATATTATGGCGTAATGCTTACTGCTTAAATATTCTGCTATGGCAATGCCTTCTTTTTTTCGCCTAACAATAATGCAAATATCTTTAAGGGAAAATCCGTTTTTTTGTGCTTTTTCAATGGTATTTAAAACGGCTTGGCAGTACAATTCATTTTTGTCCTCGTCATCGGTATTCAAGAAAGATAATTCTACATAACCTTCATTTTTAAATATAAAATCTTGATGAGCATTTTTGTAAATGTGCTGATGCTGTAGGTTTGAAAAAGCAAAATCGGAAATATGATTAAAAAACGTGTTGTTAAATTCTACAATCTGTTTAAAACTTCTGTAATTGGAGGGAAGATTTTTAACAGTTTTTTCTACATGAAATGGATTCCCTTCAGAATACAAATCAATGAATTGTTCTGCTCGTCCACCTCGCCATCTGTAAATGGCTTGTTTTGCATCACCAACAATCATGGCAGTTCCTGTTTCGCCTTTTAGATTTTCTCCAGAAATGGTACTGGCAACCAGCGGAATTAAATTTTCCCATTGCAAAACGGAAGTGTCTTGAAACTCATCAATAAAATAATGTTTGAATTTTTCACCTATTCGCTCGTATATAAAAGGAGTAGGTTGTTTTCGTATTTCTTTATTAATGATAGCGTTAAATTCTGAAATTAATAAGAGGTCGTCTTCTTCTTTTAGTTCGTCTAGTGTTTTTTTAATGACTCCTAAAACAGATAATGGAGTTACATTGTTTAGTGCATTTTTTAAAAATTTAATTTGAAAAACACCTTTTTTGGTGCTTAGAAAGGCGTCTGTTAATTGTTCACGAATTCCTTCAATTGCATGTCCAACATCATCTGAAGCTTTTTTTGGATATACAGGTAATCCTTCTAAAAGGTCGTTTTGCCATTTGGTAGAAAACGATACATTAAAGTTTCCTTCAGCTAGTTTGATAAAGTGTTTAGGTAAATAGCTGCTTGAAAAATCATTGTGATTTAATGAAGTATGATGGATCAATTCAAGAAGGGTTTTTGCAATCTCAATGACATTGTTAGAAGCAGTTTTGTATTGCTTTTGTAAATTAGCTTTTAGATGCTTAAAGTCGTTAAGCGTTTTAGTTTTAAGTTGATCGATATATGGAATTTCATTTTCATTAATCAATAATTCAGCAATAGCATTAAAGTCATAAGAAATATCCCAGCTTTTATCGTCATTAGTCTTTTCTATAGCAAAGTCTACCAGAATTTTTGTTAGTTCATTATCGCTTCCTGCTTTGTCAATAAGTTTATCAACGGCTTTGCTCAACATGGTTTTTGTGTCGAGTTCAACTTCAAAATTAACAGGAAGTTTTAAGTCGTGAGCAAACGTCCGAATGAGTTTATGGTTAAACTTGTCTATAGTAGAGATATCAAATGCAGCATAATTGTGAACCATTGTATGTAATAGCACTTTAGATTTTTCGTGCAATACTTTAGGTTCCAGATTTAAATCGTTTGCAATGGCATCAAACATGCTATTTGAAGTGTCAAAAATGGATTCTTCAGAAAAGGCTTTGAGTGTTTCAATAATGCGCTCTTTCATTTCTCCAACAGCTTTGTTTGTAAATGTAAGGGCTAAGATATTTCGAAAAGCTAAAAGACTATTTGAGCTAAAGAGAATCTTTAAATAGTCTTGAACTAAGGTATAGGTTTTGCCGCTTCCTGCAGATGCGTTATAAATTCTAAAAGGAGATTGCTTTTGCACGCTTAAAATTATAAAAACTATCAATGAGTTCATAGCTATTTAATATTTTTAATTGCGCTGTTTTATGTGTAAATTTGGTATTATTAAGTATTAACAATAAAAAAACATAAAATTATGGCTTTCGAATTACCGAAATTAAAATACGCATACGACGCTTTAGAGCCTCATATAGATGCTCGTACAATGGAAATACATCACACAAAACATCATAATGGATATACGACTAAACTCAATACTGCTATTGAAGGCACCGATTTAGAAGGAAAATCTATTGAAGATATTTTAACTAATTTAGACATGAATAATGCAGGTGTTAGAAATAATGGAGGAGGTTTTTATAACCATTCATTATTCTGGGAAGTAATGAATCCTGAAGACAGAGGCTATTTATCTGGTGAATTAAAAGATGCTATTGAAGCTGAATTTGGTTCTAAAGATGCTTTTGTTGAGGCTTTTAGTAAGGCAGCAGCAACTCAGTTTGGATCAGGATGGGCATGGTTGTGTGTTCATAAAGGAGGAAAAGTTGATGTATGTTCAACACCAAATCAGGATAATCCATTGATGCCAGGTGTAACTTGTGGAGGAACACCAATTTTAGGCTTAGACGTTTGGGAACATGCTTACTATTTAAACTATCAAAACAGACGACCAGATTACATCGATGCCTTTTTTAAAGTTATCAACTGGAATGAAGTTGAAAGACGTTACGCAGAAGCGAAATAAACAATCTAATTAATGCAAAAGTTATGAAAGCAAGCTCATCATTTGAGTTTGCTTTTTTTATATTTAGGAATTGAAATAGAAGTGATATTTGATATGGTTTTTGAAATGAAAAAGGATGAACAGTTGTTCATCCTTTTTGCCCCAAATCTACCATAAACTTAACCTACTTATGTTATGGTGACACAAATATAAGTGGACTTTTTTCTAATTGTTAAATTTTTTAGACTAACGACATATAAATTGGCTTAAACGGGAAAAACGATAGTATTCGTAGTTTATATGTGGTAATAAAGAAATTCTTTAAATACGACAGAAAAGAAATTTAGAAGCAAGTAATTATATATCTGTGAACATATATTAATAAAAAAAGGTGAACATATGTTCACCTTTTTTTGCCCCAAATCTACCATGAACTTAACCTACTTATGTTATGGTGACACCAATGTATGCGTATTTTGTTTAATCTTTCACAAATATTAGACGAAAAGCATTTTTTTCGGATAAACAACACTTTTTTTCGGATAAAATGCTAAAATTGAGCATTTTGTCTAGTAAGCTCTTTCTTTGTTTCCTTCGTAAAAATTAATAAAAGCTCTGTTCACGACACGGTTACCTCCAACAGTTGGATAGTTTCCTGTAAAATACCAATCGCCTAAATTTTTAGGACAAGCTTCGTGCAGGTTTTCGATAGGTTGAAAAATGGTTTTTACTTTGGCTTTTACGCTTGTGTCAGATATTAATTCAGCAATCTTATCAGAAATTTGATCTGCAGTAAATTCACTGTATAAATCTTTTACGAAATTTTTAACATTATGGTCTTTTAAATCTACTTGAGCTTTACATTTATGATAGACCTCTTCAACTAAATGATATTTGTTGTTTTCTTTTAACAACTCTAACATGGCTCTAAATGCGATTAAACTTTCGAGATTTGCCATGTCAATACCGTAACAATCTGGATAACGAATTTGAGGTGCAGAAGACACAACTACAATTTGTTTCGGATTTAAACGATCCATCATTTTAATGATACTCTTTTTGAGAGTGGTGCCTCTAACAATACTATCATCAATGATTACCAAATTGTCATCTGGTTTAATAACACCATAAGTCACATCATAGACATGTGCTACCAAGTCATCACGACTGCTATCTTCAGTAATGAAAGTTCTGAGCTTTACATCTTTAATTGCGATTTTTTCAATTCTAGGTCTTTCAGAAAGTATTTCGGTTACTTTCTCTGCGGAAAGTTTTCCGTTGCCATCTAATATTGCTTGAGTTTTACGCTCGTTTAAATGTTGTTCAACTGTTTCTATCATTCCGAAGAACGACGTTTCAGCAGTATTTGGTATGTACGAAAAGACGGTATTCTTAGTGTCTCCTTCTATAGCTTCTAAAACCTTAGGCATTAATAATTTTCCTAATTTTTTGCGCTCTTGATATATTTCGGCATCACTTCCTCGAGAAAAATAAATGCGTTCAAATGAGCAGGCTTTTCGTTCTAAAGGTTCAAGGATTTTTTTAATGGATACCTCTCCAGATTTCTTGGTAATGATAGCATGTCCTGGAGCCAATTCTTTTACATCTTCAAAATTGACATTAAATACGGTTTGTATTACTGGACGTTCTGAAGCGACAGCGACAATTTCATCATCTTCATAATAATAGGTTGGTCTAATTCCGGCAGGATCTCTTAATACAAAAGAATCTCCATGACCTAAGAGTCCAGCCATAGCATAACCACCATCCCAGTTTTTAGCTGCTTTTTTTAAGATTTTAGCGACATTCAAGCGTTCTGCAATTAAAGGTGAACACTCACTTTTGCTATAGCCTTCTTTTTTTAGTTTTTTATATATTTTACTAACGGCATCATCCAAAAAGTGACCAATTTTTTCCATGATGGTTATGGTGTCTGCCTTCTCTTTTGGATGTTGTCCAAGTGTAACCAGACCATCAAACAGTTCATTTACGTTGGTCATGTTAAAATTTCCCGCAACAATAAGGTTTCTATGCATCCAATTGTTTTGTCTCAAAAAAGGATGAACACTTTCAACGCTGTTTTTTCCAAAGGTACCATAACGAACATGACCTAAAAGCAATTCACCTATGTAGGGAATGTGTTTTTTTTGAAGAGCAACATTATCTTGGTATTCTGGATGCTCTGTCAACTCTTCATTAATGCGTTTATTGATTTGATCAAAAATATCTTGAATAGGCTGCTGGGCAATTGAACGTACACGACTTATGTAGCGTTCGCCAGGATGTGTGTCTAATTTTATACTTGCAAAACCAGCACCATCTTGACCACGATTGTGTTGCTTTTCCATCATGAGATACATTTTGTTAACACCATAAAATGCACTTCCGTATTTTTCTTTATAATACTCTAATGGTTTTTTAAGTCTTATGAGTGCAATTCCGCATTCATGTTTTAAAGCATCGCTCATTGTTATGTTCTATTTTTAAAAGTGTACCAAAATTATAAATTTCGGATATAGTATTAAATAAAAAACGCGCTCAATTCTGAGCGCGTTGGTTTATGATAATTCAATATTAAATTGAGTGAGTTGCTTGAACTCTTTCAGTCTGTAATCGATATCGTCTTTAGTTAAATTCTGCATACGTTCAGTGCCAAACTTTTCGACACAAAAGGATGCTAAGTTTGAACCATAAATGACCGCGTTTTTCATGTTTTCAAAGGAATAATCCTCTGTGCTTGCAAGGTAACCAGCAAAACCACCTGCAAAGGTATCTCCAGCTCCTGTAGGATCAAATACTTCTTCTAAAGGTAAAGCAGGAGCATAGAATACATTGTCATCATGAAATAATAAGGCACCATGTTCTCCTTTTTTTATAACCACATATTTTGGTCCCATTTCATGAATTTTGCGAGCAGCTACCACTAAGGAGTATTCTCCAGTTAATTGTCTTGCTTCTTCATCATTAATGGTAATAACATCTACTTTTTTAATGACCTTGTGTAACTCTTCAAGAGCACAATCCATCCAAAAATTCATCGTGTCTAAAATAACCAGTTTAGGTTTTACTGTCATTTGATTTAATACACTTATTTGAACGATTGGATGTAAGTTTCCTAGCATAACAACTTCAGCATCTTTGTAGTGATTAGGAACTTTTGGGTTAAAATCGGCTAGAACGTTAAGTTCTGTAGCTAAAGTGTCTCTAGAATTCATATCATTATGATACTTACCACTCCAAAAGAATGTTTTTCCTTCTTTTATGATTTCTACACCATCGATATTAACGTTTCTATTTGATAATAAATCTAAATATTCTTGCGGGAAATCACCACCAACAACAGATACTGCAGCAGAATCTACATCAAATTGAGATGCTGCTAAGCCTATAAATGTTGCTGCACCACCTAGAATTTTGTCTGTTTTTCCGAAAGGAGTTTCAATAGCGTCAAAAGCTACTGTACCAACTATAACTAATTTGCTCATAAAAGCGTTTTAAAATTTGCTGCAAATATAAGGTTTTTAAGGACTAAAAAACGAATTTATTTTCTCCCAAAGTCCGCAGGGATTTCTCCCCAAGCTTTTGTTTCCCATTTTACAATAGTTGTGGTGTACGTGTTTTCATTTAGCCATTTTACGCCACGGTCTACCAATTCAAAAAGTTTAGCGTTTTTTTCATTTCGTGGTAATTTGGTGTTGCAGGTTTTTTTGCGCACCCAGCTCATAGCTATTTTAGAATCGGTGTACAAAATGCGGTCACTATTATGTTGCTTTAAAAAGGCTAATCCGTGGACAAGCGCTAAAAATTCGCCAATATTATTCGTTCCTTCGGGAAAAGGACCTTGAATAAATAACTGCTTTTTAGTTTTGGTATCTACACCTCTATATTCCATAATGCCTGGGTTTCCAGACGATGCCGCATCAACAGATACCGAATTGTAATTAGGTTGTCCTATTTTTTTAAGTTGTGCTTCTGAAAGTTCACTAGTAAATTTCTTGCTCTTGCCAATATAATCTTTATAGCTTCCTTTTAAAGCTTTTTTTGCAGCATCAAAAGTGACGAATGATTTGTATTGTGCTCCTTGAAAATCTTTAATTTGCGCTTTACAATCCTCCCAAGATTCAAAAACACCTGTATGATGTCCTTTCCAGACTGTGTAATATTTTTTTTTCTTTTTACTCATTTGTCATTTCTGCGAAGGCAGGATTATCATTAATTTAACGTTTATCCTTCATAAGGAGATACAGCAGAAGAATCTTTAAGAGTCTAAGTTGAGATTCTTTGTTACGTTCTTAAAGACATTTACAGGTCTAATAGTTTTTCCACAACCTTAGGAAAGTGTTCCATTTCCAATTCATGAATTTTATCAGCAACAGTTTCGGCAGTATCAAAAGCATTAATATCACATTTCGCCTGAAAAATAATGGCACCTTCATCATAGTGTTCATTCACATAATGAATAGTAATACCTGTTTCTTTCTCTTTATTTAAAACAATAGCTTCGTGAACATATTTACCATACATGCCTTTTCCACCATATTTTGGTAATAATGCAGGATGAATATTGATAACTTTGTCAGGAAACTCTTTTAGAATGTGTTCGGGAAACTTCCAAAGAAAACCTGCTAAAACTATTAAATCTGGATGTGAAGATTTTAAAATGTTTAACACATCATCTGTTTCAGTAAACGCTATTTTGTTGAATGACAACGCACTAACTTTAAGCTTTTTGGCGCGTTCTAAAACTTTGGCATGAGGATTGTTTGTAAGAACCTGAATAACAGAAATAGTTTCTCTGTTGTGAAAAAACTTAATTAAATTTTCAGCATTAGTACCACTTCCGGACGCAAAGATTACAATACGTTTCATTTACAGACAAAGCTTTTTAGATTATTCAGAACAAAAAAAAGAATAATAATTAACAATTAGAACGTAAAAGATAAATTCTTCAAAGTAATTTTAGTAAATTACAAACACATTTTTAAATTAAAGGTGTGGATTGAAATAAAGTTTTTTTATTTTTGCGAACTAATTAAAACTTAAAATTAAAAAATTATGTCAGACATTGCATCAAGAGTAAAAGCGATTATCGTAGACAAATTAGGAGTTGATGAAAACGAAGTTGTAACTGAAGCGAGCTTCACAAACGATTTAGGAGCAGATTCATTAGACACTGTCGAGTTAATCATGGAATTTGAAAAAGAATTTGATATTCAAATCCCAGACGATCAAGCTGAAAATATTGCTACAGTTGGTCAAGCGATCTCTTATATAGAAGAAGCAAAATAATCCAATAAATTTTTATGGAATTAAGGCGAGTAGTAGTTACCGGTTTAGGCGCACTTACACCTATTGGCAATACCAAAGAAGAATATTGGGATGCACTCAAAAATGGGAGAAGTGGTGCTGCACCAATAACATATTTTGATACTGAAAAGTTCAAAACAAAATTCGCTTGTGAATTAAAAAACTTTAACGCTACCGACTTTCTTGATAGAAAAGAGGCTCGTAAAATGGATAGATTTACACAGTATGCTATGGTAGCTTCAGATGAAGCTATTGCAGATGCTAAGTTAGATTTAGAAAAAGTAAATAAATTACGAGTTGGTGTTATTTGGGGAGCAGGAATTGGAGGCTTGGAAACATTTCAAAACGAAGTATTAAACTACGCTGAAGGAGATGGTACACCAAGATTTAATCCGTTCTTTATCCCAAAAATGATTGCAGATATTGCACCAGGAAACATATCTATTAAGCATGGGTTTATGGGTCCTAATTATACAACAGTATCTGCGTGCGCATCATCTGCTAATGCAATGATTGATGCTCTAAACTATATTCGTTTAGGTCATTGTGATGTTATTGTTACTGGTGGAAGTGAAGCAGCTGTAACCATTGCTGGAATGGGTGGTTTTAATGCGATGCATGCGTTATCTACAAGAAATGAAAGTCCGGAAACAGCTTCCAGACCTTTTGATGCAACCAGAGATGGCTTTGTCTTAGGAGAAGGAGCAGGAGCGATTATTCTTGAAGATTATGAGCACGCTAAAGCTAGAGGAGCAAAAATATATGCTGAAGTATTAGGAGGTGGTTTATCGTCTGATGCTTATCATATGACAGCACCTCATCCAGAAGGAATCGGTGTGATTGCTGTAATGAGAAATTGTTTAGAAAATGCTGGTGTTAAACCTGAAGAAGTTGATCATATCAACACGCACGGAACATCAACACCTCTTGGAGATGTTGCTGAACTTAAAGCGATCTCTGAAGTATTTGGTGACCATGCAAAAAACATCAATATAAATTCTACGAAATCTATGACTGGTCATTTATTAGGAGCAGCAGGAGCCATTGAGTCTATTGCATCAATTTTAGCACTAGAACATGGTATTGTACCTCCAACGATAAATCATGAAGTCGTAGATGAAAGTATTGATCCTAAACTTAATTTGACATTAAATAAAGCACAAAAAAGAGATGTTAAAATTGCTATGAGCAATACATTTGGTTTTGGTGGTCACAACGCATGCGTGTTATTCAAAAAAATAGATTAAATACGGATGAGCATCATTCGTAACATATTAAATTCCCGTTCTAACAAAGACGGGAATTTTTTTTTGCAACTTTCCAAAATCCTTGATTATAAACCTAAAAACAAGGTACTTTATGTAAAAGCATTTACCCACAGATCTTTAAATATAAAAGACAATGAAGGCAATGCTGTCAATTATGAACGTTTAGAATTTGTTGGTGATGCTATGTTAAGCGCTGTCATAGCTTCTTACTTATACGAAAAAGTTCCTCATGGAGATGAAGGTTATTTAACCAAAATGCGTTCAAAAGTTGTAAGTAGAGAACACTTAAACGAACTGGGAAAAGAACTTAGACTTATAGACTTAGTAGAAAGTAAAATACCAACATCTAATTTTGGAAATAACATACATGGTAATCTTTTTGAATCACTGGTAGGCGCAATCTTTTTAGATAAAGGATATAAACAATGCGAAAAGTTTATATTTAAAAGAGTCATCAAGCCTCATGTTGACATTGAAACCTTGGAAGGTAAAGTTATTAGTTATAAAAGCTTGCTTATAGAATGGTGTCAGAAAGAAAAAAAACCGTTTGATTATAACGTTTACGAAGACACAGGAAATGATGATTTAAAGCATTTCTCAGTCAAGTTATCAATCGATGATAAAGTCGTGTCAAAAGCCAGAGCAACTTCTAAGAAAAAAGCAGAAGAAAAAGCATCACGACGTGCATTTTTTGCTTTTCAAAATGAGATTACTAAAGCATTTTAATAAGTCATACAACATGCTTCAAAAAATAATTGTACTACTATAACGTTTTCGAGGTCTTAGGCTGTTAAGATTAATAAAAACTTAATCTTAAACTAGACATAATATTCTATATTTACATTTGATAGAGGTTAAATTATGGCTTTACATAAATTACTTGTTGACGATTTTTATGATACTTCTTTTGCGCTTTTAGCAATTCATTGCAGACTAGAAGACTATAGGTTAGCCTATCTTCTCAATAAAAATTTAAGTCTCAATTTAAGGCGAAAACCACAAGATTTAGATTATAAATATTTTGCTGCATCATATGCAATTTATGAATGGGAAAATGTCGCAATGGATACGACTTGGAATTTAGTTTCCAATATTTGTAAAAAAGAAGAAGCTGCATTGCAAAGTTCAGGATCATTATTTGATAATCAAACCTCGATTATGAAAACATATCATTTATTACCAGAATTTAAAAATGTAGATTATTTTATAAAAGTAACCAATGAGAATCAAAATTTTAATGAGAAGTACATACTCAATAGAATACAAGCAATTCCTCAAGTAATTACATCCTATATAATAGATGTAGACCAAATAAAATCAAAAGATCATTTAATTTTTAATTAATGTTAAGAAAAAAGAAAACCAAGATAGTTGCTACATTAGGACCAGCAACAAGTAGTAAAAGCGTTCTAAAGGCGATGCTTGAAGAAGGCGCTAACGTTTTTAGAATTAATTTCTCTCATGCCGATTATGACGATGTAAAAGAACGTGTTAAAATGATTCGTGAACTCAATGAAGAGTTTGGATATAATGCTGCCATTTTAGGTGATTTACAAGGTCCAAAATTGCGAGTTGGTGTTATGAAAGGTGAGGTTGTCGTTAATGAAGGCGATGATATTATTTTTGCTACAGGAAAACGGTTTGTAGGAACAAAAGATCGTGTTTATATGACTTATGATAAGTTTCCTCAGGACGCTAAACCTGGAGAACGTATCTTATTAGACGATGGAAAATTAATTTTTGAAGTTATATCCACAGATAAAAAAGCAGAAGTTAAAGCACGTGTCATTCAAGGAGGTCCATTGCGTTCCAAGAAAGGTGTCAATCTTCCCAACACAAATATCTCTCAACCAGCACTTACAAAAAAAGATATTGAAGATGCCATTTTTGCTTGTAGCCTCCAAGTAGATTGGATTGCACTATCTTTTGTAAGACATGCAGAGGACTTAATGGAACTTGAAGAATTAATCAAAGAGCATAGCGATCACAAAATTCCTATTATAGCAAAAATAGAAAAGCCAGAAGCTGTTGAAAACATTGATAAAATTGTAGCATATTGTGATGGGTTAATGGTTGCTCGTGGAGATTTAGGTGTTGAAATACCTGCTGAAGAAGTTCCTTTAATTCAAAAACAATTAGTATTACGAGCTAAACGAGCTAGAATACCTGTAATCATTGCGACTCAAATGATGGAAACCATGATTACAAGTTTAACACCAACGCGTGCAGAAGTTAACGATGTTGCCAATTCTGTTATGGATGGAGCAGATGCTGTAATGCTTTCAGGTGAAACTTCTGTTGGAAATTATCCAGTACAGGTCATCAAACAAATGGCTAGTATTGTCAGTAGTGTCGAAGATTCAAATTTAATTAAGGTTCCACAGTCGCCTCCTCATATTCGAACAAAACGTTACATCACCAAATCCATTTGTTATCACGCAGCTAATATGGCTAATGAAATCAATGCCAAAGCTATTTCAACATTAACCAATAGTGGTTATACAGCGTTTCAAATTTCAGCCTGGAGGCCAAGTGCACATATTTTAGTGTTTACGTCTAACAAACGAATTCTCACACAGTTAAGTTTGCTTTGGGGAGTTGAATCATTTTATTACGATAAGTATGTCAGTACAGATGAAACAATTGAAGACGTAAATGCCATTGCCTGTAAAAAAGGGTATTTAGAAGTAGGTGATATGCTTATTAGTTTAGCGGCTATGCCTATTCAAGAGAAGGGAATGGTAAACACTTTACGTGTTACCGAAATAGAAAGTTGTAGTTTTTAAAACTGAAAACGAATAATTAATTGTATTACAGAAGAAAACGCGTTAGCTATTTTAGCTAACGCGTTTTCTTTTGTAAGTCTTTGATGTTGTTTAGGCAACTACACTTAATTTTTCTTTAATCTTATTTGTTTTAGAATCAACGTCAAATTGATTAGAGGTGTTTTTTTCACCGCTAGCTTTTAATGCTTTTTCACCAGCAAAGAACGTTTTATGATCATCACCAAGATCTGAACCAGCCATACGTTGGTGTTTTACGCATGAAACACCTTTGCGAATTTCTTGTCTTTGAACACCTTTTACATAAGCTAACATACCTTCTTCTCCAAAATACCCTTCGGTTAAATTATTCATATTTAGTGCTGCTGTATGGTATGTTGGTAAGGTAATCAAGTGATGAAAAATTCCTGCGTCTCTTGCGCCATCTATTTGAAATGTTCTAATCTTTTCATCTGCACGATGGCATAATTCAGTATTATCATATTGTGCATCCATTAAGTTATTTCTATCATAAGCCGTCATGTTTTCTCCTTCAGCAAGCATTTCATCATAGGCTTGATGACGGAAATTTAAGGTCCAGTTAAAAGATGGTGAGTTATTGTAAACCAATTTGGCATTAGGTACAACATCTTTAATTCTGTTTACCATATGTGCAATTTGCTTAACATTTGGTGTTGGTGTTTCAATCCAAAGTAAATCGGCTCCATTTTGAAGACTTGTAATACAATCTAACACAACGCGATCGATGTTTGTGCCTGCTTTAAATTTATACAAACCATTTGCTAGTCTTACTGGACGCACTAATTTACCATCTCTTTTAAGAAGTACATCATCTTCTTTGGCATCATCAATAGCTATTTCTTCGGCTTCTACAAAAGCTAAATATTGAGAAGCTAAATCTCCAGGTTCTTGACTAACTGGTAATTTTTGAGTTAAACCAGCGCCTTCAGAATCTGTTCTGGCAACAATAATTCCGTCGTCAACTCCTAACTCTAAAAATGCATATCTAATGGCATTTAATTTTGCAATAAAATCTTCATGAGGCACAGTTACTTTTCCGTCTTGATGACCACATTGTTTTGCGTCTGACACTTGATTTTCAATTTGAATAGCGCAAGCACCAGCTTCAATCATTTTTTTACTCAACAAATAGGTAGCCTCTTCATTTCCAAAACCAGCATCAATATCGGCAATAATAGGAACGATATGTGTTTCAAAATTGTCAATTTGTTCTTGTACATCTTCACCTTTTTCAAGTCTTTTGAATAAATCGTTTAATTCAATAGCATCTGCTTGTCGTAAAAAATCATAGATCTCTTTTATAAGCGCAGGAACAACTGTTTTTTCATGCATAGATTGATCTGGTAATGGTCCAAATTCTGAACGTAATGCTGCGACCATCCAACCTGAAAGATATAAGTACTTTTTGTTTGTTGTTTTATGATGTTTTTTAACAGCAATCATTTTTTGTTGCGCAATAAAGCCATGCCAGCAACCGAGAGATTGTGTGTATTGAGATGAATCTGCATCATAGTCTGCCATATCTTTTCTCATAATGGCTGCTGTGTATTTTGCAATATCTAAACCCGTTTTAAAACGGTTTTGAGTTGCCATTCTAGCAGCACTTTCAGGATGAATTGAATTCCATGTGTTGCCATACTTTTCTTTAAGATTTTTTACGGTTTGTAAAGCAGAGCTGTACTTTGTTTCTGATAAATTTTTCATAATTTTGTAAGACGTTATTTATTATTAATAATTAGATCCTGTTGATTGTTGCCGCAATCGCAGGATTGTTTTTTTTATATGTATTGATAAGCAGGAACCGTTAAAAATTCTTCAAACTTTTCCGATACAACTAATTTGTTAAAGAGCTCAAAAGCCAATTTAAACTTGGTATTTTTAATGTTAGATTCGCCATATTCAGTTATTATTTTTTCAACTTCATCATCAAATAATTTTGTGTAAAGCTCAAGGTTAAATGGTCTACCATCTTCTAGTTTGACTTCATTTTTTAGCCATTGCCAAACTTGTGTTCTTGAAATTTCTGCAGTAGCCGCATCTTCCATCAAATTATAGAGCGCTACAGCTCCATGACCTCTAAGCCACGCTTCAGTATATAAAATGCCTACATTAATATTTTTTCTAATTCCAGCTTCTGTAATGGTACCTTTTGGGAGCTCAACTAAATCGGCTTCAGTTATTTCAATGTCGTCGCGAGTTATATGTAATTGATTAGGAGTTGGCATGTATTTATTAAATTCTGTCATAGCAACTTGAACTAAAGCAGGATGTGCGACCCAAGTTCCATCATGACCATTTTTAACCTCACGTTCTTTATCTTGTCGGACTTTTTCTAAAGCAGCAGCATTCGCTTTTTCATTATTTTTAATAGGAATTTGTGCTGCCATACCACCAATGGCTAGAATACCACGTTTATGACAACGCTGAATTACTAATTTTGAATAGGCATCCATAAAAGGTGTCGTCATAGTCACTTGATCACGATTTGGAACGACAAAGTTTGGATGGTTTCTGAATTTTTTGATATATGAAAATATGTAATCCCAACGTCCACAATTTAAACCTACAATATGATCTTTAAGTTCAAAGATGATTTCGTCTAATTGAAAACTTGCAGTAATTGTTTCAACTAAAACAGTGGCTTTGAATGTTCCATTAGGAATGTTTAAGTAATTTTGAGCAAATACAAAAACGTCATTCCACCAACGAGCTTCTGTATAATGCTCTAATTTCGGAAGGTAAAAGTAAGGAGCAGTACCATTTTTTAACATGGTTTTTGTATTGTGAAATACATAGAGACCAAAATCAACTAAACTTCCTGAAGCTTCTTCATTATTAATTAAGATATGTCTTTCATTAAGATGTAATCCTCTTGGTCTTACTAAAAGAACAGCTATTTCTTTATTTAAATTATAAGATTTACCACGTTTTGTATCTACCAATGAGATTGTTTTTTTATTGGCATCAATTAAGTTTTGTTGACCTAGAATGCTATTTTCCCAAGTTGGCGAATTACTGTCTTCTAAATCGGCCATAAAGGTTTTAGCTCCAGAATTTAGAGCGTTGATAATCATTTTGCGATCGACTGGTCCAGTGATTTCTACACGTCTGTCTTGAAGATCTTGTGGAATAGCTCCTGCTGTCCAATGTCCTTCTCTAATGTCTTTGGTTTCTTCTGGAAAATGAGGGAATTCTCCACCATCAAAAATTCTCTGTTGTGCTTCACGATTGTTTAGCAATTTTAGTCGTTTGGTATTAAAATTTTCATGAAGTACTGTAATGAATTCTAAAGCAGCATCTGTTAAAATCTCAGGATAATAATGTTTTACTTGATTAGTAAACTGAACTTTTGATTGTTTTAAAAGGGTGTTTTCCATGATGTTATTGTTTTACAAGACAATATTATAACAAAGTTTTTTAAAAAACAAGCGAACGTTCGCTAAAAATATATTTTTCGCTTTTTTAGATTGATTCGCGAAAATGATTATATTTGTTTTATAACTATGGAACAAGACTATATAAAACTCATATTTGGCTTAAAACTTAAGCAAATACGTACCGATAAAAATTTATCATTATTTGGTTTATCAAAAATTTCAGGCTTATCAAAATCGTATTTAAACGAAATTGAAAAAGGAAAAAAATACCCAAAACCTGATAAAATTGTTATTCTTTCGGAAAAGCTTGATGTTCCATATGATCAAATGGTGTCTTTAAAATTGGATAAAAATTTGGCTCCAATAGGAGAATTGTTACAATCTAAAATTTTAAAGGAAATTCCTTTAGAACTTTTTGGAATTAAAGAAAGTAACTTAATAGATATCGTTGCTAATGCTCCAGCAAAAGTAAATGCGTTTATTAGTACTATAATTGAAATTGCAAAGCATTATAATTTTAGTAGAGAAAGTTTTTTCCTAGCTTCAGTGCGTTCATTTCAAGAAGCGAATAACAATTATTTTGATGATTTAGAACAGCAAGTTTTAAAGTTTTCAAAAGCTTATCAAGTCGATTTGACAAAGCCTATTACATCAAAAGATATAGAGGAAATTTTAATTGAAGAGTATGGCTATACTATTAAAGACAACGAATTAAATCGATACGAAGCGTTAGAAAATTTACGTTCTGTATTTGTACCTAAAACAAAAACACTATTAATTGCTGAAGGCATAGATGAAGCGCAACGCACATTTATTTATGCTAAAGAGATTGCTTATAATTTTTTAGACATTTCAGATCGATTATATACGTTTCCGTGGATAAAGTTTGAAAGTTTTGATCAGGTACTTAATAATTTTTATGCTTCCTATTTTGCTGGAGCGCTTATTATTCCAAAAGATGAATTGTCATTACAATTAGAGACTCTTTTTGAAAAAGAGACTTTTGATGAGGCTTTGTTTTTTGAAATTATGAATGCTTTTAATGCCTCACCAGAATCATTTTATCAACGATTAACTAATATATTACCTAAAGCATTTAATATTCAGAATTTATTCTTTTTGAGATTTACACATAAGGCTGATAGCGAAAAATTTCACTTAAAAAAAGAACTTCATTTATCACATCAGCATTCTCCTCGTGCTAATGAAACTAATGAGCATTATTGTAGACGTTGGCTATCTTTAAACGTTTTAAAGGATATTAGTAAAAGTAAAAAGGCGCATGAATTTGATATTCAAATTTCTAATTATGTAAATGATGATACCAAGTATTTATTACTGTCATCAGCAACTAAAGATCCTTTTAGAGATAACCAATATAGAAGCATTACTATTGGTTTATTGATTAATAAACAATTAGAGCGTAAACTGAAATTTCTAGAAGACAAAGCGATCAAGTCACAAGATGTTGGAGTCACTTGTGAACGATGTGCTATAAAAGACTGTAACGTAAGGAAAGCACCAGCATTAGCTTTAGAAAAAGCGGCTAAAAACAAAAAAATCGAAAACATTGTTGAAGAGCTGAATCAAAAATTTGCTAAATAAAATCAGAATTTAAACTTTAACTGTACACTAATTGGTTTTTCTATCACTTTAAAATGTTTTGTTTTTGAAGCTTCGGTATTTAAATTAGATAAGGATATGCCTAATAACCGAACCGAATTATTCAGTTTTTCCTGATATAATAAATCTTTTGCAGTTTCTAAAATAATACTCTTGTCACTCACAAAATAGGGTAAGGTTTTACTTCTGGTTTGTAGTGTAAAATCGCTATATTTTATTTTAAGCGTAACGGTTTTACCAGCAACTTTACTTTTGTTCAATCGCTTTGAAACTTCTTCAGCAATATGATCTAGTTTTTCGAGCATAAAAATTTCAGAAGATAAATTCTGACTAAAGGTACGTTCGGCAGCTAGTGATTTACGAATGCGATTAGGTTTTACTTCACTGGTATGAATTCCTCGAACCACATGATAATAAAACCGTCCAGATTTTCCAAAATGCTCATCTAAATATTCAAGTGATTTTAATTTTAAATCCTTACCTGTGAAAATTCCCTTTTGATACATTTTTTCTGCAGTGACCTTTCCAACACCATAGAATTTACGAATATCTAATTGTTCTAAAAAAGCAATAACTTCTTCAGGATTAACCGTTTTTTGTCCGTTAGGCTTATGGTAATCACTGGCAACTTTAGCAATAAATTTATTAATAGAAATCCCTGCCGAAGCCGTTAAACCCACTTCATTATAAATACGAGTTCTTATGTCTTGAGCTATTAAAGATGCACTCGGATTTCCTTTTTTATTTTCGGTAACGTCTAAATAAGCTTCATCCAGAGAAAGTGGTTCAACCAAGTCGGTGTAATCATAAAAGATCTGTCGCACTCGTTTAGAGATTTCAGTATAACGTGTAAAATCGGTTTTTACAAAAATTAATTCTGGACATAGTTTAATTGCCAACCGACCAGACATAGCGCTTTTTACACCATATTTTCGAGCCTCATAACTTGCAGCACTAATCACACCTCGATTTCCGCCACCACCAACAGCAATGGGTTTTCCTTTTAAATTAGGATTGTCCATTTGTGCCACTGATGCGTAAAATGCATCCATATCGACATGAATTATCTTTCTAATTGGTAAATTGTTTGGCATACTGTAAATTTAGACATTAAATGTCTTTTTTATGATAGAGATAGAACGTAAATTTTTAGTGACTTCAGAGGATTTTAAAGCACAGTCTTTCAAACAAACACGAATAATTCAAGGGTTTCTAAATACAAATCCAGAACGTACTGTTAGAGTTCGCCTTAAAGACAACAAAGGGTTTTTAACAGTAAAAGGAAAATCTACAAATGATGGATTAAAGCGATTTGAATGGGAGAAAGAGATTTCAAAAACAGATGCAGAGGCACTTCTTGAATTGTGTGAAGATGGTGTTATCGATAAGATGAGATACGAAGTTAAACAAGGGCAACATGTATTTGAAATCGATTACTTTTACGGAGATAACGAAGGTTTGGTTATTGCTGAGGTTGAACTTGAGCACGAAAATGATCGTTTTGAAACACCGCATTGGTTAGGAAAAGAGATCACAGGAGATATTAAATATTACAATTCTCAATTAAGTCAAACACCATATAAAACATGGAAATAAATTAACACATCATGAAACAGTTTATCTTACCTATCTTTTTATTCCTATTCATATGGTCGTGTAAGGATAATGCACAAACTTCAGATAAACCTTTAAAAGATATTATTACTGAAGAAGTGGACAATACTGAAGTTGAAATTGAAATCGAACAGTCTATTAAAGCTTTAAAAAAGGAACTAACCGAACAAGGCTTTCAAACTTTTAATTATATCGATGAAAAAACACAAGACACTATTTTAATGCAGCAATATTTCATTGCCTTTTTAAAACGAGGAACGATTCGTAATCAAAATGAAGAAGAAGCTAACCGACTTCAGAATGAGCATTTAGCACATTTGAGTAAAATGTATGAATTGGGTTATGCTGATATATCTGGACCTTTTGGAGATGATGGAGATATTCGTGGCATTACCATTTATAATGTACCTACTTTAAAAATGGCAGATAGTTTAGCTAATGCAGACCCAATGGTTAAAGCAGGACGACTTCAAATTGAAATTCATCCATGGTGGGCAGCAAAGGGTGTTTCGTTGCGATAAGACATAAAAAAAAGCCACTCCTACAGAATGGCTTTTTTTTTATGCATAATATATTTTAGACTTTTTTAGCACAACATGCTTCTTTGCAATCTTTAGCACAAGCCATTTTTTCAGCTTCAGTCTTGTTAGCGCAAGATGCTTTATCACATTTTCCTGAGCACTCATGCTTTTCTGAAGAGAAAGACTCAACTGTTTTCATGTCTTTCACCTTGTACGTGTCACCAGCTTTTGCAACTGCTTCTTCTAATGAATTAGTTGTTACTTTAGCTTCATCATACTCTACCATTGCTAATTCCTTTTCAAAATCAACTTTTGCAGATTTTACACCATCCATTTTAGCAATTTTTTTCTCTATGGTTTTTGCACAGCCCATAGCGCAAGTCATACCTTCAATGCCAAATTCTGCTTTTGCATAAGTAGCATTAGGGTCTAATTGCTTTGCTTCATTTGTGCTTACTTCTGCAGTAACTTCAGTATCTACAGTTTTAACTTCAGGTTTTGCATCATTTTTACAAGCCATAATGCTTACCGAAATAAATGCAAGAACTAATATGTTTTTTAATGTATTCATAGATTTTAAATATTGAATTTGAAACAAACTTAATAAATATTGCTGTTCCTTGTATCAAAATTAACGAATTTTGTGACTTCGTTACGTGAATCTTATGAAAAACAGCAATAGTAAGTGGTTGTATTTAATTGTTTTAGCTTTAATTTGGGGAAGTTCTTTCATCTTAATAAAGAAGTCCCTTTTAGGCTTAACGCCTTATCAATTGGGTGCACTAAGAACAATAATAACTGGTTTTTTTCTTTTTGTTGTTGGGTTTAAAAGTGTGAAATCTATTAAAAAACACGAATGGAAGTGGATAGTCTTATCAGGATTTTTAGGGTCTTTTTTTCCTGCTTTTTTGTTTGCCATTGCAGAAACAGAAATAGATAGTGCAGTTACTTCAATTTTAAATTCCTTAGTGCCTTTAAATACTGTTTTGTTGGGTTTTGCGGTATTTAAAATTGCATCTTCAAAACGTCAGATTTTAGGAGTAATTATAGGCTTTATTGGAACAAGTATTTTAATATTAAAAGGAGCAGAACTTAATCCTAATCAGAACTATTTATTTGCAGGATATATTATTATTGCCACTTGTATGTATGCACTTAACGTAAATATTATAAAAAAATATTTGCAACATGCAAAGCCTTTAAGTATTGCAACGGGAAACTATGTCGCTATTATGATACCAGCTATTGCTATACTTTGTTTTAGTGATTTTTTTAGTGATAGTACTTTTTCACATCCAGATTTTAAAATGTCTGTTGTTTATATTGTTATTTTATCTTTTTTTGGTACAGCTTTAGCTAAAGTGTTATTTAATACATTGGTACAGATTTCTACTCCAGTTTTTGCATCTTCAGTGACTTACTTAATGCCTTTAGTCGCTCTTGTTTGGGGATTATTAGATAATGAAGGATTTAGTCTGACTCAAGGTTTAGGGAGTCTAATTATTTTAGTAGGAGTTTATCTTTCACACAAACGTAAACGATAAAAAAACCCAAAACAGATATCTGCTTTGGGTTTTTTTACAATCTAAATTTAATATATTATTAATCAAAATCAGCATCTGTAACGCCTTCATTGATTTTTACTTCTTTTAATTTAAATACTACAGGTTGTCCCATCATGTTTGCATCTCTGGTTGCTGGGAATTTCAAACCATCATAGTCTTTATAATCTTTCAAAATAGCCTCTTGTGTTTGAGTTTGTCCTTGCATAGATGTATTTTGAACCTCTTTAACTTTAAGTCCTGATTCAACATCATAATAAAGTATAAAAGACACTACTTCACCAGACACCTCAACAACATAAGCATCTTTTCCATCAACTTTTTCAATGCCTGTTAATTTAGCTGAATCAGAGTCAACAAGGTTTTTTTCCATAAATAAACCTGCAGTAGTTTTTAAATCATTTGACATGCTCTCTGGTAATGGCTGTGTATTCGCTGTTGCACTATCTTGAGTCACGACCATTGACATCACTTTATTTTCACCCATGTAGATATTTTGAACCATTTTACCATCTACACGCTTTTCTTCAGAAGTAACTGCTCCCATTGGTGTTGTGGCTTCGTATTGTGTCATAACAGATTTTATATTACTCATATTATCTGTTACACCTGTGGCTTTTAGATAGTTGTTTAAAACAGATTTTACTGTTACACCAGCCGGCATTTCAACCTCATAATTTGGTTTCTCTGTTGGGTTTGCATATTTATCGTAATATTTAATTGGAATTCCTGTTTTTTCAAGGTTTTCTAAGACCTCACTACCTTTACCAACAATTACAATTCTAGCATTTTCAGGCTTAATATATTTATTAGCTACACGTTTTACATCATCAGCAGTAACTGCATTGATTTTTTGTAAATATGTTGTGTAGAAATTTTTAGGCAAATCATTAAGCTTAATGTTTAAAGCATAACGAGCTACTGTTTGAGGATCTTCTAATCCCATAATAAAGTTACCAACGTATTTTGCTTTAGTATCTCTAAGCATTTGAGGATCTACAGTTTCTGTTTTAATACGGTTGATTTCTTTGAGAGCCTCAACGACAGCACTATCTGTAACCATATTTCTTACCTTCGCAGTTGCGCTAAAACTTCCAGCACCATATCGGTTAGCGCTTAATCTTGAATAAGCACCATAAGTATATCCTTTGTCTTCACGTAAATTCTTAAATAAGTAGCCTTCACCACCACCACCTAAGATGCTGTTAGCGATTATACTTGCATGATAATCTTCATCATTCATTTTTAAATCTACACTATTCTTAACGGCAATACTTGATTGAGAAGCATTAGGTAAATCCACAAAATTAATTTGTGTGTATTGTGCGTTTGGATTAACAGCAGGAAGGCTTGTAGATACATCAATAGACTTTTCCCAATCACCAAAATATTTTTTAACCTGTTTTCTTACTGTATTTAAATCAACATCACCAATTACAACTAAGTAAGCATTGTTAGGGTTAAAATACTTTTCATAAAACGCAACAGCATCGCCAAAAGTAACATTGTTAACAGTTTCTTCAGTAACAAATTCACCATAAGGGTGTTTAGATCCATATAATAATGCATCACCTACTCGGTCGCTAATAGCATCGATACTTTTTTCTTCAGTTTTTAAACCTTCAATAAGTCTTTCTTTTTCCTTATTAAACTCTTCTTCAGTTAATAAAGGGTTAATTGCAGCATCAGCCATAAGTTCTAATATTCGTTCTGAATATTTTGAAAGTGAAGCAGCATAACCACCACCAATACTAAGACTTAAACTTGCGCCTAAAAAATCGATTTCATCATTAAAATCATCTTTAGAAATACTTGTGGTACCATTTCCTAACATGCTTCCAATAAGTGTTTCAACACCAGCTTTTTCTCCAGTAGCAATAGGCTTATTATCAATATTTAAAGAATAAGAAACTCTTGGTAGTTTATGATTTTCGACAACTAAAACTTTTAATCCATTTTTTAATTCAAATTCACTAGGAACTTCTAATGAAATAGATGGTTCTGGTCCTGGTTTTGGTTGTATAGATCTATCTAATTGTGCATTTACATTAACTACTGATATTAAGAACAGTAAAATAAATGCTGATATTTTTGTTTTCATATTATATATTGTTTTCATCTTATTGTTCGTCTTTTTGTGGTAAGTATTCAATTTCTACACGCTGATTTGGACTTAGATATTTTTTAGCAACCTCCTGAATGTCCTCTCTTGTTATAGATCTGTAAATGTCAATCTCTTTGTTAATTAAGTTAACATCATCATATAGCAGGTAGTATGTTGCAAGAGATCCTGCAATACCTTCAATGCTGGAATTAGCATTTACAAATTGATTTTCAAATTGATTAATTAGTTTTTGATGATCTCGTTCTGAAATTAGTTCCGTTTGTAATTTAGATATTTCTTCGTCGATCTCAGTTAACAAAGTGTCTAAAGTAACATCTCCTAAAGGAAGTGCAAACATTGCAAAAATGCTGTAATCCATTTGTGTGATATTTACAGCTTGAACGGCTAATGCCTGCTTTTGATTATCAACCAGTTTTTTATATAAAACAGAACTTTTTCCACCACTTAAATAAGAAGAAATCATGTCTAAAATATAAGCATCTCTTTTTCCAAATCCAGGTGTTCTGTATGCTGCAAGAATTGCTGGGACTTGGATGTTTTTATCGTAAGCTTTGGCTTTCTCTGTAGTAGTTATTGGCTCCTCTTTAGGGAAGTTTCTTACCACTTCTGGACCTCTTTTAACGTCACTGAAGTATTTTTTAACCAATTCTTTTGTTTTACCAGTATCAATATCTCCTGCAACAATTAAAACAGCATTATTTGGACCATAATAATCTTTAAAGTAAGTGTTAAATTCTTCAAGAGTTGAAGCATCTAAGTCTTCTTGATAACCAATATTAGGATCTTTGTAAGGGTGAACTTTAAAAAGATTAGCTCCTAAAGTTTCAAATATTTTGCCATAAGGAGATTCGTATCGTTGACGTTTTTCTTCTTTAACGACTTCGTTTTGTGTGTCAACACCAACTTGATCAATTACAGGGTGTAACATACGCTCAGATTCTAACCATAATCCTAATTCCAATTTGTTTGATGGAAAAACTTCATAATAATACGTTCTGTCTTGAGACGTATTAGCATTGAATCTTCCACCATTTGCAGGAATGATTTTCATAAATTCACCACGTTCTATATTTTCTGATCCTTCAAATAATAGGTGTTCAAAAAAGTGAGCAAAGCCTGTACGAGGAGCCTCTGGACTACCTCCAACATCTTTTCCTCCTACATTATACATAACTGATGTGATAACAACTGGAGCAGTGTTATCTTGATGAAGAATAACATGTAATCCATTGTCTAGATCAAATTCTTCAAATTTAACTTCTTGTGCAGATGCAGCAAATATTGCTAATACAAAAGCAGCTAAAGTAAATAAGCCTTTTTTCATTGTGAGTTTGTTTTAAATTAGTTTTACGAGTTGTAAGTGTTTAAATAACATTAATTGTTACAATCTTTTACAAAAATAACGATTAACTATCCTTTTTTAGTAGTTAAAATTCTAAAAAATTCTTAAAAGTGCTAGAAATGGATTTTTTTTTACGAACTTAAAAAATGTATTAACGTTTAAAGATCTTTTATTATGAACACTTTGTTTACGGTTGCTCTAAAATATGGCTTGTATACTACCTTTAGTTTAATTGCCTATTTTTTGATTTTAAAACTCTTTAATTTACATGAAAACCCATGGCTAAGATTGTTCAATGGTGTTTTTATGTGTTCAGGAATTTATTTTGCCATTAAGAATTACAAATTAACATCAGAAAACAATATTTCTTACATTAATGGAATCAAAACAGCATTGATCACTGGATTTATTGCAACAATATTATTTACAGTTTTCATGGCCATCTATATGTTTCATATTGATGTTGCGTTTACAGAAAAACTGCTTGGTGATTGGATGAATGATTATGAAGCAGGAGCTAATATTTTGCTCTTTATTATTTTTATTGAAGGTTTAGCTTCAACTGTAGTTTTAGCTTTAGCATTTATGCAAATATTTAAAAAAAGTCATAATATTTCTCAAAATATATAAATCGCTTGTAGATTAATTAATTAGAATGTATATTTGCACCCGCTTTCTGAGGAGAAAGTTATTTTTTTGAACAAAATAATTAATAAAAACGTTACGCTATGTACGCAATTGTAGAGATAGCAGGGCATCAATTTAAAGTTGAAAAAGACCAAAAAGTTTTTGTTAACCGTTTAGCAACAGAAGAAGGTAAGAAAGTTTCTTTCGATAACGTTCTTTTAATTGGAGATGGTAACAATGTAACTTTAGGCGCCCCAGCTATAGACGGAGCACAAGTAAGTGCAAAAGTCTTAAAGCACCTAAAAGGTGATAAAGTGATAGTTTTCAAAAAGAAAAGAAGAAAAGGTTACCGTGTAAAAAATGGACACAGACAGGCTTTATCTGAAATCGTAATCGAAACTATTGTTACTTCAGGTGCTAAGCCAGCAAAAAAAGCTGAGCCAAAGAAAGAAACTAAAAAAGCAGAAACTAAAGCTACAGCTTCAAAAGCAGAAGCAAAAAAAGCTACAGGAAAAGCTGATGATTTGAAAAAAATCGAAGGAGCTGGACCAAAAGCTGCTGAAGCATTAGTAAATGCAGGGTATGAAACTTTTGCTAAAATAGCAGAGGCTAAACCAGAAGAATTAAGTACTGTGTTATCTGAAGCTAGTTCTAGATTAGCACACATCGTCACAGATACATGGCCAAAGCAAGCTAAATTAGCAGCAGATGGCAAGTGGGACGAGCTTAAAGAATTACAAGACAAATTAGATGGTGGAATTGAAAAATAATTCCATTTAAGTATAACAATATAAAACCTTAAGACAATGGCTCATAAAAAAGGAGTAGGTAGTTCTAAAAACGGTAGAGAATCAGAATCGAAACGCTTAGGTGTTAAGATTTTTGGTGGACAAGCAGCAACGGCTGGTAATATTATCGTTAGACAAAGAGGTAATACACATCATCCAGGTGAAAATGTGTATGGCGGAAAAGACCACACTTTACATGCTAAAGTAGATGGTTTAGTAAAATTCACTAAGAAAAAAGATGGTAAGTCTTTTGTTTCTATAGAGCCTTTTGAAGCTTAATTTGAATTTTATCTCACAATATTAAAAACCCCATTCTAATTTAGAATGGGGTTTTTGTTTTATATAATTTCCATCTTCTTCAAAAGAAAACTGGCATTCATATTTTGACAAATCCCTTTTTTAAACTTGTAATCAAAATAGAGTTCGTTGTCAATTATTTCAGCATCAAAATAATAGTTTTTTACTTCGTCTAATTCATTTGAAATTTCGCAAAGACTTAAATCGTGAGTTGCAATAATGCCAGTCGCATGTCCTGCAACTAATCTCTCAACAAACTTTTTAGAACCTATAGCTTTATCTGTACTGTTAGTGCCTTTTAAAATTTCATCTAAAATGATAAAATAAGGTTCCTTTTTAATGGCATCCACTATAAATTTCAGACGGGTTAGTTCTGAAAAGAAATAACTACTGTCATCAGTTAATGAATCACTGGTTCGCATACTTGTAATGAGTTTTACAGGAGCATAAGAACTAGATTTTGCACAAACAGGTAAGCCTGCATTTGCCATCACAATGTGTAAAGAAATGGTTCGTAAAAATGTACTTTTACCTGCCATATTTGCTCCTGTTACAATAAAGAATTGTTTACGGTTTATGATTACATCACTATTAACTCGTTTGGTTTTATTAAGTAGTGGGTGCCCTAAATCTTTAGCATTTATTATGGTCTGGTTTTTTGAAATTTTAGGAAACACATGGTCGGCGTGGTTAAAACTATAATTTCCTAAACTATTATATGCATCAAAAAAGGAGACGACTTCAAACCAGTCTTTAACCTTGTGATTATACTTTAAAATCCACTGCTCAACTTTATAAGCATTTTTAATATCTGAAAGCAAATAGCCATTTCCAAAAATAGCTCCAATAAGATTATTACGATTGTCTAAAGCGTCTAAATGTTTTGAGAATTCAGAAAAAATTGCTGAAGCTTTTTTGCCTTCAGATTGAATTTTATTTTGTTTATCTTGAAGGAGCTTTGATTTAAAATTTTCGTTTTCTATCTGAAGCAATAATGCTGCGTATTGCTTAAATGTATCTTTTGCTTTATCTGAATTTATGGCTAGTTTATTAATGTTTTTTAAATACAAACCAGTGATTCCAAGTCCTACAAATAGCCAATACCCAAAAAAGGAAATATCTAAAACATTAACTATTGCTAAGATTAATAAGGTTATTGAAATGATTGTAAACAACCATGGTAACCACTTCAATTGTTTTGGAATGAAACTTTTATGATTTTTTAACCAATGTATGATATTTTCAGCTGGTGTTTCGGTGTCTATTAATTTCCCTGTTGCAGAATACAATTGAGTCCATTCTGTTTTTTTTGATATTTCCTTGATTGCATCTTGCCGTTCTTCAATATGAGAACAATTGTTTGCTTTTAATGTATTTGAAAGCTTGAGCTGTCCTTCGGCAGACATGGTTCTGTTGATGTATTGAAAAAACGAGCCTTTTCCGAAAAGGTCAATATCTAAACTGTAAAAATGTTTAGGATCCTGAAATTGTAACCCAGTATTTCTATGATGATAATCTCCTGAAGCAATGTTAAGTTCTTCAGAATTAATAATTGCTAATGCGTTATGAAGATTTCGTTTTGCTTTTGCGTCTGTATATTTTGAAAGCAAATAGATGAATATTACTGTACCTAGAACTCCAGTTGCTAATGTTAATTGCCAATTTGAAAAGGTCGTATATATTGCTAATCCAGTAACTATAAAAACTAATAGGCGTAAGGCACTGAGAAGTAAAAGCCTTTTTTTTAGTAAAGACACTTCTGTGTTATGTTTTTCTAGTGTTTGATTATAAAAATTTATTGGGTCAATCATGATAGTATTTATATAGTAAAGAAACAAAAAATCCCAAGATTGCTCTTGAGATTTTAGTTTTATATAAGGTTTTAGTTTTTGATTTAAATCGTATTTTCTAACCTTTAAGACTAGCTTTTAAATATTCTCTATTCATGCGAGCAATATTTTCTAAAGATATTCCCTTAGGACATTCAACTTCACAAGCTCCTGTATTTGTACAGTTTCCGAAGCCTTCTTCATCCATTTGTTTTACCATATTTAATACGCGATCTGTTGCTTCAACTTGTCCTTGCGGTAATAATGCAAATTGAGATACTTTTGCACCTACAAATAACATGGCACTCGAGTTTTTACAGCTAGCTACACAAGCACCACAACCAATACAAGTCGCTGCGCTAAAGGCATCATCAGCATCATGTTTGTTAACTGGAATTGCATTAGCATCAATGGTGTTTCCAGAGGTATTTACAGAAATAAAGCCGCCTGCATGCTGAATACGATCAAATGACGATCGATCTACAACCAAATCTTTTATTACAGGAAATGCTTTTGCTCTAAAAGGTTCAATATAAATAGTATCACCATCATTAAACATACGCATGTGTAATTGACATGTTGTGATTCCTCGATCTGGACCATGTGCTTCACCGTTAATGTATAGGGAACACATACCACAAATACCTTCACGGCAATCATGGTCGAAAGCAACAGGCTCATCACCTTTGCTGACTAACTGTTCATTTAAAACGTCTAACATTTCAAGGAAAGACATGTCTGGCGATATATCACTAATTGGATAATCTACCATTTTTCCTTTATCGTTAGCGTTTTTTTGGCGCCAAATTTTTAATGTTAAATTCATAGCTTTCCTTTTATTTGTAACTTCTTTCTTTAACTTTTATGCTTTCGTAAACCAAATCTTCTTTGTGTAAAACAGCATCTTTTGGCTCACCTTTATATTCCCAGGCTGCTACATATTGAAATTCTGGTCGTCGAAGCGCTTCACCTTCTTCAGTTTGATATTCTTCTCTAAAGTGTCCACCTGCAGATTCTTCCCTTAGCAAGGCATCTTTAGCAAATAACTCTCCTAATTCTAAAAAGTCAGAAACACGCAATGCCTTTGCTAATTCTTCATTAAATTCATCATTGGATCCAGGCACTTTTACATCTTTCCAGAATTCTGCACGTAGCTCAGCTATTTCAGTAATAGCAGATTTTAAGTCCTCTGCATTTCTGGCCATTCCACATTTATTCCACATGATTTTACCTAAACGTTTGTGGAAGTGATCTACAGAATGGTTGCCGTTATTCGATATTAAATGTTCTATATTTTCCTTTACGTTCTTTTCTGCTTCATCAAATTCTCTGGTATTTGTAGGAATTGGACCTGTACGAATATCGTCAGACAGATAATCGCCAATAGTATAAGGCAATACAAAGTAGCCATCTGCCAAACCTTGCATTAAAGCAGAAGCTCCAAGTCTGTTTGCACCATGATCTGAGAAATTAGCTTCACCAATACAATATAAACCAGGAACGGTTGTCATTAAGTTATAATCTACCCAGATGCCACCCATTGTGTAATGAACTGCTGGATAAATCATCATTGGTGTATTGTATGGATCTTGATCTACAATTTTCTCATACATCTGGAATAAATTTCCATATTTATTTTTGATAACCTCTTGTCCTAATTTCTTTACAAGAGTAGCATCATTTTCATCTAAGCCTTTTACGTGAGCCTGTTCTTTTCCGTAACGTTGAATTGCTGCAGCAAAGTCTAAAAACACAGCTTCACCAGTTGCATTTACTCCAAAACCAGCATCACAACGTTCTTTTGCAGCACGAGATGCAACATCACGAGGCACAAGGTTTCCGAAGGCTGGATAGCGACGTTCTAAGTAGTAATCGCGATCTTCTTCAGCTAAATCTACAGGCTTTAATGTTTTATTTCTAATAGCTTCAACATCTTTCTTGTGTTTAGGCACCCAAATACGTCCATCATTTCTTAAAGACTCAGACATCAATGTTAATTTAGACTGATGATCTCCAGAAACAGGAATACATGTAGGGTGAATTTGTGTGTAACAAGGGTTTGCAAAATAAGCACCACGTTTGTGAGCTTTCCATGCAGCTGTTACATTACTTCCCATAGCATTGGTAGACAAGAAAAACACATTCCCATAACCACCTGTACCAAGAACGACAGCATGAGCTGAATGTCTTTCGATTTCTCCAGTAATTAAATTACGTGTAATAATGCCTCGCGCTTTACCATCAACGATAACAACGTCTAACATTTCGTGACGGTTGTACATTTTGATTTTTCCGCGACCAATTTGGCGATTCATTGCAGAATATGCTCCAAGTAGTAATTGCTGACCCGTTTGTCCTGCGGCATAAAATGTACGAGAGACAAGAACACCACCAAAAGAACGGTTATCTAATAACCCACCATATTCACGAGCAAAAGGAACTCCTTGAGCAACGCACTGGTCAATAATATTTGCAGAAACTTCAGCTAAGCGATAAACGTTAGCTTCCCGAGAACGATAATCACCTCCTTTTACGGTATCGTAAAATAAACGGTATGTCGAATCACCATCGCCTTGATAGTTTTTTGCGGCATTAATTCCTCCCTGAGCTGCAATTGAATGTGCTCTACGAGGAGAATCTTGAAAACAAAATGCTTTCACATTGTATCCAAGCTCTGCTAAAGTTGCAGCAGCAGAACCACCTGCTAAACCTGTTCCAACAACAATAACATCAATGTTACGTTTGTTCGCAGGATTCACCAAATCAATATGATTTTTATAATTGGTCCATTTATCTGCTATTGGACCTTTTGGTATTTTAGAATCTAAAGCCATATTTAGATGTGTTTTTAGTGATTAAAATGATGGAATAATGCAATGAAAATAAATCCTAATGGAATAAGAATTGCATAAGCTTTTCCAAATGTTTGTAATCCTTTGGAATATTTATTATTCATTCCTGTTGACTGAAAAGCCGAACTAAACCCATGCAATAGGTGAAGCGCCAAGAATATAAAAGATAAACAATAGAGAGCTACTCTCCAGACATCCACAAACTTGTGCGTTAGTTCTTCGTAATATCTAAATCCGCTATCAACATTATCTGGATCTAATAGACCACTCATGTCACCTTTGAAGTATTTAATATTTATTTCAGGTGCCCAAAAATCGTAAAAGTGTAATCCCAAAAATGCTAAAATGACTAATCCGCTCCAAATCATATTACGACTCATCCATGATGAATTAGAAGCTCCATTATTTTTAGCATAACTGATTTGTCTGGCATTTCGGTTTCGTATTTCTAAAACAAATCCCATTACAAAATGAAAAATAACACCAAAAATCAATATAGGTTGCAAGAGATACTGAACCGCCCAAAACGTTCCCATGAAATGGGATGCTTCGTTGAAAGCTTCTGCACTAAATACGGAAAGGATATTAATTGCAAAGTGTTGAAGTAAGAAAAACATGAGGAAGAGTGCCGAAAGTGCCATGGCAAACTTTCTTCCTATCGACGAATTTAAAATTCCGCTCATTATAATTGTAGTTAATTATTTGTAAAACAAAGATAAGGTTCATTGTCCTGTACAACAAATTTTAGCTACAATTTCGTTAATTTAGAATGGGTTTAAGTAAAAGGATTATTTTTTTTTAAAAAACTAGCAAAATTGATGTGTTACCTATGTTAATTTACAATCGGAATCAAACCACGAAGTCCCATATCTACAACTTGTTCTCCAGCTCCAGGTTCGTATTTCCCATCTGGATTTACATCAATCCATTCAAAACTATTATTGATAGAAAATGACAGTGTTACCGTAATGTCTTGTGTTTCATTTCCAGTAATAGTCAATCCATTTTCAAATTCACCAGTTACAACACAAGATCCTGAAGGAATTGGTGATGAGTCAAATATTGGGTTTGGAACTGTCGTAGCGCCTTCTGGAGCTTGCCCTTGAGTGGTAAACCCTGAAGCTTCAAAAGCCCAAAAGCCTTGTGCTTTGTTGTCATTGACTGTAATTGTACTTTCATTGAGGTTAAACGAAGTGATGTATGAATTGTAACCTACAAAACTAGCTAAGGTTCCTGTAAGTTCTTGTGCATTAATCAATAGATCAATATTACCTTCTTGATATGCTAAAGATACTCTTACCCATTCATAGTTACCTGTGGAAATTTCACTTAATGGAATCGTTAAAAACGTTTCATTGTTTCCTGCAAAAACTGCGTTTTGAAAATTGATAGCCTGAGCACCTCCAGTAGTAGTTTCATCGCCTTCAAAAATAATCTCTCCAGTACCTAATGCTGTTGTTGCTGTTGGAGCAAATTCTATATAATTAGCACTCATGCGATTAATATGAGGTGATTGTGCAGCATTTCCTGGTGCAACAGATACAGGTTGACCAAGATTCCCTAAACGTTCTTGATCAGGATCGAATTTTAATTTAATAACCAAATTAGGTTCTGTTTCATCCAGCCTTAAGTTATCATCATTATCTTCGCTACAAGACAAAATTAGTACAGAGGTCAAAAGGAATACAAGTTTAATATATTTCATAGATGTAGAGTTTTTAGGATAACTTTAAAAATAGGATATTTATTTTATTTCAAAGTTTGTTTTTTTATCATCAATTTGAATCGTATAAACACCTTTTGGTAAATAATACTTGTCGTTTCTTGCTTTTTCTATTTCAACAGAAGTGTTTTCTTTAAGAAGTGTTTTTCGGCTTTTTTCGGTTAGCGTTAAATCATAATGTGTATAATTGAAGCCTTTATCAGCATTAACTTTCATTTTGTTTAGGAGTGTTCCTTTTTCTGATAGTATTTTTACTGTTTTTTCTTCTGAAGTATGAGTATAAAAAGCCACTTCAATTTCAGGTTCATAGACATCATACCATTTTCCCCAAGAACTTCCCCAACGTGAGGAATATCTAATATCATTAACCTTAAATAGTGTTAATGCATTAGACATTAGCTTAGGGTTCATCAATTGAAGTTCTGAAATATCTGTTTTGTAAATGCTTCTTCCGTGTGTGCCAATTAAGAGATCTTTAGCTTCAGACTGAATAACAATATCATGTACAGCTACATTTGGCAATCCCTTACTAAAACTTTCCCAGCTTTGACCTTGATTAATAGAGACATAGGCACCATTGTCTGTTCCTAAATAAAGAATGTTTTCATTTTCAGGATCTTCTTTAATGACATTAACAGGAGACACAGGAATATTAGCGCTTATATCTTTCCAGGTTTGACCATAGTTATCGCTCTTATAAACATACACTTTAAAATCATCCCAACGATAGCCATTTAAGGTCACATAAACACGTTCTTTTTTATGCTGTGATGCAATAACACGACTTACCCAGAGGTCTTTTGGTAAAGTATTAGAAATATTAGTCCAATTGCCTCCAGCATTCTTAGTAACATAAACCAATCCGTCATCACTTCCTGTATAAATCAATCCGAATTGAAAAGGCGATTCACTTATAGACGATAATGTTCCGTAAGCTACATTTCCTTTTTTTCCACCATTGGTTAAATCGTCGCTAATAGCTGTCCAATCATCACCTTGATTCATAGAGCGCATGAGTTTGTTTCCACCCAGATATAAAATATCCTGATTATGAGGTGACAATAAAATAGGGGTTTGCCAATTAAAGCGATACGGATTTTCACCTAATTCATGTTTAGGCTGTATGTATTTATCTTCTTCAGTTTCGAGATTAAGTCTGTAATAATTTCCAAATTGATAGCCTGTATACACGACATTATGATTTCTGCTATCAATCTGAATTTGCATACCATCACCTCCCATAATACTTTTCCATGGATAGTGTCCGCTTTGGTGCCAGCTTTTATCTTCACTGGCATTATGAGCTCCAACCCAAACACCATTATCTTGTAAACCGCCATATACATTATACGGTTTTTCATTATCAACATTAATAGCATAAAACTGACCAACTGATGGTGAATTATTTTTAATCCAGTTTTCACCATCGTCATACGTAATATTTACACCACCATCATTTCCATTGATAAGGTGATTTGTGTTTTTTGGATTGATCCAGAGTGCATGATGATCTGCATGTACATTTTCTGCACTTATAGAAGTGAATGTCTTTCCGCCATCTTTAGATTTCACAATTGGAACACCATAAATATAGATATGATTCGGGTTGTCTGGAGCCACGTAAATATGACCAAAATAGTAACCATAACTATAGTAAATATCGTCCAGATAATCGTCGTGGGTTTTTTTCCAGGTTTTTCCTCCATCGATGCTTTTATATACTTCAGTTCCAATAACTGGTGTGTCAAACAACATGGAGTTGGCATCTTCAATGTATTTGGCAAGATCTATAGGTTTAACATTACCACTTCTTACCATTTGTTTCACATTTTCGGCACGATATTTTTCCTGAAAGCCATTTGTTTTTAAATACTCATTCAGCTTTTTGTCATCTAATGCTAAGAATGTTTCTGAAGTCATACTTTTGAAATCCTCCTTTGTTAAGCTGTTTGACGTTTCTTTATGGTCTTCTGAAGGTCTACGGAATTGGCTATCATGAACGGCATAAATCACATTGTCATTATAAACGGCTAGGCCTATTCGTCCAACACCATTTCCAGTTGGGAAACCACTATCTTCAGTTGATACTTTGGTCCATGTATTTCCGGCATCAGTACTTTTATATATGGCTGAATTATTTCCACTACCATCAAAATTCCAGGCTTTTCGGTCTTTAGTCCAAGATGAGGCAAACATGAGATTAAAATTATTAGGATTCGTTTGCACATCAATAATACCACTCATGTTATCTACAAATAAGGTTTGTGACCAGGTTTTTCCACCATCAATTGTTTTGTAGATACCACGTTCTTGATTTGGGGAATATAAATGTCCTGTAACTCCAACTACGACTTCATCAGAATTATTAGGGTTTATTAAAATGCGACCAATATGATGTGAATCGGTCAAGCCCATATTTTTCCAGGTCTTTCCGTTATCGGTAGATTTTAAAATTCCAATGCCAGCATAACTCGACCTTGAGCTGTTATTTTCACCTGTACCAACCCAAATAGTCTGGTTTTTCCAATCGACAGCTATGTCACCAACATTTTGCGTATTTGAATTATCAAGAACAGGTGTAAATGTCGTTCCGTTATTTACAGTATGCCAAACACCACCAGAGGCGTATCCAACATAAAATTCTGTTGGATTTTCAGGATTTACGTCTAAATCAACGACGCGACCACTCATGACAGTTGGTCCTATATTTTCAAAAGCGATATGTTTAACAAGAGAGGTTTCTGCAAGTGTCTTTTTTTGTTCTAGGGCTTGAGTAATTGTTTCAGCAGATGTTGCAGGTTGTTGAGCAAATACAACAGAAGTGCTTAAGAGTAAAACAAACGATAGGAATCTTGTATATATCATGTTGGATAAAATTTTGTGGCATGAAATTAATCAATTCAGAAAGAATCTTCAAAAAAGTAGGTTAAAGTTTAACAGATTATAAGGTTTCACTTTTGCTTACGGTTAAGTTTGTTTATTTTTGATATTCAATTTGTTCAATAAAATTCCCGATTTGTCGGGAATTAAAAAAATATAGCTTTAATGAAATACGATAAGATAAACCCTTCACTTTTTATAAAAAACCGAAAAAACTTTACAGCTAAAATGAAACCTGGCAGCTTGGCAGTTTTTAATTCAAATGATATTTATCCTATAAGTGCAGATAGCACTATGCCTTTTGAGCAACATCGTGATATTTTTTATTTGAGTGGAGTGGACCAAGAAGAAAGTATTCTCGTGATTTTTCCTGATTGTCCAAACGAAAAACATCGAGAAATTTTATTCTTAAAAGAAACCAATGAGCATATTGCGGTTTGGGAAGGTGAAAAACTAACCAAAGAAGCAGCGTTTAATACCAGTGGAATAAAAACGGTGTATTGGCTTCAGGATATGGAGAAAATCATGTTTGAATTGATGACACAATGTGATACGGTTTATATCAATACCAATGAACATTACAGAGCTAATGTAGAAACGGAAACTCGTGAAGATCGTTTTACGAAATGGTTGAAAGATAAATACCCAGCACATGCTGTGGCTAAGAGCAATCCAATTTTGCAACGCTTACGTTCTGTTAAAGATTCTATAGAATTAGACTTGATGCAAAAAGCATGTGATATTACTGAAAAAGGATTCCGTCGTGTATTAAATTTTGTAAAACCTGGTGTCTGGGAGTTTAATATTGAAGCTGAGTTCATGCATGAATTTTTGAATAACCGCTCTAAAGGTTTTTCGTATACACCAATAATTGCTTCAGGAAATAACGCCAATGTGTTGCACTATATAGAGAATAATCAACAATGTAAAGCTGGTGATTTAATTTTAATTGATGCAGGAGCTGAATACGCCAATTACTCAAGCGATATGAGTAGAACGATTCCAGTTTCCGGAAGGTTTACGGAGCGCCAAAAACAAGTTTACAACGCTGTTAACCGTGTTAAAAATGATGCCACAAAACTATTGAGACCAGGAACTATTTGGGCAGATTATCATGTTGAGGTTGGTAAGCTAATGACATCTGAATTACTTGGACTTGGTTTATTAGATAAAGCTGATGTACAAAATGAAAATAAAGATTGGCCAGCTTATAAAAAATATTTTATGCATGGCACAAGTCATAATATAGGATTAGATACACATGACTACGGAATATTAACCGAACCAATGCAAGCCAATATGGTGTTTACTGTTGAACCAGGAATTTATATTCCAGATGAAGGATTCGGGATTCGTTTAGAAGATGATTTAGTCATTCAAGAAAATGCTGAGCCATTTAACTTAATGCGAAACATTCCAATTGAAGCTGAAGCAATCGAAGACATTATGAATTCTTAGAAAGTACCTTAATAATACTATTCAAAGAAGCCTAAACGATTTGTTTTAGGTTTTTTTGTTTTATTACTGTCAGTTTAAAAAATTAAGGATTGGGTTGAAACAAATATTTGATGCGCAAAACTCTTGTTATCTTTGTCAAATAAACTTTTAGAATGATTGTAGATTATAAAGAAAGCCACATATTTTATACAGACGAAGGACAAGGTGATTCGATTATTTTTTTACATGGGTTTTTAGAAAACAGCTCGATGTGGACCTCTATCATTCGGTATTTAAAATCATCTTACAGAGTGATTTGTATAGATTTATTAGGTCATGGACAGACAGGATGTATTGGATATGTACACACCATGGAGAATATGGCAGATGCTGTGATGACAGTTATAAATGAATTAAACATTGAAACATTTATGCTTATTGGCCATTCTATGGGAGGTTATGTTGCTTTGGCTATAGCTGAAAAGCATTCAAATTTAGTTGATGGCTTATGTTTGATGAATTCTACTGCCTTAGAAGATAATGCAGAACGTAAATTAAACAGAGACAGAGCTATTGAAGCTGTAAAGAATAATCACAAAATGTTCATAAACATATCAATAGCCAATCTTTTTGCTCCTGATAATCGAAATCGACTTACCAAGGAAATTCACACAGTTAGACAAGAAGCGCTTAAAACACCACTTCAAGGAATTATTGCCGCTTTGGAAGGCATGAAAGTAAGGCCCAACAGAGAGCATGTTTTGCACAAAACAGCATTCAAAAAATGATGGTTGTTGGTAGTGAAGATCCTGTTTTAGAATACAATACACTCATGAATCAAGTACATAACCTTAATGTTGAAATTGTAGAGTTTTCAGGTGGTCATATGAGTCATATAGAAAATAAGAAAGAATTAGCCTACAAAATAATGCGCTTTATCGAAAAATAAAGCCTTTAATCGTTCATTGTTAATAATTTTTTCTATGTTAGTGATTCCCAAATTATTAAGTCATGAAAAAAGCTACAAATACTTATGCTCCAATGCGATTTTACTGTGATCTTTTTGGACACAATTACGAAATGACAAAAAAGGTAACAAAGCATGTAAAAGAATATACATGTAAATGTTGTAAACGTCAATTAACAACAAATGGTAATGGAAAACTGACCGAACTCACTCCAAAATATCAAGAGATAAATAGCATTCTTGAGGATATTTATACACGTCGGATGATACGTTTAAAGAGCAAAACACTCACTTCATCGATTTATTAAAGAAAAAACGCACGTTAACATTTGGTTTTCAATATATTTAGACTAATCCATCTAAAGTAATAACTAAATTTAACTGTATCATGAAAAGTATCTACTGCTCATTTTTTGGACACCAATACGAGGTTTCTAAAAAAGTCACGTATCATGTTAAAGAATATAAGTGTACGCATTGTAATGCAGAAATGACCACAAATGGGAAAGGCGGCATCACTCCACTTACGCCTAAGTATAAAGAAATTAATTCAGTATTAGAACGTATTCATCTGAAACGAATGGTTCGAAAAAACAAAGAATTATCTTCAGCAATTTATTAAAGAATTAACATAAAAACTTTTTTGGTTTTACACGTTTTAATTACAATTAGTTTGTAACAAAAGCCTAAATCCCTATGCATTTATTTTGTAAGTTATTTCACCATGAATTCATAATCAAAAAAGACATAACGTTATATGTCAAAGAGTATGAATGTATACACTGTAAAAAACAGTTTACAACTAGTGATACAGGGCGTCTAACACCTTTAACTTCAAAACGACGCGAAATAAATGATGAATTAAAATCATTGTATCAAAAGCGATCTAAAAAAAGACATCTTATTCTTGATCGCTAAGGGCATTCCATCCTTTGGCAATTATTGGTATGGCTTGTTCACCTCTCGTAATTAAGTGCATGCCTCTTGATTTTTCAGTAATGTAACCAATCACAGTTAAGTTGGGATTTCCTTTTATTTTTGGAAAATCTTTTTGGGAAACCGTCATTAATAATTCGTAGTCTTCACCACCATTTAAAGCTATAGTTGTACTGTCGATATTAAATTCTTCGCAAGTAGAAATGACTTGAGGATCTAATGGAATTTTATTTTCATACAATTCGACTCCAACATCACTATGTTTACACAAGTGAATAATTTCAGAAGATAAACCATCACTGATATCAATCATAGACGTTGGTTTCACATCTAATTTTTGTAATAATTCCACGATATCTTTTCTGGCTTCAGGTTTTAATTGTCGTTCAATAATATAGCTGTACATACTTAAATCTGGCTGGTTTTGTGGATTTACCTTAAACACTTCTTTTTCACGTTCTAAAACTTGTAAACCCATATAAGAAGCACCAATATCTCCACTAACAACAACTAAATCATTTACCTTTGCTCCTGATCTTAATACCACATCTTTTTTATTAACTTCTCCAATTGCAGTTACAGAAATAATAAGTCCAGTAGTTGAAGATGTAGTATCTCCTCCAACAACATCAATGTTATATATTTTTGCAGCTGTTTCAATGCCAGCATACAAATCTTCAAGTGCTTCAAGTGGAAAACGATTAGATACAGCAATAGATACTGTAATTTGTGTGGCATTGGCATTCATGGCATATACATCAGAAAGATTTACAATTACAGCTTTGTAACCTAAATGTTTCAATGGGACGTAAGTTAAATCGAAATGTACATTTTCAATTAGTAAATCAGTAGTGATAACAATTTGTTTATTGTCAAAATTTAAAACAGCAGCATCATCACCTATACCTTTCACAGTAGATTTATGTTTGATATCAAAATTCTTGGTTAAGTGGTTTATAAGTCCAAATTCACCTAAAATGTCTAAGGATGTTCGTTGTGGATTTTTATCTTCAATCATACTGCAAAAATAGGATGTTTTTTTTAAGGCGATACATTTTTAAGTCTTTTTCAAATTATAAAAACAATAATTTAAATGCATTTCATCGAAAAAATACGTATTTGACCTTATTTATTAAACAAATTCACTAAGTTTCTCATCCCAAATAAATGCCTACTTATGAAAATTACTGCTAACAACGACTTGTCGTGTGCTGTCTTCGGACATAATCTCGAACGTTTATCAAAAGATTCTCATGAACTAACATGTAAGACTTGTAAGTCAAAAATCACAATTGACAATAGTGATACATATGAAACGCTTCCCTTAAAAAATGAAAATATTAAGACAGCTCTGAGGCAATTGTTTCTTTTGCAAAACAGGTATTCTCGTCAAAAGCTTTCGGCTTAAAAAACATACTACAAGCTAGTTTTCATTCTAAATCTGAAATTTCTTAGTATTTCATAGACTAATGCTATGCAATTATTTGCTAATATAATGTTAGGAAATATGGTTAAAGGCTACTTATATCTTATATTTGCATTCTATTTAGAAGAAATCTATATAAGAAATGATTAAAGTATCAGAAACAGCTAAAAAGAAAGTCATCGAACTCATGAATGAGGATGGTTTTAATAGTGCTACCGATTTTGTTCGTGTAGGTGTTAAGAGTGGAGGTTGTTCTGGGTTGTCATACGATTTAAAGTTTGACAAAGAACAAAAGGAAGAGGATAAAGTATTTGAAGATAATGATGTGAAAATTATTGTCGACAAAAAGAGTTTTTTATACCTCATTGGTACTACCTTAGAATATTCAGGTGGACTTAATGGAGCTGGATTTGTGTTTAACAATCCTAATGCTAACCGAACTTGTGGTTGTGGTGAATCATTTTCACTTTAAAAAATTAAAACAAGCATGTCAAAATATACTGAAGACGATTTAAGGGAAGAATTAAAAACCAAGGAATACGAATATGGTTTTTATACAGATATTAAATCTGAAACCTTTCCTAATGGTTTAAATGAAGATATTGTTAGAGCTATTTCAAAAAAGAAAGAAGAGCCAGAATGGATGACAGAATGGCGATTGGAAGCATTTCGTGTATGGCAGGAAATGACAGAGCCAGAATGGGCTAATGTACATTATCAAAAACCAGATTTTCAAGCCATATCTTACTACTCTGCACCAAATAGTAAGCCTAAATATGATAGTTTAGACGAAGTTGATCCAGAGCTATTAGCCACATTTGAGAAACTTGGGATTTCACTTGATGAACAAAAAAAACTAGCTGGTGTTGCAATGGATGTTGTGGTAGATTCGGTTTCTGTGGCAACCACATTTAAAAAAACATTGGCAGAAAAAGGTATTATTTTTATGAGTATTTCAGAAGCTATTAAGGAATATCCTGAGCTTGTAAAGAAATACATTGGAACTGTTGTTCCTCAAAAAGACAATTTTTATGCCGCTTTAAATTCTGCAGTATTTAGTGATGGTAGCTTCTGTTACATTCCTAAAGGAGTTCGTTGTCCTATGGAATTATCGACCTATTTCAGAATCAACCAAGCAGGAACAGGTCAGTTTGAAAGAACATTAGTTATAGCAGACAAAGGAAGCTACGTAAGTTACCTCGAAGGTTGTACTGCTCCAAGTCGTGATGAAAATCAATTGCATGCAGCAGTAGTCGAATTAATTGCTTTAGATGATGCCGAAATAAAATATTCAACCGTTCAAAACTGGTATCCTGGAAACGCAGAAGGTAAAGGTGGAGTTTATAACTTTGTAACTAAAAGAGGTCTTTGCGAAACCAATGCTAAAATCTCTTGGACTCAAGTTGAAACGGGTTCAGCTGTGACATGGAAATATCCAAGTTGTATACTTAAAGGAGATCATTCAGTTGGAGAATTTTACTCTATCGCTGTCACCAACAATTACCAGCAAGCCGATACTGGAACTAAAATGATTCATTTAGGAAATAATACTAAATCAACTATTATCTCTAAAGGAATTTCAGCAGGTAAATCTCAAAACTCATATAGAGGATTAGTTCAAATTAGCTCAAGAGCAAAAGATGCTCGTAATTTTTCTCAATGTGATAGTTTGTTAATGGGTAACGAATGTGGAGCACATACGTTTCCCTACATAGAAGTTAACAATAAGACAGCTCAAATTGAACATGAGGCAACAACGAGTAAAATAGGTGAAGACCAGATTTTTTATTGTAATCAAAGAGGTATTGATACCGAAAAAGCAATTGCACTTATCGTAAATGGCTTTAGTAAAGAAGTCTTAAATAAATTACCAATGGAGTTTGCAGTAGAAGCCCAAAAACTTTTAGAAATCAGTTTAGAAGGCTCGGTTGGATAATCATAAACATCAGTAGTATTAAAAATGAAAAAATTAGTTATACTCTTTGTAGCAGCTATTGTTTTTACAGGTTGTAAGAATGACGCAAAAACAGAAAAAGACACCCATAGTACAGGTCTTGAAAACGACAAAACGGCTCAACAAAATGATGGTTTAAAAACACTGGTCGGACAATTTATATATTATGCAGATGCCGCTGTTTTACAAACCAGAAATGATATCTATGGTGTTGTTATTAATGACAAAATGCATGAACTAAATAAGATGGCAGAATCTTACAAAAATGATCCAACAGATTATGTCACAGTGCAAGTAAGAGGAACACTAATTCCGAAGCCAGAAGGTGAAGAAGGTTGGCCATTCAGAATAGATATCAAAGAGATTGACAACGTAAAAAAATATGAATCTAAAGAAAATGATGTCATCAAGTTAGGAGACAGTCAGACTGAATAATTGAAAATTATATTATGTTAAAAATAAATGATTTACACGCAAGTGTTGAAGATAAAGCAATTTTAAAAGGAATTAACTTAGAAGTTAAGCCTGGAGAAGTTCATGCTATTATGGGACCAAATGGTTCAGGTAAAAGTACATTAGCTTCTGTGATTGCTGGAAAAGAAGAATACGAAGTTAAACAAGGTGAAATTCTTTTAGAAGGAGAAAACATTGATGAATTAAATGCTGAAGAACGTGCGCACAAAGGTGTGTTTTTGTCGTTTCAATATCCAGTTGAGATTCCAGGTGTTTCTGTAACCAATTTCATGAAAACAGCAATTAACGAAACAAGAAAAGCAAAAGGCATGGAGGATATGCCAGCTAATGAAATGCTTAAAATGATTCGTGATAAAGCCGAAATGCTTGAAATAGATCGTAAATTTTTATCGCGTTCTCTTAACCAAGGGTTTTCTGGAGGTGAAAAAAAGCGTAACGAGATTTTCCAAATGGCTATGTTAGAACCAAAACTGGCAATTTTAGATGAAACCGATTCAGGTTTAGATATTGACGCCTTACGTATTGTTGCTAATGGTGTAAATAAATTAAAAAGTAAAGATAATGCCGTAATTGTTATTACACATTACCAACGTTTACTGGATTATATTGTTCCAGATTTTGTACATGTTTTACATAATGGACGTATTGTCAAATCGGGAACCAAAGAATTAGCTCACGAGTTAGAAGAAAAAGGTTACGACTGGATTAAAGAAGAAGTAAAAGCTTAAAATAGTTTGTGGTGTTCAGTTTTTAGTTAACAACTAACGACTAAACAACTAACGACTAAAAACGAAACTATGGATTTAAAAGATAAATTAGTATCGTCATTTATGGCATTTGAGAACATGGTAGACATAGACGCTCCAGTTCACGATGTACGTAGTGAAGCCATAAAAACATTTGAAGAAGAAGGCTTTCCTACTAAGCGTGACGAAGCTTGGAAATACACATCGCTTAATAATATTTTAAAACACGATTATAGTGTGTTTCCTAAAGCGGAAAATGAATTAGAGCATCGCGATATAAAAAAATATTTCATCCACGATATAGATAGTTATAAGATTGTTTTTATCGATGGAAAATATTCATCACATCTCTCACAAACAACACATGATGGTATTGATGTATGCTTGATGTCGTCTGCATTATCCAAACCAAAGTACAGAATTCTTATTGAAAATTACTTCAATAAAGCAGCCACAAAAGATAGTCTATCAGCATTAAATACAGCATTTTCTAAAGAAGGAGCTTACATTCATATTCCTAAGAATAAAGTGGTTGAAAAACCCATTCAAATTTTACATTTTTCTACAGGAAACGAATCGGCTTTAATGTTACAACCTCGTAACTTAATTGTCGTGGATGAAAATTCTCATGTTCAAATTATAGAACGTCATCAAAGTTTAACAGATAATCCTGTATTGACCAATAGTGTTACTGAAATTTTCACTAATAAACGCGCCATTGTTGACTATTATAAAATTCAAAACGACAAACAAAATGCGTCGTTAATTGATCATACATTCGTCAAACAAAAAAGAGAAAGTCATGCGTCAGTGCATACATTTTCATTTGGTGGAAAATTAACACGTAACAATCTTCACTTCTACCAAGAAGGAGAACGTATTGATTCTACTTTAAAAGGTGTTACGATTATTGGTGACAAACAACATGTAGACCACAATACGTTGGTTCACCATATAGAACCGAACTGTGAAAGTCACCAAGACTATAAAGGTATTTTTGGAGACAAATCTACTGGAGTTTTCAACGGAAAGGTTTATGTTAATAAAGAAGCGCAAAAAACAAATGCATTTCAGGCAAATAATAACATTCTTTTAAGTGATCAGGCATCAATAAACACAAAACCACAGTTAGAGATTTTTGCAGATGATGTCAAATGTTCTCATGGTTGTACCATTGGTCAGTTAGATGAAAGTGCCATGTTTTATATGCGCTCTAGAGGAATTCCAGAAAAAGAAGCAAAAGCTTTACTCATGTTTGCGTTTAGTAATAATGTGTTAGATTCAGTTAAAATTCCTGAAATTAAACAACGAATTACAAAGATTGTTGCAAACAAATTAGGAGTTAATATTGGGTTTGATCTTTAACAAATTCAATGTTGCTTACTTGTCCGTCACATGACAATAACATACCTATTATTTTACCATTCTTATTTTGTGTAAAATGATATAATGTTCTGTCGTGATTGCCAAAACTATTTAATTGAATAGGATATAATGAGATGTTTTCGTGATTCTTATAGCTTAACTTGAGCGTATTTTTTTCGGTATAAAAATGATACACAGTTTTTAATTCTTCGGAATAATAGTTACCCACAAAATTGCTCAAAGTAGAAGGAGTTTCTGTAGTTATTTTAGCACGTTTAAAATAAAAAGGGGTACCTCCAAATGTAACTATCATATCATAATGTTCTGTTTTGTTGAAGTCATACTTTACATTTTGTGAGTTAAGTCTAACAAATACATTTTTATCACTTTGAATTAAGGGTATTGAAACTTTTCCCAAAGAACTTTTCGCTTTCAACGTATCATTGTCGTTAGTAATGTACATGATCATGTCACTATTTAACTCTTTATAACCACCAACAAATCGCTCTACATTTTGTGGTGTAAAAACGATAGGTGTATCAGTTGCTTTAACATCTTTTTCTTTAGAGATTAGCAACATATCTAAAATTTGATATGAGATTAAAACTGGATTTATAGATTGTAAATTGGTCATGATAATGATGCCTATTTTTTCCTCAGGAACCGTTATTAATTGTGATTGTCCTCCGTAACCAAACCCACTATGGCTAACGACCTTGTAACCTTTATAATCATCTATCATTAATCCTCTTCCATAAGAGATTTTTTTTCCATTAGTAAGAGAGTCTTGAGTTTTTAAGAACTGTGCTAGCTCTACAAATTGAGGGATTTGCTTATTGAGCATCTTCATCCAAATAATCATATCATTGAGGTGGCTTCCCATACTTCCAGCACCATAACTGATTTGAGTTGTAGTGTTATATATGAAATTATCATTTTGTTTTTGATAACCTATTGCTTTATTTTTTATAATCTTTCCTTGAGAAACCCTTACAAATGTGTCTTTCATTTCCAAAGGGATGAGAACTTTCGCTTTTAAATAATCATCTAACTTTTGCTTGGTTATTTGTTCAATAATTAAAGCTAAAAGATTATAGTTTGTATTAGAATAGATGAATTTTTCTCCAGGTATATTATTGAGATGTTTTTGTCGCTTAGCAAGATTTAAAACGGTTTGGTTGTCATAATAATCTCTATCATAATTAAAACCCGATAAATACATTAAGGTGTGATAATTTCGTATACCACTGGTATGGTTTAGTAGGTGTTTGATTTTTACAGATTTACCATACTCAGGAAAACCCGGAAAAAATTGCAATATATTATCTTCCAAATCTAGTTTATCCTCTTTAATCAAAGCCCATATTGCAGCAGCTGTAAATTGTTTACTCACTGATGCCAAACTAAAAATGGTAGAGTCTGTGTTTTTTATGCTGTAGTCTAAATTTGCTATTCCGAAGGCTTTAGTGTATAAAACATCATTAGTTCTAATGACACTAGTGGCTAATCCTGGTTCATTTTTCTTAGTGTAATTGTGTAGGAGCGAATCAATGCGATTCTCTAGTGGATTTTGAGTGCTACTAATTGTAAAATGCAGTACAGCAATGATTAGACAAAGAACTTTTAACTTTGACACTGCTTGTACTTTTGATAAAAGTAAGTTGGAATTAAACCGAAATTTAAAAACAGAAAGCCTACAAAAACAATAATTCCTCTATAAGGCCATGTTAAAAATTCAAACATGGCTCCAATACCAAGAATAAAGAAGGTCATAAATCCGAGAATATAAAATGATTTTTTCATAAGTATTTGATTTAAGAAAATTTGTGTACAGATTTTTTATATTTAGAATAGAAATGAATTGGTAGTATAACTAAAATGGAAATGAGTATTGCTCCAAGCAACCAAATATTAGCATAAGGCCATTGCATCATTTGAAACACTAAACTCAGAATTAAAAGAAGAATGACACTAAAACCAGCAGAAAATTTTAATCTATTAATTGTTATTATTTCTTTGGCAAACTTTTGCATATCAGTTTCTCGTTGTAAATTTTGAAAACTAGAATAACCTCCAAACTTTTGAAGTGCTTCTTGATATAAGGAATCAAAATCACTAGATTCTTTTGCTTCAATATAGGTACAGATATGATCCAATAAATCGTCTCTTAAGTCTTTAGATTTAACACCATAAAGCATTAAGTTGTTTTCTATAAATTCAATTTGTTGCTCAGATAATATCATAATTTTTGAGTTTCAGAATTAAAAATGAGATGTAAAGTGTCTATGAAATCGTTTATTTCTTTTGTGACTTCCTTTACCATTTGCTTACCTTCTTTAGTAACCTTGTAATACTTTCTAACACGTTTACCGATAAAAACTTTTTCGGTATCCAGTACACCTTTTGCTTCTAGCTTGTGTAATATGGGGTACAAAGCGCCTTCGGAAATATCAATCTTTCCAGAGGTCATTTTTTTTACCTCTTGCGTAATCTCATAACCATACATTTTTTCTCTACTATGTATTAGTTTTAAAATGATTGGTTGTAATGTTCCTTTTGTGAGTTCTTTACTATACATTTTACAAATATATATTTTATTTAAATGTATTTGAATAAAATATTAAAATATTTATAAGTTTCATTTTCTGAAGACCATTTTAGCCAAACATCTTGTAACTTTGCATTTATGTTAAACGTCGATGAAATCAGAAAAGACTTTCCTATACTTCAAAGAGAAGTCAATGGAAAGCCCTTAATTTATTTTGATAATGCTGCAACGTCACAAACACCAAAACAAGTGATTGCTGCCATTGTTGATTATTATTCTAATTATAACGCCAATATTCACAGAGGTGTTCATACTTTAAGTCAGGAAGCAACAGATTTGTATGAGCAGGCGCGTATAAAAATACAGAAGCACTTCAACGCAAAATATAGTTATGAAATTATTATGACTTCTGGGACAACACATGGCATAAATTTAATAGCAAATGGGTTTTCATCCTTATTAAAAAAAGGAGATGAAATATTGGTGTCGGCATTAGAGCACCATAGCAATATTGTACCATGGCAAATGTTATGTGAACGAACAGGAGCAACTTTAAAAGTCATTCCGATGAATGAAAAAGGGGAATTGATTTTAAGTGATTACGAAACATTACTCTCAAAGCATACAAAATTGGTTTTTGTAAATCATATTTCTAATGCATTAGGAACTATAAATCCTATTCAAATAATGATAGACAAAGCGCATGACGTTGGAGCAGCCGTTTTAATTGATGGCGCACAATCTTGTCCTCATTTAGTACCAGATGTTCAAGCTCTGGATGTTGATTTTTATGTAGCATCTGCGCACAAAATTTGTGGACCAACAGGTGTAGGGATGCTCTACGGAAAAGAAGAATGGCTTAATAAATTACCTCCATACCAAGGAGGAGGAGAGATGATTGCTGAAGTTACATTTCAAAAAACAACATATGCCAATTTACCACATAAATTTGAAGCTGGAACACCAAATATTTGTGGCGGTATTGCTTTTGGAGCTGCTTTAGATTATATGAATGCAATAGGTTTTGAAAACATAGCAACATATGAAAAAGACCTTTTAGAGTATGGCACTCTAGAACTTCTAAAGATTGAAGGTTTAAAAATTTATGGAACATCAGAGCATAAAACATCAGTAATTTCCTTTAACATTGAAGGTGTTCATCCATATGATATTGGTACAATCTTAGATAAAATGGGAATTGCAGTTCGTACTGGACACCATTGTGCGCAACCTATTATGGACTTCTACAAGATTCCTGGAACAGTAAGAGCATCCTTTGCCTTTTATAATACTAAAGCCGAAATAGATGCTTTAGTTTCAGGTGTAAAAAAGGCAAAAATGATGCTGTCTTAAAGTTTGGCTTCCTTTTTGTAATATTATCATTAAACTATAAAAATTAGAAACATGAAACATCTAGCCATATTAATAAGCCTTATCATATTAAAGTCCTGTGGAAGTTCACAAGATGTTGCAAGTGCATCTAATTCAACACATATGATTACTAATGAAACAATTTTTGGAACCTATACTTTGGAGCAAATAGAAGCAACTAATGTAACTTCTTATGAACTCACTCTGGAGTTTGACTCTAAAACAAATAAAGTATCAGGTTTTGCAGGTTGTAACCGTTTTTTTGGGACGTATTCAACCAATGAAAATTTAATCTCTTTTTCTGAATTAGGAGCGACAAGAAAAATGTGTCAAAATGAAGCTAATGCAGTTGAAGGAACAATGTTTAAAGTCTTAGCTAAGATTAATGCGTTTGACATATCAAACGGAACATTAAGTCTTAAAAATGATGACACTGTTTTAATCATAGCCAATAAGAATATGATGTCAAAAGAGCGACAAAAAGAACATATGAATATCACGTATCGAGCTTCCACCAGAGGTTTTTTTGAAACCATATGGATTAAAGGTAATGTATTGAAATATACTAAGGATAGAGATTTAAAAGACGTTAGCAAACACAAATTATCTGACAAACAACTTTCAGAACTTTTAGCCATTTATAAAGATTTAGATTTAAAAGCGATACCTTCTTTAGAGCCACCTTCAAAAACCTTTCAATATGATGCTGCTGCAATGGCAACGCTTAAAATTGAAGCCAACGGAAATTCATATACCTCAAATGGTTTTGATCATGGTAATCCTCCAAAAGCTATTGCTGTGTTCATAGATAAGCTATTATCTATTAAAGAAAACACGATTAAACAATAGAGATATTGTATTTTTGTAATGGCAATTATCTTAATGCTTAATTAAAGAAAAAGAATGACGATTACAGATATAAAAAAGGACATCATTGAAGAGTTTGACATGTTTGATGATTGGGAAGAGCGTTACCAGTATATGATTGATCTTGGTAAAACCTTACCGCTTATTGATGCACAGTATAAAACAGAGGATAACATTATTAAAGGGTGTCAAAGTAAAGTCTGGGTACATGCTGAAATGAAAGATGACAAAGTCATATTTACAGCAGATAGTGATGCCATCATTACTAAAGGGATTATTGCCATTTTAATTAGAGTGTTTTCGAATCAACATCCAAAAGATATTATAGATGCCGATACAGATTTTATTGATCAAATAGGACTAAAAGAGCATTTATCACCTACTAGAGCTAATGGTTTAGTAAGCATGATAAAGCAATTAAAAATGTATGCCATTGCATACCAAACACAACTTAACGAGTAACGTTGTTTTTCGGTTAGTTACTAATATATTTTTCGACTTAACGATAAACAACTGAATAATAAACATGGATTATGAGTGATACAACGATAGACACAAATCTTTTGGGAGAAAAAATAGTAAGAGTTTTAAAAACTATTTTCGATCCAGAAATACCAGTAGATATTTATGAACTAGGTCTTATTTATGATGTATTTGTAAATGAAGATTACGAGGTTAAAATTTTAATGACTTTAACAACTCCAAACTGTCCAGTTGCTGAAACACTTCCTTTAGAAGTAGAAGAAAAAGTAAAATCTTTAAATGATGTAAAATCTGCAGAAGTTGAAATTACATTCGATCCACCTTGGACTCAGGATTTAATGAGTGAAGAAGCAAAGCTTGAATTAGGAATGCTCTAATAGCAAACCGTATTCAGATCTTCAATACACCTTAATTAGACAGGTTCAAACTCGGATTAAAATGAGATGTTGGAATTTGGAATTTATTTTTTTGAAATTTTATAAAAATGGCAGACGAGATTATAAATAGAGTTGCTCAAAGTAAACTTGTGGTGATTGATTTAGAAGATTATTACCCTCAGGGAAAACGAGTGCTTTTTGATATTAAAGACTGGCTTTTTGAAGGCTTGGTACTTCGAGAAAAAGACTTCAGACAATATGTTGCTAAACACGATTGGTCACAATATCATAATCAATATGTTGCTTTAACATGTTCTACAGATGCCATTGTTCCTGCTTGGGCTTTTATGCTCGTTACCATTGAGCTGGCCTCTTATTCCAAAAAAACGATTATAGGTGATTTACATACATTAGAAACTTCTGTTTATCAGGATATTATTAATGATTTAAATCTTAATTCTTATCAAGATAAGTCCATTATTATTAAAGGTTGTTCTAACAAACCAGTACCTGATAATGCTTATATTTTACTTACTGAAAAATTAAAACCCGTAGCTAAATCTATTATGTATGGTGAAGCCTGTTCTTCTGTGCCACTTTTTAAAAAGAAAAATAAATCTTGATTAATTGTGACTCTCAGTAAAAAATCGTGTCTAAAAGACGACATACAAAAAATCAAATTTATATAATTTATTGGTGTTCAAGACGCTATTGAATTATATTTGCATTTAATAATCAATTTTTAAAACTAAAAAAATGACTAAAAGATTACTTTTAACTACTGTTTTGATGCTATCCATGGTGTTTGGTTTTTCCCAAACTAAAGAAGAATTGCAGGCTCAAAAAGCTGAAAAACAAGCTGAAGCAGATGCAGCTCAAGCTGAAGCAGACGCCTTACAAGCTCAAATAAATGCTTTACCAGGATGGAGAATCGGAGCATTTGGTACTATTGGTGGAAGTCTATCAAACTTTAATAACTGGTATTCTCAGGGAGTTCCTAATAATGCTTCAGGAAACATTGGTATTACTTTTAATGGTTATGCTAATTTAATTGAAGAGAAATATTTCTGGAGAAACTCATTAACTGCCAATTTAAACTGGGTAAAATTAGATAACAAAGACACAGATTTAGATGATGATGGTTTCAATCCAACAACTGATGTATTCAATATTTCATCATTATATGGTAGAAATTTAAGCGAGAAATTAGCAGTTTCTACATTAATGGAATACAGAACAACATTGTTAGATAACTTTAATGATCCTGGATATTTAGATGTTGGTGTAGGTTTTACATGGTTGCCAATTGAAAATTTAATAGTCGTGGTTCATCCTTTAAACTATAACTTTGTTTTTGCTGAAAATGATACTGTTTTTGAATCGTCTTTAGGTGCTAAAATTGTAGCAGATTATACGCGACAAATTGGAGCTATAAATTTCAAATCTAATTTATCTGCTTTTCAGAGTTATAAAAGTGGAGACTTATCTAACTGGACATGGACAAACTCTTTTGGTTACACGCTTTGGAAAATGATTGGTGTAGGTTTTGACTTTGGTTTAAGAAGTAATAAACAAGAAGCACTGAACTACGCATTAGCAACTTTTGATGGTACAGGAGACGTACCAGATTTTGATAATGTTGATAATGATTTACAGACGTATTGGACAATTGGTTTGAGCTATAAGTTTTAATTAAAGTTTAAATTATAAAAAAAGCCTTTTGTAAATCGTTACAAAAGGCTTTTTTTATGAAAGGGGTAATTTGTTATTCCTTTTTTGGTGTTTTTCTAGCCACTAAAGCATCCTTACTTATTTGTGCCAGATTAAAATTAGCATCCATGGTAAGTGCTTCATCTAATAAGCTTATTGCTTTATCTAAATTGTCGGCTTGATTCATGTTGTATAAAATTAAAGCTTTCAAATATGTTAATGCACCTTTCATCGACACCTCATAGGGTTGCTGCGTTTCATAAAAAGCCTTTTTCATGTCAGGTTTTACATTAGCTAATCCATAATCTACACTAGCTTTTGCTCCTGCTAAATCTTGTATTTGAGTTTTTAAATCAGCAATTTCATAAGCTAAATATGAATTCGGTTCTTTTTTAAATAGCACTTCGTAAAAAACAAGAGCACGTTTAGGTTGGTTTAAAGCTTTTAATGCCAAGGCTTTCACTTCAGTACTAATGTCAGAATCTGTAGCATTATTATCGATACCAATAGTGTTTAAAGCTTCCAGATTTCGTCCTTCAGAAACATAAATATATGCCAGCGTATCTAATCTTTGCTGACTTGGTTCTAGAACATTGAGATGTGTCATTGCATTAATCACGCCTTGAACATCACCTTGTGATTTCATTTGTTTATAATAGTTTTCAAAGTGATTTAAAAGTTCAGTTTTTGTTTGCGCTGTCATACTTATTGAAGTCATTAAAACAACTAGGCAAAGAATTTTTTTCATAATCTTAATTATTTAGTGTGTCAAAACTAAAAAAATAAACAAAACAGAATCTTAAAAAGATGCTAATTATTACAGTTTGATTTTAAACTCATAATCCAAAACACGTGCCAGTTTCGATGAGTCAATAATTTTACCTTTACTTTTTTGAGTAGTATCGAAAGTTGGAAGTGGTAAATTTTGAGCTATACAGATGGAAGTATAATAGTTTTTTTTGGATGGATGCGAAGGTGTTGAAGCATTAAAGATGTCATTCCAGATATTTTGCTGAATGATATTTTCAATGATTGCAATACAGTCTCTTTGATGAATCAGATTTACAGGAGCATTAGGGTTTTTAAGGTTGGTTTTTCCAGATAGAAATGTTGCTGGATGCCTGTCATCTCCAAATAATCCTGAAAAACGAAGTATTGTTGTGCTAAAACCTGAGTTATTTTGAAATAATGCTTCAACAGCTAATAATTGTTGAGCAGTATTTGAAATCGTTGAAGTAGGACTGGTTTCATAAATTACAGGGAATAAGTCATCATCGTCATAAACCGTAGTTGAGCTTACAAATAAGACCTGCTTAACTGTTGATGCTTTTACATAAGGTAAAATATGTTGCATTTGCCTCACATAATTTGCTTCCGGATTTTTTCTCAATCCTGGCGGAATATTTAAAACCAGAGTATCACAATCTGAAAGACAATTTTCAATAGCACCAGAAATCCCTTCCGAAGACAACCGTATCAGAAAGCCTTGAATACCAACTGAATTTAAGATGGTGATTTTTTCAGAAGATGTTGTGGAGCCTTTAACCGAATGTCCTTTTTTTAATAAAGATGTAGCTAGTGGTAAACCCAACCAACCACAACCAATAATACAAATTCTTTGTTTCAATATTTTATTTTTTAAGCCCTTCGAAATGTACAAATTATTAGCTTGATGTTTGCTCTAGTATAATTCACTTATTTTCAGTAACTTTAAATTCAACACTAAAAAAAATCAGTTATGGGTATTAAAAGTTTTCAAGGCGCAAGAAAGCAACAACAAAATACTGTTGAAACTGCAGCATTAAAAGTAAGTGATTATATGTCACGTGAACTGATCACCTTTAAACCTGAACAATCGGTTGAAGATGTGATTCAAACTCTTATTAGATGTAAGATTTCTGGAGGACCAGTAGTGAATGATAATAATGAATTGGTTGGTATCATTTCGGAAGGTGATTGCCTGAAAGATATAAGTGAAAGTCGTTATTACAATATGCCAATGGAACAGCATAAGGTAGAAAACAGAATGGTAAAACATGTTGAAACCATAGATGGCAATATGAATATTTTTGACGCAGCCAATAAGTTTTTAGAATCAAAAATCCGTCGTTTTCCAATTGTTGAAAATGGAAAGTTAGTCGGACAAATCAGCCAAAAGGATGTTCTAAAAGCTGCTATTGAGTTAAAAGGGCAAAACTGGAAATAGTTTAAAGACTCGTTTGTCGTACTTCAGGTAAATCTGTAATAATAATTTTTTGTTTAGCTGTACTTTCTAAAGTTGCAATTTTAGAATATGGATATTCGGGAATAGGTTCGTTTAGGGTTTTCCATTTTGCAATACCAGCAACCGTAATGTCTTCACCAATTTCTATAATACCTTCTTTATAGCGTAAACGCTTATTGAAACCAAAAAAGGTTTGAGCATCTATATGATAGCGGTTAAAAACCGATTGAAGTTGAGGTGTTGGGTCATGAAATGTTCCTGAAGACTGGTTGTTATCTTTTACCAAATGACAGATGTAATTTCTAGGATGTTTTTGAGGTTTAATAATTACAAAATCATTTTTTGTCTCAATAAAAAATTCCTGGAATTGCTCATCTTTTACTACGGTTTTCCATGTTGAACTTTTCCCTGTACTTACTTTCTGTTCAATGATGATTTGATAAAACACACATTTTCTGTTTGAATAAGGAGCGATTAAAGGCGTTTTAACATGTAAGGCTTTCCCTGTTACTTTAGATAGCTCATTGGTTTTTAAATGAGATATAACTTTAGTTGGAATTTTTGCAAGTGTTCTAATAATTACATTTTTAGCACTAAAGTAATAGGTACTAAACGCAATTATTCCAAAAACAGAAAAAACAATAACAATTATAACTGGACCATTCATCTAATCAGGTTCTTTACTCTATACGTATTACATAGTGATAAATAGTTACAATTAGCTTTCACGTTTCACTAGCGCATAGTACTCGCCTTCAAGCGGTAAGTAACCTTGGTCGTAAACAAAATAATAAACCGTTCCTGCTTTGGTAGTATAAATACTCGTAAAGTAATTGAAATCGAATCCCTTTTCAATAAGCTTTGCTCTGGAAACCTTTGTTTTTTGATTCGGATTTAGATTCTCAAGAATACGATAGTTTTTACGCAACCAGTTATTGGTGTTTCTAATTAGATTTTTACGGTCTTTATTTATGGTATTATTATAAGAATTGCGACACGCATCACTACAGAATTTTTTATCGATTCTTCCAATGATTTTATCACCACATTCCGGACATTTTTTTTCCATAATTTATGAGTTTTAAAGGGTTATAAAGATTGGGAAATAATTACAGTATTGGTGTTGTTTACGTTATCAAAAATATTAACTTTATAGACTTTGGTTTTTAAAAAATCAATGACAGCATTTAATTGATTACTTTTTTTATCCTCTAATGAAGCATTAAATAAAATCACACCATTTGTAGATTTTGATTTTACGACATGATTCCAAAAAGAGAGTTCTAAAAAAGGTTTCGGAACGGTAACATCTATAAATAAATCAATGATAATCAAATCAAACCTCATGGTATTAGCTTTAATAAATTGAAGGGCATCTTCGCAAATAATGGAGGTATTTGAATTGTTTTCCAGCTGGTATTCCGTTTTGGCGATTTCAATTATTACTGGATCAATATCAACAGCAGTAATCTGTTTCTGGTAGTTAAAATCTTGACGAAGCGTTTTAATAACACTACCTCCTCCGAGACCTAAAAGTAAAACAGAATCGACCTGATGTATATCAATTTTTTCTAAGCCAAACTTCAAAATGGCTTGTAATGATCCATAAGAATAGTTAGCATTTTTGGTGTTGAGGTGTTTTTTTCCGTTATACCAAGTGATTTCTAAACAACCACTGTATTTAGAAGATACTTTACGAGTAATAGGATATACATAACTGAGGTACTTGATCATAGATGCCCAAATGTAAGGAAAAATATCCGTTTACAAACGACAACAAATATTTACAAACGAATTTAAACACGTAACAACCGACTAAAGTTTGCAAGCTGCTTCATATTTGCACTGTTGAATCGAACTAATGACATTCAATATAATTAAAACCTTATCTTATGAATACGTTAAGAAACAAAGTACAGTTAATTGGAAACTTAGGAAACGACCCAGAAATCGTAAAGCTTGAATCAGGAAAATTATTAGCTAAATTTTCTATTGCAACAAATGAAAGTTATAAAAATGCACAAGGCGAAAAAGTAACAGATACACAATGGCACCACGTCGTTGACCATTTGCGACATCGAATTAACCGCCCAAAAGCCGCTGCCTAAGGGCTATCCCGTAAACCCAGCCTCTTTTGGAGACTACATAAGGCAGTACCGAATGGCACATTGCTATTCTGCTTTTGAATTGTCTTTAGAGCTTGACGTTTACGAATCAACTATATACAAATGGGAGTATGGCAAAACCAAACCCACTCCAAAAAACATTCAAAAAATAATCGAATTTATGGGCTATGACCCACGAATTCATAATCCTTTAAAAATTGAAAATTATGAACTCACTTAGAAATAAAGTACAACTTATAGGTAGATTAGGACAAGATCCAGAAATTATCACTTTTGAAGATGGTGGTAAAATAGCAAGATTTAATTTGGCAACAGATGACAGCTATAAAGACAAACAAGGAAACAAGATAGAGCGTACTTACTGGCATCCAGTAGTAGTAAAAAATGGTCTTGTGAAAGTTGTTGAAAATTACATTACCAAAGGAAAAGAAATTGCTATCGAGGGCAAATTAACAAATCGCTCTTGGGATGATAATGATGGTAAGAAACATTATGTAACCGAAGTTGTTGTCAATGAGTTACTAATGCTTGGAAAATAATTATCGGTGAAAGTTTGATAGTCATAAAATTCTTGATATTTATTTTTGAGATATGTTTAATTTTTAAAACTTTAAATTATGCCTTTAAGAGATGATTATGATTACAGTAAGGAAGAGTCAGATAACCATTCTGATAACTTGAATCCAAATAATGACAACTATTGGGATTCAAGAGGAGAAGAAAATCCAAACTCTTAAAAAATAAAGGCAAGATTTAAAATCTTGCCTTTATCATTTTGCTTATGCCAGAATCAAAAACACTTTTAGAAATAGGAATATACTCAAACTTCAAAGTTTAAGAGCTTTCTTTTAGAGATATATTAAGCTTAAAGGATTTGTCAGAACGCTGTGAAAAAGGTCTTCAGGTTTAAAGAAAAACTTGCCTGAGTGTTTATTAAATAATTATGTCAAGCTTTTAAATATCCTCCCATATTTCCAACCAAGCCTTAGAGTCCATCGAAGTAAATTCTTAAGGTTAAGAAAATACTTATCTATTAATAAGCTTTAAGAAAGCTTCTTTTTTTCTTATGGATACTTCAATGATTGTATTATCACGCATGGTAACATATCCTCCTTTTCCTTTAGTGTATTTCGACACATATTTTAAATTAATTAAGTGTGAATTGTGAATCCTAAAAAAGTCTTTGCCTTCTAACATTTCCTCGAAAATTTTTAAGGTTTTTGAAACCAAGATAGGTTTCTTTATATTTTTAATGAAAATGTTGGTATAATTTCCTTCAGATTGACAACGGATGATCTCTGACACATCTTGAAAGATAAAACCATCTTGGGTTGGGATGGTTATTTTTTTGTTTCCATTATTTTGGATATTAGAAAGCAGTACATTCATTTTTGATGAAAAATCTTTTGCTTTTAATTTGCTGGATAATTTTTCCAAAGCCAATTTCAAATCAATTTCATCGATAGGCTTCAATAAATAATCAACAGCACTAAATTTAAAAGCTTCCACAGCATACTTGTCATGTGCTGTTGTAAAGATGACTTCAAAATCAACACGTTCTAATTCTTTTAATAAATCAAATCCAGTTTTGTCATGGATTTGAACATCTAAAAAAAGCAGATCTGGTTTGAAATTCTTAAACAATTTTAAAGCATCTTGTACAGAACGATATTCTGCCAATATTTCAACCTCTGGCTGTTGGTTTAACAAGTCTTTCAACCAATTTATACAATGTTGTTCGTCATCAACAATAATAGTTTTTACCATATTTAAAAAGCCATTTCTAACGGAAGCCTTACTTCTACTTTAACACCCTGCCCATTTGACTTGTTTTGGATAGTCACATTTCCGTTGGTATTCTTGTTTTTGTTTATAATTTCTATTCGCTTTTGGGTTATGTTCTGCCCTAACGATTTTTTTAAATTCCTAGGATTATCCTCGTTTTCTTGAATTCCGATACCATCGTCTTCAACGATGCATAGCAATATGTCATTATCTTTTCCAATCCTAATAGTGATATTGCCGCGACTTTCTTTTTTAGAAATCCCATGCCAGATGCTATTTTCCACAAAAGGTTGAAGAATCATTGGTGGCACTAAGACATTCTCTCTGTCAATCTGCTTGTCCACACTAATGGAATATGTGAATTTACCTCCCAAACGCTGGTTTTCCATCTGCATATAATTCTCCAAGAGATTTAGGTCTTCTTCCAAGGAAATTTCTTTTTCATTGGAATTTTCCAAGGTCTGTCTCATAATTTTGGCAAACTTGGATAGGTAGGTTTTGGCCTTATCGGTATCGTTCTTGGATATATAGTCACCAATAGAGTTGAGCGAGTTAAAGATAAAATGTGGGTTCATCTGTGACCTTAACGCCTTGAGCTCGGTTTCGGCTACAGAGGATTTATATTCTGCCGTCTGTTGTTTGTCCAAAGCATCTCTTCGGCGTTTATAAAAGAACACTCCAACACCTATAAACAACAAGAGCAAACTCCCTCCAAGAATGGAACCGGTCTTGATAAGTTTTTGGCGGTCTATTTCGGCTTGGGCGAGGGCTATTTTTTTGTCATTTTCAAGTTGAATGTCACGTTTCGCAATTTCCAGACGTTTGCTTTCACTTGCCATGCTGTCTTTGAGTACTACAGACTTTCTGTATGCTTCGTAGGCGTTTTTGTAATCAGACTTGGCTACGTAAACGTCTGTAAAAGTTCTCCAGAGCATTTCTTGAATAAATAGATTGCCTTCAAGATATTCCTTGTTTTCCAAGGCTTTATTTGCATATTCCTCTCCTTCTGTAATAAGGTGGTTTTCTAGGTAAACAAAGGCGGCATTGGCATAAACGGCTGCTTTCAAAAAATTAAGATTTAAGCTATCAACTAATTTTAGGCTTTGGTTTATGTGTTTAAGCGCACTATCGTTTTTATTGTTTCTGATTTCGGTAGCAGCCAAATTAGACAAGGCTGTAGTGAGCACTAAATTGTTGCTGACTTCTTTGCATGATTGTATAGCCTTATGGTAATTGACCATTGCCGAATCTGGTTTTTTAAGTTCGGAATAGGAATTTGCCATATTCATATAGGCAACCGGATATTGAGCCTTGTTTTTGTCCTTAATTATGGTTTGGAAGAGTGGTATTGCTTTCTCGTACTCTTGTTGGTCATAGTAAATAGAGCCTATATTGGCATAAAGGCCGGAAGTGTATTTTTTTAAGTTTGAATGGTTTTCGGCTACAGTCAGGCCTTTATGGTAATATTCTAATGCAGCATAAGGATTCCCTGAAATGTAGTGATGCCAAATGCCTATTTTTTCATAGGTAAGCATTTGCCCTTTCTTATACCCTAGAGAATCTGACACTTCCAAAGTCTTCAAACAAAAAGGGATAATGGTAGAATCATTTGGCGTTAGTATTAGCATGTCGACAGCAAGACTGTTTCTTGTATTGACATAGCCGGTATCAATCACCTTGCAATTGCTAATTACCTGTTGTAAAGAGTCCATTCTCTTCTGCTGCGCCGTGGCAACGGAAAACGATAAACCAAAAAAAACAAACAATAAAATAGTGTGCCTCATGCGGGTTGGTTTTAAAGGCTATCAATCAATTTTTTAGGAAGTAAGTTAAAATTAACATTTTTTAACAAACATCAAAGCATTTGGTGCAGAAAATAACCCAAGTCCAGCAGAAAATAAATCATCATTGATAAAAACAAAGTTTGTGGATAGTTTTGGTGGAGTTATTGATCATTAAATTCTTTTTAGATATGAAAATAAAACAACTTTTTACGCTTCTTACGGCACTTGTAGTTTTTACAGGTTTTGCCCAAAATACCATTACGGTTGATAATTCTCCGGGGGCCAATGCCGATTATGCTGACTTACAACCCGCTATTAATTTTGCCAATCCCAACGATATTATTTATGTCCATGCTTCCGAAACAAGCTACGGTCAAGTTACTATTACCAAGCCTTTATCCATCATAGGATTTGGACACTCCAATCCCGATAAAAACACTTATTTGGACGGTATTATTTTAAACGATGACAGTGATGGTAGCTATATAAGTGGGTTATATGTTGATGGTGATATTGACACCAACACGAATAATACAACCATCCTAAACGATTTGATTTTTGAAAACAATATTGTGCGTAATATGGACTTTAATGGATTAGGGGCTAATAATGTTTTGATTAGGGGAAATGTGATTAGAAGAATTGGTGGTGGGACCAATGGCACGACTAATTATACGAATACGCTAATAACTAATAATATTTTTGCCGACAACAGTAATACCGGTGGATCCGAAGGAGTTTCACTGAAAAACCATGAGTCTATCATAATCAGAAACAATATTTTTCTTTATGTAGCAGAGGTTGAAAATTTAAGTGATGATACTGGAGATATAGTTGTACAGAATTGTATTTTTTATCGAATTAGTGGCACCACTTTGGACTGGAACAACAATGGTGTCATCTTTGAAAATTGTTTGACCTATAATCCCAATGGGGCAATAACCCCTTTGGTAGGCACAGGAAACTGGGATGATGCCAACCCCAATTTTGTATATGTAGACGACGACTGGAACCCCACTTTTGATTTTCACTTACAACCAAGTTCCGTGGCTATTGGAGCAGGAGTCAATGGGGAAGATTTGGGTATTTATGATGGTGTGACGCCTTTTTTTTTCAACAATTTTGGGTTTACGGCAGGAATCCCAACGGTTACTATTACTGCAATAACAGAGCAAGTGGCTCCGGGAGACAACATAGAAGTTACCATTCAGTCCAATTCAAACTAAACTGCCATGAAACAATTAGTAATATTTTTATTGGGTTTTTTATGCTTTCATGGGTTTTCCCAAAGCATTGTATCGGCAGAGTATTTTTTTGATGCAGACCCTGGTGTTGGCAATGGAACAATATTATCCGTAAACACGAACACAGGAGAATTGACGCAAAGCTATTCCATTCCAACCACAGGGTTAAGCGATGGTTTTCACAGTTTGTACATCAGAACATTAAACGACGAGGGAAATTGGGGTTTCTATGACCGCTATATCATTTACCTAAAAGAGTTTGCTGGAGTGGATTCTAATATCGTTTCAGCTGAATATTTTATCGATTCTGATCCGGGCGTTGGCAATGGTGAGCCGTTTGATATTACAGCACCAACCCAAGTTATAATCTTTGATACCGATGGATTGGCAAATGGTGACCACTTGTTTTATGTACGTGTATTGAACGAAGACGGGGAATGGTCATTTTATGATTATGCCCTGTTTACAATAAATCCGAATTTAGGTGTGGGAGAAAGTCTGTTTAAATCAATCGCTATCCACCCCAACCCCGTCAAAGATATGGTCAACATCACTTCCTCTGTAGATTTAACCATTACCAACACAACCATTTATGACCTTACAGGTAAAACGGTCTATCAGTCCAAAGACAATTTAAAACAATTGGATATGAGTAGTTTTTCCAGTGGAATCTATCTGTTGAATCTTACAACAGATAAAGGAAGTGCCAGCTATAAACTTGTAAAACAATAAATCATGAAAACGAAACAAACTTTTTACGTTTCTTAAATAATGATGCTTCAATGGATTTCATGAACTTGGTAGATGACATAAATGAAAGCTTTAAGTCCTGACGCTATAAAAATTTGAGTATATCTGAAGAGTGGAATGTACCTTGTTGCAAATTTATGTAACCGAAGTTGTTGTAAACGAGTTATTAAAGCTTGGAAAATAATTATCGGTGAAAGTTTGATAGTCATAAAATTCTTGATATTTAATTTTGAGATATGTTTAATCTTTAAAACTTTAAATTATGTCTTTAAGAGATGATTATGATTACAGTAAGGAAGAGTCAGATAACCATTCTGATAACTTGAATCCAAATAATGACAACTATTGGGATTCAAGAGGAGAAGAAAATCCAAACTCTTAAAAAATAAAGGCAAGATTTAAAATCTTGCCTTTATCATTTTGCTTATGCCAGAATCAAAAACACTTTTAGAAATAGGAGTCTATTTAAACAATAGAGTTAAGGAATTAGCCTTTGATGATTTCTTTCATTTCTTTTGGGATTGTCTTTCTAATGGAAAGCGTTTAGCTAACGATAAAGAAGTTTCCGAAATATTATATGATGCTATCGAATATGGCAATTTTTATGTTCCATCAAATATTGATACTTCAAAATTTACAATACAATCATTATTAACCATAGCGGACTCAAATATAAAGCCTATGTATTCCAAAGAAAGATTAGCAAGCGAAATGGGAATACATGAGCAAACACTAAATGAATGGTTAAAAGTATTTGATAAACCACTGTATTCAAGATTATTTAATGAAAGAAAGTTAACTTTTGAAAATATATATTCAATAATGATTTCATTAGGGTTTACAGAATCAAAGAAGATTTTAAAAAGAGGTGAGCTATCTAATAGAGTTAATTTAAAGTCATCAGTATTAAAGAAAAACCTACCTGAACTCATGCAAGTCCAGTTTGAAAAATTTATAAATTATAGTTTATGGATATATGGTTCTTCAGGTCTTCAACGATTTAATAATACAAATATTATTGATACTGGATTATATTCATTAGAAACAAGAGATGTGTTTAATGAAAAATTATTAAATATTCAGCAAAAACATAGCTTCGTTAATGGTATTGTAATGCCTGGAATGCCCAATCCTGAAACAAAAGAATATCTTTTTTTTCAAAAGAACAAAATATTATTATTTGATTGGGAGTTAAATTTTAAAAAAGAAATTCCAATAAGTTTTCCTCTTAATTATACAAATAGAAAAATAGAAAATCAAGGTTTGCTGTATAATCAAGTGGCCTATTACGCTATAGGAAAAGGTGTTTTATTTATCGATTTTAGAACGTATAAAGCCTATTATAAATCCTTCAAAGATCTCATTGGTATAAAAGATACTAAATACTTTAGATGTATCGGAACAAAAACAGAAATTCAAGTTAGTATTCCAGGACGTTTAATGGTGTTTGATTATCAGCTAAATTTTAAAAACACCTATGCATTTTCAGAAAATTTAGGAAAGTCAAGTTACAAAGATAGTCAAGGAAATATCTGGTTAACAGATCTATCAAATGGTGTTTCATTAATACCTAACACGCAATTGCAAACCCATTATTATTTACTAAATAAAAAAGTACAGAAAATAAATAGCATTCAAACAGGATTTTATGCAGGCATCAATGATGAAGGTTTTTTTAAGCTAGACAATGATACAAATACCTTTTATCCTCTAAACCAATTTAATAAATCAAATGCAGAAATCTATCAAATAAAAGAGAATCCTATTACTAATCAAAACTATTTTATTTCTGCCAATAAAACTTACAGTTTAAGACAATCAAAACTTGAGGTGTTAAATATTAAATCACTAGAATTCTATAGATTTAAGCATATGAATCCTTATTTGGGAGGAATAAAAGATTTGGCTTATTACCAGAGTGAAAATTATTTTGTTACAGGAAAGTATCTAATAAAAAGCAAGAATCCCAATGAATTTAGTAAAGCCTTAATTGAAAAATCCGGTTTGCTCTTTACAGAAGTCTTTAAAGATAATTTATATATTGGAGGCAGTGATGGTTTACAGCTAGTAAGTAATGATAGTTTGGTAAAATTAAAACTTAAAAATGAGTTGCTTAATGTATCTGTGAGTAGTATAAGTGCTTCCAAAGATTATTTATGCGCTGGAACAGATGGAAGAGGCATTTATTTATATGATGAAACGGAAGTATATCATATAAAAGAAACAGATGGCTTATCCGTACAACGTATTTTGAAAATTGATAATGTGGTATGGTTAGCCACTCAAAAAGGTGTTAAAAAGATTGAATTAAATCTAGGAGATTTAACTAATTCTAAAATAATAGATGCCTTTTATGAAACAGATGGCTTATTACAAAACAATACCAATGATATTTATATAGAAGATAACTATTTATATGCTGCAAGCGATATAGGTTTAGCAAAACTTAACCTTAATAACCCTGTTTATAAACAAAAAGTCAAGCTTTACTTTAAGACCTCTAATGATACAATTAGCTATAAAGGTGATGAACGTGATAATGTATCTATCACATTTGCTTTACATGATTACGTCAACCAAGAACATATAACGTATCAGTACAAATTATTACCAACTCAAAAAGGATGGGTAAATACAGAGACTAAAGTTCTTAACTTTTCTAACTTATCGCCTAATTTATATACCTTAGAAGTAAAAGCAACAAATCAGCACAATAACAGTAGTGTTATTAAACAGTATATAAAAGTACTTCCTAAATGGTACGAGACTACATCTAGTAAAATTGCTTTTGGAATGTTGCTTTTAGCATTTATTATACTGTCCACAAAGGCTTATAAAAAAAGAATTAAGTCTAAAGCTGAGCAAGATAAACGTATTTCTGGATTAGAACTTCAGGCTCTAAGAAGTCAGATGAATCCCCATTTTGTGCATAATTCTCTCAATGCTATCCAATATTTTATACAGCGTAAAGAAGTAGAATTATCTGAAAACTACTTATCTAAATTTTCGCAACTTATTAGGTTGTTTTTTGAATACTCAAGAAGACAAAGTATTACAATTCAGGAAGAAATAGAACTGTTAACCAAATATCTTGAGATTGAAAAATTGCGTTTTGAAGAAAAATTAGAATTTAATATTTCTGTATGTAAAGACATTGATGTTGAAGAGCAACATATCCCATCTATGTTATTACAACCAATAGTTGAAAATGGAGTTAATCATGGGCTTTTTCACAAAAAAGAAAATGGAATAATTACTATAAATTTCAAACAACTAAATACACATACCTTTGAAGTTAAAGTTGAAGATGATGGAATTGGCATCAATAAATCGAAAGCTATTTTTAAAGCTTCCTCTAAAAACTACCAATCGAATTCTTCTGCAGTACTTCGTGAACGCTTAGACTTACTTAATAAAGGAAAGCATTGGTTTATAAAATATAACATTCGAGATATTTCTGAAATAGATTCCACAAAAACAGGCACTATTGTTACTCTAACATTTAAGCACATTCAAAATTAATGACCATAAATGCAATTTTAATAGATGATGAACGAAAAGCGTTAGCAATTCTAAAAAACAAATTAGAACGATTATGTCCAAATGTTATTATAATAGCAGAAACACAAAGTCCAGAAGAAGGTATTCAATTAATAAATAAATTAAAACCGCAGTTAGTTTTTCTAGATATTGCCATGCCAAAAATGAGTGGTTTTGATCTGTTATCAGAATTAGAATCTCCCGATTTTGAAATCATTTTTGCTACAGCTTTTGATAATTATGCAATAGAAGCTATTAAACATTGCGCTATTGGTTATTTAGTAAAACCAGTAGATAATACAGATTTGGTTGAAACAGTTAAAAAAGCCACTCAAAACATTAAGGATAAATCAGCATTACAAAAAAACAAACAGCTTATTGAAAACTTAGGCGTGCAAACATTTCAAAATAAAAAAATTGTTATTCCTTCACAAGAGGGACTTGAATTTGTCAAAATGGCTGATATACTATTATTTGAAGGTAATAATGGATACACAAATATTCATTTTATGAATAGAAAACCAATTTTGAGCTCTTACAGCATTGGTTACTTTAATAATTTGTTAGAAAATCAATCATTTTATTTAATTCATAAATCTTATGTTATAAACTTAAGTTATATTGAAAAATACCTAAATGAAGGTTATGTGATTATGCCCAACAACCATAAACTTCCTGTTTCTAGATCTAGAAGACAAGACTTTTTAAACGCCCTAAAACATTAATTACAAAAAGAGTTTACTCCGAAATTGAAATCTTCCGCTTCGCCTCATTACCAAATTCATCTACAACAGTAATCAAATGCTCTCCTGATTTTGGAATAATTGCTAATTCATGAATGTCTTTAGTTGTTCCGAGATATTTTTCGTCTAAATACCAATAGACATTAGTTTCAGGCTTTGAATGTGCTATTTTCAAAATCAAATCATTAGTGTCTCCATCAAAATCTTTTGGCAGAAATACAGAATTATTTATATCAGGATAAATAAAACTCATGGCAACCTGATTTTCTCCCATACAATCCAATCGTAATTTTGGTAAGGGTTTATAAAACGGATTTTTGGTTTTGTAGTAATAGGCTTTTAAAGGAGACAATACAAACCAAGGCTTATGCTTGATGTTATTTAAGTCTTCACAAGAAGAATTTACCTGATAGGTTTCAGTTTTATCTACATGAGCAAGAATATGATACGGACAAGGCTCTGTTTTTAATCCACTTATTTGAATGTAATTATCTTCGGTTTCGTCACAAATGGAAGACGCTCTATGTCCACTTTTAGTACAAATTTTGACGACTTGCATTTCGTCAAAAGGTTTTGAAAACCAATCGCTATTTGGCAAGACATCAAACACATCAAACAGAATTGGAGCTGCAGTTTGAACGCCAACTAAACCTGGTCTGCCTTCGCCATCTGCATTACCAACCCAGACACCAACAACAAAATCTTTAGTAGTTCCAATAGCCCAAGCATCCCGAAATCCGAAACTAGTTCCTGTTTTCCAAGCGATTTGTTTAGAGTCGTCAAAAAACTCCCAGCTCTCATCACCTTCAGGACGATTTACTTTTTTTAAACTTTCGTAAGTTAGATAGATAGAAGCAGCATCGAACAAGGTTTTATCAGAAGATGTTTTACCGAAGTCTATAGATTCTGAAGCCATAAAGGTTGGTTCAACAAATTCGTTGGTGTAATATTCACTAGATGTTTCAGAAAAGTGATTTAATGTCGAAGACAAAGCGGCATAGCTTTTACATAAATCCCAAAGGTTACTTTCGGCTCCTCCAAGAATAAGCGACAACCCATAATGGTTGGTGTTGTATTTTAAATCTTTAAGGTGTAATTGTTTTAAATAATGACGAAATCGGTCCAATCCAAAATCTTGAAGCATTCTTACTGCAGGAACATTTAATGAGCGCGATAAGGCTCGATTGGCAGGAACGACACCATCAAACTCTTTATTGAAATTTTCAGGATTATAACTTCCAAATTGAGAAGGGACATCAGCAACTAAAGTATTGGGTAACAGATCTCCTGCATCTAACATGGCTGCATACAAAAACGGCTTTAAAATACTTCCTGTACTTCGAGGTTTATCAATAATGTCAACATCTTTTTGATGTACTCGATCTGTAGGCGAATTACCAATGTAAGCAAGAACCTCTCTGGTATGAACATCTAAAACTAAAACAGCTGCATTATGGATTTCGTTTTGCTTCAGAAAGTTATAGTGGTTTTTCACAATATGATTCACACGTTCTTGAAGCTTTGTATCGATTGTTGTTTGAATACGTTCACCTGTATTAGATTGTGATACTTTTTGCAATAAATGTGGAGCAATTTGAGGTAAAGCATAAGGTTTTTGTGGCAAGCCTTCAATAATGGAAAGCTCATAAGTAAGTGAATCTATAATGGAGTTATCCAGAAGTTTTTTTAGTAATCTATTACGCTTTTGTAGCAGGCGTTCCTGATTCTTTCCAGGATATATTAAACTTGGCGCATTTGGAAGCACAGCTAAAGTGGCACTTTCTGCCCAAGATAGTTGATGCGCATCTCTATTAAAATAACGCCAGGCGGCTGCATCCAGTCCTACAACATTTCCTCCAAAAGGCGCATTACTACTATAGTAAGCCAAAATGTCTTCTTTAGAATCGCGTAATTCTAATCGTGAAGCCAGAATAAGTTCTTTTACTTTTTCAAAATAAGTTCTTGATTGGCCTTTCCTTGAGAGACGTATGACTTGTTGTGTTAACGTGCTTCCACCGCGTTTCACTTCTCCAGAACTGATGTTGTCTTTTAAAGCTTTAAAAATTGAAACAGGATTAAAACCAGGATGTTTGTAAAAGTATTCGTCTTCAAACTGAACAATACACGCTTTAAATTTTTCAGGAATACTGTCATTATATGGAAATCGCCATTGACCGTCAGAAGCAATTTTTGCTCCTAACAATTCATTGTTTTTAGAAGTAATTACTGTGGCAGTTGGATCCTTAAATAAGTGGTTTGGTAAACAAAAATAGTATGCTGTCAAAAGAACAAAAAGGACAATTGTTTTCTTTTTATTGGACTTTATGTAATTTATTAGTTTCATTATAGTTATTTTAAACTTAATTTAAAAAATCTCATGATTCATGATTTAGCTTTTTCAAACTCATAATCGCGTTCCACTTTACAGATTCTAACTTTATACCAATCGTACCAATCATGCCTGCCTTTTTGTTGTGCTTTTAAATGATCAGTTTGTTGTTTCCAGTTTTTAATAGCCTCTAAACTATTCCAGTAACTAACCGTAATTCCAATAGAACTTCGAGCACTTTCAATACCTAAAAAGCCATATTGTTTTTTAGCAAGTGCTTCCATTTGTTCTGCCATTTCAATATAACCTTCTGTGTTTTCAGAATGAGAAGATGTGAAAATTACTGCATAGTATGGTTTGTTATTTTTCATGTTTTTAATAATTTGAAATCGTCGTCATTCTGAACTCGTTTCAGAATCCCATCATACATGATTAAATTCCAATACTTACTTCTCAACCTCAATCCAACGTCCTTTAGTTCTCACAAAAAAGTCATTATCATACATGGCTTCAGCCTGAGTTCCTGGTAAATAATAGCGTCCTAAATAAGCAGCATTCAACATCACTGTAAAGACTTTTGTGCCTTGACTACTTCCATTTTTTCCTAAATCGAAATAGAAGTTCACACGATCATCTCTAATATCTGTATATCTGGCAGTACTTGTTGTGGTATCTCCAAAGTCGGTAAAACGTGTGTTTACAATTTCCCATCCTGATGGAAAAATTTGTGTTAAAGCGATGTCATTTAAACTGCGATTATCTTTGTTGCTTACAGTGATTCTAGCCACAATATCTTGCCCTTGTTGAAGTTTATCTACATCGATACGATTTCCTTTTAAATCTGTATAGATTACAGACACACCTAAACCACGTTGTTCAGTGAGTTCTTGTCCTAAAGGTAATTTTCCGGAGTTCAAAACTCTAACGTAAACCAAATTGTTTTCAGCATTTTCAAGAGTTAAAGTATTTGTGCCATCAACCACAGATAGTTCACGTTGTGCAATAGAACTTTTGGTATTGATAGTTTCCGTTTTACCATTAAAAGTGTAGGTGAATTTCATGTCTTTTCCACCATTTGCTTCCACTAATTTTGCCATAGCCAAAAGGCTGTATGCTGTGGTTTGCGTACTCATCCAACGATCACTGGTTAAGTCTTTAGCAATTTCTTTTGAAAGGTCTCTAGCTTTAGGATTTTTAGTAATAATCATCGTTTCAAGTGCCATGGCTCGATTACGATTTACAGAACCATAAGTATAATTATTATGATCAACAGGTTGAAAATCTATGTTTGCAGTTCTTGAAAGTTGTTCACTTGCTTCCTTTTGTCCAGCTAAAGCATAAGCTGCAGCCAATCGCCATTTTGCTTCATTTGAAATCTCTTCAAATTCACGTAATCTGTTCATTGATGCCAAGTCCGGACTTCCAGCTAATGCCAATGTATATAATCTGTAAGCTTGTGCTAAATCTGAATTGTAGCGTCTGTAACTTAGTCTCCATTCTCTTGCAGCTTGTTTTTGATAACTCAACCAGTTGCTTTTAAAAGTCAACGGTAATACGAAACCTTTCTTTTCGGCTTCAATCATAAAATGTCCAGCATAACTTGTTCCCCAATCATTAGCTAAATTTTCACCCATCCAATAACTCAATCCACCGTTTGGTCTTTGGAAATTTCCTAAACGCTTAATGCCATTTTCGATATTAGATTGAATTTTTTGCCTCTTCTCATAGGTTAAATCAAAAATATCTGTTAAGTATAACTGTGGAAATACACCAGAAGTGGTTTGCTCCACACAACCATGAGGATAACGAATTAAGTATTGTAATCGTTTTGAGAAATCCATTGGAGGAAGCGTTGAAAATTCTACAGTTGCAAAATTGCTTCCAGGCACTCCAAAGGTTGAAAAACTAAAGGTTTCAGTGGCATTTGCTTCTAGCTCTGCAGTTTCAAATTTTGAAGTGATCGGATTCGGATTTACCACATCTAATTCTACTTTATAAGTCGATGTTTCTCCATTTCCAGTCGCAATGACTTCAACAGTATTGACACCTTTTGCTTTGCTAACATCCAGTTCAAAATAGGCCATTTGCTCATCTGGTTTAGCAAATGATAATTGTTGCGTTGCATTACCAACGACAGAAATCCCATCACTTAATTTTAAACTTAAGTTGACATTTTTAACGTTAGGCTCCATTGCAAAAACGGTTACCGGAAGTGTGACTTTTTCTCCAGGACTTAATTTTCTTGGTAAAGTTGCCAATACCATTAATGGCTTTTTAACTTCAACGGACTTGTCTGTACTTCCATAAGCTTCCTTTTCGTTGTTTCCAGCGACAACCATAGTTCGAACTGCTCCAATATAATTTGGAAGTTGTATAACATGTGAGTTTCGTTCACCAGCTTCCAATTTAAAAGGACCTAAATAAGTGACGACAGGCTTGAAACGATTCGCTTTTTTGTTTTTACCTTTTGCAGCACTTCCATCACCTCCAATGGCAAACACCTGATCAATACTTCCGGAATAGGCTCCAATGACATCATCAAAAATGTCCCATGTTTTAACACCTAAAGCTTCACGAGCATAGAATTCGTCCCATGCGTTTGGTGTTTTAAAACGTGTTAAATCTAACAAGCCTTCTTCAACCATGGCAATGGTATAGGTCATAGGTTTGTTGTTTTTTTCTGTAACGAAAACTTCAAATTCTTGTTCAGGTCGAAGTACACTTGCCATTTGTAATTCTGGTTCAAGAATCGTTTTAGGATCTTCTACCAGAATAGGAATCACACCATACAAACGAATAGGTAAATCATTAGTGGTTATCGCATGAGGTTGCAACAACGAGATATTTAAGAATACATTTGGAGCCATTTCAGAGGTAATAGGAATCTCAACTTTAGTTTCACCTTGAGTCGTTTTTACCCATTTGTAATCAATGACATCTGAGCCATTTTCAATACTAACCAATGCTCTTCCTTCATGACCTGATGGAAATGTAATCGTAGCCGTTTCACCAACATTATAGGTTTCTTTATCTGAAGCAAACACCAACATTTTAGCAGCTTCTTTATCGTTTCCTGCTGAGAATCCAGACCAGTTTTTATAGAAATAAGCAGTTCGTCCTGTAGCATGACCACTGACAGGATCGTAAATTCTGATGAGGTAACGACCTCTGTCGTTTTCAGGAATTTTTATCGTAAACGATGTTTTTCCAGTAGCATCTGTAGATGCCTTTTGCTCAAGAATTGGTCTGTGGTAACTGCTCGATACATAGTTGGATAGGTTGTCATAAGAGGAATTCCACCACCAACGCCATTCGATTTTATAGACTTTAATTTCCAGATTATCACGTTTTACAAGGTTTCCATTTTTGTCAACAACTGCCAAGTCAAACGTTTGATTGACATCTGTAAAATAGGAACCATAATAGTTGCCTTCAGGTGAACGCAAGCCTACGTAGGATTCGTAAGGCGAATAGGTTTTTGTAAATGCATCTAAAGAAAAATCACCTCCATTCTCAAAGGCTCTCACTAAAAATTGAGCATTTAGCATGCCTGGAGCATTTTTTCCAATATCAAGTTTTGTGTTAATTGTTGCTTTTCCGTCTGCATCAAGACTACCTTCAAAGACATTGAGTTCTTCAGAATTAAATTGTCTTGTAGGATCTCTAAAAATGTAACCTTTATAATGTTTAAAGCTGGTGTATGAGGTACTGAATTTTGCTTTTACTTCAGCTTTAATATTTTTTGCTGGAGCACCATGTAACCATTTTACGTCAAGCGTTCCGTTGAGTGGTTTTGTTCCTGAGAGGACGTCATCTTCAAAATCAATTTTAATTTTGAGTCGGTTTGGTTTAACCGTTTCAACCTTTAAAGTCTTATAAAATTGTGCGCCTCCAACAGACACTTTTGCGCTGTAGTTTCCGGTTTTGCCTTCAGAAGACGTTGGTACAATAAACTTGTAAAAGTTGTTTAAGTGATCTGAAGTGACATTTTTATAAATCAACTTTCCGTTGGGATCACTAACTTCTAATTTTACAGGATGACCTTCAGGAAGTTGATTCGCTTTGTCATTTAGCAAAAACGTTAAGAACAATGAATCTCCAGGACGCCAAACGCCACGTTCACCATAGATGTAACCTTTAAGTCCGCGTTGTAGCCTATTTCCAGACACATCAAATTTGCTTAAGGATAACGAATTGCCATCAGTAAGTCTTAAGTAGCTTGTATTACTTCCCTTAGAAACGATGGCGAAACTAGCAAAGTTGTTTGCTTCAATCGTTGCCAGACCTTCCGTATTTGTTGAAATGGAAGCAATGTTTTGCTGCTGAAAGTTGAACAATTTTATAGTCGCTCCAGTTTCAGGATTTGTAGTCAGAATATTAGTCACAGCAAAATAATAGGTATGATCTGCGCCTTGTTTTGCTATCACACCTAAATTGGATGCCAAGAGGTTTTGAGAGACGATTTTACTTTCATTATAATACGCCTCATGACACGGATTTTCACGTTGTCTCCAGTTATACGTGTAGTTTCGGTATCTGTAAGTGCGATTGTCCCAATATTCTTCTTCCTTTAAATCTTCATCTTCGGTATTGGTGTCTGAATAATCGCCATAATAATAATCCTCTTCATAATAGTACTCGTCATATTCATCATCTTCACTTACATCACTATTTGGGTTTGCCTCACAATCATACAATGAATAATTTTTATTATAGCTGAGTTCGACGCGATAAATAGCTCCAGGATCAGCTTTAAAAAACTTAGACAAATCGATGCTGTAAGCTTCCCATTTCCCTGTATTTTCTGTGGAAGTTTGCAGTTGAATGGTTTGTTTTGCAATGCGACGACCAACGCGTTTGATTTCATTTTCGTTGTTGCTATTTATTGGATTGTCCTGAAGAAATTGTAAGATATTATCTTCAAATATTTTAATCACACGAATATCTACAGCGCTAAGGTTTACGGCTTCAAAATTGAATTTAAGATCGTTTGAATTTGGTAATATTGTTCCGTTACTAATCAACCGAACCATTGGTTTCAATTCTTCAAAAGAGATGACTTCAGAAAAGGCAGTCTTTAATTTGTAACCATCTGTATTAGAAATGCCTTGAAAAATATCGACTTGAATGTCACCAACTAATTTGCCTTCAGGATAAACTTTAAGCACATTACCATCGACACTAAATTTTGGGTTTTTAACATTCTGAATGGTAATCAAACCATCAAAGTTTTGCTGCTTTTTTAAAGGATCAGAAAAGTTAACGGAAAGGTATTGCTCAGGACTTTTTACAGATTCCACATTGATTATGGTGAAGTTGTTAATTCCAGGAATGGCTAATGTGTTTTCACCTTTATTATTGGCTTTTATCGGTTTTCCATCCCATTTTACAAGGATTTCAGAATCTTCTACCATACGATTAATACTGTCGATTCTAAATTCAAAATACTTTGAGTTTTCGATCAATTCATTGAAATGAATGTTTAAAGGTTTTCCATTTTGTGAAGCTTCAACTAATGTTTTTGCATCTTCAACAGAAATAATATCAGCAGATTTTATAACCGCTTCTAAATATTGCCATTTTTTTGAATACGATTGTAAATCTTTAGTAATCAAACTAAAACTAGGCGTGATGGTTTTAAACTGAAACACATAATCTTCATAGTTTTTTGGCATGTTTTTATAGATTTCATCTAACTTAACCATAACAGTATATTCTGTAGCAGGTTCTAGATGCTCATCAGGTGTGAATACTAAAGTATGACTGTTTAAGGTTTTAAGAGTGCCTTCAGTGTGAGGAGAAATTTTTATAAGATTTTCAGAAATGTCTTGTTCCTTTTCCCAGCCTTCTACATCTTTAGCTAAATTGATTGTAATCGGCTCGGCAACAGATTGCAATCCAGATGAGGTATAACTGATGTAGTCTCTGTATTTAAATAGGCTGTCGGTCTCTTGAGTGATGCTATCTTTTTTCTTACAGGAAAAAACAACTATAAGACTTAGTATGAGTGTGATTATCTGATTTAGTTTCATGGATTGAGTCATATTTTAGTGGTTTGTGTTTAACATTCAAACCATCAATTGATAGCCGAATACTATAAAATTAAAGTATTCTATAAGTTTAAAGGTTCCTTTTTTTTAAGTGTTGTTGATAAAATAGAATTCGTTATTAGATTAATAGAATTCGTTTTACTGTCATATCAAGAACAGTCGAGAAGTCTTTATAAGATTTCTTACTCTCATGTTGACTATGCTTTATAAATACTGAATTTAGTCTGGTCATTGCTGTTTGTTGTTGCTTCAGAAATCACAGTGTTTATAAGTGCTTTAAAGTTACATTATTAAGCAACGCTCTTCAAGGGAAAATGACTTTTTATTAGTAACTTCGCGTCAAAATTTAATAATTCATAAAAAATAAGCAGATATGGAAGCAATCGCTACCGATTTTGGAATAAAAGAAGCCTTAACACAATTAGGCGTTAAAGATTTAAATGAAGGAACATCTACAGGATCTAATAATTTTTCGAGTGGAGACATTATTGAATCATATTCTCCAGTTGATGGTCAATTGATAGGAAAAGTAAAAACAACAACAAAAGCAGATTATGAGAAAGTAATGGATGCTGCGACTAAAGCATTCAAATCTTGGAGAGATGTGCCTGCTCCTCAACGTGGTGAAGTTGTTCGTCAATTTGGAAATAAATTAAGAGATTTAAAAGAACCACTTGGTAAATTAGTGTCTTATGAAATGGGTAAATCTTTACAGGAAGGTTATGGAGAAGTTCAGGAAATGATTGATATCTGTGATTTTGCTGTTGGCTTATCAAGACAATTAAACGGACAAACAATTCCGTCTGAACGTCCAGGACACGTGATGAGAGAACAATGGCATCCAATTGGTGTGGTTGGAATTATTTCTGCATTTAACTTTCCGGTTGCAGTTTGGGCATGGAATACAGCCTTAGCTTGGATTTGTGGTGATGTTTGCGTGTGGAAAGCGTCTGAAAAAGCACCTTTATGCTCTGTGGCTTGTCAAAATATTATCGCTGGAATTTTAAAAGAAAACAATTTACCAGAAGGTATTTCTTGCATCATTACTGGTGATTATAAAGTTGGTGAGTTTATGACTAAAGACTCCAGAATTCCGTTAGTTTCTGCAACAGGTTCTACAAGAATGGGACGAATTGTTGGTACTACTGTGGCCGAACGTTTTGGGAAATCTTTATTAGAGTTGGGTGGTAACAATGCCATTATTATTACACCTACAGCAGATTTAAAAGTGGTTGTTCCTGGTGCTGTATTTGGAGCTGTTGGAACTTGTGGGCAACGTTGTACATCAACAAGACGTTTAATTATTCACGAATCTGTTTACGATAAAGTACGTGATGCTATTGTTGGTGCTTACGAACAATTAACCATTGGTAACCCATTAGATGAAAAAAATCATATTGGTCCTTTAATCGATAAAGATTCTGTAAACACCTATTTGGCTGCGATTGAAAAAGCAAAAGCTGAAGGTGGAAACGTATTGGTTGAAGGTGGTGTGTTAGAAGGCGAAGGCTATGAGTCTGGATGCTACGTAAAACCGGCTATTATTGAAGCTGAAAATCATTTTGAAATTGTTCAGCATGAAACATTTGCTCCAATTTTATATCTGATGAAATACTCAGGAGACGTTGAAAATGCTATTGAAAAACAAAATGGTGTAGCGCAAGGGTTATCCTCTGCAATTATGACAAATGAAATGAAAGAAGCAGAAAAATTCTTGTCTTATGCTGGTTCTGATTGTGGAATTGCTAATGTCAACATCGGAACATCTGGTGCTGAAATTGGTGGTGCTTTTGGTGGAGAAAAAGAAACTGGAGGAGGACGCGAGTCTGGTTCTGATGCTTGGAAAGTTTATATGCGTCGTCAAACAAATACAGTAAACTATTCTGATGAATTGCCTTTAGCACAAGGCATTAAATTTGATTTATAAATTTAAAAAGCAATACATAAAATACAAAAGCCGTTTCTGTTAGAAATGGCTTTTTTTATGAAGTACAAATACCCTTTATTATTACTGTTTGTCAGTTTTTTATTAACCAATATAATAGCGTTTTTAGATGAAGGCATTCGAACCTTTGAGTATTTAAATCGTGCAGGTGATTGGGTAGCACTGATCATTTACTCTATTTTGTTTTTGATCATTCCGTTATTGATATTTTTCCTGATGAAAAAAACTCTTAAAGAGAGGTTTTTGTTTTCTCTTTTAGGTTTTATACCAGCTGTTTTCCTGATTTTATTGCAATTAAGATAGCTTGCATAAAAACAAAAACCTCATTTCTGTTATCGGAAACCGATAGAAACAAGGTAGTTTGAAATTGATTAATAGCACTTCAAAAATCGTAAAAAAAGGAATTGCTTTACAAAAAAAACTATGAGTGGTAAAAAAAACTGTATGAATGGTATGTATTGCTATTGTCCTAGTTTGAAAAGAATTTTTTTTATAGAATTTCTGGTAAAAAATAATCCTGTAAAAAAACAAAAACCTTATTTCTCAATCGATAAGTCGACATTGAAATAAGGTTATATGTAATTGATTAATAGCAAGACAAATCTCGTTAAAAGTAAAGTTCAATTAGAATTAATTCTACAATTAGCACAAAAAAATGGTTGAATGACAATTAGTGCTAAATTTCTTCGATTAACTGTATTTAACTTTCCTTAAAATCCGCATGACTTCCTGATACGAAGTATAAACAGATTCACTATATCGTCTTAAATAAGGTTTAGCTTCAGTTAATTTATCTATAGCTTCATGAAATAAGTTGAGATAACAAATAAGGTATGTTGCGGGAAGATTTCTTAAATCTAACATGTCGTTTTTTGTTAAAGAAAGCCCTTTCTTAAGCTTTTCTACTAAAGCGTTATTAGAATTATAAATATGATGTAGAACTTTTTTATCAAACTGTGGAGGTTCAAACAAGAGTTTGGTTTCTATGTTATAATGTGCATTATCTTCAAAATGAATAATGGTTTCTTCTAATTCATAATATTTAAACGAGTTTTGAAGTCCGAGACTCACATACTCAACAATTTTAAACGAGTTCTCATTAAACATTATGGTGACTTCATCTAATGTTGAAAAAAACAAACGAACTTGTTCATTAATCAATTCAATATCTACTCTGGAGTAGTAAATTTTATTTTTAACTGTTTTTTTCTGCCCAGACCAGCATAACACAAAATATTCTTTAAATACTTTATACTGCGGATTAAAATCTTTACGCTTATTCATAAAATCAAAAACACCATCAAGCGTGTATTCAATGTTGTTTTGGGCGTGTGATTCAATTTCAGAAACAATTTTTGAGTTGACATCTTTAATTTCAATATCAAACACTTTAGGCATACTCATACTTCCATCTCTAAAAAAAACAGAGCCACCATAATATTTCCAAATATTTTTTCGAAGTGATGTAATTTTATCAATTGGTCTGATGGTCACAAGACCTACAACTTTATTGTCTGGTAAATGTGGAAATGGAATATTCTCATACTGAACAATTGGAGGATGCGTTAAATAAGCATTGATGAGATTTTGAATTTTACTATCATCAAAAAAGTTAACACCAATAATTTTGTTGTCTTCATCTTCAACACCAATGACAATATAAGAGTTGTTTTTTGGATTGCTGTTTGAAAGTGCACAGATGTGTTTTAAAAACTTCGCTTTACCTTCTTTATGTGTGATGTCAATCTTTCGTTTTTTATCATAAAAACTGTTCTCATCATTATGAGCAAGTAAGTTTTTAATTAAAAGACGTTTGTTAATCATTGTTTTATGTCTTGAAAACAGATTACTTTTTTAAAGTAATTCAATTTCCTTTTTTAAATTCTCTCTGGCTTGTTTTTCATATAAATTTCTAAAATATTCAGAAAAATATAAGGTGTCTCTTTGAAGAAAATGAGCTATTACTTTTTGTCTTCCAGGTTTATACATGAAATCGGGATAAATAGCATACTCTTTTCTTATATTATTAAGGTATTTTTTATAGGTTTCCCAATTTGAGCCCAGAATTGATAAGTCCAAATCGAGTATATAAGCATTATCATTATTTTTAGTTATAATCAATTCATGTTTTTTCGTTGATTTTATTAGTTTTTCAACTGTTTTTAATTGTTTTTCATCAAAATTGAATGCTTTTAATCGTTTTTTAGCAAATTCGGCACTTTTTTCTTCATTATTCTTTTTGGTAGATTTATAAATAATATCGTGATACCAAATAGCGAACTTACATAGGTCTAAATCTGTAATTAAACTTTTAACATCTTCAATTTGAATTAACATATTATAGAGATGTGACACATTATGATAATATCTGGATTTTGAATTATAATGCTTGTTAATTTCATTCCAGTAGGACGAAATGAGTTGCTTATCTTCAGAATATTTTGAAGCTAAAATATTCCATTCTGTCTTTAGCCAATCAATCATAAATCTTTATTCACAATAGTAGAATTTGCCTGAGCAGTACAAAACATCAACACATCAGCTATATTAACGTGAGCAGGCCGTGAGATAGCAAACTGAATCATTTCAGCAACATCTTCTGCCTGTAAGGCTTTGTAGCCCTTGTAAACAGTATCAGCAATAGCGTCGCCTTTAAAACGAATTTTTGAAAATTCAGTTTCTACCAAACCTGGATTAATGGCTGTAACTTTTATTCCGAAAGGATTTAAATCAATTCGCATACCTTCAGTAATTGCTAAAACAGCATGTTTGCTTCCGCAATACACATTACCTTTTGCATAGACTTCTTTTCCTGCCGAGGAACCAATGTTAATGATGTGTCCAGATTTGCGTTCGGTCATTTGAGGAATAATGGCTTTACTCACATAAAGTAATCCTTTTACATTTATATCCATCATGGCATCCCAGTCGTCTAAATCACCAGTTTGTATTGGGTCTAATCCATGAGCGTTTCCTGCATTATTGATTAATATGTCAATAGTTTTAAAAGTGTCTGGCAGAGATGCAATTGCATTTTGAGTTGCTACTTTATCTCTTACATCAAAATTAAGAGTATGAACGTCGATTTGTTTGCTTAAAGCTTTCTCAATAGTATCCAATCGCTCCTGACGTCTTCCGCAGAGTATTAATTGAATACCATGTTTTGCAAATTCATGAGCTGTTGCTCTACCAATTCCGCTTGTAGCTCCTGTGATTAGGGCTGTTTTTTTCATAGTTTTATCGTTTTTGAAATGGCAATAATATTTTTATGATGTGTTTAAGTAGACCACTGCAAACTTTTTTAAGGGACTTTATGGCCTTGTGAAGCTACTAATATTTTAAACCAGTCTTCAAGTGTTAGGTCAATATGTTCTGCGTTTTTAGCATCTGTAATTCTGTGTTTAGTTGTTGTGCCAATCACTGGATGAATATTGGCAGGATGTTTTAAAATCCATGCTAATAATAATTGATCTTCAGTAGCATTATAAACAGCCCTAAGTTCTCCAAGTTGTTTGTGGATGCGTCTTGTTTGTTCATTATCTTCTCTAAATACACTTCCTAATGGAGACCATGCCATTGGTGTGATATGTTTAAGCAGCATTTGATCCAGAGAGCCATTATGCATTGCTGAATCTTGCGTCAAAGAAAATTCAATTTGATTTACTGAAATATCGACCGCATTAGAAACTAATTCAACTTGTGAAGGCGTAAAGTTAGATACACCGAAATCTTTGATTTTTCCGTGTTGTTTTAAAGTTGTAATCGCTTCTGATATTTCATCAGGATGCATTAACGGACTGGGTCTGTGAAGCAATAAAAGATCTAAATAATCAGTTTTTAAGTGTTTTAAAGACGTTTCCGCAGACCATATAATGTAGTCTTTGCTATAATCGTAATGCTTGACACTGTTTTTTCTGGTATCACTTAGATATTGAATACCGCATTTTGAAATGAGTTGAATATGTTCTCTTTTGATACCACTTTCTGCAAATGCATTTCCGAAGTCGTTTTCTGTAGTGTAGCTCCCATAAATATCTGCATGATCAAATGTTGTAATAGAATTTTCTAGACAATGATGCATTAATGAAATCATGTCTTTTATTTTCAACTGCTTTCCCCAGCTTCCCCAAGTCATGGTACCTGCAATTAATCGAGAATATTTCACTTTTTTTTCAGTTTATATGGTTTTTTCTGCAATTCATGTATAAAAATAGTCAAATCTTAGGTAATGAGGTATCATTGTTTAGTAATTATTAAATGACCCAAATCATGACGTTTTTCAACAATTCGAAAACTTTATTTATTAGTTTATTAGCTGTAATACTACTTACTAGCTGTACCAAAGAAGAGGAGTCTACTCCACTTGAAAACAGTTTAGTTAATGTTAAACTCGCTGGCACACAAACACAATTAAACAGATTAAATCTTGAAATATTAGATGTACAATTAAGAGTTTTGGAAGACGAAACAGACCCAAAAGCTTGGATAAGTTTAAACACAATTAATACAGGTATTCATGATTTGACAGATTTTACTGGAAATCAAGTTATTACTTTGGTGGATTTTGAACAAGTGCCTGCTGAATTTATTTACAACATAAAATTAGTTTTAGGCGATGAGAATTCTGTGGTTAAAAACAATGTTGAATATATCGTTGATATAGAGTCTGAATATGGCAATGCTTCAGTTAATATCCTTGAAAAACAATTAGTTGAAAACAAACTTTATGAATTTACTATCGAATTGAATATTGATGAATCTGTGAATTTTTCTTCGAATAATGAAGTCCAATTCATTCCAAAGATGAATACATTAATGCGACTTTATAATTTGTTTTAAACAGCTTAAAAATCTCATATAAATAAAGAGCAGTGCTATTGGTACTGCTCTTTATTTTTTAACCAATTCTTAACAGCAAACAAAGAAAAATTTTAACAATTTGCGGTACTAAATAAGTTTGACATAATTATTCTTTTTAAAATATACAGATAATGGAAGAAACAGGTGCAATTGATATTAAATCGATTAATGAGAAAATTGAAAAAGAAAGTGCTTTTGTTGATTTGCTAATCATGGAAATGAATAAGGTAATTGTTGGTCAAAAACACATGGTCGAACGATTACTAATTGGCTTATTAGGGCAAGGTCATATTTTACTAGAAGGTGTTCCTGGACTTGCAAAAACATTAGCTATTAATACCTTGTCACAAGCCGTTGATGGTAGTTTTAGCAGAATTCAGTTCACACCAGATTTACTTCCTGCAGATGTTGTTGGAACCCTTATTTATAATATGAAACTCAATGATTTCTCTATTAAAAAAGGACCTATTTTTGCCAACTTTGTTTTAGCAGACGAAATCAACAGAGCACCTGCAAAAGTACAATCGGCTTTATTAGAAGCCATGCAAGAAAAACAAGTGACGATTGGTGATGAGACTTTTATTTTAGATAAGCCATTTTTAGTCATGGCAACTCAAAACCCAGTTGAGCAAGAAGGAACATATCCTTTACCAGAAGCTCAAGTAGACCGTTTTATGCTTAAAACGGTTATTGATTATCCAAAGCAAGATGAAGAGCAACTCATTATGAGAGCTAATCTTAAAGGAAGTTGGGAAAAGGTAAATCCTATAGTGTCTGTTACACAAATCCTGAATGCACAAAAAGCAGTTAGAGAGGTGTATATGGATGAGAAAATAGAAAAGTACATTCTTGATATTATTTTCGCAACCCGTTATCCTGAAAAGTACAGACTTGCCGATTTAAAACCATTAATTTCATTTGGAGCTTCACCACGTGGTAGTATCAATTTAGCTACTGCTGCAAAATGTTATGCTTTTATAAAACGTCGTGGTTATGTAATTCCAGAAGATGTTCGTGCCATTGTTCACGATGTATTACGTCATAGAATAGGAATCACTTACGAGGCTGAAGCTGAAAACATAACCTCAGAAGATATCATCAATAAAATTGTAAACGAAATCGAAGTACCATAGTAGATGCTAGGCATCAGTAAAAAGTGTAACGTGATTAGTGTCTTACTAATAACTTTATACTTTACACTAACTACTAATGAGCGAAAGCGAATATAAATGGATACTAAGGAATTACTAAAAAAAGTACGAAAAATAGAGATTAAGACAAGGCGATTGTCTGATCATATTTTTGGAGGCGAATACCATTCGACTTTCAAAGGTCGTGGGATGACGTTTTCTGAAGTGAGACAGTACCAGTTTGGTGATGATGTAAGAAATATAGACTGGAATGTTACAGCTCGCTATAATGAGCCTTATGTGAAAGTTTTTGAAGAGGAACGAGAACTCACTATGATGCTTATGGTAGATATTTCTGGATCAAAATTGTTTGGTACAGCAGAACAGTTTAAAAATGATGTCGCTACCGAAATAGCGGCAACTTTGGCGTTTTCAGCTACTCAAAACAATGACAAGATTGGATTAATTTTGTTTTCAGATGAGATTGAACTTTACATTCCACCCAAAAAAGGACGTTCTCATGTATTGCGCATCATTCGTGAACTTATAGAATTTGAACCTAAAAGTAAACTTACCAATATTTCTGAAGCGTTAAAGTTTTTATCTAATGTGATGAAAAAGAAAGCGATTGTTTTTGTGTTGAGTGATTTTATAGCAGATGACTATAAACAAACGCTCAAAATTGCCGCTAATAAACATGATATTACTGGAATTAGAATATATGACAAGCATGAAGAAAGTATTCCAAACTTAGGCATGGTTCAAATGGAAGATGAAGAAACAGGTGAGTTGCTTTTGGTTGACACGATGTCTAAAAAAGCACGAACTAATTACAGCAAATACTACTATGAAAAAGTAGAGTATTATAAAGATACTTTTACAAAATCTGGAGCAGGAACCATTGATTGCCGTGTTGACGAGAGTTACGTTAAAAAGTTATTAGGCTATTTTAAAAGAAGATAATATTTAAGCAATAAGTAAAAAGTGATTAGTAGAAAATTAGCATATATGATGAATTTCAAAACGAATAAGATGTCCATCTGTTTCGCTTATGTCTTATGCTTTATTTCGGCAACCTTATCTGCTCAAGTCACATCATCAATAGATTCTACTAAAATAAAAATTGGTCAGCAAATCACATTTAAAGTTGAGGTCGAAGCAGATACAACCGATTTAGTTGTATTTCCTGAAGGACAAACATTTTCGCCTTTAGAGATGATTGAATCTTACAAGGTAGATACCACTAAAAATAACGCCAAATACCAGTTAATAAAACGATACGGCTTAACGCAGTTTGATTCAGGTTCTTATACCATTCCTAAACAGAAAATCATCATTGGCACTAATACCTTTTTCACAGATTCGTTACAGGTAGAAGTCTCAAATATTGAAGTTGATACCACTAAACAAGGATTGTACGATATTAAACCTTTTATAGAAGTTGAAAAGAGCACGAGTAACCGATGGTTAATCATTTTAGGAATTATACTGGCTGTAGCACTTGTAGCATTTTTAGTGTATTGGTTCATTTGGAGAAAGAAGCCTTTAACTGAAGAAGCTAAAATTGCATTACTTCCACCTTATGACAGAGCCAAATTAGCGTTAAAACAATTAGATGAAAGTACTTATCTGGAGAACGCAGAATTAAAAGATTACTATTCAGAATTAACCTTTATCATCAGAAAATATCTCGATGAGAAAGTCTATGATAAAGCTTTAGAAAGCACTACAGATGAATTAATTTCAAGATTAAACCTTCTTAAAGATGCTAATCAGATTGAATTGAGTAAAGATGATATCCGAAACCTTGAAACCATTCTAAAACGTGCCGATTTAGTAAAATTTGCTAAATCTGCTCCAGATGTTGAAATAGACCACGTTAAAGAAGCTTTACCAGAACCAACAGAAGAAGAAAAACTATTAAACCAGCAATACAAAGACGAACAAGAACGTAAAAAGAAACGTAAAAAAATAGTCATTACAGTGTTTATATCTGCGTTTCTAATAATAGCAACCTTTGTTGGATTTGGGATTAAATACGGATTTGCTTACGTAAAAGATACTCTTGTTGGTCATGAAAGTAAAGAACTTTTAGAAGGTCAATGGGTAAGAAGTGAATATGGTGTGCCTCCTATAACCATAAGTACTCCTGAGGTTTTAAAACGGGAAAATGTAGAAGTACCTGAAGAGTTCAAAGACAAGTTAACCAATACAACATTTCGATATGCATCTGCTAATTCCGGAATTGACATTCAGGTAAGTACAACTGTATTTAACTATTCTGAAGAAGAGAAAAAACAACTCGCTACCGATGAAGGGAAAGCACAAGAGTTATTATCAGCTTCAGAAAAATTTATTGAACGATTAGAGTCTCAAGGCGCTAAAGATATTACTGTAAAAAGAGAGCAGTTTATTACACCAAATGCAGCAGAAGGGTTAAAAACTTATGGGACAATGAGTTTAGATATCGGAAATACTCTTGAACCAGCCCATTATATCATTATTTTGTTTAAAGCTGAAAATGTAAGGCAACAAATTATCTTACAATGGAGAGAAAATGACGATTATGCTAATGAAATGGTAGAACGTATTTTAAATTCAATAGAACTTAAAAAAGCGGAGGAGTAATGTTAGAAGGAATAGAATTTTTACATAAACAAATGTTCTGGTTGCTATTATTGCTACCATTAGCAATTGTCTGGTATTTGTTTACCATGAAAAAGCAAACAGCAGAACTTAAAATATCGAGTGTTAAAGGGTTTAAAATCACCAAGTCGTGGTTATCAAGTCTCAGACCAGTTTTATTTGTTTTCAGGCTGCTGGCATTAGGATTGTTAATCACAGCATTGGCAAGACCCAGAACAGTTGATGTGTCTTCAAAAACTAAAACTACCAGAGGTATCGATATTGTTATGGCTATCGATGTTTCGGCAAGTATGTTAGCAAAAGATTTATTGCCAAACAGATTAGAAGCCTTAAAAAAAGTAGCTTCTCAGTTTATTCAAGGCAGGCCTAATGATCGCATTGGACTCGTTGAGTATGCAGGAGAAAGTTATACAAAAACACCAATAACTAGTGATAAATCAATTGTTTTACGATCGCTAAGAGATATTAAATACAACACAATTATTGAAGGTGGTACTGCTATAGGAATGGGTTTAGCGACATCTGTAAATAGGCTAAAAGATAGCAAAGCAAAAAGTAAAGTCATTATTTTATTGACAGATGGTGTTAACAATTCTGGATTTATAGATCCTAAAATTGCTAGCGAACTCGCTGTTGAATATGGTATTAAAACTTATACCATAGGCCTGGGAACTAACGGAATGGCATTATCTCCAATTGCAATGAAATCTAATGGATCATTTCAATACGGAAGAGTTCAAGTTGAAATTGATGAAGAATTATTAAAAGAAATAGCAGAAGTCACTGGAGGAAAGTATTTTAGAGCAACGAATAATAAAAAGCTTGAAGAAATATATGGCGAAATTAACAAATTAGAAAAAACTGAAGTAGAAGAGTTTAAATTCTATAATTATGAAGAGAAATATCGTCCGCTAGTCTTGTTAGCAGGATTGTTATTGTTATTAGAATTGCTCTTGCGCTATACGATTTTTAGGAGTTTTATTTAAAGAATACTGAATACGAAACATGTATCAATTAGAAGAAAAAATATGGTTTTGGGTTTTAATGGTGATTCCAGTAATTATCATGCTTTTTGCTGTGCTTCAAATTTGGAAGTATAAGACGCAAAAACGTTTTGCTAGTGCTTCACTCCTTAAGCGTCTAAGTCCTAATCAATCCTTGTTTAAATCTGTTTTAAAGACCATTGTGTTGTGTTTAGCTTTTGCATGTTTGTCAATTGCCTTAGTCAACCCAAAAATTGGAACAAAACTAGAAACAGTAAAACGAGAAGGAGTTGATATTGTGTTTGCAGTAGATGTTTCAAAAAGTATGTTGGCAGAAGATATTGCGCCTAACCGATTAGAAAAATCAAAACAATTAGTCACCCAAATCATCAACAACCTAGCAAGTGATCGTGTAGGAATTATTGCGTATGCTGGCAAAGCATTTCCGCAGTTACCAATCACAACAGATTATGCATCTGCAAAAATGTTTTTACAAAACATGAATACAGACATGCTCTCTTCTCAAGGGACAGCAATTAGTGAAGCCATTGAGTTATCTAAAACCTATTTTGATAATGAAGAACAAACCAATAGAGTTCTAATTATTATTTCAGATGGTGAAGATCATACAGATGAAGCAGCAAGCGTGGCAGAAGAGGCTAGTAATGAAGGTATTCGAATTTTCACTATTGGTGTAGGAGATTTAAAAGGTGGACCAATTCCAATTAAACGAAACGGAATTGTTTTAAATTATAAAAAGGATAATAATGGCGAAACCGTTATTACCAGATTAAATGAAGATACACTAAAAGATATCGCTGAGGAAGCCAATGGATCTTACATCAATGGAAGTAATACAATAGAAGTGGTTGATACCATAAGAGATATTCTTAATAAAATGGATAAAACAGAATTTGAAGCTAAAGAATTTGCCGATTTTAAAGACCAGTTTCAATGGTTTTTAGCATTAGCCATCTTTTTCTTATTCATAGATATTTTCTTTTTAGAGCGAAAAACAGGATGGTTAAAACGATTGAACCTGTTCAACGAGAATTTTTAACCTTTAAAATAGTATTAAAATATTTTATAAAATCTTTAACTATAACAAGTCGTACAGTTTTTTATATTGCTGTTTGCATAACATGAAAGTCAACACGTTAACATATTATTCTAGTTTTAAACTAAATCAGAAAATGAAATATTTATATATCGTTTGTTTGATTTTGGGATCTACAGCTTCTTTTGCACAGGATAAAGAGAAGGAACGAGAACTTCAGCTTCAAAAGTCTAATAACTATGTTTATGAAGGCAATGAGCTTGTTGACTCTGAGGATTATATTTCAGCAGAAATGGAATATAGAAAAGCCATCTCAGAACAACCAACGAATGTTGCAGGAACCTACAACTTAGGAAATTCCTACTATCAAAAAGGACAATTTGATGAAGCTTTATTTCGTCATACACAAGCCGCAGAAAACGCAACGTCTAAAGTAGAAAAGCACAAGGCTTATCATAATATTGGTAATATTCTCATGCAACATAAAAAATGTAAAGAAGCTGTTGAAGCGTTTAAAAACGCATTGAGAAATGATCCTAGTGACGATGAAACACGTTATAATTTCGCTTTAGCAAAAGAATGTGCAGAACAGCAACAGGACGATCAGGACGAAAACGACCAACAGGAAAAAGAGCAAGAAAAAGAAGGCGATAACGAGGAAAAAGATAAAGGCGAAAACGAAGAAAAAGAAGACAATCAAGATCAAAAAGACGAAGGCGACCAAGATAAAAAAGAAGGTGACGATCAAAAGGATGATCAGGGAAAACCTAAAGATGACAAAGATGACAAAGAGAGTAAAGAAGGTGAAAACAAAGATCAAAAAGGCCAGCCTCAACCAAAACAAGGTCAGTTATCTCCTCAGCAAATAAAGAACCTGTTAGAAGCTATGAATAACCAAGAGCAAAAGGTTCAAGAAAAAATGAATGCAGAAAAACAAAAAGGAGCAAAAGTAAAAACTGAAAAAGACTGGTAGAGATTCAATGACAGTATTGAGTTTTAATTTGAACCTCTAAGGTCATACAAAGTGCAGTCAAAGCATCTTATAAAACAGAAATGAAGTTTATAAAACACATATCAATCTTATTCTTAGTGCTTACTACAAGCCTAGCTTCAGCACAAATTAAATTTGAAGCTAAAGTAAGTAAGACCAAATTAGGAATAAATGAACGTTTACGTATCGATTTTGAAATGAATAAAGATGGTGATAATTTCACTCCACCAGACTTTAATGGCTTCACTGTGGTTGGTGGACCAAATACTTCTGTAAGTCAATCTTGGTTAAACGGCAAGCGTTCTTACAAAAAAACCTACAGCTATTTTCTGGCTCCTAAAAAGAGAGGATCACTTAAAATCAATCAGGCAACTATAGAAATTGATGGCGAAGTTTATAAAACTCAAGTGGTTGCCGTTAATGTTACTGCTGCAGTAAAACGGCCAAATGATCCAGATAACGCTGAAAATGTAGCATCAGAAAACATTCATTTAGTCGCCGAAGTTTCAAAAGCAAATCCTTATCTAAATGAAGCCATAACCGTAGTTTATAAATTATATGTATCTCAAACGACAGGTGTCAGTAACTGGAGAGAAATAGACAATCCAAGGTACAATGATTTTTGGAGTCAGAACATTAACATAAAAGGTTTAAAAATTCAGAATGGGAGTTTTAATGGTGATGACAACTACAGATATGTTGTGCTTAGGAAAACAGTTTTATATCCTCAAAAAACAGGACAATTAGAAATTGAACCATTAAGTTTAGATGTTACTGTTGAAGTGCCAACCAATCGTAGAGATATTTTTGGTGGTCGATTAATGACACAAGTGAATAAACGTGTTTCGGCAGGTAGTAGAACGATAGATGTAAAACCCTTACCAGAAAACGGAAAACCAGACAACTTTTCAGGAGCTGTTGGTGATTTTAAATTCAATGTGATTACTTCTAAAACTGAACTAAATGCTTCTGAGTCGTTGCAAGCTAGAGTTGAGGTCACAGGAAATGGAAATTTAAAACTCTTTGAATTACCAAAATTAAGATTGCCAAACTCACTTGAAGTTTATGAGCCAGAACATAACGAAAATGTAAACACAAACCTTGGCGGAATGCAGGGTTCAATTTCAGATAGTTACACTATAGTTCCACAATATAAAGGCAAATATCCTGTACCAAGCATTTCGTTTTCTTATTTCGATCTTAAAACAGAAAGCTATAAAACAGTATCGTCAGGAGAGATTGTAATTAATGTACTTGAAGGTCCAGTAAATACTTCAAACTCAGACAATAATATAGCATCAACTAATTCTGGTAAACAAAATGTTGTGTTAAGTGGAGATCAATTTGCTTTTGTTAAAACAGATGCTAATTTAAAGCCAGTAAATACTAAAGATTTTTTTAAATCTACAGCATTTTGGACCTCTTTGTTGTTGCCTTTCTTAGCAATTCCTTTGGCATTGGTATATCATAAGAAAAAAGAAGAGCGCAATGCAGATGTCTTCGGAAATAAAATTAGAAAAGCAGATAGACTTGCAAAACGGTATTTAAGTGAAGCAAAAAAATCTTTAGGACAAAAAGAAGCATTTTATATCGCTTTAGAAAAAGCATTACATAATTACCTTAAGGCTAAGTTGCATATCGAAACTAGTGATTTTAGTAAAGATAAAATCCAGACCTTACTAAACGAAAGACAAGTAAATACTGATGCTATACAAGAATTTATAAGCATTCTTGAACATTGTGAACTGGCGAGATATACTCCAATTACCAATGTGGAAATGCAACAAGATTACGATAAAGCAGCCAAAACCATTTCTATAATTGATAAAGAATTGAGATAGAGAAAAAATGATATTCAGAGGATTCATAATATAATCGGAGTCGAAGAATCTATAAAATGAAAAAATTAAGTTACATATTAACCTTTTTATTAAGCACATTAGCATTTGCTCAAAACAATCAGCTTTTTGATGAAGCAAACACTTTGTACAATGATGCAAATTACACAGAAGCTTTAGAAAAATATAAAACGATTTTAGATTCTGGTGAACATTCTGCAGAATTGTATTTCAACATTGCTAATGCACATTACAAGTTAAATCATATAGCACCAAGCATCTATTATTATGAAAAAGCTTTATTGTTAAAGCCAAATGACAAAGACATCAAAAATAATATTGCTTTTGCCAGAAATATGACCGTTGATGCTATCGATTCTGTACCAGAAGTAGGAATAGCAAAACTCATTAAAAATGTAACCAATGTAATGAGTTATGACGCTTGGGCTAAAACAGCTGTCGTTTTTGTAATTCTTTTTGTAGTATTATTTATAGCTTATTATTTTACATATTCTACTTCCAAAAAAAGAATTGCGTTTTTAACAAGCAATGTATCTTTATTGCTTGCTATTGTGTCTTTGGTTTTTGCATTTCATAAGTTCAAGTTAGTTAGTAATGACCAACCAGCAATTGTTTTTGCTCAACAAACTACCATTAAAAGTGAACCAAATTTGAGAAGTACTGAAGCTTTTGTACTTCACGAAGGTACTAAGGTTCAGGTTCTGGATACAGTTAGTGATTGGAAAAAAATTAAATTATCTGACGGAAAAACAGGTTGGATAATGAATGATGATATTAAGATGTTAAAGAACTTTTAAATGTTCCTTAACACTTCTATCATCTTGTTATCTTATATTTGCATTTCAAGTTTATTTATATGCACAGAAAAACCATTGCAATTTTCTTTTCTATTTTATTTGTGGCCTTTATCACTGCGCCATCAATAATCATTGCTATGGATGATTCTTTTGATGTTTCTATCTTTTACAGTATTACTGAAGAAGAAGAAAAAGAAACCTTAAAAATATTTCCTATTAAAGAGCATGGTGATACCGAACATTTATTAACCACCAATGCTAATGATAATTTAGGTTATTTCTTTAAGAAGTACCCAAAGCCTCACTTAAACCTTATTTCTCCTCCTCCCGAACAACACATATTATAAGTCGGTTATTTGGCTATTGAGTTAGCCTTAAATTATTATTAAATCACTTTTAATCATCCCGATTAAAAGAACAACTTATTTATATATGTTTAAAACTATTAAGAGCGACTTACCAGCTAGTATAGTCGTGTTTTTTGTCGCATTACCTTTATGTTTAGGTATTGCATTAGCGAGTGGAGCACCTCTTTTTTCTGGCCTTATAGCAGGAATTGTAGGTGGTATTGTAGTAGGAGCCTTAAGTGGCTCTAAAATTGGAGTTAGTGGTCCTGCTGCAGGACTTGCAGCAATTGTACTAACAGCAATAGGTACTTTAGGGGGTTATGAAAACTTTTTGGTTGCTGTTGTTTTAGGTGGAATTATTCAATTAATTTTTGGTTTGCTTAAAGCAGGAATTATTGGATACTACTTTCCATCGTCTGTAATTAAAGGAATGTTAACAGGGATTGGTATCATCATTATCCTTAAACAAATCCCTCACTTTTTTGGTTATGATGCAGAACCAGAAGGTGCAGACAGTTTTATAGAGATGTCTGGTGAAAATACGTTTTCAGCAATTTGGAATATTTTTGATAACGTCATATTAGGATCCATGATTATTGGCTTTATAGCATTAGCTATTTTATTATTGTGGAGTAATGTTTTAGCTAAAAAAGCTAAAATTTTTCAAATTATTCAGGGACCTTTAGTAGCTGTTGTAGCAGGAATCATTTTTTTCGTAGTAACTCAATCTAATGAGACCTTTTCTATTGCAGAATCACATTTAGTGAGTGTACCTGTTCCAGATGATTTTGATTCTTTTATCGGACAGTTTAGTTTCCCTAATTTTTCAGCGATTACAAACCCTGAAATATGGGTCGTTGCTTTCACAATTGCTTTGGTGGCAAGTTTAGAAACACTACTTTGTGTAGAAGCAACAGATAAGCTAGATCCAAATAAAAATGTGACACCTACAAATAGAGAATTATTAGCTCAAGGAACAGGTAATATATTATCAGGATTAATTGGCGGACTTCCAATAACGCAAGTAATTGTTAGAAGTTCTGCTAATATTCAATCTGGTGGAAAAAGTAAAATGTCTGCTATTATTCACGGATTTTTATTATTAATATCTGTGATTTTAATTCCTACATTACTGAATAAAATTCCTTTGTCTGTACTAGCTGCAATTTTATTGATTGTTGGTTATAAACTAGCAAAACCAGCATTATTTATGAAAATGTATAAATTAGGATGGAAACAATCTGTTCCGTTTTTTGTAACGGTCGTAGGAATTGTGTTCACAGATTTATTAGTTGGTATTGGTTTAGGTCTATTAGTAGGAATTGTGGTGATACTATTAAAGAGTTACCAAAATTCTCATTTTCTTCATATAGAAGACAAGAGTAATGGAAAACATAGAATTAAAATGGAGCTTGCTGAAGAGGTAACATTCTTTAACAAAGGTGCAATTTTAAAGGAGTTAGATAGTTTGCCAAGAGATACCTATTTAGAATTTGATGTGACTAAAACAAGATATCTGGATTATGATATTGTTGAAATATTAGAAGATTTTGCTTTTAAAGCAAAAGAAAGAAATATTGACATCAAATTGATATCTAAACGTGGTGTTGTTGAAAATCCACCAAGTTTTATAGAATTCTTTCAGTTAAGACCTAAATCTAGTATCAGTTTAAGTTAAGACACTATGAAAGATCATACCTATAAAATATTAGTACTTTCAGATTTGAAAAAAACAACAGGTGCTATTTTAAAAAGTAGTGTGAGTTTAGCAAAGATGATTGACGCAGAAATAGCAGTATTTCATGTTAAAAATCACACTGAAATTGTAGATAGAGAGAATCAATTATCTGCAATTAGAACCCTGAATGAAGAACATAATAATACCAAAAAAGAAATTGAAGCATTGGTGAAAACAATTTCTAAAGATTACGATGTGACAATCCAAGGTAGTTATTCATTTGGAAAAGTGAAAGAAGAAATTCGTAATCAAATCGAACTTTATAATCCAGATATTATAGTTTTAGGACAGCGGAATTCAAATCCTCTTCAGCTTATAGGAGATAGTATAACACGATTTATCTTAAAAGAGTTTAAAGGAAGTATAATGATTTCAGGACATAAAAATGGTTTAATACCAGATGAAAAAATGACTTTGGGGATTTTTAATGGTTCTGATAAAATCTTTAACACGACATTTTCTAAAGATTTAATAACACATTCCAATACACCTTTAAAATCTTTCAAAATTGTTAGCAGTCAAGAAGAAATCATAAAAACAACAGCTCAACATAAAGAACAAGTCGTAGAGTATGTTTTTGAACAAAATGCTAATACGATGACAACACTTTCTTCCTATTTATTAAAAAATAATATTAACTTATTATGCGTAGATAGGAATGATGCCACAACAAAAAACACAATGAATATACCATTAAAAGAAGTGGTTAGCAAGTTGAACATTTCGTTATTAGTTTCAAAAGCCTAATAAAATAATTTTAATAAAACGTAAAACATAAGATATGAAAGCACACACGAGAGAAACACAAGCAACAATGACACCTCAAAAGTCATTACAATATTTAAAGGAAGGAAACGTAAGGTTCCAAAACAATTTAAAAGCAAACAGAAATTTGTTAGAACAAGTTAATGATACTAGTGAAGGACAGTTTCCTTTTGCAACTATTTTAAGCTGTATTGATTCTAGAGTATCAGCAGAATTGGTTTTTGACCAAGGATTAGGAGATATTTTTAGCGTTCGTATCGCAGGAAATTTTGTAAATGAAGACATTTTAGGGAGTATGGAATTTGCATCTAAACTGGCCGGAACAAAACTAATTGTGGTTTTAGGCCATACAAGTTGTGGTGCAGTTAAAGGTGCTTGTGATCACGCAGAAATGGGTAACCTAACAAAATTAATTCAAAAAATAGCACCAGCTGTAAATGCCGTAACTGAACCTAAAGATGAAAGCCTAAGAAACTCTAAAAATCTAGATTTTGTGGATGAAGTCTCTAAGAAAAATGTAGAATTGACTATTGACAGAATTCACGCAGAAAGCCCAATACTTTCAGAAATGGAAAAAAATAATGAAATCAAAATTATAGGCGCTATGTACGATGTAAACTCTGGTGTTGTTGATTTTTTTGAATAAAACATAATCAAATAAATACTATATTTAAAAAGCATTGTTAACAGCAATGCTTTTTAAGATTATAATTTACATTGTATCTTAATAATAGAGCATATTCTTGTAATTGTTAATTAAAGGTTATAAGTTAAGCAGGAACTTTATTTTAACATAAAAAGTCTTATTTTCATTATAAACTAAATTAAACATATGAAAAATTTATTTTCTAATATAAAAGGGGATGCTTTTGGAGGAATCACAGCTGGAATTGTTGCTTTGCCATTAGCCTTGGCGTTTGGTGTGTCGTCTGGTCTTGGTCCAAGTGCTGGATTATATGGCGCGATTTTTATAAGTTTCTTTGCTGCATTGTTTGGAGGTACACCAACTCAAATTTCTGGTCCTACAGCACCAATGACTGCTGTAAGCATGATTGTAATTGCAGGTATTATAGCTGCAAATGATGGTGATATAGACAAGGCTTTGCCTGCAATTCTTACCGTTTTTTTATTAGCAGGTTTAATGCAAATTGGGCTAGGAGCTATAGGTTTAGGAAAATACATAAGGTATATTCCATATCCAGTAGTTTCCGGATTTATGACAGCTATTGGACTAATTATCATTATCACTCAAATTTTACCTTCATTAGGATATTACCCAAAAGAAGATACGGTGTTTGTTGAACAATTTAAACCTCAAGCTGAGGAAGTTATTTTAGAAAATATATTGAAAGAAGAAGCAGGTGAAGGGATTTTAGTACTTGAAAATTTTAAAGAAACGATAAGACGCTCTAATGAAATCTCCCAAGATAACATATTAAAGGAGTCTCAAACACTTGCAGCAAAAGAAGCTTCTGGAGCCTTTGGTGCTTTAAAAGTTATACCTAGAGCCATAAAAAATATTAATTGGTTAGAAGTACTTCTTGCCTCAGGGACTATAATCATTGTTTTTGGGTTTAAACGAATCACAAAAAAAATACCAAGCTCATTAGTTGCACTAATTGTTATGTCTGGTATTGCTGTGGGCTTTGGGTTAAATTATAGACCTATCGAAGAAATCCCAACAGGAATCCCAATGCCAAGATTAGAAATGTTTTCTAATTTTAGTCTTGGAAGCGTCACACCTTATATTTTTACAGCTCTAACATTAGCATTGCTTGGAGCCATAGATTCCTTATTAACTAGTGTTGTAGCCGATAATATGACCAAAACAAAACACAAGCCTAATAAAGAATTAGTAGGTCAAGGTATTGGTAACAGTATTGCTGCAGTCTTTGGTGGGCTTCCTGGAGCAGGAGCTACCATTAGAACGGTTGTGAATATTAATGCAGGAGGTAAAACAAAACTCTCTGGAATGATTGCTGGTATTATGCTTTTAATTATTTTATTAGGCTTAGGACCAATTGCCTCTAAAATTCCTGCTGCAGTTTTAGCAGGAATATTAATTACTGTTGGCATTGGAGTAATGGACTACAAAGGTCTAAAAGCTATACCAAGTTTGCCAAAAGATATTAAGTTAGGTCCAATTAAATTAAGTTCAGAAGTGTTAATCATGATGACCGTTTTACTCCTATCTACATTTTGGGATTTAATCTATGCTGTAGGTATTGGTTTAGTGATTGCTTCTTTAATGTTTATGAAGAAAATTGGAGATATTACAGCAGAACGATCAGACGTTAAATCACTAAAAGAAGAAGCCTGGGATGACGAAGGTAGTTTCCCTTCAAATTTAAAAGAAGAAGTGTTTATCAAGCACTTAAAAGGACCACTGTTTTTTGGTTCGACTAGCGATTTTCAAGCATTAACACTTCAAATTCCTCCAACCGCAACAACTGTAATTCTACGATTAGGACGTATGCAATATATGGATCAATCGGGTTTATATGCTATGGAAGACATGCTTCTGGAATTACAAAAATATAAAATCAATGTTCTGTTTGTAGGATTACTAAAACAACCTCGATATATGATGGAACGTATTGATATTATTCCAGATCTCATACCTAATGAACATATTTTTAAAGATTTTAAAACATGTTTGAAGTGGGTTAAAGACAATGTAAAAGATAAATACTAATAAAATTCATAGGGTTTAAAATTAAAATTATGAATATAGAAAATGTATTTGAAAATAATAAAAAATGGATCAAAGCTAAATTAGCTGTTGATTTCAATTATTTTGAGAATCTGGGAAAAGGTCAGACACCCGAATTATTATACATAGGTTGTTCAGATAGTAGAGTAACTGCTGAAGATTTAATGGGACTTGGTCCTGGAGATGTTTTTGTTCACAGAAATATAGCAAACATGGTTATAGGTACAGATTTAAATGCTATGTCTGTAGTTGATTACGCTGTAACACACTTAAAAGTTAATCATGTTGTGGTGTGTGGACATTATGCTTGTGGAGGCGTAAAAGCGGCAATGCAGTCAGCAGACTTAGGAGTGCTTAATGGTTGGTTGCGCAATATTAGAGATGTGTATAGAATCCATCGTGACGAACTTAATGCTATTAACGATGAAGATAAAAAATATGATCGTTTAGTCGAACTCAATGTTCAAGAACAATGTGTTAATTTAATCAAAACGGCTGCGGTACAAAAAGCATATAGAGATAGAGGTTTAAAAGTGCATGGTTGGGTTTTCGATGTTCATACAGGAAAACTCATCGATTTGAAAATAGATTTTGAAAAATATCTAACAGATATCATGGAAATTTATCACTTAGATTAAGAATTTATGACCTGAGAAGTTTTTAAAACCTTGTAAATCTTTAGTGTTAAATAGCTTCCTCATTAGAAGTGGTAGCTGAGTCTTCTTTTCCTTTATTTAAAATACTTGGAAATAACATTGGTGCCAACCCTTTAACAGGCTCATATAATACAGAATCTTTCAAGCCTTTCTCATCTGCAAACGGAATACTATCATTCATCGTATTAAAAACAATCAATAATACACTTAAAATCAAACCAATTTTTAAAACGCCAAAAACACCACCTAGAAGCTTGTTTAAAATACCTAAGGCAGCAAAGTTTGCTAATTTGGTGAGTGCTTTACCAGCGAGAGCAATAACTAAAACGATAATCACAAACGTAATTGCAAAAGCTACAATATTGATGTATTTTTCATCCCAATCTAATTTGCTGTTTAAGAATTCTGCAGCAAAATCACTAAAATGGATGGCACCATAAACACCAGCAATCAAAGCTACCAGAGATGCAACTTCAACAAAAAGCCCTTTTATAAAACCTCTTACGAGTCCGAAAAGTAAAGCTGAACCTAGAATGATATCAATTAAAGCCATCGTGTTTCAATTTTGACAAACGTACATAAATTTTCTCATTTTAAACTAATAACGCTTTACAAGAGCTTATAGTTTACTAACTTTGCAAATTGGAATTTAAAACGTTTCAATTGAAGGAAAAGGAAATACTATGGCAAGAGACGAACAATTAAAAGAACGATGGGATTTGGTAGTAAAAAAATTATCAACTCAATTTTCAGATGGAGACCTGTTAGATTTAGACGCTATTATATATTTAATTGGAGTTCAGGAATTAGGACAGTTTGATCGTAAATTCAAAAAAGACCATAAAATTGATTTGATGCATATTGCCATCTGCAAATTATTATCTCCTTATGGCTATTATGAATTCGATTTTGTAGACGAAGATGGTTGGCCACATTACAAAGTTAAAGCCCAATTACCTACTTTAAAAGCAGGCGAGCAAAGTGTTTTAATGAAAGATGCTATCGTTAACTATTTTGTAGAGACAAAGTTTATTGATTAAGTTTTGGGCGTTACCACAAGGGTCGCGCTTTTCAATACAATCTTTTGCTAAAAAGCAAAAGGATTTCCATTACAATCGCTAACGCAAATCTCGATAAAATTCATAAATTTGCCATTCATTTTTAGTAGTCATGATAGATAAGATAAAAGAACTCATAGCAGAAGCCGAAGCTTTTAAAGCACAATCTAAAGAAGAGGTTGAGGCATTTCGTATCAAGTATTTGGGTAAAAAAGGATTGCTTAACGACTATTTTGCTGAGTTTAAAAATGTAGCTAACGAACAAAAGAAAGAGTTTGGACAAACCATCAATCAGCTTAAAAAAACAGCTGAAGAAAAGGTAAATACTTTAAAAGAAGAACTCGAAAGTAAAGAGGAAACAGCTGGCATTTATGGTGATTTATCTCGTCCAGGTGAGCCAATTGAAATTGGTGCGCGCCATCCAATTTCTATTGTAAAAAACCAAATTATAGATATCTTTTCCCGTATCGGATTTAATGTGAGTGAAGGTCCAGAAATCGAAGATGATTGGCATAATTTTACAGCTTTAAATTTGCCAGAATATCATCCAGCTCGCGACATGCAGGATACGTTTTTCATTCAAACAAATCCTGATGTGTTGTTACGTACACATACCAGTTCTGTGCAGGTTCGTTATATGGAAAACAACAAGCCACCTATAAGAACCATATCACCTGGTCGCGTGTTTCGTAATGAAGCAATTTCAGCACGTTCACACTGCTTTTTTCATCAGGTAGAAGGCTTATACATAGATAAAGATGTGAGTTTTGCCGATTTAAAACAAACTCTCCAATACTTCACAACCGAAATGTTTGGGAAATCTAAAATTCGCTTACGTCCTTCCTACTTTCCATTTACCGAACCAAGTGCTGAGGTAGATGTGTATTGGGGTTTAGAGACCGAAACAGATTATAAAATGACCAAAGGAACAGGTTGGTTAGAAATAATGGGTTGCGGTATGGTAGATCCAAATGTTTTAGAAAATTGTGGTATTGATTCTAAAGAATATTCAGGTTTCGCATTCGGAATGGGAATTGACCGTATTGCTTTACTGCTTCACCAGATTAGCGATATTCGCTTATTAAGTGAAAACGATGTACGGTTCTTAGAGCAGTTTAAATCTGCTTTATAAACCTAAAAAAAGGCGCTATTGTAATAACGCCTTTGTTGTTTGTTAGTTTAGAGTTTCTTGAAACAATTTAAAAATTCTTCGGTATTCGTCAGACCAGCTTGAAGCTTCGACAAAGCCATGACCTTCTAATGGAAAAACGGCTAATTCCCAATTTTCTTTTTTTAATTCTATCAAACGTTGTGAAAGTCGAACCACATCTTGAAAATGGACGTTTGTATCAATCATTCCGTGGAGCATCAGTAAATGACCTTTTAGACCTTCAGCAAAATAAATCGGAGAACTACGTTGATATGCTTTTGGGTCTTCAACAGGTGTGTTTAAAATAGGAGAGGTATAACCATGATTGTAATGCGCCCAATCTGTAACCGAGCGTAATGCAGCACCACTTTTAAAGGTGTCTGGTGAAGTAAACATAGCCATTAGCGTAATAAATCCACCATAAGAGCCACCATAAATTCCTAATCTGTCTTTATCTATATTATGATTTTCAACCAAATATTGAGCACCATCGACTTGGTCATCTAAATCTTGCCCTCCCATATGACGATAGATGGCTGTTCGCCAATCACGACCGTAACCTTCACTGGCTCTAAAATCTATCGCTAAAACGGTATAGCCATTATCAGCTAGAAAGTTATGAAACATGTATTCTCTGTAGTAATCTGGCCACCATTGATGAACATTTTGTTTATAACCTGCGCCATGAACAAATATAATAGCAGCATTATTTTTTTTGTCTGGATTTGGTTTATATAAGGTTGCCGGAACTTGTACACCATCTCTTGCAGTAAAATTAATAATCTCTGAATCTGTCCAATTGTAGGCTTTAAAAGCTTCAGTTGTCGACTCAGTCAATTGTGTCATTTCTGCTCCTGCTTTGTTTGGCATCACATACAACTCCCAAGGTTTATTAGAATAGGAGTACCTTACAGCCAAATGTTTTTCATCTGGTGAAACAGTAACTTCATGACCACCAGTTTTAGACGTTATTTGCTTCATTGTTCCGCCTTTAGATGGTAAGTGATAAAAATGATGTTGATGTGGACTTACTTTATTACTGGTAATGAAGAATGTTTTGTTGTCTTTAGATAAGTTCACACCTAAAATTTCAAAATCACCTTGAGTTAATGCTTTAATTTTTCCGTTATTTATGTTAGCACTGTATAAATGCGCGTAACCCGTTTTTTCAGATTTAAACCATATATTGTTTTGGTCGATCCAACCCATTTCAGGACGGGAAAACCAGCCAATTCCTGGTCCGCCAATCCAGGCATCGTCATGCTGTCTGTCTATTAAATTCAAACTACCATCAGATAGATCAATCATCATAATCCAACGGTCTTTATGGTCTATGGAGGTGATGTTTATTATCGCTTTTCCATCTTCAGAAAAAATAGGATTGCCTATTTCAACTTCTCTTGGGTTTTCGTAGGTGTCTTGATACTCTGAAGCATTTTCAGCATAATCTTTTAAATATGCTGGTTTATCTTTAATGCCTTCAATAGTATCTGTTTTAATCTGATAGTGTTTACCTGTTTCCAGGTTTAAAACCCATGACTCATATGTGTATTGATCATCTCCCACTTTTGGTCGTGCATTTAAGTCATTGGTATAACCGCTTTCTGTCACATAATCGGGAACGATTGTGTTTTTGTCATTAGGAGCCTTATAGAGTCGGTAAATAACATATTTTAAATCTGGAGAAATTTGTATTCCAAATAGGTTTTTATCACCTAAATAAACAGGTTCTGGACGATCAAATTGAATTTGTTCTTGTCTGTAGGATTGAGCATCATTAGAATTTTTACGTTTTTCCAGAATGTTAAAATATTGTAATTGATCATCTTCGAGCCATTGGTCTTGTGCATCAAGTTTAGATTCAGATTTTTTGTTGCCCGATTTAAAATCAGTGAGCTGTTTTAAAGTACCTTCTGAAATATGCCATTGAAATAAATTACTATCCTGCTGAAATATTATAGATTTTTCATCTCCTGAGAACTGTGGATTAGATTCTCGCTTATTCGTATGTGTGAGACGTTTAATCTCAGAGCTATTAGTGTTCAGTAAAAATAAATCTCCATTTTTTTCATATACTTTTTGTGTGTGATCTTTTGAATATACACCAGAAGCAGTCTTTGCTTTCAAATCTTCAAAGGATAATTTTTCGATAGTTTTGGTGTTGATATTGACCCGATATGTTGAACGAATGGTATCATTATCTGGATTCCAGCTAAAATAAATGGTTTTACTCGTATCTGACCATTGAATATCTGTAGGTAAATAACCGACAAAATCTTCGCCTTGCATGATTTGGTCTATAGTAAGTTGAGATTGGTTTTCAGTTTGAGCAATAACCAAACTGAAGCTGAAAAGCGAAAAAAATAAAAAAAGATGTTTCATGAATTAAAGGGATCGTATTTAAAAAATTATTTTTGCTTCGAAATTAAAGTATTTCGAAGTAAACACGAAATGAGATGAGAAAAGATATTGAAATTCCTAAAGTAGAAGATGTTTTTGTGACAGTAGTTAAAGAACAGCACCCAGAATATAAAACCGAAGATTGGAACGCTTATATCATCAATAATAAAGATGTTGATCTGGAAACCGTTTTAATTGTGTCAAAAGGCTATTCTGAAGAGAAAATTACACCAGTAATGCGTCATACCATTAAGTTATTGCCCGCAAGAAGCTATGCTAAGATAGAATTTATGCAAAATGATGTTTTAAAGCTCAATAATGAGTTTAAGGTCACCTTTTTTGAGGGTAATCAGATGTTGGATAAAACGTATTTGTTTAGAAAAAACACCATCAATACAAAAGCCCTTCAAACCGTTCCTTTGATGCAGTTAAAAGGTATTTTGGTTAAGTAGTAGAATATGTCAATATGAGGAACGTGATGATACGGTAATCTTTTTAGATCATTATGATGTTGCTACAGGTAACATAAAAATTAACGTCTTAATAACCCTTAAATCAATCTAATTTATCAGTTAGTTTTTTAAACACTTTTTTAGGATCTTTATTCTCATATAAAATCTCATAAACAGCATTAATTATAGGTAATTGCGTTTTTTTCTTGTTTTTAATATTAAGTTCGTGCGCACTTTTTGTAGCATAATACCCTTCGGCAACCATACTCATTTCCATTTGAGCTGATTTTACAGTATAGCCTTTACCAATCATGTTGCCAAACATACGATTACGGGAAAATGTAGAATAACCAGTCACCAATAAATCACCTAAATAAGCCGAATTATTAATGTTTCGTTTCATCTTGTGCATTTTTTTGATAAAACGCTTCATTTCACGAATGGCATTACTCATCAATACGCTTTGAAAATTATCACCATAACCTAATCCGTGAGCGATACCAGCAGCAATAGCATAAATATTTTTCAGCATGACCGCGTATTCAGTGCCAATAATATCATCGCTAATTTTGGTTTTGATGTAATCACTCGATAATACATCAGCAATGGATTGTGCTTTTTTAGCATCTGCGCAGGAAATCGTTAAATACGATAATCGCTCTAATGCCACTTCTTCAGCGTGACAAGGTCCTGCAATCACTGCAATGTTTTCGAATGGAATGTTATAGATGTCATGAAAATGCTCTCCAACTAATAATCCTGACTGAGGCATTATGCCTTTTACCGCAGAGACAATTGTTTTTTCAGAAATATCTACAGTTAATTTTTCTAATTCAGAATGTATAAAAGCTGAGGGTATTACAAAAATTAAAACGTCTGCCCAATCAGCTATTTCATTAATGTCATTACTTAATTTAAGTTGTTCAATTTTAAACTCTACAGAACTTAAATAACTTGGATTATGCTGTTCTTTTAGTAAATGCTCCTTAGTATACACGCTTCGCATGTACCAACCAACTTGGTCTAAATTTTCACAAAGCATCTTTACAATTGCTGTTGCCCAACTTCCTGCTCCAAAAACCGCATATTTTAAAGGTTGACTCATAAATATATCCTCAAATTTTAGTTATTCAAAAATAATGAAAATATTACTTTATTCAGTGTTATAATAACAGTCACATGAAGTTTGGTAGAAATGCATTCTGAAAACTAATTTCAATGTTCTGAATCATACCTTATTTGAGAATCGTAATTATTAACAATTAGCACATCATTTAATTTTGGCACGTGTTTTGGATTATACACAATAGTAACCCAAAAAAAACTAAAGATTATGAAGACCATAAAACTATTTTTCGGTTTTGCTTTATCAACATTGCTTTTAACGTCTTGTTATACTGAAGAAGTGATTGTTAATGATTTTGACAATCAATCAGCTATTTCTTTAAATCAGCTATTGGGTAGTTATGAATTATGGTATGTTGATATCAATCAAACCTTAGGTCCTGGTGAAACACCTTTCCTTCAAATTGCATTTACAGTGTCGTTTAGAAACGGAGTTGTTTACGCAAATAATAATCTGGTTGGTTTTGGAAATCAAGGTAACGGATTTGGGGTTGATGTAGGTACTTACGATGCATACAATATGATTCTAGACATCTATCATGACATTGACGGTTACGAAACCTTTGATGTCTATCAAATAGATAATAATACCATCGAATTGTATAACCCATTTAACGATACTTCATATTTTTTAAATGGATACCAGAGACAAAATTTTGATTATGATTATGTCTTTTACGATAACATTCATTATTTCCTGCAGGAATATGAAGCATGGGAAAAAACATATACCAGTGAAATGGGAGTTTTAAATGAATTTGATAGTGAAAACTATTTACAGTTTTTAGCAGGAGGCAATGACTCTGAATTTAGAAGCTCTCAAGATGTAAACATCGGAAATCCATATAACATTTACTGGGATTATTCAGGAGTTTATGGTGTTGGAAATATGAGTAATAATATGTACTTAAAAACATTAACATTAGATTATGATTTTTTCGACAATGAATTCTTTGAATTGAGCGTTATAAATGACCAAAGAATCCAACTGTATCATCCAACATCTGATACTATATATGAATTTACAGGAAGAGGATACATACAGTTTTTACGTGAGACTGATGCCCAAGGCAGAAACTTAAAAGGCACAAATGAACTTAAAAAAAGGAAGCAGAAAACTGCTAAAAAAGATAACCCAAGGGTAAATACAAGGAGCTAAATTTTGGTTGGTTATTTAGTTTCTAAAAACGTCCACCTCATTTATTTGAGTTGGGCGTTTTCTTCTATAGTGACTTTTTAAAATATAAGGTGTCTAAAGGCATAGATGTCATAGATATTTTTTATCTTCAACCTAAACAAGAAATTATTAACACTAAAACTAAAATATAGTATGGGATTATTTTCATTTATCAAAGATGCAGGTGCAAAAGTTTTCGGAATTGGAAAAACAAGCGCTGAAGAGGCTGCCGAAGCAAAAGCAGCAGCAAATGCAAAAGCAGCAGCTGACGAATTAAGAATTGAGGAAGCAGCAGCACGAAATTTGGAAGAAACAATCAACGATTTACAATTACAAGTTGAAAATTTAAAGGTGTTTGTAGATGATGATATGGCTAGAATCTCTGGAATGGCTTATGACCAAGCAACACGAGAGAAAGTTATCTTAGTGGTTGGGAATACATCTGGAATAGCAACAGTTGATGACCAAATGACAGTTGAACACACAGAGCCTGAAGCACAATTTCACACTGTTGTGAGTGGTGATACTTTAGGTAAAATAGCAAAAAAATATTACGGCAACGCAATGAAATATCCTGTAATTTTTGAAGCTAATAAGCCAATGCTGAAAGATCCTGATAAGATTTATCCAGGTCAGGTATTACGTATTCCTCATATGGATTAAACAATATTAAATCATAAAAAAGCGTAACTTAATGTTGCGCTTTTTTTGTCATTTCGAGTTTGTCGAGAAATCTATATTAATTTAAGTAAAAAGTTTTTGTATTTAAGATTCCTCCACTTCGGTCGTATTGATAAACTCACAATATTTTGAAATGCACATCATTTTGAGTGTAGTCAAGAAATCTATAGTTATCTGAGACATAACTACTTCAAAACATCTTCTAAAGCTTCATAATCATAAGGTTTAGCTGTAATAATCTTGTCTGCATTTAATAGCACATAAGTTGGTGTTGCGGTAACGCCATAAGCATTTGCTATTGGATTATTCCATTTACCTAAACCTAGCACATGTATAAAATCTGTATACTCAGTAATGGATTGTTCCCAGACCTCTGACTCCTCTTCAAGTCCAATAGCAATGACTTGTATATTCGGTTTTGAAGCGAGCATCTTTTTTACTTTTGGTAATTCATCAAAACAATGTCCGCAAGTACTGCTCCAAAAAATCACTAAGTATTGCTCAGCAAGATTTAAATCATGAAGCGTAGTGGTTGCTGGTGTTCCATTTTTGGTAATCGCTATGTCAAAATTTTGAGCTTTATCACCAATTTGATTGTTTTGATAAGTTTTAAGTTCTTCAATTAAACTTAAATAATTACCTTCTTTGCTAAGAGCCATCAAATAGGTGTCAGAAATATAGTTTGCCAATTCTTGATTATCCATAACTCTAAAACGACTCCAAACCATTTCCAGGAGCATTGTTTTCGTATCGAGATCAACATCACTAATCTTATTTACCACGTGATCTACATCTCGTTTGTAGGTTTCGTTAGAAGTATTTTCACTCATTCCGAAGATATAAGCTAATACACGATCAATTAAAAAATCAGAACTTTGTAGTAAGGCATTATTAAAATCAACATTAGATAAAAACGTACGTTTCAGGTTTGAAGAGTAGGTTGTTATATCTTCGTAAGACTCAGGGATATAAGGTGTATTTGCTTTAATAAATATAGAAGCCATAGTGCCTTTTGAGGCGTCTTCAAACGCAAGTTGTGTGTTTTTCAGGGTTTTAAAAATGTCTTGAAATGCCTTTTTATCTGTACTTTCTTGAGTGTAATAATTGCTAATGGTTCTGTTTACCATTTCCATGCTATTGGTATAAGATGACCACAATTTATTCTCATTACTATCTGTAAATTCTAAACCTTTATCTGAGCTAAAAATCAGGGAAACACTTTCTTTACCGTTATAAATGAGGTTGAAATTATTGTCTTCAGGAGGAAGCGCATAAACAATTTTATATATGCCTGCAGTTGCTGAAGCATCTAAGGGAATTGTAAAATTGCCTTCATCATCAATTTTGGCTCTGTCTATGTAATCAGAACTGGTAGGTGTTGCCTGATATAAAAACGCATAGGTGTATTCTGAACTCGGTGTAAATGTACCATTGATACTATGTTGCGAGAACAGGCTCAATGGAATAAAAAACAAGGTAAAATATAAATATTTCATGAGTTTGATTTAATAATTGTTGTTTATGTATTCGGCTTCAAATATTGAGCCACTAAATAATAATAGTACTCATTTTTAGTTAACAATAGATTCTAAAACAGCTAAAGCTTGCTTAACCGATTTAATGTGTTCAAAGGTTAAGAGCAAACGCAGACCATTTCTGGTTTGTTTTTCTTTCATTTTACAGTCTTTAGGTCTTGTTTGAACATATTGTAACACTTTTGTAAAGTTATTACTTTGATAAAATGCACTTTGTTGATCGTTTATAAAATAACCAACAAAACGCCCTTTTTTCATGATGATTTTTTCTAAGCCTATTTTTGTTGCTATCCATTTCACACGAACACTATTGAATAAATCAACAACCTGAACTGGTAATTCTCCAAAGCGATCTATAATTTCCGTTTCAAAGGTTTTGAGTTCTTCTTCGGTTTTAAGTGTGTTGAGTTTCGTGTACAAATTCAGGCGTTCAGTGATGTTATTAACATAATCATCTGGAAATAACAATTCAAAATCAGTATCAATAGTAATGTCTTTAACGTAGTCTTTCTCTTTTCCGTCGTCTTGATACAAGTCTTTAAACTCATTTTCTTTGAGTTCCTCAATGGCTTCATTTAATATTTTCTGATAGGTATCAAAACCAATATCGTTTATAAATCCGCTTTGTTCGCCACCTAATAAATCACCTGCACCACGAATTTCCAGATCTTTCATGGCAATGTTGAAACCGCTTCCAAGCTCTGTAAACTGTTCTAAAGCCGTAATACGTTTTCTAGCATCAGTTGTCATTGCTGAATATTCAGGCGTGATGAAATAACAAAAAGCTTTTTTATTACTTCGACCCACACGACCACGCATTTGGTGTAAATCGCTTAATCCGAAATTATTCGCATTATTAATAAAAATCGTATTCGCATTTGGAACATCTAAACCACTTTCTACAATGGTTGTGCTGACTAAAACATCAAATTCACCATTCATAAATGCCAGCATCAATTGTTCTAGCTTTTTACCATCAAGTTGTCCATGACCAATTCCAATTTTTGCATCAGGAACCAAACGCTGAATCATACCAGCAACTTCTTTAATGTTTTCAATTCGATTATGAATAAAGAAAATTTGTCCACCACGTTGAATCTCATAAGTAACCGCATCTCTTATGGTTTCTTCGTTGAAACGAATGACATGACTTTCAATAGGATAACGGTTTGGAGGAGCAGTTGTAATCACAGATAAATCACGAGCAGCCATTAAACTAAACTGAAGCGTTCTCGGAATTGGCGTTGCCGTAAGTGTCAAGACATCTACATTATCTTTGAGTGTTTTGAGTTTTTCTTTTACAGCCACACCAAACTTTTGTTCCTCATCAACAATCAGCAATCCTAAATCTTTAAATGTTACATTTTTATTAACTAGTTGATGGGTTCCAATAATAATATCAACATGTCCTTTTTCTAGTTTCTCTAATGTTTCTCGTTTTTCTTTAGCAGTTCTAAAACGATTCAAATAATCTACAGTAACCGGAAAATCTTTAAGACGTTCGGTTATCGTTTTATGATGTTGATAAGCAAGAATTGTTGTAGGTACTAAGATAGCGACTTGCTTTCCGTTATCAACGGCTTTAAAAGCAGCTCGAATAGCCACTTCAGTTTTGCCAAACCCGACATCACCACAAACAAGACGATCCATTGGACGCTCACTTTCCATATCTGCTTTTATGTCTGCTGTAGATGTGATTTGATCTGGTGTATCTTCATAAATAAATGATGCCTCTAATTCATGTTGGAGATAGCTGTCAGGCTTGTATTGATAGCCCTTTTCGAGTTTGCGTTTTGCATAGACTTTAATAAGGTTGAATGCAATTTCCTTAACACGAGATTTTGTTTTTTGCTTAAGCGTTTTCCAAGCCTTACTTCCAAGCTTATATACTTTTGGTGGCTTCCCATCTTTACCATTAAACTTAGTGATTTTATGAAGAGAATGAATGCTTAAATACAACACATCACGTTCACCATACACCAATTTGATAGCTTCTTGTTTTTTGCCTTCAACATCAATTTTTTGGAGTCCGCCAAATTTCCCAATCCCATGATCAATATGGGTCACATAATCTCCAATATCTAAATTGGTGAGTTCTTTAAGTGTAATGGCTTGTTTTTTGGCGTAGCCGTTTTTAAGATGGAATTTATGATAACGCTCAAAAATTTGATGATCTGTATAACAAGTGATTTTTTGATCGTGATCTATAAACCCTTGATATAAAGATAAAACTATGGTTTTATAATGTACATCTTGTTCGACATCTTCAAAAATATCATGAAATCGTTTAGCTTGTTGCTCACTTACACAAGCGATGTAATTTGTATAACCTTTATCATGATGATTGTTTAAGTCTTCAATCAATAAGTTGAATTGTTTATTAAAAGAAGGTTGAGGTGTGGTATTAAATGGTATGTGTTCTTCGGAATAAACACTTGTAGTTCCAAACTCAACCAATCTAAAATCAAGAAGTTGGTGTTTTAGTAATTTTGAATTACAGAACAATTCTTCAGGCTCTAAATGTTTTAATTCAGAAGACAAGGTTTTGAAAGTGTCTTCTGCTTTTGCGAAGAATTCATCAATTCTTGAGAAAAGAAAGTCTGTGTTTTTTGAAAATACCACTGTTTTTTGCGCAATGTATTTTAGGAAACTCTGTCTGCTTTCCTCTAAAAATTTATTGGCGACATTAGGTATGATGCCTATTTTTTTAATTTGCTCAGTTGAGAGTTGTGTTTCAACATCAAATGTTCTGATGCTATCCACTTCATCACCAAAAAACTCAATACGATAGGGTTCGTCATGAGAAAAAGAGAAGACATCTACAATACCACCACGAACTGAAAACTCACCTGGTTCGGTTACAAAATCGACTCGTTTAAATTTATATTCAAACAAGACTTCATTAACAAAATCAAGAGATAATTCATCACCAACTGAAATTTTTAAAGTGTTTTTTTCAAGTTCGCGACGCGTTACTACTTTTTCGAACAAAGCATCAGGATAAGTAACGATGATTGCAGGCTTTTTTCGAGAATTGATACGGTTTAAAACTTCTGCTCTTAATAATACATTAGCATTATCTGTTTCTTCAATTTGATATGGTCTTCGGTAGCTGCCAGGATAAAAAAGGACATCCTTATCATTGAGTAGGACTTCTAAATCGTTCAGGTAAAAAGCCGCCTCTTCTTTGTCATTAAAGATGAGTAAAAATGGTAATTCAGAAGCTGTAAAAGCTTCACTAATCACAATAGACAATGAGGATCCAACTAACCCTTTTAAGTGTAATTTTACTTCATTTTGAGCAATAGCAGTCTGTAGATTTTGCATTTGCAAAGCCTGTGCATACATTTGCGAGAGAATGGTTTTACTCAAGACATTATATTTTATGCAAATATAAAATATTTGTGCTTTAGCATATTGTTAAAATGTATTAATAAAACTATCTTTGTGCCACATAAAAATTAAAATATATGTCATTTTCAGAATTATTCGAAAGCGGATTTAAAAAACGTAATGAAGATCATTTTGCAGCCATAGTAAGAGTTGCAATGAGCGATGGTGTTATAACTGATGCTGAAAGAGCTTTTTTAGATCGTTTAGCAACACGTTTAGACATTACAGAAACCGATTATAAAGAGATACTTAAGGATTACCAGAGCCATCCAATAAATGCACCACATTCTTACGATAATCGTTTGGAGCGTTTATATGATTTAGTACGAATGGTTTGGGCAGATGATATTGAAGGACCAAATCAACATTGGTTATTAGAAAAACTTTGTGTTGGTTTAGGATTTCATACTCAAAATGTAAAGTATATAGCAGATAAAGCTTTGGCTCTTGCTTATGAAAAAGTAGATGCTGATACGTTTATTGAAGAAATGAAGAACATGAATAAGTAATACAATTGCTCATTTATTAATAATTTAAAAGCAATCTATTTTTAGGTTGCTTTTTTTATGCATTACGCATAAATTCTTCAGCTTTTTCTACCATGTTTTTACTGCCACAAATAAAAGGGACGCGTTGGTGTAATTCAGTGGGTTGGATGTCCATAATTCTTGTAAACCCATCGCTAGCTTTACCTTCGGCTTGTTCAGCTAAAAAAGCCATAGGATTACATTCATAAAGTAAACGTAATTTACCATTGGAATTTTGAGAGCTTTTTGGATACATGTAAATACCACCTTTAATCATGTTTCTATGAAAATCTGAAACCAAAGAACCGATATATCGGCTCGTATATGGTCTGTCTCCTTCTTCTTGTTGGCAGTATTTAATATAGTTTTTTATGCCTTGTGGAAAGTGAATGTAATTGCCTTCATTTACAGAATATATTTTTCCGTTCTCTGGAAATTTCATGTTAGGATGTGATAAATAAAATGTCCCAATTGCTGGGTTTAACGTAAATCCGTTTACACCATCTCCTGTTGTATAAACAAGCATTGTTGAGGTTCCATATACCACATATCCAGCTGCCACTTGCTGATTTCCTTTTTGAAGAAAGTCGTCAATAGTAACAGGAGTTCCAACTGGAGTTACCCGTCTAAAGATTGAAAAAATAGTTCCTACAGACACGTTCACATCGATATTTGAAGAACCATCTAAAGGATCAATTAAAACGACATACTTATTCTGGTGGTTTTCATCCTGACTATTTATACAAATAAAATCATCCTCTTCCTCGCTGGCTATGCCACAAACAATGTTTCGTTTAGTCATGGTTTGAATGAACTTGTCATTAGCATAAACGTCCAGTTTTTGTTGGTCTTCACCTTGAATATTAGTGTCTCCTGCAGCACCAATAATATCAACTAATCCAGCTTTATTTACTTCATGATTAACAACTTTGGCTGCTAATCGGATTGAGTTTATAAGCCTAGATAATTCTCCTGAAGTATATTTAAAAGACGACTGGTTTTCGATGATAAACTCACCAAGAGTTTGATTCTTTTGAGACATTTATTCTGAATGATTAGTTTCTACAAATATCGTATTTTTTAATAAACTAGAACGTTTTCGTTATGTTTTAATGTTTTATTAAACTTAACTTTTAAACTATCTTTACCTAAATTAATATAGAATGAAATTTAGCATTAGAGAGGCTGTTAAAAATGACATGTCAAGAGTTTTCGAACTAATCACAGAGTTGGCTATTTTTGAGAAAGCACCTGATGCTGTTAAAATAACCGTTGAAGACTTAGAACATTTCGGGTTTGGGAATGATCCAAAATTTCATTGTTTTGTAGCTGAAATTGATGGTAAAATTGAAGGGATAGCGCTTGTGTATACTCGTTTTTCAACATGGATAGGAGACGTGTTGCACCTTGAAGATTTGATTGTGAGCCAACTTAAAAGAGGTCATGGTTTAGGAACAGCACTTTTAGATACCGTTGTTAAATATGCTGATGAATTAGGTGTTAAGCGTGTAAGTTGGGAAGTGTTGGATTGGAATGAATCTGCGATTACATTTTATCATAAAAAAGGAGCTAATGTTATGAGAGATTGGAATGTTGTACAATTAAACGAAGTGGGAATTAAAAATTATTTATCAAACATATAGTATGCAAGTATTCAAATTTGGAGGTGCTTCAGTAAAAGATGCTAATGGTGTAAAAAATTTGGCTTCTGTTTTAAAACAAGTTGGTTTTAAACACACACTAGTTGTTGTTTCAGCAATGGGAAAAACAACCAATGCACTAGAAATTGTTGTCAAGAATTATTTTGAAAAGAAAAGTGAATTACAAAGCTCTATCCAAGATGTAAAAAAATATCACAACGAAATTCTCTTAGACCTTTTTGAAAATACGCAGCATTCAGTTTTTAAAAAAGTGAGTTTTATTTTTGATGAATTAGACCATTTCTTAAATCGCAATAAATCGCCAGATTATAACTTTGTATATGATCAAATTATCGGTTATGGTGAGCTAACGTCTACGACAATTATTAGTGAGTACTTAAATGATCTTGGCATTCACAATAATTGGATTGATGTTCGTAACTTTATAAAAACAGACAATTATTACAGAAGAGCAAACGTCAATTGGGAAGAAACACAAACAGCTATAAAAGAACATTTTGATAAAAATTTATTAAACATTACTCAAGGATTTTTAGGTAGTGATGCTAATAATTTTACAACGACTTTAGGAAGAGAAGGAAGTGATTACACGGCCGCAATTTTTGCCTATTGTTTAAACGCTCAAAGTGTGACGATATGGAAAGATGTGCCAGGTGTCTTAAATGCAGATCCACGTTATTTTAAAAATCCACAACTTCTTCAAAGCATCTCTTACAGAGAGGCCATTGAACTAGCGTTTTATGGAGCCTCAGTCATTCACCCAAAAACATTACAGCCTTTGCAACAAAAGGAAATTCCGTTATTTGTAAAATCATTCTTAAATCCTAAAGATAAGGGAACAAAAGTTGCTAAAGGTGTTGGAATCACACCACATATTCCATGTTATATCGTGAAAAAAAACCAGGTTTTAGTGTCACTTTCGTCTTTAGATTTTAGTTATATCGTAGAAGAGAATATTAGTGAAATTTTCAAGTTATTACACTATTACAAGATGAAGGTTGACGTGATTCAAAATTCTGCGATTAGTTTTTCAGTGTGTTTCGAGAACACTTATAATAATCTTGAGCAATTGCTTCAGCATTTAAAAGCAAAATTTAAAGTAACATGTCACGAAAATGTGAGTCTTTATACTGTAAGACATTATAATGAACAAGCAATAGTGTCTGTAGAAAAAGGTAAAACTCTGTTATTAAAACAGTTAACACAAGAAACAATTCAAATCGTAACTAAGTAACAATTTAGTACTTTTACAGACATGACCAAACCACCAGATATAGGATTAGTTACCGCAAAAGAAGTTGCCAAAGCCATTAAAGTAGACAAGTATGGTTTTATTGGAACTTTTATTGGTTGGATATTGATGAAACTTCTTAAAATATCTACACTTAACAGAATTTATAAGCGTAATAAACATTTGAGCGACGGAGCTTTTTTGGATGCTATTTTAGACGATTTCCAAATTAGATTTGAAATCCCAGAAGAAGATTTAAAACGTTTACCCAAAGAAGGTGCTTATATTACAGTTTCTAATCATCCTTTAGGAGGAATTGATGGGATTCTATTATTAAAATTAATGATAGAACAACGTAAAGATTTTAAAATTATCGCTAATTTTTTGTTGCATAGAATTGAGCCGCTAAAACCGTATATCATGCCAGTGAATCCTTTTGAAGATCGAAAGGATGTGAGGTCTAGTGTTGCAGGTTTTAAAAATTCATTGCTACATTTAAGGGAAGGTCATCCTCTAGGTATTTTTCCTGCAGGAGAAGTGTCAACTTACAGAGACGGAAAGCTTGTCGTAGACAGGCCATGGGAAGAAGCTGCAATCAAACTTATAAATAAAGCAGAAGTACCAGTGGTTCCCATTTATTTTCATGCTAAAAACAGCAAACTGTTTTATAAACTCTCAAAAATCAGTGACACGTTCCGAACCGCAAAATTACCATCAGAACTTTTGACTCAGAAACACAGAGTCATTAAGGTTAGAATAGGAAGATCGATTTCAGTAAGCGATCAAAAAGAACACACGACACTTGCTAGTTTTTCAGAATTTTTAAGACGTAAAACCTATATTTTGTCTAATGCTTTTGAAGATAAGCCCAAAATATTAGACAACCTTTCTAACACATTAAAGAATCCTCCAAAACCTCCAAAGCGAATTGTAGGAGGTGTGAGTCAGGACAAAATGATTTCTGAAGTTGAAGCACTGCGCAAAGGAGATTTTAGATTGCTTGAAAGTAAGAACTATGAAGTGTATTTATGTAGCGCAAATCACATACCTAATATTTTACATGAAATTGGACGGTTACGGGAAATTACGTTTAGAGCGATTGGAGAAGGTACAAATGAAGCTATAGATCTCGACAGTTTTGATACCTATTACCATCATATGTTTTTATGGGACACAGATACAAATCAATTAGCAGGAGCTTACAGAATGGGATTAGGTTCTCAGATTTTTGCTAAATATGGTATTGACGGATTTTATCTTCAGGACTTATTTCGATTTGAGCCAGAATTATATAAAATGATGAGCCAGTCTATCGAAATGGGACGTGCTTTTATAATTAAAGATTACCAACAAAAACCAATGCCTTTATTTTTACTTTGGAAAGGTATTGTGCATACAACTTTACGTTATCCGGAACATAAATACCTTATTGGTGGTGTGAGTATCAGTAACCAGTTTTCAAACTTCTCAAAATCGCTGATGATTGAATTTATGAAGTCGCATTATTACGATCCATATGTTGCACAATATGTGCATCCTAAAAAGGAATTTAAAGTCAAGCTTAAAGACGCAGATAAAGATTTTGTGTTTGATGAAACCGAAGCAGATTTGAATAAGTTTGATAAAATCATTGATGAGGTCGAACCTGGAGCTTTGCGTTTACCTGTGTTATTAAAGAAATACATCAAGCAGAATGCACGCTTGGTGGCTTTTAATGTGGATCCTTTATTCAATAATTCGGTAGATGGATTGATGTATATTAAAATTGCAGATTTACCTGAAAGTACTGTTAAGCCTGTTATGGAAGAATTTCAAGCGGAGTTAGAACGTAAGTTTTCAAATGGTGGAAATGATGAAGTATAAGCATTTTTAAATAATAAAACGATATTATAAGTTTTGATTAAAATCAAAAAAAGCCAGAATTATTATTCTGGCTTTTTTTATACGTTATATGCTCTATATTAGAACCAAGGCTTTCTACCGATTTGATATGTGTTATAAAACTCCTCGTCAGATTTAGTTAGGTAGATAATCCCTTCAATTAATCCGATAATTCCCGAGATTGCTGATGTGATTCCACATGTTAAGAACCCTAAAATCCCTAGCACTAACAGAATTATTCCTTCTTTATTGTAGCCTAAGATGAATTTATGAATCCCAAGCCATCCTAATAAAATACCTAAGATTCCAGCTAATAGCTTTTTGTTGTCACCAGAGGTTCTATTAAAAGTTTCTTTTGCACTATCTGAGAATTCCTTAGCAGAGTTCTTTGCCTCTCCAGCAAATTCATTTGCTTTTTCTTTGGCTTCATCCGCTGCTTTCTTAGCACCTTCTTTTGCGTCACCTAACATATCGTTAAGATCGTCGCTTAAATTTTTGTTGTCGTCAGACATAGTTTTGTGATATTTAATTGGTTAGGATATAAATTTAATAAATTTGTTCAAATTATTAGTCTATAAGTGACACCAAATGTTACATAAAGGCTTTGTCTATAGGTTCCCACAATTCAATTTTATTACCATCATTGTCAAGAATCCAACCAAATTTACCATAATCGTATTCTTCAATATCTCCAACAACAGTAACACCTTCCTCTTTTAAAACTTTAATTAATTCGTGTAAGTTTTCAACGCGATAATTGAACATAAAGTCTTTTTTTGAAGGTTCATAATATTTAGTGTCTTCTGGAAACGGGCTCCATTGCGTAGAACAATCGTTACCTTGTTTGTCTTTCCACCAAAAGGTACAACCATAATCGTCTGTATCAAAACCTAAATGTTTTTTATACCAGTCTTTTGATGCTTTAGGATCTTTACTTTTAAAAAATAAGCCACCTATTCCTGTTACTCTTTTTTTCATTTTATGTTTTCTTTAATGCAGTTTCATATACTTCAATCCATTCGTTAGGAGTTAATTTTTTACAAAGTTCGGCAATCAAATCAAAAGGGATTTCATCTACTTTTTTAAACCGAATACAACTTTTTCCCATATCAAGTTTGCGTTTACAATGCTTTGGGTATTCATTTACAAACCAATCATGAATTTTTGGAATGGCATAAATGCCACTATGATAAAGGTTTACCGAATTTTTTTGTGAGGCAAAACTCATAAAGGGCAATGGTGTTTTAGGGTCACAATGGTAACCATCTGGATATGTCGAATGTGGAACATAGTATCCAATCATACCATATTGAATGCCTTCTTCAAAACCTTTTGGTAAATTAGCATTGATGACTTTTCGGAGTTTTTTGAGAGCCTCTTGACGTTCTTCCGGAACTTGGTTAATATAGTCTTCTGGAGACGTAGCTTTATATTGCATAAGTATGGTCTTTATTTACGTTGAAGAATTAATGCAGAAATTAAAGATATGATAAATCCTATAATTAGTACAGTAGAAAACATGATAAATGCTAAAAACTCTGAACTTCCATAATTGTTCATATAAGTTATTAATTCTTTCTTTTTAGATTCCAGTTCTTTACCTGAAACAGTCGTTTCTAAATTAGAGATGGAGGTTTCTAAAAATTCCTGTGAGAAATTTGGGTTAATAACTTTGGTGTAAATGTAATCAGCTATTCCTATCCCTAACCCGACTAAAACAGATATTAAAACACCTATAAGTAAGGCTTTTCCAAAAGTTACAAGTCCGTTGTTGACATTATCACGATAATGCTTAATTCCAAAGAACACAAATGATAATGATGCTACCATTGTGGCATAACCAATAATTTCCTGTGACGAATAGTTTAGTTCTTTCCCAAAGACTAAAGCCACTAGGAAAAGAAGAATTGCTATTATAAAACCGTAAAGACCGTATTTAAGAACTGTTTGTTTCATGATATGATGATTTCGTTTTGTGAGAATTGGTTATACATGTTGATCAATAAGAATGGTATTTCCATCAGGATCGTAAAGTACAATACTTGCAGGACCAGATGAGCTTTCATCGGTTTCTCTTTCTAATTTTATAGCATTCGATTTAAGATGTTTTTGAATCGCTCTTACATCGTCATACGAATCCTGTGTATTTGCATTTTGATCCCAACCAGGATTAAATGTCAAAATATTTTGTTCAAACATACCTTGAAAAAGTCCGATAATTGCATCACCATTTTTCATAATTAAATAGTTGTGATCAATATCTCCACCAAATACTGAAAAGCCTAAAGTTTCATAAAATGTTTTTGAAGCATGAATGTCTTTTACATTCAAACTCACTGAAAATGCACCTAATGTCATAAGAATTGATTTTTAAATTAATTTTAATACAAAACTATGAGAAGTCAGGGAGAAACAGTTCATACTAAAGTACCAAACCACTCATACTTTAGTTTAAAAGTAGCATTTTTAAATAATATTGAAGCCTTTTGCTATTTGTAAAGCCTGAGTACGACGTTTAGCATTAAGTTTTGTAAGAAGACTTGAAACATGTGTTTTTATAGTGCTTTCTGATACAAAAAGTTTCTCACCAATTTCTTTATTTGAAAGCCCTTCGGCAATACCAATAAGGACTTCATATTCTCGTTTGCTTATGTCGAGAGCTTCAATTTTTTTATAATTGATAGTTTTAGAAACGACATGTCGTTTGTGCAGGCTTTTTTTGTTTAAGTACACACCAACGAAAAAGAAAACAATAGCGACGATGGCAATGGCAAATTCTGAATCTAAATCGCCAGAAATAATAGCATACTTACTAAACTGAAATAAAATTAGCAAGGCTAAAATGAGCAATCCAAATACAAGAATGGTTTTTCGCATGCTTTAAATTTAGCAAAATTCTGCTATAATTTTATCTACGATGGTTTGCGCCAATTTCTCTTTGCTTTCTATAGTCCATCCAGCAACATGAGGAGAAAGTAATACATTTTCAGCTGAAATAAGGTATTTAAAAGCTTCTGGCATTTCTGAAGAAAATAAGTTTTCAAACGATGACTTTTCATATTCCAGAACATCTAATCCTGCACCTAAGATTTTACCATTGAGTAAGGCTGAAACTAAATCTTTAGTCACCACACTTTTGCCACGAGCTGTATTGATAAGCCAGAAATTATGTTGAAAGGCATTGATAAATGCTGAGTTTACCATGTTGATTGTTAATGGTGTTTCAGGAGTATGAAGACTTAATACATTTGCTTTAGCTTGCAGTTCACTCAAAGGAACTTGTGTTGCATTTTGATCACCAACATTTGGCTTGATATCGTGGCATAAAACATTGACGTTAAACCCTCTAAGTTTTTTAGCAAAAGCTTTACCCATATTTCCATAGCCAATGAGGCCAACAGTTTTTCCGTCGAGTTCTAATCCACGATTATCTTCACGTAGCCATTTGCCATTACGAACTTCACGATCTGCTTTATTGAGTTTATTAAACAAGGAGAGTAACATGGCTAAACTATGTTCGCCAACAGCATTGCGATTACCTTCTGGAGCAGCAATGAGTTTGATGTTTTTTTGTTCAGCATAATTACAATCGATATTTTCTAATCCTGCACCAACACGGCCTATAAATTTTAAATTTGTAGCTGCATCGAGGAATGGTTTATCAATTTTAAATCGGCTACGAATGATAACACCATCATAGTTGTGAATGATACTTTCTATATATTCTTTAGATGAAGTGTACTCTTCATCATTAGTGAATCCTAGAGCGTTGAGTTGCTCAATGAGGAGTTTGTGATTGGTGTCTAGGTGGAGTATTTTCATGCTTATTTTCTGTAAAGACAGGAGTCTTATGAATCAATTTATAAAGGTAAAAACAATGAGACACTTCTATTGCGCTCAATGTGACAGTTGAACTACTTTTTAAATGTCAGGATATATGGTTTGTGTTAATTTTGCTTGTACTTTGCCAGTATGTGCTGTACTTGATTTTTCAAATAATAAGAGGTGGACTTCTTCATCATTTTTGGTACACGGATTGTGTTCAACACCTTTTGGAACCACAATAAATTCACCTTCTTTAACCACTTCTGTTCGGTCTCTAAATTGCATGTATAATGTACCCTTAATGACTTGAAATAACTCGTCTTCATCCTCATGACTATGCCAGACAAATTCGCCTTTTACTTTAGCTAAGAGGATTTGCATGTTATCTACAGTAGCAATACGATGTGGGTGCCACTGTTTGGTGAATAGCGCATGCTTATCTTTGATGTTAATTGCTTTCATAGGCTAAAAGTAATAAATAATGGGATGCTGAACCAAGTCCAGCATGACGAATTCGTATTTGCGTTAGTGATTGAACGATCTGTTTGAGCTCTTTTCTGTTTTAGAAAAAGCGAGTAGTGAAAGCACGACCTGAAAGGGAACGCCCAAACTATTAAATACCTAAAATTAATCTGGCAATCCAGAAATAAATTAAAATTCCGAAAATATCGTTACTGGTTGTAATGAAAGGACCCGTTGCAATTGCTGGATCGATACCTCGTTTATCAAGGAAAAGCGGAACAAAAGTACCAATTAAACCTGCGATGATGATTACCGCAATTAATGAGACAGAAATGGCTAATGCTGTCGTGAAATCTCCTTTAGTTGCCCACACAAATAAAAACAGAAATATGGCTAAAATGGTTCCGTTTAATGCTGCCAGTAGCATCTCTTTTATAAGTCGGCTATTAATACTCCCTTTCACATCGTCATTGGCTAAACCTTGAACTATGATAGCACTTGATTGTACACCAACATTTCCAGCCATAGCAGCAATAAGTGGTGTAAAAAAGAATAATACAAAAGCTTTGCCTTTAAAGGCTTCTTCAAAACCTTCCATAATTAAAAAGGCACCAACACCTCCAACTAGCCCTAAAAATAACCATGGTAAACGTGCTCTTGTCAACTCTAAAATACTGTCATCGGCTTCTACATCACCTGTAATACCTGCAGCCATCTGGTAATCTTTATCGGCTTCTTCTTTTAAAACATCTACAATATCGTCAATAGTAATTCTACCCAATAGAGTTTGGTTTTTATCTACAACAGGAATGGCTTCTAAATCGTATTTTGCCATGACTCTTGCGACGTCTTCAACATCATCATTGACATATACCCAATCTACAGTGTCTTTAGAAATATCTGCAATTTTTTGTTCACTTTTTGCTACAATTAAATCTTTGAGAGACAAACGGCCAATGAGTTTTTCTTTTTTGTCAACCACATAAATGGAATGTACTCTTGTGACATCTTTAGCTTGTCCTCTAATACGTCGTAAGCATCCTGCAACAGTCCAAGTTTCATAAACTTTAACAAGTTCTTTAGCCATAAGGCTACCAGCTGTATCTTCCTCGTACGCTAAAAGTTCAGTGATTTCATCTCGATGGTCATTGTCTTCAATTTGAGAAATCACTTCGGCCTGACGTTCTTCTGGTAATTCAGCAATGATATCGGCAGCATCATCTGTATCGAGCTCTTCAATTTCTTCTGCTATTTCTTTAGCTGAAAGATTTTCAAGTACTTTTTCTCTGGTATCTTCATCAAGTTCGGTAAGAATGTCAGAAGTTGTTTCAGAATCTAATAATTTGATGACGTATACTGAATCTTCCAGATTTAATTCATCCAGAATTTCGGCAACATCGGCATAGTGAAACTCATTTAGAAGCGTTTTTAACGCCTTGTCGTTTTTATTGGCGACAAGAAGTTCGACCTGCTCAATGAGTTCATCGGTAAGTTCAAATTGAATATTTTCTTTTTCTTCTACCATAAGATTTAGCTTTGCTGAATCTAAAAGATGTCTTTTTATTTCACTTTTTTGATAAGATAATTATAATGCTTTGTCGTCGTTTTCAATGTGTTGTGTCAATTCTATAAATGAAGCCACACTAAGTTGTTCAGGACGTTTGTCAAATATAACATATGCTTTTAAATTATCTGAAAGATTGAATGTTTTTAAACTGTTACGAAGTGTTTTTCTGCGTTGTTGAAATGCGGTTTTTACAATTCTAAAAAATAATTTTTCGTCGCAATTTAAGCTAAAGTTTTCCTTTCGCTTTAAAAGCAATACACCAGACTCTACTTTTGGAGGCGGATTAAAAACCGTTGGAGGTACAGTAAATAAATAGTCAGCATCATAAAACGCCTGAGTTAACACGGAAAGAATACCATAGACTTTACTGCCTTCTTTAGAACAAATTCTTTGAGCGACTTCTTTTTGAAACATCCCTGAGAACTCGGGAATTTGTTCACGCATTTCCAAAGTTTTAAATACAATTTGTGTAGAAATATTATAAGGAAAATTACCAATAATGGCAAAAGGCTCATCATTAAAGATCTCAGTCAAATCGTATTTTAAAAAATCCTGTTCATGAACACGATTTGCCAAGTTGAGGTAATTGGCTTTAAGGTATTCTACAGATTCAGTATCAATTTCTATAACATGCGTGTTCGTGTCTTTTTTTAGCAAATATTTAGTGAGCACACCCATTCCTGGACCAATTTCTAAAACATGTTTATAGCCATTTAAACTTAAGCTATCTGCTATGCGTTCGGCAATGGATTCGTCGGTTAAAAAGTGCTGGCCTAAATGTTTTTTTGCTCTTACAGACATCGTCTTTATTTAAATTTTACGGAATATTCATCCACGATTTGAAGTTCGGTTCTAAAGGACAACATTTTATCTGCGAATTTTTTCAAGCCTTCCGTTCTAAGTCGATCAGCATCATCTTTGTAATACGCATCAAGTGCTTCCCTTGAATACGAACGATATTGAATAGAATAGGTTTGTCCTCCCATATTTTCTTCAACTAACACTTTGGTTAAGGTTGCCTTTTCAAACTTGCCTGTAGATAGCACTTGAGGAATATGTTCTTTAATCCAGAGGAGCCATTCGTCATGAATACTATCATCAATATTGACAGTTACGTTATAAATGTACATGTGTATCTATTTTAAAGGTTTTGAATTATTACACTGAGCGCAGTTGAAGTGCTACACAGAATAGTTTTTATAAATCTTTTGCAAATAACAGAAGTTCTTTGTCGTCTTCAAAGGGTTTTACTGTTTTTTGGTAAGATAAGCCTAATTTTTCCAAAAGATGAATAGAAGGTTGGTTTATTGGAAGCGTAATAGCACAAAGTGTTTTTATGTTGAATTTATTTTTGGCAAGGTTCATAATTTCTGAAGCCGCTTCATAACCGTAACCTTTACCATGATAATCAGGTAATAGAGAAAAGCCAATGTCTACATGATCTAAGTTGTCGCGTTGAAGTAAACCACTTGTACCTATAGTTTTAAGATTTTCAGCCTTAACCTGAAGTTTGTAATACCCAAACTCATGAGTTTCATAGCACTTCAGTTGGTTGTTTTTAATGTGATTTACAGCTTGTTCAAGAGTTTTTACATTACGATCACCATTGTATTTTAACCAACCAGGCGTGTTCATTAATTCCAAAAGAAAAGAAGCATCATCTAATGTGATTTTTGAAAGTAGAAGGCGTTCCGTTTCGGCGATTATCATTTTTAAGAATTCAGCATAAATTGAAAATTAGTGTATAAAAAACAAATATTCTAACAATTAACAACTAATTGATTGTATCACCTCGTAGCATTCTGAAGCGTTTTCGGGCTTCAATAAAATAAATACTGTCTTCGTGATTGAAAATAATATTTTCGTATAATGGTTTAGCTTTTTCAGGTTCGCCTAGTTGTGTTTGATACAATTGGGCTAAATAAAAATAGGCATCATCAGCCAGAATTTCATCTCTATAGTTGGCAATAATGTATTCGTAGTTAGCTAAAGCTTTATCGTATTGTTTTGTCTTTTCAAATAATTTGGCTTGCATAAACAACGCTTGGTCTTCAATGGTTTCGCCTTTATGTTCAGTTAAAATTGTATCTAATAACGAAATGGCTTCTTCATTTTTGTTCTGAAATGCCAGCAAATCGGCCTTAGAATATAAACGCAAAGCCGTATGTAGTGAGTCTTCCTGAATGTTATCTGAAATCAATAGTTTTAAATCTAAAGCGTCATTGGCAATAAGTTGCGAAGTAGATGCTTTTAAAATTTTAAGTTGAGATTCTGCCCATTTAAAATCACCTTTATAATAACTTGTTTTGGCTACCTTATATCTGGCTTGTTGTGATATTGTACTATTTTTAAGATTCGCCTGTATTTGCGAATAATAAATGAGAGCTTCATTAAATTTTTCTTGAAATACTAATATGTCTCCCAACTTTAATTTAACGGTTGCTTCCTGAAATAGAGATAATTCTAATTCGAGACTTTTCTTTAAAAAGGCACTGGCTTCTTTAGGCTGATGAAGATTAAAAGCCAGAAAATCACCATAGGCAATTTGAAGTGAAATGGTTTGTTCGTAAGTTCCATATTGTTTAAAAAGCTCAAGATATTTATCTTGAATAGCCTTGAGTTCTTTTTTACTGGCATTAGTGATTTCAATGTCTAAAAGATACTGATGCGCTGTAAGTCTGGTTTCTATATCTTGGGAATTTTCTAATATATAATTGAAAATAGCATTTGCTGTATCGTATTCTTTTTCATTGATTGCTGTAAGTGCTAAATCTGTAATGCGTGATAAGCTTTCAGGATTTCTTTTGTATAAAGCCTTTTCCTGAATAAAGGCTTTGTTGTATGCTTTTTCCTGAATGTAGAGCCAGCTTAGCATATCATACCACATTTCATCTGGCTGTGCTTGAATTTTTTTTAGTAGTAATTTTCTTAGAGCGATATTATTTTCATTGTCACTGCTTTCTGAAACGAAATCACTAAATGCACGTTTCCCATTATTAAGAAATGTGGGCTTTGATTCAATATAATCAATATAATTAGAGAACATTTCTTCAATATTTCCAAGTTCTCCATAAATACGAGCAAGTTGAACGTTATAATTTTGATTTGGATTGAGAACCATTCCTTTTTTATAAACGACAATAGCTTTTTCTAAAAGGCTGCGATCTTGAAATTGTTTGGCTACACTATATGTAAATGCTGGATGCTCATCAATTGCAATTATAGCATCAGAATAATAGGTTTCTGACATTTCTGTATTCCCTTTTAGTTGATAATTATAGCCTAACTCAACCAATAGTGACGGATTGTTACTTTTAGAAATACGTTCTAATAGCAAAATCTGAGCTTCATCATATTGTTCTAATTGCTGGTGTGTTTCAACAAGCTTGTACAGGAATTTATAGTTGCCTTTGTTTTTTTCATATAATTTTTGATACGAGAGAAGTGCTTTTTCAAATTCACCACGTTTGAAATAATTATCTGCCAGTTGTTCGTTTTGTGAAAAACCAAAAAGATAACTAAAAAGACATATGACAAGTAAAAATTGCTTCATGCTACTAATTTATGTAAATATAACTTATGGTGCGCTTACATATTGTGAATGTTTTTATAAAAAAAATGCCTAAACGCAAGTTTAGGCATTACCAATCAAAATAAATGTGCTATTAATCACTAAATAAAAATGATTCAATTATTCTGCTGTGGCTATTTTTGGGGATTATCTAAAAAATAAATAGGTCTATTATAGTAATACTTTGCTTGCCATAACAATTAACGTTACTAGAAGTACGATGCGTTTGATGTTTTTCATAATAAGTAGGTTATTTGTGATTTGGAATGCTAACTTCTTTAATATTATCGAAATAACAAAAGAATTTGTTAAAAAATCGTTGAACAACGTCTTTTTTTAGCATTTAAACGGTTGTAAATAAGAATACTCTTACAAATTAGATTTTATCGAATCCTGTGTAAGGAATCAAAACTTCAGGAATTTGGATGCCGTCTTCGGTTTGATAATTTTCTAAAATACCTGCCAATACTCTAGGTAAAGCCAATGAACTTCCATTAAGAGTGTGGCAAAGTTCTGTTTTACCATTGCTATTTTTAAAACGAAGCTTTAGTCTGTTAGCCTGAAAAGTTTCGAAATTAGATACTGAAGAAATTTCCAACCATCGATCTTGAGCTGTTGAAAACACTTCAAAATCATAGGTCAGTGCAGACGTAAATCCTAAGTCTCCTCCACATAAACGTAAAATTCTGTAAGGTAATTTAAGTTCCTGTAAGATGGTTTTTACGTGTTCTACCATTTCGGTTAAAGCATCGTAAGAACGATTTGGATGTTCTACGCGTAAAATTTCAACTTTATCAAATTGATGCAAACGATTTAATCCTCTCACATGTGCTCCATAACTTCCAGCTTCTCTTCGAAAACATGGTGTGTAGCCAGTAATTGAAATTGGCATATCGCTTTCAGACAATAAATTATCTCTAAATAAATTGGTTGCAGGAACTTCGGCAGTTGGAATCAAGTATAAATTATCTTCGGTCACGTGATACATTTGACCTTCCTTATCAGGCAATTGTCCAGTACCAAATCCTGAAGCTTCATTAACTAAATGAGGTAATTGGTATTCGGTGTAACCTGCAGCAGTATTTTTATCTAAAAAGTAAGCAATTAATGCACGTTGTAATCTGGCTCCTTTTCCTTTGTATACAGGAAAGCCTGCACCAGTGATTTTATTTCCTAATTCAAAATCTATAATATCATATTGTTTTGCTAATTCCCAATGTGGTAAAGCTTTACTGTGTAATACAGGAATATCTCCTTCTCTGTATACCTCTTCATTGTCTTCATCGGTATTTCCAGAAGGCACAATTTTATTAGGAACATTTGGAATTTTATAGAGCATGTTATTAAGTGCATCAGCTTTCACACTTAGTTGCTCGCCCAGAGTTTTAGAATCCTCTTTTAATTGCGTTGTTTTTTCTTTTAGCACATTGGCTTCAGTAGCTTTTCCAGATTTAAAGAGGTTACCAATTTCTTTCGAAATGGCATTAGATTCGGCAAGAGTATTATCTAATTGAGTTTGTATTGCTCGTCTGTCTTCATCTAATTGAAGCACTTGTTCGATCATTTCAGTGGCATCAATATTTCGTTTAGCCAGTCTTTTAATGACATCTTCTTTGTGTTCTCTAATAAAAGCAACTTGTAACATGAGTAAAAATTTAAGCTGCAAATTTAAGGAATTGTCAGTTATTCTCGTCTTGTTTTGAAAGTAAAATCCACTCTTGATGTTTAAACGCATTCCATTCTACACTTGTCAGGTCCACTTCTGGATCAATCAATCGTTTTACTGGTTTACCATTTACACTTACAAAGGCACTAACATAGACCTTTATATCGATACCTTTTTTTGCATATTCCTTTTTTAAACGCTGAGCAAATTGCCACATCACGTCTGGTTTGGAGCTTACTGTTTTTTGTTGTTTTTTGGAAAGGTAATCGTCAAAATTGATACGTGTCGAATTGTTTGTAGCCTTATCGACAACTGTAAATATTGTGTTGCCTCTTTTTGTACGCAACATCATCCGCCAAGACATTCGATGCCCTTCTTCTGTCCAAAGCACATCACCTTCAATAAAATGATGTCTCAAAGGAAGTGCAATTTGCACTATAAAATATGTGATAAAAATAGTTTTAAAGGTGGTTGCATAATTTGGAGTTTTAACTTCATATGCATCATAAAACGGTTTTTTCTTGAGAAATAAATTATGGATGTATTTAGCTTCAAAAAAGAACAGACTGAAAGCTAATGATAAGTATGGAAATATACCAACTTGAAAAATAATCGAATTAAAAAGATGAAAAAAGACAGATGCAAAAAATGCAATTTTACGAGTCGGTTTCCAAAGCAATAACGGAATTATAAGTCCGTCAAATAAAATCCCACCATAAGCAACAAAATAATGTACAATTTTATATTGAAGAAGATCTCCAACCAAAACATAGTCTTGTTTACTTTGCATTAAGAGTTTAGGTACAGTGAGGTCTATCCAATCTGGATACATTTTAGCAATAGACGCGTAGGTGTATAAAATAAATAACTGAAAAAAGAAATAGAGCCTGCACCAATTAGGCATTGAAATACGTTTTATATTCGGATTCAGTTTTGAGTCAACAGAAGCAAATTTATGAGCAGGCATGACAGTCATAACCGCACTTAATAGCATTAAAAAATAATAGTGATTGTTATAAGATGATTTTTGCATGAAATAAACACCAGCCCAGAGTAGTGTAAAGCTGAGCATGCTCAATCTATATTTGTAACCTATCATTACAAAGATTCCAAAGATTCCCATGATGGCATAATAGACGTACATCCATGAACCAGGTAAAGGTTGAAGCCAATCCAAACCAATGAAGTTAAATGTAAATTGAGGTTCAACGAGCGTACGGGTAATCCATCCAGTGGCAATGGCACCAAAACTTTCTAAGGTAATTAAAGCGCCAAAAACAATTCTAAAGACAATTAAAGCACTATTATCAATATGTTTGAATAAGAGTTTATTCATAGTCACTGATAAAATTTAGCGCTTGTTTCTGGTCTAACTTAAGTTGTTCTTTAAGCAATGCTATAGATTCAAACTTATATTCGTCTCTAAGACGGTTCAAAATAGTGATTTTAAGATTTTTACCATAAAGGTCTTTATCCAAATTGAAAAAATGAACTTCGATAGATTGTTTAGTACCATTCACAGTAGGATTTATTCCAACATTCATCATTCCGTAAACAGTAGAATCATCGATGCTTGATTTTACAGTATAGACTCCGTTTTTTGGGATGAGTTTATAATCTTCCTCAATATGAATGTTTGCAGTTGGAAATTGAATTTGTTTCCCAAGCCCTTTTCCTTTAATGACTTCTCCAGTTAAAAAATATGGAGCGCCTAAATATGAATTGGCAGTTTTGATATCGCCATCATTTATAGCATTTCTAATTTTTGTAGAGCTTACAGCAACATCTTTGATGTCTTGAGCAGAAATTTCCTCTACTTTAAAACCAAATTCTTTTCCGAATGAGATCAAATCATCAATATTAGCACCTCTGTTTTTTCCAAAACGATGGTCATAACCAATAATGATATGCTTAGCATTAAGCTCATCTACTAAAATAGTTTTTACATAGTCTCTTGCAGAAAGATCAGCAAACTCCTTATTAAATGTCTTTATAACAAGGGCTTCTAAGTTTAGTTTAGAAAGTAATTCTTTTCGTTCCTCAATAGTATTTAAAAGTTTAATGTTTGCTTCTTTCTGTAGTACCATTCTTGGGTGCGGAAAGAAAGTCAAAACAACAGATTCAAGTGTTTTAGCCTGACCTACTTTAACTAATTTTTCAATAATCTTTTGATGACCAATGTGAACACCATCAAATGTTCCAATTGTAATCACAGAAGGGTTTTTAGAATAGGTGTTTTGAGAATTATAAAGTTTCAAAATCGGATATTGTTTTGGTAAAAATACTCATAAACCTAAAACGAATGAAATATAAATTTTAGCATTTATGGTTTAATATTCAAGATGCGTAAGATGAGACCTAAATGCAAAGTATCATAATACCAGAATATTGAAATTCATTAAAATGTATTTAATAGTGTTAAAACATGAATTTTTGTTAAAAAAATTATAATAAAATCATATGATTTCACTAGATTTGGAGTCACTATTTACATAAAAAATAAGTGATTTAAACATTTTTAACTAATATACATACACATGAAGAACTTTACTTTTAAATCAATTTTTGCTGTTTTAGCATTTATGTTTGCTATGACCAGTTATTCCCAAGACCGTACTTGTGGAATGGTTGAGTACATGGAAGAGATGCTAAAAGATCCAGTTTTAGCCAAAGAATATGAAGAGAATCAAAGAAAATTCAAGGCCGAAGTTGCTAAACGATTAAGTACGGACTTCCAGGCAAGAGGAGGAGCAACAATAGAAATTCCTGTTGCTGTACATTTTCCAACAGGAAATGTAAACGACAGAGCTTGTTTAGAAGCATTAGCTCAAAATCAAATAGATATTTTAAATGCAGATTACACAGCTACTAACTCAGATATTTCTACATGGAATAATTCAGCTAGTGCATTCTATCCTGGTTTAAATCCTGGATCGGCTAATATTGTATTTTGTTTAGCAACATCAAATCATCCTGCTGCTGTATCTCAACTAGTGGAAGGTCAACCTGCTGTTACCATTGGATACAATTTTGCAAATGGCGCAGGTTTTCCAGAAATGGATGCCAACTTTCAAGGCTATTTAAATTTTTTGGTAAAACCTATTGGAGGCACTGCTTTAGGGTATTCACCTCTAGGAGGTAGTGTGGCTAATGGAATGGCCGTTGTAATTAATACTAATACTTTTGGATCTGGAACTGGTTGTCCTAGTTCAGGAATCGTTCCTTCATTTCCATTTAACCAAGGGAGAACTACAACCCATGAATTAGGTCATTTTTTTAATTTAAATCACACCTTTATTGCTGATGGAGGTGGTAATTGTTCACAACCAGATGCAGATGGTATTGCAGATACGCCTAAGGTAGCCAACAGTACTTACGGTTGTCCAAGCAACCCGACACCATTTGCTTGTAATGTTCCAGAAAGACGACTTACCATGAATTATATGGATTATGTTAATGATGCATGTATGTATATGTTTACTCCTGGGCAAATGAATGTCGCTGAAGCATATATTTCGGCTAATTTGGCACCAGCATTTAAACCAAATACATGTCTTGCACCTAATCCAGGGTTTGCTTTAGCAGCAGACAATAGTCCTGTTTCAAGTTGTCCAAATACTGATACACAAGTTACGTTTGACTTAACATATACTACCATTTTAGATTTTAATGAAACGACTACATTTTCGGCAATAGGACAGCCAGCAGGATCAACAGTTAGTTTTAGTCCAACATCTTTAAATAATGATGGAAGTTTTACTATGACTGTTGGAAACTTAGGAGCAACTGTTGAAGGAGAATATACTATTACCGTTACAGGTACTTCTAATTCTGTTACCGAAACTGTTGATGTACTGTTAAAAAACACATGTACTGAGATTGTTTGTGCTCCTTATGCATCTGGAGATTTAAATATTACAACATTAGACCCATCTGGTACAAATCCAGGAGTAGTGAGTGGTGATGTTGTGGTTCCTGATTCTCAGATTATTGAAAGTATGACTGTAACTGTAGATATTGATCATACATATGTTCAAGATTTAATTTTACAATTGGTTCACCCAAGTAGTACGCAAGCCAACCCTGTTTTTGTTAATTTATGGGATAGAGATTGTGTAAGTGAGAATGATTTAACGGTTACTTTTGATGATGAAGCTGGAGCAATAGCTTGTAGTAATCCAACTAGTACAACAGCAACCATTTCTGGTACTTTTGCACCTAATGGACCATTGAGTACATTTGATGGTTTAGAAGCACAAGGTACCTGGACATTATTAGTTGCTGATTTTGCAAATGGAGACACAGGTACGTTTAACAACTGGTCTATGACTATTTGTAGTGAACAAGGTTTGAGTATCAATGAATTTTCTTCAGATAGTTTTGCAATTTTTCCAAATCCTAACAATGGAGAATTTACAATTAAGTTAAATTCTAATTCAGGAAGTGATATTAAAGTTGATGTATTAGATATTAGAGGAAGAAGAATCTTTAACAATGTTTATACAAATACAGGTGATTTTAATGAGACGGTTAATCTTAGCAACGTCCAATCTGGAATGTACTTAGTTACTGTTAATGATGGTAATAATAAAGTTACTAAGAGAATTATTGTTGAATAATTTAAAAGCAATTATTGTTTTAAAAGAGAGAGGCATAATGCCTCTCTTTTTTTGAAACTAGTTTTTTAAAAATTGTACTATCTTTAAAAAAAAATTATATGAAAATTACTCTTTACTTAACAAGAATTATCATCTTCTTTTTAACTGCATTTTCGATGTTCGCTCAAGAGAAGACCTGGGAAATTTCTCAATTTAGAAACGGAACAGGTGATGTTACATTAGAATATTTAGATTCAAAAAACTATAGCACATTTCAATTAAACATCGATAATTTAAAACAACAACTACTTAATGCGCCACACAGAAAGGAATCTAACGGACAGTCAAATACAATTGTAGAGTTTCCCAATGTTAAAGGTGAGTTTGAAGCTTATAATGTTGTTGAAACCGCTATATTTTATTCAGAAAATGGGGCAAATACCTATCCAAACATCAAAACCTATTTAGGATCTAGAACAGATGGTTCAGGAACTCGTATACGATTTAGTATTACTCCTTTAGGCTTGAAAGCAATGATTTCTGAACCAGGCAAAGCCTTATTTTATATCCAGCCTGTGACAAAAGTATCTAATGGTCAGTATTTAGTTTATAACAAAAATGCTGTTGTTGATTCTTCTGAAACCTTTGAGTGCTTAACCGAAGATTTAGAAGTGCTTTCAAGAACTGAAGCTCCTTCGTTAAGCAGAGACGCTAATGACCAGCTTTTAAGAACCTATCGTATAGCAATTTCTACAACATCACAATACACAGGTTTTTGGAATGATGGCATTGCTGGTAATGGTGGACCTCAGGAAGACGCTTTGGCTCAAATGGTATCAACATTGAACAGAATGAATGAAATTTTCGAAGTTGACATGGCAATTACATTTCTATTGGTTAATACAGTTGATGACCCAGCCATAGATTTAGTATATTCTGGGACTGATCCCTATGGAGGTAACTTAAATGGAGATTTACAGAGTAATTTAACAGCTACAGTTGGTGAATCTGATTATGATATTGGGCATTTATTTCATTATGATGATAATAATGGAAATGCTGGTTGTATAGGTTGTGTTTGTGAAAGTGGGAAAGGTAGCGGATTTTCTGCTCATTTATTTGTTGATAATGACGGAGGACCATACATGTCTGATTTTTTCGATATAGATTATGTACCACATGAAGTAGGTCATCAAATGGGAGCAAACCATACGTTTTCTCATAATAGTGAAGGATCAGGTGTAAATGCTGAACCTGGAAGTGGGACTACCATAATGGGTTACGCTGGAATAACTGGAGGAAACAACGTTCAAAATCATAGTGATCCTTACTTTCATTATTATTCAATAAGTCAAATTTTAACTAATGTCTCTTCAGCTCCAAATGATTGTGCAACGACGACGACAATTACTAATAGTCCACCAGTAGCCAATGCAGGAACTGATTATACAATTCCTAACGGAACAGCCTTTGTCTTAAAAGGAAACGCTACTGATCCTGACGGTACAGATACACTAACGTATTGTTGGGAACAAATAGACAGTGGTACAACAACTACTAATAATTTTGGACCTACAAAAACAAGTGGAGCACTTTGGAGATCAAGACCTCCTAGTACATCACCAGACAGATATATGCCAATTTTTGAACGTGTTTTGGATGGAGAACTTACAGAAACAAATCCAGGAATAACTACTAATAATACCTCTTGGGAAACCGTATCGACTGTTGGTAGAGATTTAAATTTTGCTTTAACAGTTAGAGATCGATCAGAAGCAGGTGGAGTTGGGCAGACGCCTCAATCAGATTTTGATACTATGACAGTTACTGTTGACAATGCAAGTGGACCTTTTCTAGTGACCTCTCAAAACTCAAATGAAACTTGGGATGCAGGATCTATGCAAACCATAAGTTGGGATGTAGCTGGAACCGATAGTGGAAATGTAAATACGCCTACTGTAAATATATTATTGTCGGTAGATGGAGGACAAACATTTCCGTTTACTTTAGCATCAGATGTTCCAAACGATGGTTTATACGATGTAACAGTACCAGTTACTGGAAATGGTGATACATCAATGGCAAGAATTATAGTTGAAGGACATAATAATATATTCTATGCTGTTAATGCTTCAAATTTTACTATCCAAGAATCTGAATTTGTAATGACTGTTGATTCAACAGAATTAGATGTTTGCCAACCTAATAGTTTGGTTTATAACTTCACCTACAACACTTTTCTTGGGTTTAATGGCACTACAAATTTTTCTGTTTCAGGACTACCATCAGGTGCTTCAGCCGTTATAAATCCAACATCTGCTATAAACGATGGAACAACAGGAACGATTACTATAAATGGAATAGATGGTTTAGCGGTAGGAAGTTATCCGTTTGTGTTTGAAGGCAGTTCAGGAGGTATAACTCAAAGCGTAGATTTAACAATGAACGTTTATAATGATTCAGTTAATGCAGCTGTTTTAGCATCACCTGCTGATGGTGCTATAGACCAAAGTGCAGAAGCGGAATTAACTTGGACAGGGAGTGATAATGCTCAAGATTACGTTATAGAAATTGCTTCAGATATGGGCTTTACAAATATTGTAGACAACGAAACTGTTCAAACAACATCTTACACAGCTAGTAATTTAAATACTAGCACATTGTATTATTGGAGAGTTACGGCTTCTAATTTATGTGATACAGCTCCAGTATCATCTGTATTTAGTTTTACTACTGCCAATGTAATATGCAATGATTTTTTAGATAATGTGCCGCAAGTAATCCCTGCTTTTGCTTTTAATCCGATTATTTCAACAATTAATGTCGATTCAGATCTTTTGGTTGTAGATGTAAATGTTACATTAAATATAACCCATAGTTATGTTGAAGATTTAAATATTACACTTACAAGTCCGTCAGGTACTGTTGTAGATTTAATCATGGGTCAAGGAGGAAATGGAGACAATTTAATTGATACTACTTTTGATCAAGAAGGAACAGATGGTTCAATAACTGGTGCTTCTCCTCCATTTACAGGAAGTTTTATTCCTGAAGGTGATTTATCTACCATTTATGGAGAAACTTCTGGTGGAGATTGGGTATTAACAATAGTTGACGCTGCTTTTTTTGATGGAGGTACATTTAATAGTTTTGATCTTAATTTATGTGTTGAAGGAACATTGTCAGTTGAAGATGAAATTGGTAGTCTTTCAGATGTTGTGATTTATCCAAACCCGAATAAAGGAATGTTTAATGTTAAGATTAATAATTCTAATTCTGAAGATGTGAATATTTCAGTTTTTGACATTAGAGGAAGACGAATTTTTGATAATATATATAAGGGGTCATCATCTTTTAATCAAACAGTAAATCTTAATAACGCTCAATCTGGTGTGTATCTTATTACTGTTGAAAACGGAAACAGAAAGATAACGAAGCGAATAGTAGTTAATTAGAATAAATGTGTTTTGATACTTATTAAAGAGAGGCTTTTTTAAGCCTCTCTTTTTATGTTCCGTTAAATGTATTCATAGTATTATTTACACCTGCAGTTCCAAAAGATTTTATAAGCTCAATAGATTTATCTAGTCGTTCTTTTAATTGTTCAGATTCCTCATCACTCCATTCTCCTAAAACATAATCAACTTGTCTGCCTTTATTAAATTGGTTACTAATACCAAATCTAAATCTATTGTATTTTGTGGTTTGAAGTTTATTTTGAATGTCTTTTAGCCCATTGTGTCCTCCGTCGCTACCTTTTGTTTTTAGTCGAAGACTGCCAAACGGAAGATTGAGATCATCGGTTACGATAAGTAAGTTGTCTAATGGTATTTTCTCTTTTGTTAACCAGTAAACCACAGCTTTTCCGCTTAAATTCATGTATGTGCTTGGCTTTAATAGAATAAAAGTTCTTCCTTTAAACTTATAGGTCGTAATATCACCCAATTTTTGTGTTTCAAATTTAAGCTCTTCTTTCTCTGCTAAGGCATCTAAAACTTTGAAGCCTATATTATGTCTCGTATTTGCATATTGTTCTCCAATATTACCAAGTCCAACAATTAGAAATTTTTTCATAGAATTAGTGTCTTCGATATCTATAGTTGTCGAATTCCATTTAAATAGATTTTTTATAAGCGTCCAGATAATACAAAATTTTTGTAAAAATAAAAAAGCATTCTAATATATTAGAATGCTTTTCGTGTATAAAGAATATGTGAGTTTTATTCTTGAGTTTCAGTTGCTTCTGCTGCTGGAGATTCTCCTCCTTCTGCAGTTGCTTCTGCACCTTCTTCAAGTTCATCTTCGTCTTCATCTTCAGTAAGAATAGCAGTTCTGGCTGTTTTAATTTGAACCACAACTGTATTATCTGTATGTAACAACTTGTAACCTTCGCCTTCAAGAGCAGTAACGTACAATTTGCTTCCAATTTTTAACGGTGTAATATCAGCTTCTAAGAAATCAGGTAAATTTTTAGGTAAAGCTTTCACTCTTAATTTACGTCTGTTTTTACGAAGAACACCTCCATTTAAAACACCTCTAGATGTTCCAATAACATGTACAGGAATATCCATTGCAATTTCTTTATCTTCAAATAAACGGTAAAAGTCTATGTGTAAGATTTTATCCGTTACAGGATGAAATTGAATGTCTTGTAATACGGCATCATACGTATTACCATTGTCTAAGGCAATCACAACTGTATGCGCATTAGGCGTGTATACCAGTTTTGAGAACGCTAATTCAGCTGCTGAGAAATGCACTGTTTCGTCTCCTCCGTATAATACGCAAGGAACCTGACCAGCATTACGTAAGGCTTTTGTTGCTTTCTTGCCTACGCTTTCTCTTTGAGATCCATTGATTGTAATTGATTTCATTGTTTTTGTTTATATTAATATTAATTACATTATAAATTGAGAACTTATTGATTTGTTGTAATGTACATTATGCATGACATTAGCAAAAAGTTCTGCACAACTTAAAACTCTAATTTTAGAATGTTGTTGTTTTAAAGGAATTGAATCAGTAACAATTAATTCTTCTAATTTTGAGTTTTCAAGCTTTTTGTAAGCATCACCAGATAAAATAGGATGTGTGCAAATTGCTCTAACGCTAAGAGCTCCTTTTTCTATCATTAAATCGGCAGCTTTTGTTAATGTTCCAGCAGTATCTACCATATCATCAACTAATACTACATTTTTTCCAGTGACATCACCAATAAGTTCCATATGTGAAATAACATTGGCTTTAGCACGTTGCTTATAACAGATAACAACATCACTTTCTAATGCTTTTGAATAGGCATAGGCTCTTTTAGAACCTCCCATATCTGGAGAAGCAATTGTTAAGTTACTTAAATTAAGTTCTCTTAAGTATGGTAAAAATATAGTTGAAGCAAACAAGTGATCTACAGGCTTTTCGAAAAAACCTTGAATTTGGTCTGCATGTAAATCCATTGTAATAATACGAGTTGCTCCAGCTGCTTCAAGCATTTTTGCAACTAATTTTGCTGCTATAGGAACTCTCGGTTTATCTTTTCTGTCTTGCCTAGCCCATCCAAAATATGGTAGAACCGCTGTAATGTGTCTTGCAGAAGCACGTTTTGCTGCATCAATCATCAAAAGCATTTCCATTAAATTTTCAGGACCTGGATGTGTAGAACCTATAATAAAGACACGAGTACCTCTAATAGATTCTTCGTAAGATGGTTGAAATTCACCATCGCTGTAAGTAGACGTGATAACATTACCTAAAGGCACACCAAAAGAAACTGCAATTTTTTCTGCGAGTTCTTTACTTTGGTTACAAGCAAAGATTTTTGCTTCTGTTGCTAAATTAGGCATATCTAATTGTTTGTTTGATAATGATTTAAACCGCTTACTTTTAACGAGGTGCAAATTTAGGAATTTATTTGGACTGCAAAAGCATAAAAGCTACTATTTTTAATGGATTGTAATAAATTATTTTATAATTTTGCAGTCCGAAATAGCTCAAGTGGCGGAATTGGTAGACGCGCTGGATTCAAAATCCAGTTTCTTCGGAAGTGTGGGTTCGATTCCCACCTTGAGTACTTTAGAACCTTCAACCAAAACGGTTGAAGGTTTTTTGTTTCACATCCTCTTAATCACATGTGTCACAATACCCCAAATTTGAAAATCACTATGTTCTGTAACTAAAATAGGATCGTACACTGGGTTTTCAGGTTGTAGATAGACACCTTCAGAAGTAACTTTTAGACGTTTTACGGTAAATTCACCATCAATAAAACAGACCGCAATTTTATTATGTGAAGGCTCTAAGCTTTTATCAACGACCAGTAAATCACCATCGTCTAATCCTGCTCCAATCATTGATTGTCCGCTGACTCGAGCATAAAATGTAGCTTCTTTGTTTCTAACTAAGGTTTTGTCTAAACTAATTTTATATTCTTTAAAATCGTCTGCAGGAGAGGGGAAACCAGCTGAAATACCTGTTTGGGCTAAAACAATTTCTAAAGATTGGGTGTCGTCTGGAGTATAAAACTCAAGTGCATTTTTGGGAGTTAAGAATTTTAAAGACATTTTACAGTAAGGATTTCGTTAATATTGGTGGTGTATTTTGGAGATAACCGTTCTTGTCGCATTTTCCATGTACGTTTTAAATCTTGATTACCTAATTTTATTTTATGTGATTCGTATTTTTTATTAATGCGATCAATGGTTTCCATCAATGGCTTGTGTTTTGGGTTTTCAGTTGTAAACAAGTTGAGTTGCCGCTCGTTTTTTGGTACTAAACCCATTAGTATGATACCAGCTTTTTTGTAATGTAAGCCTTTTTTATAAATTTCGTTTAAGGCTTCAGTAGCATATTTACTAATAATTAAACTTGAGTCTGTTGGATATGGTAAATTTATAATTGTACTTATAGACTCATAACGTTCCCCTATTTTGTTGTGTTTATTATTTTTTATAAATACATAAACCATATTACAACATGAATGTTGCTTGCGTAGTTTTTCAGCACAACTGGTAGCAAATGTAGAAATACGCTCTTTTAAATTATCAAGATCAGAATAGGTATATTCAAAACTACGTGTTGTAGCAATCGCCTTTTTTTGTTTTATAGGTTCTTCTAACGCTAAAGTAGGAATACCTAATAATTCTTTTTTTAAACGCAAACCCACAACAGCCATATTGGTTCTTACCCATTCATCGCTGAGCTGTGTAAAATCATAAGCGTTGACACAGTGTCTTGATTTTAATCGTTTCTGTAAACCACGACCAATACCCCAAACCGATTCTATTTTTATCCATTTTAAAGCTTTTATGCGTTTGTCTTCAGAATCTATAACATATACACCATTGGTGTGTTTTGGAAACTTTCGGGCAATTTTATTGGCAACTTTAGATAAGGCTTTAGTTGGAGCAATACCGACACATGTAGGAATGCCTGTCCATTTTAAAACGCGCTGTCTAATCTGAAGGCCATAATCATTAAAATCATAATTATCAAAACCCTTAAACTGTAAAAATGCTTCATCAATACTATAGACTTCTACGTCTGGAGTGAATTGTTCTAAAATAGACATTACACGACTACTCATATCACCATACAAGGGGTAGTTTGATGAAAATACTCGAATATGATGTGCTTTAAAAAATGCTTCATATTTGAATGCAGGAGCTCCCATTGGCAAACCCAAAGCTTTGGCTTCATCACTACGCGAAATCACACAACCATCATTATTAGATAAAATGGCAACAGGTTTGTTGTTATATTGTGGTTGAAAAACGCGTTCACATGAAGCATAAAAATTATTACAATCAACGAGTGCGAACATGATATAAAGATAGGATAAAACTTTTAGTTTTAATTCTGTTTTTTTGAGAAGAGAATGTTAAAATTCAGACTAGTTATGTGAATTTTAACTTCAACACATTGGGGATTGACTACGTCCATCTCATAAAGGTTATGCTGGTAATGAGGCAACAGCAAACATTCGTTTGCAACCAAAAAACTCAATAAATTTCCTGAAGTAAACTTCGATAAATTTCTCAATTTTTTTGTTCTATTCGCAGAGAGGAAGGGATTCGAACCCTCGAAACGCTTTTGACGTTTACACACTTTCCAGGCGTGCGCCTTCGACCACTCGGCCACCTCTCTTTTTAATTTAATGAGCGCAAAGAACTATAAAATTTATGAAACTGTAAAATTTGATTTATAATTTATTAACTCATTTCGCCACGTAAAGACGTTTCAAAAATAGTTTTAAATGTTTTCATAGAAATGGCTTCACCTAACATGAACATTAATTTGGTCAATGCAGCTTCAGTAGTGATGTCTTTTCCAGAAATTAATCCTATTTGTTTTAGTTGAGAGCTGGTTTCATATTGTCCCATTATCACACTTCCGCCAGAACATTGCGTTACATTTATAATTGGGATACCTTTTTTTATTGTTTGTTTCAACAAGTCTATAAACCATTGTCGTGTGGTTGTGTTTCCTGCACCATAAGTTTCTAAAATAACACCTTTTAAGTCTGCAGTGGTTAAGATGCTTTTTAAGATAGGTTCAGAAATTCCAGGAAATAGTTTTATTAAAGCAATATTAGTATTGAAGGTTTTATGCACCACCATCTTTTTTCTTATGTTAGGTTTTAATAAGGCGTCTTCTGAAACATTTAAATGCACACCAGATTCTGCTAAATGTGGATAATTTAAGGATTCAAAAGCTTCAAAATGTTCTGCATTAATTTTGGTGGTACGATTGCCTCTGTATAACTTATATTCAAAATAAAGTCCGACTTCCCGAATTACAGCTTTGCCATTTTTTTGAAGCGATGCCATTTGAATGGATGTGATTAGGTTTTCTTTGGCATCTGTTCGCAAATCACCAATAGGCAATTGTGAGCCTGTAAAAATGATAGGTTTTGCTAAATTTTCGAACATGAAACTCAAAGCAGAAGCCGAATAACTCATCGTATCACTTCCGTGTAAAACGACAAACCCATCAAACGTCTGGTATTCTTTTTCTATTATTTCTGCAATTTGAACCCAGTAATCGGGATGCATGTTGCTGGAATCAATTGGGTCATCAAAAGAAATGGTGCTAATATCGCAATCTAGGAGTTTCAATTCAGGAATACGATCAAGTAAATTTTCAAAATCAAAAGATTTGAGAGCTCCAGTATCAGGATCTTTAATCATACCAATGGTACCACCTGTATAAATCAATAAAATATTAGGTTGTGATTGTGACATGATTAAATATTAAAAATTTCTTTTGAATTCTGAGTTGTAATTTCGGCAATTTTTTCTTCGGAAACTTGATAAATCTCAGACAATTTTTCTAAAACCTTTATGATGTATGAACTTTCGTTACGTTTCCCTCGATATGGTTTTGGTGCGAGATAAGGCGAATCAGTTTCTAAAACAATATGTTTCAAATCAATCTGATTTAAAAACTGATCTATTTTTCCATTCTTGAATGTTACTACACCACCAATTCCTAATTTCATATTATAAGAAATAGCTTTATCAGCCTGCTCTAAAGTACCTGTAAAACAATGAAAAATTCCGAAAAGCTTATCATCTTTTTCAGTTTCTAAGACATCAAAAATTTCATCGAAAGCCTCTCTACAATGAATTACAATTGGTAACTCATACCGTTTAGCTAATTGTATTTGATGTTTGAATGCTTTTTTCTGTATGTCTAACGTTGAAGTATCCCAATACAAATCAATACCAATTTCGCCAATAGCATAGAATTGACGTTTGGCGAGCATGTCTTCAACATGTTGTAATTCCTCTTTATAATTATCTTTTACAGAGGTTGGATGTAAACCCATCATTAAAAATATATGATCTGGGTAATCCGTTTCAAGTTGAAGCATTGATTTAGTATGACTAGAGTCTATGGCAGGAATAAAAAAGCGGGAAACATTTGCGTTCAAAGCACGCTGAATCATCTCTTTTCTATCTTCATTAAATGCATCACTATATAAGTGCGTGTGTGTGTCTGTAATTGTCATGTTGCAAAAATAAATGTTTTATAAGACTATATTTGTAAAAAAGTAAATGATATGGAAACCTTAAAAGAATTCCTTTTAAATAAAGGTTATACGAAGATAAAGTTGCATTTAACAAAGACCAACCATTTTGAAATTATAGCCAAAATTAACGGACAAAAAGGCTTGTTTATTTTAGATACTGGCGCATCTAGTTCTTGTGTTGGTTTTGAAGCTATAGAAACCTTTAAGCTTAAGGCAAAAGATAGTGAGGTTAGAGCAGCAGGAGCAGGAGCTACAGATATGTTGACTCAAATATCTAAACGGAATAAATTAAAGATAGGAAAATGGAAAAAAGACAAAGTTGCGCTCATCTTGTTTAATTTAACTCATGTAAATACAGCATTAATTAACCATAACTCTAAACCTGTTGACGGAATTATTGGAGCAGATGTGCTTAAAAAAGGTAAGGCAGTGATTGACTATGAAAAAAAATATTTATATCTAAAGTTGTAAGATTTTATTTATCTTTATAAAAATCCCTCAATTAATAGCAAATGCCTACAATAATCATCGCAGATGACCATCCACTAATTCTAAAAGGGCTTAAAGATTTTCTCATTGAAAAAGAATATAAGGTCATTGCCAGTGCAAAAAACGGAAAGGAAGCGTTTACACTTATTAAAGCACACCAACCAGAAATAGCTATTTTGGACATACAAATGCCTTATCTTACAGGTTTACAGGTCGCTAAAAAGTGTAAGGAAGCAGGTCTTACCACAAAAATTATTATCATCACTTTTGAAAAAAGTGAAGAAATTTACAATGAAGCCAAAACCCTTGGTATTTATGGTTATATATTAAAGGAATTTGCAATTGAAGAAGTCGAGCATTGCATTTCAAATGTGCTACTGGAGAAATCCTATTTTAGTCCAGAACTTATTGAGTATTTAGAAATCAAACAGATGCCTGAGGCGCTCAAAACGCTTACTGAGACCGAAATACGAGTGTTGCAGCTTACTGCTAAAAATAAAACAGCCAAAGAGATTGGAGATATTATAGGCTGTTCAAATAGAACTATTGAAAAACACAAAAGCCATATCAGGTCTAAATTGAAGTTATCTTCTAATTCAAATAGTATAGCGATTTATGCAAAAGAGCAAGAAGAATATTTATCAAAATATACGTAGTTCTACGTATTGTTTGGTATAGCATTAATGGCGAAGTTTGTAATGCTATTAATTCTTTAGGGAGAGTTATTTTACGAAAAGCCTTGAATTGTCATTGATTCAAGGTTTTTTTATTGAAAAAAAGTAAAATATACGTAGAACTACGTATTGCGTTGCATTAATTTAATACCGAAGTTTGTAATGCTATTAATCAATTGTCCTTTTGAAATAAAGGATTAAAGCTCTGAAGTTTTAAGATTTCAGAGCTTTTTTTATAAAATTTTAAATTTTAACATTTTCCAAAAACCTGTTAAACAGACAGTTACAAAAAAAACAGTGCTTTATACGTAGTTCTACGTATTGTGCCACGTTGATTAATTACCGAGTTTTACAGTATGTTATTTATATAGGGATTATGAATAGCAACTAATTAATCTTAATTAACAAGATAATTAGTTTTAGGGTGTAAAGTTCTGGGGTGTTTCATCCCAGGACTTTATCAAAAAAAACAATTTAAAATGACAATAAAATGGATACAATGAAACACAAAACAAGTCTAATCAATAAACTATTTATAACAGGCTTAATTGTGAGTGCTGTTGTAATCATTACGGTAAATATTCTTGTTAATTTTTTTTAGTTATTAGTTAGTTATTTTTATTAGGGGAAAAAGCGCAATCCAAATCTTCGGAATGCGCTTTTTTATTTAAACTGAATATGTAAAAAGGATTACATTTCTAAAGCCTTTTTAATGTTGTTATTCATTAATAATTCTGTTGGATTTTCCAGAGCCTCTTTAACAGCAACTAAGAATCCTACAGATTCTTTTCCATCAATTATTCTGTGGTCATAAGATAATGCAACATACATAATTGGTCTGATTTCTACTTTACCATCTATGGCAACTGGTCTTTCAACGATGTTGTGCATTCCTAAAATTCCACTTTGAGGCGGATTAATAATAGGTGTAGATAACATACTTCCAAAAACACCTCCATTGGAAATGGTAAAGGTTCCTCCTGTCATTTCATCAACAGTAATTTGTCCGTCACGAGCACGAATAGCCAAACGTTTTACTTCAGCTTCAACACCTCTAAAACTTAAATTTTCTGCATTTCTAATCACAGGAACCATCAACCCTTTTGGTCCTGAGACAGCGATACTAATATCACAGAAATCATAGCTTAGCATTTCTTTTCCGTCAATCATTGAGTTTACTGCTGGATACATCTTTAAGGCACGAACCACAGCTAATGTAAAGAAACTCATAAACCCAAGTCCTACACCATGCTTTGCTTTAAAGTCTTCTTTGTATTGATTTCGCAATTCAAAAATAGGAGACATATCAACTTCGTTAAACGTTGTTAACATGGCTGTTGTATTTTTAGCTTCTACTAAACGCTCAGCAACTTTACGTCTTAACATAGACATTTTGCTTCTAGATGTTCCTCGATTTCCTCCAGTTGGAGTTCCCATAGATGGTACAGCATTTACAGCATCATCTTTAGTGATACGACCATCTTTTCCGGTTCCTGAAACAGTAGATGCATCAATTCCTTTTTCAGCAAGTACTTTTTTGGCTGCAGGACTGGCTACTCCTGAAGCGTAAGTTTTATTCGCTGGATTTGGTGCTTTTTCATGATTTGATTTTTCTTTTCCAGAATCCAAATCTTTCATTAATTCTTTAGTTTCCGCTTTATTGGCACCTCCTTCATCACCACCACCTTTGTAAGTTTCAGGTGTATCTTTTGCAGCATCTCCACTCGGTTTTTCTGCGGCAGTATCTATTAAGCAGACCACAGCTCCAACTTCAACAGCATCACCTTCTTCGGCTTTAAGTGTAATCGTTCCACTTGCTTCTGCTGGCAGTTCTAAAGTTGCTTTATCACTATCTACTTCAGCAATAGCTTGATCTTTTTCAACATAATCACCATCTGAGACTAGCCATTCTGCAATTTCTACTTCTGTGATTGATTCTCCTGGAGAAGGAACTTTCATTTCTAAAATCATCGTTCTGTAATTTTATTTTTAAGCGTTTATATGTTTTTTTAATTCCAAATAAAGGAATTTAATACTCTAACGTTGGTTGTTTTTGGATTTATCAAATACGTAATTAATAACTTCTTGATGGCGTTTTTTAGAACGTACACTACTACCTGCAGCAGGTGCTCCATAAGGTCTTCGTGTCGCAGCTCTAAATGATTTTGCTTCTTCTAAATGCATTAACATATGGCTGTAAGCTCCCATGTTTCTAGGTTCTTCTTGAGCCCAAACAATATCATCTGCATTTTTGTATTTTGCAATGGCATCTTTGATTTGTTGTTCTGGTAATGGAAATAATTGTTCAACTCTTACCAGAGCAACATCATCTCTTTTAAGTTCTTCTCGTTGTTCTAATAAATCATAATAGAATTTACCAGTAACAAAAACCAAGGTTTTAACGTTATCGACTTTTACTGTATTATCGTCAATAACCATTTGGAAACTTCCGTTGGCAAATTCATCTACAGAAGACACTACTAAAGGATGACGTAATAAACTTTTAGGTGTAAATACAATTAATGGTTTTCTAAACTCTGCCTTCATTTGCTTACGTAACAAATGATACATATTTGCTGGTGTTGTACAATCCATGACAAACATATTATCTTTTGCACATAATTGTAGATAACGTTCCATACGACCAGAAGAGTGTTCCGCACCTTGGCCTTCATAACCATGAGGCAGCAACATCACTAATCCATTTTGAAGTTTCCATTTATCTTCTGCGGCAGAAATATATTGGTCCAGCATAATTTGTGCACCATTACTGAAATCTCCAAATTGTGCTTCCCAGATGACTAGTGTTTTTGGACTTGCCATGGCATAGCCATAATCAAAACCTACAACACCATATTCAGATAACAGGGAATTGTAAATAAAGAATTTGCCTTGTTTGTCACTAATTTGATTAAGTAATAATATTTCTTCTTCACTATCTTCAACTTTTACCACAGCATGTCTGTGAGAAAATGTGCCTCGTTCTACGTCTTGTCCAGAAATACGAACGTCATAACCTTCTTCTAGTAATGTCCCATAGGCTAAATGCTCTGCCATGGCCCAATCTAATTTATCTTCATCAAACATGGTTTGACGCGATTGTACGAGGCGTTCTATTTTACGTATGAATTTTTTATCTTCAGGTAAATTTGAAATTACTTTTGTGATTTTAGCTAAGCCTTCTTTAGAGAAAGTGGTATCAATGGGTTGCATCATTTTATCTTCAACAACCGTATGATAGTTTGTCCATTCATCTTCCATAAATGGTGTGATGACTGTTTTATCTATTTTTCTTGAATCTTCTAATTTAACTTCAAGTTTGTCTTTGTACTCTTTTTCTAATTCTGCAACATAACCATTGTCAATAACGCCTTCAGCAATTAATTTGGCTGCATAAATGTCTCTAGGATTTTGATGCTTAGAAATGGCTTTATAAAGTTTAGGTTGTGTAAAACGAGGTTCGTCACCTTCGTTATGACCATATTTTCTGTAACCTAATAAATCGATAAACACATCGCGTTTAAATTTCATTCTAAAATGAAGTGCAAATAACATGGCATGAACAACAGCTTCGGCATCATCTGCATTTACATGCATTACAGGAGAGAGTGTCACTTTGCCAACATCTGTACAATAGGTACTTGAGCGTCCATCGAGATAATTGGTTGTGAATCCAATTTGATTGTTCACTACGATATGAATGGTTCCATTCGTTTTGTAACCCTCTAACTGTGCCATTTGAACAACTTCATAAACTAAGCCTTGACCAGAAATAGCAGCATCACCATGTACTACAATTGGTAAAACCTGTGAAGGGTCTTCACTGTATTTGTCGTCTTGTTTAGCTCTGGCTATGCCTTCAACAACAGCACCAACTGTTTCTAAATGCGAAGGGTTAGGTGCAATGTTTAAATTAATTTGTTTTCCACCATCAGTTACACGATTGCTAGTCCATCCTAAATGATATTTTACATCTCCATCAAATACTTCTTGCTCGTAATCTTTACCATCAAACTCGCTAAAAATGTCTTTTGCAGATTTGCCAAAAATATTGGTTAATGTACTTAAACGGCCACGATGTGCCATTCCCATTACAAATTCTTTAACACCGTGATTTGCGGCACTTTCAATAAGCGAATCCAAAGCAGGTATTAAAGATTCATTTCCCTCTAATGAAAAACGTTTTTGACCAACATACTTTGTGTGTAAAAAGCTTTCGAAAGAAACAGCTTCATTTAATTTTTTGAGGATGTATTTTTTTTCATCAGCAGTAAATTGAGGCTGATTGTCTTTAATATTTAACTTGTTTTGAATCCACTGAATTTCTTCAGGTTTTCTTATATACATATATTCAACACCAATTGATTCACAGTAGATTTTTTCTAAGTGATCAACTATATTTTTGAGTGATGCCTTTCCAATACCCAAAATTTCACCTGCAGAGAAAACGGTATTCATATCACTTTGTGAGAGTCCGAAATTTTCAATTTCTAACGTTGGTGCATATTTCCTTCGTTCGCGAACAGGATTGGTTTTTGTAAATAAATGGCCTCTGTTTCTATAACCATCGATAAGCTTAACGACTTGGAATTCTTTTTGAACATGTTCAGGAATTTGAGTCGTAACACCTTCTGCAATTTCACCATCCATTCCATAACTTTCACTTCCGAAGTCATAACCTTGAAAAAAAGCTCTCCAGCTTGGTTCAATAGAATCAGGATGTTTTTGGTATTGTTCGTATAAATCAGCAAAGTATGCTGTGTGCGCTGCGTTTAGAAAGGAATATTTATCCATTATTTGGTATAAGTCGTTTTCGCTTCAACAAAATTTATTCAAAAATACAACATTTACTAAAAATAGGTGTGTTTTTGGTATATTTATAGATGTAATTTAACTCAAATTTTAGATAATGAATTTTTCACCTCTTTTCAATTGTAAAACTTACCTTGTTATTTTTATGATTTGCTCCTCATTATCCTTTTCTCAAAATCAAAATAATGCAAGTGATTTCTGGAACCATGTGCGTTTTGGAGGTGGTCTAGGTCTCAGTTTTGGTGATGGCTTTTTTAGCGGAACAATTGCACCAAGCGGAATCTATGAGTTCAATACAAAATTTGCGGTTGGACTAGGATTAAATGCCACATATAATAAGCAGGACAATTTTTTTAAATCTACTGTTTTTGGAGCAAGTGTTATCGGATTATTTAATCCTGTAAGAGAACTACAGGTATCTGCAGAGTTTGAACAACTTAATGTAAATCGAAAGTTTGATGACCCAATATTTGAAGATGATAATTATTGGTATCCAGCGTTGTTTATGGGATTAGGTTATGGTAGCAGAAATGTGACTTTCGGAATACGCTATGATTTACTTTACAATAAAGATAAAAGTATTTATGCAGATCCATTCATTCCGTTTGTAAGAGTGTTTTTTTAAGAATACTTATGACGAAACCAAACTTTTTGCCATTCACGTTGAAGAATTAAAAAGGTGACATTTTCAGACAGTTGGAGTGTGTCACTCCCATCTAATTGCTTTATTTTTTCTTCTGAAACATCAATGATATATAATAGATTCAAATAGTCGGCAAATTTCTCTTGAATGAGTTTAAAGACGACTTCATGCAGTAGGTATTTTAAACTTGATGGAAGAATGTCTTCTTCAAAATCAAGGTTGATATTAGCAAGTAAAAAATCTTTGTTGATTTGTTGTATCAGTTTTGAATACAGTTCTAAACGTTCGGCTTCAGAAATTAAATTTTCAAAGGTTTGTGGTAGTTGCATTAGACATTTCTGGTCATTAAGTCGTTTCCAAATGCTCTTAGTGCATTTTTATGCTCTTCGGAAATCTTTACACTATTCAATACTGAAAAAGCTTTATTTGTATAATTTTCAATTTCCTTTTTTGTGGCTTCTGAAGAACCACTGGATATAAAAAATTGTTTTACAGCATCTATTTTATCAGTAGGATCTGATGGATTTACACTGTATAAATGCTCTAATTGACGTTTATCATCAGCGCTCGAAAACTCTAATCCTTTTAAATATAAGAATGTTTTTTTATTTTCAATAATATCACCACCAACTTGTTTTCCAAAGGTTTCAGGATTGCCAAAAGCATCTAAATAATCGTCTTGCAACTGAAAAGCAATTCCCAGATTTTTACCAAACTCGTAAATTGAATTTTGACAACTTTCCGAAGCATTAGCAACAATAGCTCCCATTTTCATAGCAGCACCAACCAAAACAGCAGTTTTGTATTCAATCATTTTTAGATATTCTGGAATAGTCACATCTTCACGAGTTTCAAAATCAACATCATATTGTTGCCCTTCACAAACTTCTAATGCTGTTTTGCTAAATAGTTTTGCTAAATCTTGAAAAATTTTTGGTTCATAATTTTCAAATAGCTGATAAGCCATAATAAGCATGGCGTCACCAGAAAGAATTCCGGTATTAAGATCCCATTTTTCGTGAACCGTTTCTTTTCCACGACGTAAAGGAGCATCATCCATGATATCGTCATGAACTAATGAAAAATTATGAAAGACTTCTACACTCAAAGCAGCATCAAGTGCCAGTTTATAATTACAACCAAAAATTTCTGCTGTCATTAAAGTTAAAACCGGACGCAAACGCTTTCCTCCAAGTTGTATGATATAATGAATAGGATTGTAAAGTGAAGTAGGCTCCTTAGGTGTTATAAAAGTGTTGAGGTGATTTAAAAATGCCTCATGATAAGATTGAATATTCTGCATTGCACAAAAATAATGTAAATGCATAAATCTACAATCACACTTTAACTATATGTTAAAAAAAGAATAAAACCAAGGAAACTTTTTTTGTTTTTAAAGTTTCCTATTGTAGCTTTGCACTCAAATTATGAGAGATAAAATTATAAATAAGTCGGAAGAACTCTTTTTAAACTTTGGTTTTAAGAGTGTTACAATGGATGATTTAGCCAATGAATTGGGTATTTCTAAGAAAACCATATATGTGCATTTTCCTAATAAAACGAAATTGGTAGAGGCAACAACGTTGCACATGTTCGAAACTATTTCTTGTGGAATTGACTGTATAAGTCAGTTGAAAAAGAATCCTATTGAGGAAATTTTTGATATCAAACAGTTTGTGATGGAGCATTTAAAAAACGAAAAATCTTCTCCACAATACCAGTTGCAAAAGTATTATCCTAAAATCTTTGCAACCTTAAAGACAAAACAATTTGATGTGATGCAAAACTGCGTTACAGAAAATTTAAACCGAGGAATAAAACTAGAACTTTATAGAGATAACATAAATGTTGATTTTATTTCCAGACTCTATTTTAATGGTATGGTGGCTTTAAAAGATCAAGATTTATTTCCTTTAAAATCGTTTTCTATGAACTCATTGATGGAATATTACATCGAGTATCATTTAAGAGGTATTTGCACATCTAAAGGCTTGGAAACTTTAACTAAATTATTAAAAATCAATCAAATTAATAAATAACTAATGAGAAAAACACTCATATTAATAACAAGTTTAATCTTAACTTCTGTTGGGTTTTCGCAAGAAAAACCTACAAGCTTATCACTTCAAGAGGCTATAGATTATGCTTTACAAAATAACCGAACTGCAATAAATGCAGGACGTGATATCACAGCTGCCGAAAAACAAAAATGGGAAACGATAGCATCAGGTTTACCTCAGGTTAGCGCAGGTATAAATTATCAAAATGCATTAAAGCAACAAGTCACACCTGTCGATATTAATGGTGATGGGATAGATGAAGATTTTGTTTTAGGTGATCCGCAAAATATAACTGCAACTGCAATTTTAAATCAAAAAATATTTGATGGCTCATACCTTGTTGGATTACAGTCTGCGAAAGTATTTTTAGAAATATCAAAAAACGCTAAAGTCAAAACAGATCTTGAAGTTAGAAAATCGGTTATAGAAGCCTATGGTAATGTGCTTTTAGCAGAAGAAAGCATCACGATTTTAAATAAAAACATCGCAGTTCTTCAAAAAAATCTTGAGGAGACAACTAAAATCTTCGAAAATGGTCTTGAAGAAGAAGAAAGTGTAGAACAACTAAAAATCACCTTATCTGGTGTAGAAAGCCAATTAAATAATACCAATAGATTAAAAACATTAGCCTATCAAATGCTAAATATTACGATTGGTTTAGATCTAAATTCTGAAATTGTATTAACGGATGATTTAGAAACTTTAACAGCTCAAAACCTTAGTATAGAATTATTAAATACAGATGCATCTGTTGAAAACACGATTGATTATCAAATTGCTGAAAATGATAAAGTGTCAAAAGAATTATTGGTAAAACTTGAAAAAAGTAAAGCCTTACCAACATTAAATGCATTTATAAATGGAGGTTATGCTGGGTTTAGTGAGTCATTCACTTTTGCTAACAGTTCGCAACGATGGATTGGCTCTTCTATATTTGGAGTTAGTTTAGACATCCCTATTTTTAGTTCAGGTATGCGAAGTGCTTCCACACAGCGTGCTCAAATCAACCTAGAAAAAGCTCAAACCGATTTAACCGAAACCGAACAAAAAATAAAACTGCAAATAGCTTCAGCGAAAAGCGATTACCAGTTCGCTATTGAAGATTATGAAAATAAAAAGGAAAATTTGGCCTTAGCAGAGCGTATTGAAAACAAAAATCAAACTAAATTTTTTGAAGGTATCGCTTCAAGTTTCGAATTACGACAAGCCCAAACTCAATTGTATACAGCGCAACAAGAATTATTACAAGCCATGCTGGATGTTATTAATAAGAAAGCCGCTTTAGAAACCGCATTAAATACCATAACACTAAACTAATCAACCATAAAAACACTATGAAAAATATATATTCACTATTTCTTATCACTTTTCTTTTAGTTTCATGTAGTAGCGAAAAGAAAAATTCTGTAGAAAATGTTATTGAAAGTAACAGTTTAGAAACAATTCGTAAAAAACGTGAAGCACTCGTCAATGAACAGCAAACCATTAACGATAAGATTAAACTCCTGGATGAAAAAATTAAGAGTTTAGATACGAGCAAACACGTTCCGCTTATCACAACATTTACTGCTAAACCTGAAAAATTTGAACATATTTTAGAATTACAAGGAAATGTAACCACGAAAAACCTTTTAGTTATCACGCCAGAGTATAATGGTATTTTAACGCATGTGTATGTAAAAGAAGGACAAAAAGTAAGCAAAGGACAGCTGCTTGCTAAAATTGATGATGGCGGATTGAGCCAGCAACTGGCACAATTAAAAATTCAATCCGATTTAGCAAAAACAACTTACGAGCGTCAAAAACGCCTTTGGGAACAAAACATAGGTAGTGAAATACAATTCTTACAAGCAAAATCAACGTACGAGTCTCAGCAAGAAGCTGTAAATCAATTGCAGCAACAAATAGCTAAGACAAATGTAAAAGCACCTTTTTCTGGAACAATTGATGATGTCATCACAGAACAAGGAAGTGTTGTTATAGCAGGACAATCTCAACTAATGCGTATAGTGAACCTTGACGATATGTATATTGAAGTTGAAGTTCCTGAAAGTTATGTTTCAGATGTTGTAAAAGGAAAAAAAGTTAAAGTTGAACTTCCTGTTTTAGGAAAAACAATAGAGACTAAAATTCGTCAGGCTAGTGATTTTATCAATCCTGCAAACCGAACCTTTAAAGCAGAGATCGAAGTTCCTAATAAGGATAAAGATATTAAACCAAATCTTACAGCAAGATTAAAAATTAATGACTATACCAGCGAAAATGCAATTTTAATTCCACAAAGTGTCATTTCAGAAAATTCAGAAGGAGAACAATATGTATATGTCGTAACTGATAAAAATGCAGAAGGTATTGGTACCTCAAAACGAATCATTATTGAAACTGGAAAAACACAAGGTGATATTATTGAAGTCGTAAAAAATCTTGAGCAAGGTGCTGAGATTATTAAAGAAGGTGCGCGAAGCGTAAAAGATGGTCAAACGGTTGAAGTTATTAATTATAAAGAAGATAATAATGATTAATAAAAAGAAAAAAAATACTGAAAAAGAATTTGGACTCTCGTCGTGGGCAATAAACAACAAAACGACCATGTATGTCCTAATTGCAGTCTTTTTCTATTTAGGTGTTTCTGCTTTTTTTAGCATGCCCAGAGAAAATTTCCCTGAAGTTAATGAGACCAAAATTTATGTGAGTACAGTATATCCTGGTAATACTGCTGAGGATATAGAAAAATTAATCATTGATCCTTTAGAAGACCAACTAAAAACGGTTAGTAACGTGGTAGAAACGTCTTCTACATCTCAAGAAGATTATGGTATGTTGGTAGTTGAATTTGATGAAAACATCACTGTTCAGCGTGCTTTGCAAAAAGTAAAAGACGAAATTGACACCGAAACATCTAATGAAGACTGGCCAACCTTTAATGGTGCTAAGGTAGAACCTGATGTTTTTGAATTAAGTCTTTCTGAAGAAATGCCGATTCTTAATATCAATATTTCTGGAGATTATACCATTGAAAAACTCAAAGATTTTGCGGAATACCTTCAAGATGAAATTGAAGATTTACAGGAAATTAAAAAAGCAGATATCAGAGGCGCTCAAGAAAAAGAGGTTGAAGTAGCTGTAGATATTTATAAAATGATGGCAGCAAAAGTCACTTTCAGTGATATTCTTGGAGCTATCAGTAATGGCAACATTACGCAGTCTGCAGGAAATTTAAAAACCAGCGGACAACGTCGTACGATTAGAATTATTGGTGAGGTAGAAAAGCCTTCAGAATTAGAAAACTTTGTGGTTAAAGCTGAAAATGGTAATGCGATCTATCTTAAAGATGTGGCTACGGTTTCATTTGAAGAAGAAGATAAAACAACCTATGCCAGAAAATCTGGAGAACCTGTTGTAATGCTCGATGTTAAAAAACGAGCAGGAAAAAATATGGTTGCGGCTGCAGAACAAATTCAAGTGATTGTTCAAGATGCCATAGACCATGTTTTTCCGCAAGATTTAGAAGTGTCGATTACCAACGACCAATCGTCTGTAACTATCGGTCAAGTTGATGATTTGGTTAACAATATCATTTTTGGTGTGATACTAGTGGTCACTGTTTTAATGTTCTTTTTAGGATTTAAAAATGCACTTTTTGTTGGGTTCGCCATACCAATGTCTATGTTTATGTCACTTATGATACTAAGCCTTATTGGTTACAGCTTAAATACCATGGTGCTTTTTGGACTTATTATGGGTCTCGGAATGCTTGTAGACAATGGAATTGTAGTTGTTGAAAATGTTTATAGATTAATGGACGAGGAAGGTATGAGTCGCATTGAAGCCGCCAAAAAAGGTATTGGTGAAATTGCTTTCCCAATTATCATTTCAACTTTAACAACAGTTGCTGCTTTTGTGCCATTAGGACTCTGGCCAGGAATTATGGGAGAATTCATGAAGATCTTACCAATCACATTGTCTATTGTTTTAGGATCATCTTTATTTGTTGCTATATTTTTTAATTCGGTTTTAGTATCGCGTTATATGACTATCGAAGATAAGGATATGCCATTGAAACAAATTATTAAAATAACTGTTATTGTAGGTGTTGTTGGGTTACTTATTCTTTTGTTTGGTGGAGCCTACAGAGGATTAGGAACCATTATGATATTTACAGCCATAATGCTTTGGGCATATCGTTTTTTTATCAGAAAATGGGCTAATAATTTTCAAAATAAATCATTAGTAAAACTTGAATCGTGGTACGAAGGTCAGTTGCGTTGGGCATTATCAAAAAGACGTCCGTATATTTTAAGTATCGGTACATTTTTGTTACTAATTGCAGCATTTATTGCTTTTGGAATTTCTTTAGCAACCCAACGTACAAAAGTGGAGTTTTTCCCAGATAACAAACCAAATCAGATTATTGTTTATATCGAATATCCTGAAGGTACAGCTATAGAAAAGACAAATGCCATCACTAAACAAATTGAAAAACGTGTGTACGAGGTTATCAACCAAGATCAATACATGGATGGTGACAGAAACGTCTTAGTAGAAAGCGCTGTGTCACAAGTTGGAGAAGGTGCTGGAAATCCACAGACCGATATGGGTTCTACTGCCGAAATGCCTCACAAAGCTAAGATTACAGCTTCTATGAGAGAATACAAATACCGTAGAGGAAAAGATAGTGAGTTATTGCGTCAAAAAGTACAGGAAGCATTAGTGGGTATTTATCCAGGAGTTTTGATTTCTGTTGAAAAAAATGCAGACGGTCCACCTGCTGGATCTCCAATTAATATTGAAATTGAAGGTAGTGATTATAACGAACTCATTGCAACTGCAGAGCGAATGCGTGAGTTTATTAACTCTAAAAACATAGCTGGTATTGACGAACTTAAAATAGATGTTAATAAAGATAAGCCAACAATGCTAGTTCAAATTGACCGAGAAAAAGCTGGTGAATTAGGCATTAGTGCCAGTCAAATAGGGAATCAATTACGAAACTCAATTTTTGGTGCTAAAGCTGGAATATATAAGGAAGATGGTGACGACTTTGATATCTATGTGCGTTTTAACGAAGCTAATAGATACAATACCAGTGCATTGTTCAATCAAAATATTACATTTAGAGATAATACAGGACAGATTAAGGAAATCCCTTTGTCTGCGGTTACCATGCATAATAATAATTCAGGATTTAGTGCTATAAAACATAAAGACACAAAGCGTGTTGTTACTGTGTATTCAGCTTTAGCACCAGGTTTTACTGATGCAGGAGCCATTGTAACACAGATTCAAAATGAAATGAAAAGCTTTGAAGGTTTACCTGAAGATATAAAAATAGATTACACAGGTCAGATTGAAGAACAAAACAAACAAATGACTTTTCTAATGGGAGCATTTTTTACAGGATTGGGATTAATTTTCTTCATTCTTATTTTTCAGTTTAACTCAGTTTCTAAGCCTACAATTATCATGCTTGCCATATTTTTAAGTTTTATTGGTGTGTTTGGCGGAATCGTACTTTCTGGAAGTGCTTTCGTAATTATGATGACCATGGTTGGTATTATTTCACTTGCGGGAATTGTTGTTAATAATGGTGTGGTGCTTTTAGATTATGCACAACTTTTAATGGATAGAAAGAAAAACGAATTAGACCTTGAAGAAACAGACTATTTAAAAAACGAAGATCTTTTTGAAAGTATTGTTAAAGCAGGAAAAGCGCGTTTAAGACCAGTAATACTTACCGCAATTACGACCATTTTGGGGTTAATTCCGTTAGCTATTGGTTTAAATATCAACTTCTTTACACTATTTGCCGATTTTAATCCTAATATTTATATGGGAGGAGATAATGTCGTGTTTTGGGGACCATTAGCATGGACTGTTATTTACGGATTATTAATTGCAACTTTCTTAACACTGATTGTAGTACCAATTTTATTCTTCTTAAGTATAAAACTTAAAATGTGGTTACGTATAAAATTTACATCTGAACCTTTAAGGGCTTCTGAAGTAGCAGCAGAACAAGTAAGTTAGTATAGATAAAAGAATTGAAACTCAATTCTAACAGCACACATTTGATGATATACAAATGTGGAAGAACCTTTTAAGGAATGAAAAAGGTTTGATTAATAGCGGAAAAAGCCTCGACAATTGTTGAGGCTTTTTTATTCAAAAATCATTTAACTTCATTAAATTTGCATCCTCATACATCGAAGCAATCGCCAAGGTGTAAATTAAAAATACGATATGTACAGAAGTCATAATTGTGGTGAATTAAGAGCATCACATATCAATACAGAAGTTACTCTTGCAGGTTGGGTTCAAAAATCACGTGATAAAGGATTTATTGTTTGGGTAGATTTACGTGACCGTTACGGCATAACACAATTAGTGTTTGATGAAGAGCGTACGTCTAAAGACATGATGCAGCAAGCTCAAGATTTAGGTCGCGAGTTTGTGATTCAGGTCAAAGGAACTGTTATTGAGCGTGCCTCCAAAAACCCTAATATGCCAACTGGTGATATTGAGATTTTAGTGTCTGAATTAACAATTTTAAATAAAGCACAATTACCTCCTTTCACAATTGAAGATGATACTGATGGAGGCGAAGAACTGCGTATGAAATATCGCTATTTAGATATTCGTCGTAATCCTGTAAAAAACAGCTTGATCTTTAGACATAAAGTGACCCAAGAAGTTAGAAATTACTTATCAAAAGAAGGGTTTATTGAAGTGGAAACACCTTATTTAATCAAATCAACACCTGAAGGAGCCCGTGATTTTGTTGTACCTTCTCGTATGAATGAAGGTCAGTTTTATGCACTTCCACAATCGCCTCAAACCTTCAAACAACTCTTAATGGTTGGTGGCATGGATAAGTATTTTCAAATCGTAAAATGTTTTAGAGATGAAGATTTACGTGCAGACAGACAACCAGAATTCACACAGATAGACTGTGAAATGGCATTTATTGAGCAAGAAGACATTTTAAATGCTTTCGAAGGTTTAACACGTCACTTATTAAAAGAAGTCAATGGTGTTGAGGTAGAGAAATTTCCAAGAATGCTTTATGATGATGCGATGCGTCTTTACGGCAATGATAAGCCAGACATTCGCTTCGGAATGGAGTTTGGAGAATTAAATGATGTGGCTCAACACAAAGATTTTGGTGTGTTTAACTCGGCTGAATTAGTTGTTGGTATCGCAGTTCCTGGCGGAAATAATTATACAAGAAAAGAAATAGATAAATTAATCGATTGGGTAAAGCGTCCGCAAGTTGGAGCCCTAGGAATGGTGTATTGTAGATATAATGAGGATGGAACCTTTAAGTCTTCCGTTGATAAATTTTACGATCAGGATGATTTGGCAAAATGGGCTGAAAAAACTGGAGCACAACCTGGTGATTTAATCTGTATACTTTCAGGTCATACGCATAAAGTTAGAGCGCAATTAAGTGCTTTACGTATGGAATTAGCTGAGCGTTTAGGATTGAGAGACCCGAAATCATTTGCTCCGCTTTGGGTAATGGATTTCCCTTTATTAGAGTGGGATGAAGATACAGAGCGCTATCACGCAATGCATCATCCGTTTACCTCACCTAAACCTGGACAGCTAGAATTATTGAAAACAAATCCTGGCGACGTAAAAGCGAATGCTTATGATTTAGTTCTTAATGGAAATGAAATTGGAGGCGGTTCTATTCGTATTCACGATAAAGAAACACAAGCCTTAATGTTCGATTATTTAGGGTTTACACCTGAAGAAGCTAAAGCACAATTTGGGTTCCTTATGGACGCTTTCCAGTATGGAGCACCTCCTCATGGTGGACTCGCTTTTGGGTTGGATAGATTGGTCGCCATTCTTGGCGGACAAGAAACCATTCGAGATTTTATAGCGTTTCCAAAAAACAATAATGGTCGAGATGTCATGATTGACGCACCTGCTCCAATTGATGATGAGCAACTAAAAGAATTAAGTTTAAAGCTTAACTTAAAATCATAAATAGAAAATCCTGCTTCATGCAGGATTTTTTAGTAGATTTAATCAATGGGAATAAAAAAGGGTTTTAAAATATTAGGAATTATTCTTGGCGTTATTGTAATAGCTATAGCTTGCTTTGTAGGTTATGGTTATTATATGTTTAGTGCGAGTTTGATACCCGAAAATGAACCTTTTGAACATGCATCTCATTATATTGATCCTGAAACGGCATTGCTAAATGAAGGATTTCATGTTTGTAATGAAAACTACATTGCACAATATTATAACACACCAGAGTTGCCTTATCCGAATGGGAAGAATGGTTTTAGAAATTATATAAATCTAGCTTATGTGAATGATAACTATTCAGATTCTGGATATCTAAACATAAGGTTTATCATTAATTGTGAAGGGGAAGCTGGTCGATTTGTGATTCACGAAAACAATCTAGATTTAGAGCCTCATACCTTCAGTGAAGATTTAAAAAATCAATTGTTTAAACTTACTTCAGAAGCCAAAGGGTGGAAACCAATTTTTTTATACGAAGAAGCCAGAGATTCATATATGTACGTATCATACCGAATAGAACATGGAGAGATTACTGAAATTATTCCTTAGTATCGTTTTAGTGTTTTCAGTGCAGTCTTGTGATTCGAAACGAGAACGTGCTGAAGCTGTATATAAAAGAGCCATTCATTATCCGCAAGGATCGATGATGAGTATTAATGGTATCAAGCGAGCAACAGAAATTGATTCCACATACCAGCAAGCAGTTTATGAGCTTTCCGTAGCTTATTTAAAACGTGGCTTACCTCATAAGTGGAAACCACAATATAATAAAGCGGTTCTTTTAGATTCTGTAGAACGTATTCCGTGGAGAGGCTATTTGTATCTTTGGTTTTACAGAGATTATGAAAACGCCATTGCAGATTTTGATGCTAGTGATACACTAACACCAAAATTTATTGATGCACCTCAAGGTCATAGTGTCGATTACTGGAGAGGGATTTGTTATTTAGGATTAAAGGATTATAAAAACTCAATCGCCTATTTTGATAAATACATCAATACTGAAATTGAAGAGTCAGGTGAAGATTGGGTTGAGGTTACTGCATTTTTATACAGAGGAATTGCTTACTACGAAACAGAGAAATATGAACAAGCACTTTTAAATTTTGATAAGCAACTACAATATTCAAGAAATCGGAGTGCTGATGCGAAATATTACAAAGCCCAAATTTTTAAAAACCAATATAAAACTGAAGATGCCAAGGCTTTAATTGAAGAGGCTATTAACGATTACGATATAGGTTATTATAACCATAGACCTTATGTTGAAACACTACGTCAAATTTACCCAGAAGATTTAGAAGCACTAAAATTAGAATTACAATAATGTCAATTCAAAGCATTATAAAACATGTATTATTATTGAGATACAAATACATCTCGCAGAAGAATTTTGTGTTTTTATTAGCGATGCTTATTGGTTTATTGTCTGGATTGGTTTCTGTAACTATTAAAAATATCACCTATAGTATTCAGTGGGTGTTAGATCACCTCGCGATAGTCTCTAGAAATAGTATTTATTTTATTCTGCCTGTCATCGGACTTTGGCTGGTGTATTTGTTCGTCAAATATGTATCCAAACAAAAAGTAGAACACGCTATACCCAGTATACTATTTTCATTGTCTAAAAAGAATGGTTTACTCAAGCCAAGTAAAATTTATTTACCATTAATTACAGCGCCAATAACAGCTGGTTTCGGAGGCTCAGTTGGATTACTTGGTCCTGCAATCGCTTCAGCATCTGCTGTAAGTTCCAATATTAGTCAGTTGTTTCATGTTGACAGAAAGACTAGAACCTTATTGATTGGATGTGCTGCGGCTGGAGCCATTGCATCTATTTTTCAGTCGCCAATTGCAGCGATTATTTTTGCTATAGAAGTTTTTAGTTTAGATTTAACATTCGCTTCATTATTACCATTATTGATTGCATCAGTATCTTCAGTGCTAACCTCTTATTTTTTTGTTGGAAATAGTGTGCTTTTAAACTTTAATGTATCAACACCTTTTGCTTTAAGAGACACCTTGTTTTTTTTGATTTTAGGCATAGGAACTGGGATAGCCTCCATCTATTTCTCAAAAATATATTTTGCGGTCTATAAATTTTTCGAACGTTTCAAAACCAGCGGACAAAAACTCATAGTTGGAGGTTTGGCCATTGGTGTCATGTTGTATTTTATTCCGCCTCTCTATGGAGAAGGCTTTGGATTTATAAACGATTTACTGGATGGTAATCACTTGCATGCTTTGGGAAAAACACCTTTCGATAATCATTTAGATAATATTTGGGTGGTTATTGCTTTGTTAATCGGAATCACAATTTTTAAAGCAGTTGCCATGACCACTACTTTTGCAGCAGGAGGAGCAGGAGGAATTATCATTCCAACCATGGTTATGGGAAGTGCCTTGGGAAACGTAGTTGCAAAAATTATTAATAATATCGGACTAGGATTTCAAGTGTCTGAATCTAATTTTACGCTCATTGGTATGGCAGGTTTGATTGCTGGAGTTTTACACGCACCATTAACAGCTATTTTTTTAATTGCAGAAATTACAGGAGGCTATCAGTTGTTTGTTCCACTGATGATTACGGTATCTATGTCTTTCATTATTACTAAAAATGCCATAGATCATACAATTTATACTAAGGAACTTGCCGAAAAAGGAGCATTATTGACACATGATAAAGATCAATCAGTCTTAACATTAATGCAATTAGACAGCGTTATAGAACAAGATTTTACAGTGCTTTATCCCGAAATGTCTTTAGGTGAGATGCTCCATCAAGGTGTGGCCAAGTCGAGCCGAAATTTATTTCCGGTTGTTAATAAATACCAGCAAATGGTGGGCATTATTTTATTAGATAATATTAGAGATGTCATGTTTGACCAGACACTTTATGAGTCAACAACCGTTGAGACCTTTATGCATAATCCACCAGAGCATATCTATTATGAAACAGATTCCATGAAAATCGTAATGAAAAAGTTTCAGGATACAGGAGCCTGGAATCTACCTGTGATTAAAGAGGGAATTTACTACGGATTTGTTTCTAAATCAAAACTATTAACCGCTTACCGAAGAGAATTGATTAATTTTACATCTTAGATGAAATAATAACCATAAAATGAGCTGAGTTGTCAGTTCTGGCACAGTCGAGAACTTAGAATTAATGGTTTTATAAATAAATGAATCAGCTTATTGTGACAGATTAAAAGTTTTTGTTAAACACAATCCTATTATGAAATATATAATTCTTATCGCATTTTTAGCCTCTTTTGGAAGCATTGTTTGTGGTTTTTTATTAGAGGTAGAATATTCTCAAAAGCTCATAGGTTTTGGTGTTTTAGGACTTGTAGTTATTGTTTTCCCGCTGTTTTCTTACCATCGATGGAAAGATAAAAATGTTAAAGATTACATGTTGAGTAAAGAAAACCTGGACAAAATGCGAGAAAGTCAAAAAGAGAAAGACTTTTAAAACATCAAAAATTGATATCAATGGTGGCAGAAATTATCACTAAAATTTTCTTTTTAATTGCAGTAATTGACCCACTTGGTTCAGTTCCTGTTTTTTTAGAAGCTACAAAACAATTAGATTTAAAACATAAACGAAAGGTAGCAATCAGAGCCTCTTTTATTGCTTTTCTTATTCTTTTATTTTTTATAGTCGTCGGTCAGTTTATTCTTGATGGGATGGATGTTACCCTTGATGCATTTCAGATATCAGGAGGTGTTATATTATTTTTGTTCGCATTGACCATGATTTTTGGTGAAGGCAAACCAGAGTCTGAAAAGCATTTAATAAATGATTATAAACACGTCACTATATTTCCTGTTGCAATTCCATCTATTGCTTCACCAGGAGCAATAATGGCAGTTGTTTTATTAACAGATAATAATGTGTACTCTATCCAACAGCAGGCAATTACTACAGGATTAGTTTTTGTTGTAATCATGATAACCATGTTAGTTTTATTAGGCGCAAGTATGGTTCAAAAAAGAATTGGTGAATATGGAATTACAGTCATTAGTAAGGTCATGGGCTTGATATTGGCTGCCTATGCAGTTCAAAGTATACTTAGTGGCTTAAAAGATTTCTTTGTAGTGCTGAGATAAAGATAATTCAACACAAGTTATTATGCAGTTTAGGGACCTCTATGATTTCGAAAACCTCAATATTTACAGGTCGTTCGTATCTAATGATTAATCTAACATCACTTAATTTGACTGGTCAAGTACTAAGACTAGAATTATTAAACATAATACATTGATTTTTTAATATGTTAACTTTCAGTAATTTAAAAAAATACAATAAATTAACACATGACATCATTTTATACCGTACATTTGTAACTTAAATTAATTTTATATTTTATTACCATGACTGGAACAGTTAAATTTTTCAATGATTCAAAAGGATTTGGATTCATTACCAACGACGAAACAGGAAAAGACATTTTCGTACACGTATCAAACCTTAATGGTGTTGAGTTGCGTGAAGGCGATAGTGTAGAGTACAACGAAGAAGAAGGAAGAAAAGGGATGGTTGCCGCTAACGTGCAAGTTCTCTAAGAATATACTTTATTACAGTTTCAACGTCTAACGAAAGTTAGGCGTTTTTTTTGGGCGTTACCACAAGGGTCGCGCTCTCACTACTCGCTTTCTGCGAAGAGCTCAAACAAGCCGTTCCATCGCTAACGCAAATTGTAACTCAATTCAAATTCCGTTTTTCAAGAAAGAAGCGCTTCATAAGTGAAGAGGCTTCTTCAGCTAGAAGACCAGAAACAACTTCAGTTTTAGGATGAAGTCTCGTCCCTAAAGTTTTAAATCCGCGTTGTTCATCACGAGCACCAAATACAATTTTAGAAATCTGACTCCAGTACAAAGCTCCAGCACACATCTGGCAAGGTTCTAATGTGACATAAAGTGTGCAATTGGTTAAATACTTTCCACCTAAAAAATTAGCAGCAGCAGTAATGGCTTGCATTTCAGCATGTGCAGTAACGTCGTTTAATAATTCGGTAAGATTATGTGATCTGGCAATAATCCGATCATTAATAACGATTACAGCACCAACAGGAATTTCACCTTTATCATAAGCCGCTTCAGCCTCAAGCAAAGCTTTTTTCATAAAGTACGTATCGTCAAAAGGGTTTTTCATTTATACAATAGGTTCTTAATCAAAAATACAATTTCAAATGGTACATTTGCAATGGAATGAAAAAATTATTAAATCATATCAATTTCCCTTCAGATTTAAGACAATTAAATCAAAACGAGTTGCCTCAGCTCGCCAAAGAGCTACGTGAGTTTATTATTAATATCGTAGCCACTAAAGAAGGACATCTTGGTGCTAGCCTTGGTGTTGTAGAATTGACAATAGCATTGCATTACGTGTTTAATACTCCTGAAGATTTGCTCGTTTGGGATGTTGGTCATCAGGCTTATGGTCACAAAATTCTGACAGGACGAAAAGCGGTTTTTCATACCAATCGCCAGTTTGGTGGTATTAGCGGATTTCCAAAACGAGAGGAAAGCAGATATGATGCGTTTGGTGTCGGCCATTCATCAACGTCTATTTCTGCTATTTTAGGAATGGCAATTGCTTCTAAACTTAAAGGAGAAAACAAACATCATATCGCAGTTATTGGAGACGCATCTATTGCCAGCGGAATGGCTTTTGAAGGTTTAAATCACGCTGGTGTTACCGATACTAATATATTGGTCATTTTAAATGATAATGCGATTGGAATTGATCCAAGTGTTGGTGCTTTGAAACAGTATTTAACCAACGTTAAAAAAGGAAAAGAAAAGCAAGATAACATCTTTGAAGCACTAAATTTTGATTATTCAGGTCCAATTGACGGACATGATTTACCAGTTTTGATTTCAGAATTAGAACGTTTAAAAACAATTAAAGGACCAAAGTTCTTACATGTTATTACAACTAAAGGAAAAGGTTTAAAACAAGCTGAAGCCGATCAGGTCAAATATCACGCACCAGGAAAATTTGATGCACAAACTGGAGACATCCATGTGAAATCTGCTGTAAGCCAACCACCAAAATTTCAAGATGTTTTTGGATATACCCTTGTTGAGTTGGCGAGAAAGAATAAGAATATTGTTGGGATTACTCCAGCCATGCCCACAGGAAGTTCTTTAAAGTTTATGATGGAGCAAATTCCAGAGCGAGCTTTCGATGTTGGTATCGCTGAGCAACATGCAGTCACTTTAGCTGCAGGAATGGCAACACAAGGATTAATTCCATTTTGTAATGTTTATTCTACTTTTTTGCAACGAGCCTATGATCAGGTAATCCATGATGTGGCACTTCAAAAACTTCCTGTAATTTTTTGTCTAGATCGTGCTGGTTTGGTTGGTGAAGATGGTGCAACGCATCATGGCGTTTTTGATCTGGCATACTTACGCAGTATACCAAATTTAATCCTGTTTGCTCCCAGAAATGAGTTAGAGTTGCGAAATATCATGTACACTGCCCAATTAGGATTAGATCAACCAATTGCCATTAGATATCCAAGAGGGAGAGGTTCTGTTTTAGACTGGAAGCAACCTTTTTGTAAAATAGAAATGGGTAAAGGTGAATTATTAAAAGAAGGGAGTCATCTAGCTGTGCTAAGTATAGGAACTGTTGCTGATGTGATTACTGAAGCACTTGAAAATGTTAGTAATTATGATGCGATTGCTCATTACGATATGAGATTTGTAAAACCTTTAGACGCGTTTTTATTACACCATATCTTAAAAACATATACACATATAATTACTGTTGAAGATGGAACGGTTTCTGGAGGTTTTGGAAGTGCTGTTATTGAGTTTGCATCAAAATACAACTATAAAACCACAATACAGGTATTAGGAATTCCTGATGTTTTTGTGGAACATGGGAGTAAAGAAGATTTACAGGCATCTTTAAACATTGATGCAACAAGCATATGCAACATTTTAAATACTACTCTTGGTCTTCTAAATCTGTAGTCGCTATATCTATATCTGATTGCTCAACAGACTGGTATATTTCGGCAGAATTTCGATACTCAGGATTTTTATTGTTTGTGATATCATTTAACATAATTAAAAACGCTAAAGTCACAAAAAAGATAACAACGACAAACTGGATATTTTTTCTCATAATAGTAGGTGTTATGATTTGGGAATATCAATATAGGTAATTATGCAGATAAAGTGCAAATTTATTCGATGAAATGCATTAAATAAAAAAGATAACAACTGGTTTCTTTTTCATTACAAATGGTTTCCTTTTAATTTATTAAACGTTAGAATAGCGTTTCTATCAGATAATTTGGAAATATAAAAGCATACTGATAATAAGTTTTCGTATAAACTATCTTGCTTGACGTTCATGTTTTTTGGGAAGACTTTTAATATTAATTTGTCAAAACTTGATAAATTCCCTGAAAAATTGTTGGATACGGCTGTTGTGAAAATCTCTAAGAGTTCATTAATGACTTTGAATCCTGCAATTTCCTTATCTATAACATCCTTAGACTGGTAAATGTTTTCAACACTTAGTTTGATGATGTCTTTTATTTGAGCTTCATATTTACTGTGGTCTAATAGAGCTTTTGAGTAGGTTCCGTTGAGAATGTCTTCTTCATTAGCCATGAATAATTCAACAGCTTCAGTAATTAAGGTGTTAATTGCTAATGCTCTTAAGTAACTTACTCTATCTTGTGTCGTAGATAATAGGTTGTATTTTTTAGTGTTAATAGTGTCTCTTACCAGTTTAATCAAATACTCGAGAGCATATTCTTCTTGAATTAAACCAAGATTTATACCATCTTCAAAATCAATAATAGTATAACAAATATCATCTGCAGCTTCAACTAAAAACGCTAAAGGGTGTCTGCAAAAACTAATGTCATGTTCTGCACCTCTTTTAATAAGGCCAAGTTCTTTAGCAACATCTGAAAATGCTTCAGTTTCACTTTGGAAAAATCCATATTTTTTATCTGCGATATGTTTTGTTGGTTTTTTAGGAAGCGATTCCTTAGGGTATTTCATAAAAGCACCAAGTGTTGCATAACTAAGTCGTAAACCACCTTCCCTTCCTTGTCTGCTTTCGGTTAAAATTTTAAACCCATTAGCATTACCTTCAAAATCACAAAGATCTTGATATTGCTTGTCTGTTAATTCAGCTTTAAAACGCTTACCTTCACCTGTTTTAAAAAACTCACCTATTGATTTTTCACCACTATGACCAAAAGGCGGATTTCCAATATCATGCGCTAAGGAAGCAGCCGCAACGATAGTTCCGAAATCATTAGCTCGATAGCCTAATGCATCTTTTAAATGTGGATGTTTTTCAAGAAGTTTTTGACCAACTTTTCTTCCAAGAGACCTTCCTACAACACTAACTTCTAAACTATGGGTTAGTCGCGTATGTACAAAATCGGTTTCAGATAATGGAATCACTTGAGTTTTGTCTTGAAGGCTTCTAAATTCTGAAGAAAATATAATTCTGTCATAATCAACTTCAAAGCCTAATCGCGTTTCATCTTGTTCTTTACGTAATCTTTTATGTGTATCACCAAAACGTTTAAGAGATAATAGTTGTTCCCAGTTCATAGTAAATTTTTAAGCTTATGCAAGATAACATATCAATGTTAATTTATTGTTTCCTTTGGCCAAAAAAAAGGAAGACCTCATAACGTTGAGGTAACTTTTTTATGATTTAGGTTTAACCTCAAATTAACCTTGACTTTACACAATGACAGTTTCTTTGCAGCAACAAATTAAAACAACTAATGAGAATATTTGTATTACTAACGATACTGTTTTTTACAACACTAGGATTTGCTCAAAATACTGGGTCTATTGCTGGAAAATTGATAGATAAAGAATATAACGACGAGCCATTAGCTTTTGGTAATGTTTTAATTAAAGGAACCACAACTGGTACAACATCTGATTTTGATGGATTATATGGTTTTGAAAACTTATCTCCAGGAACTTACGTTTTGGTATTTAGCTTTGTTGGTTATGAGCCTAAAGAAATTACTGTAGAAGTTATTGCTGGTAAAGTAACAGAAGTTAACGTTCCTATGTCTGCAAGTGCAGCTTCTTTAGATGAAGTTGTTATTACAACCACAACTCGAAAAGAAAGTGAAGCTGCTTTATTGCTTGATCAAAAGAAAGCCTTAGAAATTAAGCAAAGTATAGGTGCTGAAGAATTATCGAGAAAAGTAGTGAGTAATGCAGCTGGTGCAGTTGCTAAAATCTCTGGAGTTTCTAAGCAAGAAGGATCGAGTAATGTTTATGTGCGTGGTTTAGGTGACCGTTATCAAAACACAACTTTTAATGGATTATCATTACCATCAAATGATATTAATAAAAAGAATATTGATTTAGATTTATTTGCATCAGATATTATTGAAAATGTTTCCATTAGTAAAGCATATTCAACCAGATTCTATGGTGATTTTTCTGCTGGTAATGTCGACATCTCATCAAAAGACTATAAAGGCAATGGTTTTTTCGACTTTGAAGTGGGATCCTCTATAAACACAAATGCGTCTGGTAAGAATTTTGTAAAAAGTGAAGGGACCAGCTATTTCGGTTATTATAACAGATATGATAATAATCCGTTTGCAATTGTTTTATCTCATGGAATCGATCCTGTTGAAGGGTATACACCTGTAGCAATAAATTTTGGAGGATCTTTTGGTAAGTCTTTCAATTTTAAAAATGGAGAACGATTAAGTATTTATGGTACAGGTTCATTTAATAATGGATTTGAATATAGAAGAGGTGTAACAACCGACTATACTAATGTAGAGAAAAAATCATTCGAAGATTCAGAAGAATATGAATACACGACTCAAACCACAGCAATGCTTGGTTTGAATTTTAAGGTTGACAGTAACAACTCATTCAGATTTAACTCATTATTTATCAACAGTTCATCAGATAAAGTAGGTTATTTTGGTATTGATGGTTTGGGTAGAAATAGAGATGCCATTTCAAATACAGATAAAGGGTTTTATCAAATGAATGTGCAGTTTAATCAAAACCTAATATATGTTAACCAATTAATGGGTAAACACAATTTTGAAACATTAGATTTAGATTGGGCTGTTGGTTATAATCTGGTTAATGCACATGAACCAGACAGAAAACGAATTAGTTTAGAAAACTATGATACTGTATTTGATAATGACCCTTCAACTAATCCGATATTTTATAGTAATGTAGATTTTGATAACCAGCGTTACTTTCAGAATATAGATGACGAAGAACTCAATAGTGCTTTAAATTTAGCTTACACTCCTAATGAGGCACTTAAGTTTAATTTTGGTTACAATGGAAGAACTAAAGAGCGTAGCTTCGACAACAACCGTTATGGTTATGATATCATTGGTTCTCAAACTCAAGTTAGTGATCCCAACGCTTTAAATAATTTTTTTACTTTAGATAATCTACAGGTAAATCCGAACGGAAATGGACTATATACGATAAAAGTATTTAGACCAATCCCAACTTCAGCTGATGGCAATCAAACTTTAGGAACAACTAATCGACCTGGTTTAAGTGAAAATACTTATCAAGGAACTTTAGAGGTTTATGCAGGATATGTCAATGCAGAAATTAAAGCAGGTGATAAATGGTTGTTTGTTCCTGGTGTACGTGTAGAGTCTTTTACTCAAGATATAAGTTACGATGTTATTAATCAAGGAAATGAAGGTGTTGGAAGCAGAGCATTTTCAGATGTTGTTTACTTACCAAGCTTAAATATCAAGTACAGTTTAACAGAAGATCAAAACTTACGTTTTTCTGCAAGTCAAACCATATCTCTTCCAGAGTTTAAAGAAGTTGCGCCTTTTGTATACGAAGGTGTATCGCAACGAATTGGTGGTAATCCAGATGTATTAGGGTACTCAGAAATTTTAAATTTAGACCTAAAGTACGAGTGGTTCATGAGTAAATCTGAAATAGTATCTGCTGCAGTATTCTACAAACAAATAAACGATCCTATTAACCAGGTTGTGGCATTTGATGCTACAGGAACACAACGTTTTTTCAGAACAGGCAATCAAGCTCAGGTGATTGGTTTTGAAGCAGAAGTGAGAAAAAATATCATCATGAATTCAGCAGAAGATAATGACACTGCTAAATTATCTGTTGGCTTAAACGCAACATACATTCATACTGAACAAGATTTATATGAATCAATAGATGGATCTTTATTTGACGTAAGTTTTAGAAATGATAGTGAAGAATTACAAGGGGCTTCACCATTTATAGTAAATGCTGATATTAACTATTCACCAACCTTTGGAAACTATAAGCCTGCTGCAAACTTAATATTCTCTTATTTTTCTGATAGAATTGATGCATTAGGTTCTGGACAATTAGGTAATGTAATTGAAAAGGGACTACCAAATTTAGACTTTGTACTTCAAAATAAAATTTCAGAAAAATTTGAAATCAATTTTGCAGCCAGAAACCTTTTAAATCCAACAGTACAGTATTTCAGAGAAGGGACTTCAGTTGGTGATGTCTTGGTAACTTCTCCTAATGGCAAAGATGTTACCAATTATGAAAGAGGTATTGATTTATCATTACAACTCAAATACAAATTTTAAACAGAACAATAAACGAAAACCAGAACTTTAATTAAACACAAAAACAATGAAAAATAATTTAATACTAGGATTAGCAATTATCACAATGCTTGTTACAGCTTGTACATCAGACGATACTGCAGATATTATTATTAATGATAATAGTGTCACAAATAATAATAGTGGTGGAAATAACAATGGTCCACAATCGATTTTCTTATCAGGAACTTATACCACTGATTTAGAATTAGATGCTAATAATAGTTATGTTGTAAATGGACCATTAATTATGGCTTCTGGGACAACATTAACAATTCCAGCTGGTATGACTATCGAAGCATTAGCTGCAGGAGCAAATGTATACATAGCCATTTCTCAAGGTGCCAGAATAATTGCTAATGGTACTGCCGACAGTCCGATTATCTTAACGTCAGATGCATCTTCTCCAGCCGCTGGAGATTGGGGAGGATTAATTTTATTAGGAAAAGCGCCTATCAACTCGGTATCAGGAACAGCCACATCTACTTCAGAAATTGCAAGTTTGCCTTACGGAGGAACAAATGTTTCGGATGATTCAGGAATTTTAAGATATGTACGAGTAGATTATTCTGGTGGTGCAGCAGATGGACAGTCTGAAAACAACGGATTCTCTTTTTACGGAGTTGGAAACGGAACAATTGTAGAGTACATTCAGGCTTATGAAGGTAAAGACGATGGAATTGAATTCTTCGGAGGAACTGTAAATGCTAGTTTTATATCTGTTGTAAATGCTCAGGATGATTCTATTGACTGGACTGAAGGTTTTAGTGGAACAATTACTAATGCTTATGTAAAACATGGTTCAGAACACGATAAAGGTATTGAGGCTGATGGTTATAATACAGACATCGGAAATAACTCAAGTCCAATTTTCTTTTCAAAACCAACGGTTAACAATCTGGCTATCTATGGAAATGGATCAAGTACTGGCAACGAAGCGATTCGTTTAAGAGCAGGAACACAGGGTATCTTTACGAACGTTTATATTGAAGGATTTGAAGAAGGGTTTGATTTAGATGGAGATGCAGGATCAACAAGCTCAAACCCAACAGGAGCAGGAGTTTTAAACGGAGATTTAACTGTTACAGATGTAACTTTTGTCGATGTTATTTTAAACTTAAAAAATGATACTGGAGAGACGTTTTCCGAAACAGATTTTATTTCTGGAATCGGTAATGGTGTTGCTACAGATTATGCAACTTGGGGATCTGGCTGGACCATTCAATAAGTAATTTATGATATCATAAAAAAAGGCATCCAATTGGATGCCTTTTTTAATTTTAATGTAATTCTTAGTTTCGAATGGCAACAGACGTTTTGTTGTCCCATTCAGTAACACTTGTGATAGCGTTTTTTGTATAATCTACTTCTGTTAAAGTGGTGTCATTCCAATAAAACCACTTGCCGACTTTTTTCCCATTATCATAATTCGCCGAAATTAATTTTTTGCCTTCAGTATTAAAACTTAACCACTCACCATGAAGTTCTCCATCTGCAGTATAGAAACCTGTTTGGCTCACTACTCCATTGTCATGATAGTAAATAACTTCAATTAAATTGGTCTTTTTATTAAGCTTTAAATCTCGCTCTTGTTGTGCAAAAGCAACCACCGAAATCAATAATGCAAAAAATAAAATAAATTGCTTCTTCATTGTTATGGGTTTATTTGTTATAAATCAAAGATAGGCATTTATTAACATTAAAGCAATAATTAGGTAACATTAAATTAACATTAAAACCCCTAAGTGTTGATAATCAGTTTTTTGTGATATTAAATTGTATGTGATTTTTAATAATTACTTAATATTTAGATGATATTTAAATTACGTTTAAGAATGATATTTGCTATGTATTTTAAAATACATTATTAGTTTTTCATATAATCTATTAGTTTTTGTCGACTATATTATCATGAATTCTAAAATGGCTGCTTTTGGCCAAAGCAGCCTTTTTTTATTTGTAATCTTAATGGTTAGTTAACATTAAGTTAACACTAGTTTTAGTTCTTTGCAGTGACAAAAACTAATACCTCAAATGAAATCTAAATTAATTACTGCGCTTATACTGTGCACTGTTTTTCTTTCTAAAGCACAGGAGATTAGTGATACATCATTTGGAAAGGGTATGATAAACTTTGTGGCTAAAGACAGCTCTTTTAGCATAAAATTTGCACCTCGTTTTCAAGTTCGTTCTATTTCTTCATGGGATCATGATGGTGACCAGTATGCAAGTCCTGAGCATAATTTTATTGTAAGACGTGCACGATTAAAATTTGATGGTTTTGCTTACAGCACTAAGCTTAGATATAAAATAGAGTTAGGATTATCTAATAGAGATCTTTCTGGTGCCAATGAGTTTAATAGAAATACTCCTAGATACATACTTGATGCAGTTGTCATGTGGAATTTTGCTGGTAATTGGGAACTTTGGGCTGGACAAACTAAACTGCCCGGAAATGTGGAACGTGTAGTGTCTTCTGCAAACTTGCAATTAATTGACCGCTCTTTGTTAAATAGCCGATTTAATATTGATCGTGACTTAGGGATTCAATTACGTCATAAAACAAAACTAGGTACTAATTTTTTGATACGAGAAAAAATAGCTGTTTCGCAAGGAGAAGGTCGAAATGTTTCTGAAGGAAATGAAGGAGGATTACAGTATACAGGACGTTTAGAATTTTTGCCTTTTGGAATATTTAAATCTAAAGGTGATTACAGTCAATCTGATTTAAAGCGTGAAGAAAGTCCAAAATTAATGGTTGGGTTCACCTATAACTATAATCAGGATGCCGTAAGAGAGCGAGGATTTTCAGGTGATTATATGATAAGAACAGATGGTTCAATATATGAAACTGATCAAACTACAATTTTTGCAGATGCCATGTTTAAATATAGAGGGTTTTCATTTATGGGTGAGTATGCAAAGCGAACAGCAGAAGATGAAATAGCTACAGAAATAGATGAGATTACGCCAACAGGTGATGTTGTTTTAACCGGTAACGCTATAAACTTGCAGGCTGGATACTTATTTACTAGCAATTATGAAATAGCTGCACGTTACACAGCAGTAAATTTCGAGAGCATTACAGGTGCACTTCCAAGAGAACAATATACACTTGGAGTTAATAAATTTGTTGTAGGTCATAAATTAAAAGTACAGTCAGATGTTAGTTATACAACTCTGGATGGAAATGAAAATAATATTACCTTCAGACTTGGTTTTGATATTCACTTTTGAATCTGAAAAAATAACAATTAGGTAACGTTATACTTAAATAGACTAAAGATATTTGCAAACTTATTTTAATTAAAATTATGGATAACATTTATTTATATATGATCATTGCCTTAGCCTTATTAGCTATTGCTGATTTGGTTGTTGGTGTTAGTAATGATGCGGTGAACTTTTTAAATTCTGCCATCGGATCTAAAGCTATTACATTTAAAACAATTATGATTGTTGCTAGTCTTGGAGTTGCAGTTGGAGCTGTGTTTTCAAGTGGTATGATGGAAGTTGCACGTAAGGGTATTTTTAATCCTGGTGAATTCATGTTTAATGAAATCATGATTATTTTCATGGCAGTAATGATTACAGATATACTTTTACTTGATTTTTTTAATTCTGTTGGGATGCCTACATCGACAACAGTATCTATTGTATTTGAATTATTGGGAGCAGCAGTTGCAATGGCTCTCATAAAAATAGGTCATGATGGTGGAAATTTTGATGATGTAATCAACTATATTAATACGTCTAAAGCTTCACAAATTATATTTGGAATCCTGCTTTCCGTCGTCGTCGCATTCTCTATTGGTGCCATAGTTCAATGGGTGTCAAGGTTGCTTTTATCGTATAATTTTGAAAAGAAAGCACATTGGGTTGGTGCTTTGTTTGGAGGATTTGCATTAACCTCAATTACCTATTTCATTTTCATGAAAGGTTTAAAAGGAACTTCTTACGCAAATGAATCCTTTAGCATTCTTGGAGGTGCTTCAATGAAAGATTTTCTTGAAGAAAAAGTATTATCGATAGTTGTAGTAAGCTCAATAATTTGGTCATTGTTATCCTATGTTTTAATCGCTTTTATAAAGACCAATATTTATAAACTTATTATCATTGTAGGTACTTTTGCGCTTGCTTTAGCATTTGCAGGTAATGACTTGGTAAACTTTATCGGTGTGCCTGTCGCAGCTTACAATGCATTTGTAGAATGGACTGCTTCAGGTATGGCTGCAACTGAATTCCCTATGAATGTTTTAGCCGAAAAAGTACCGACAAACAATTGGTTATTATTTGCCGCAGGTATGATTATGGTATTAACTTTATGGTTTTCTACGAAAGCAAAAAGTGTTATAAAAACATCATTAGATTTATCCAGCCAAGGAGAAACACAGGAACGATTTCAGCCAAATTTCTTGTCTCGAGGGTTTGTAAGAACTGCTATGTTAATGTCGCAAATGTCAACATATGTCTTGCCAGAATCATGGCAGGTAAAAATTGATAAACAATTTGAAGCTCCAGTGGTAAAATTATCAAAAGATAAAAAATTCGACCTACCAGCTTTCGATTTGGTAAGAGCTGCTGTTAACCTTATGGTGGCTGCTGTTTTAATATCAATTGCAACATCGTATAAATTACCATTATCAACAACCTATGTAACTTTTATGGTGGCAATGGGTACCTCTTTAGCCGATAGAGCTTGGGGAGCAGAAAGTGCTGTTTACAGAGTTGCAGGTGTAATCAATGTCATTGGAGGTTGGTTCTTTACAGCATTTAGTGCGTTTACTGCAGCTGCATTTGTAGCGTATTTATTGAACTTAAATTTAAAAGTAATGTTTCCAATTTTACTGGTAACAGCTTTTGGGTTATTGATCAGAAGTTCGATAGCGCACAATAAAAAATCTAAAGAAGTAAAGGCCGAAGACAGTTTGACAAAAGCAGAAAGTAGTTCAGTACAAGGTGTTATTCATGAAAGTGCAGGAAATATTGCTAATGTGGTAAAACGTGGAAATAGAATTTACACAAATGCTATTAAAGGGCTTGCTAAACAAGATTTAACACTTCTTAAAAAGAACAAAAAACAGGTTGTGAAATTATCTAATGAAATTGATGATTTACGTGATAACATCTTTTATTTTATTAAAAACTTAGATGAGTCGAGTATAGGTGCCAGTAATTTTTATATTAATGTTTTGGGATATCTACAGGATATGGCTCAGTCTTTAGAGTACATTTCGAAGGTAAGTCATAAGCATATCAACAATAACCACAAAAAATTAAAATTCTCTCAAATTAAAGAATTAAAAGAAGTTGATGATAAAATGGAACTTTTATTCAATGATACTAAAGCGGCTTTCGATTCCAGATCTTTTGAAAAGATTGGAGCCATTTTAGACGAAAAGTCTCAGGTGTACAGTTTAGTAAAAGAAAAAATTCAGAAACAAGTTGAACGTACTAGAACTGAAGAGTCAAGTCCTAAAAACACAACCTTATATTTCAGTTTATTGTTAGAGACTAAAGATTTATTGAATGCAACCATGAGTCTTTTAGAGGAATATCATAGTTCTCATGATAGTTCTGTTAAACCTGCAACCATTGCAGTTGTTGATGAAATAGTTGAAAATGTAAAATCTTCAGATCAAGAAGAGTAACGTATCATTTATAATTCGATTTTAAGCCATCATAATTTTGTGATGGTTTTTTTATGGTGTTAAAGTGACTAAAATAAACCCTAAAACTGCACCAATAACAATGGTCCAAATGGTGCTTAGTTTTGTTTTAAAGGTTAGTAAAGTAGCTGTTAAAGCAATTGTAATGCTTTGCCATTCGATAAGTGTTTCCTTAGACATTGTAATCAATACAGCTAACATGACAGCAACAGCTGCAACATTTACCGAATCTAAAAAATAGCGTAGTGTTATTGAATTACGCATTCTTGGGATAAATGGATTAAGTATTAAAACAAATAAAAATGAAGGTAGAAAAATTCCAGTAGTAGCTACCAATGCTCCTGTAAACCCAGAGAGTTGATATCCAATAAATGTTGAGGTAGATAATACAGGGCCAGGAGTAAACTGACCTATAGCAATAGCATCTATAAGTTCAGCTCTAGTTAACCAACCACGAGTTACCAATTCTGCATCTAAATATGCAAAAAGAACATAGCCACTTCCATAGAGTATAGCTCCAACTTTTAAGAAGATTAAAAAGAGTTTTCCGGTAGAAATCTTAACTGCTATTGAGTTTGCTCCAAGAAACATTAGAAAAGGTGATATGGTATTAAGATGAGATGTTGCTTTAGTTTTTATATAGAAATATAACATTCCTAAAACACCAGCAGATAATAAAGCTACAATTTCATTTACACCTAAAAAACTTGATATTAATACCAGTAAACCGAGAATAATAAGTTCTATACTTTTTATTGCCTTTTTGCCAAGTTTTAAAATGGCCGAAGCTATAATAGCCAGTACAGCAGGTTTAATTCCGTAAATGAATGGCTCTACCTCAGGTAAGTGTCCGTATTTTACATACAAATACGCTAAAATTGCTGTTATAACTGTTGCCGGAAAAATAAAAGCGATGCCAGCTACAAATAAGCCTGTTTTTCCTGCACGTTCGTAACCGCAGTGCATTGTCATTTCTGTAGAATTCGGACCAGGAATTAGATTAGTCGTTCCTATTAAATCAAGAAAATAATCCCTTGTCATCCATTTGCGTTTTTCAATAATCTCATCTTCCATCATTGCAATATGCGCTGCTGGACCTCCAAACGCAAAACAACCTAGTTTAAAAAACACGTGTGCAACCTCTTTTAATTTAGAATCCATATTATGAATTTAAATGGCTTACTTAAAAAAAACATATGCTAACTTCTTAGGTTTCAAATATAAGGTTCTTCAGTTTAAATGAAATAGTCTAAATTCGTAAACGCTAAAATTAATTTCATCATGAAACCCTTTATATGTGCATGCATCTTAATCTTTTCTTTCAAATTTTTAACAGCTCAAAACATTAGTGGTGCATCGCTTTTAAAAATGGCAACTCAATACCATGACCCAAATCATCAGTGGAACACTTTTAAAGGAGAATTTGATGTCGTTATGGAAATGCCCAACCATACTAAAAGAACAAGTCATATTACAATTGACCTTCCTGCTGAATATTTTAAAGTGAAAGCAACTCGAGATTCTGTAGTCACTGAATATACAATTGATAAAGGAGTCTGTAGTATGTCTTTAAATGGTAAAACAGGTTTGAGTAAGGCTGAGTTATTTTCAAATAATCTAAGTTGTGAGCGTGCCAATATGTACAAAGATTATTACACCTATTTGTATGGTTTACCTATGAAACTTAACGATAAAGGCACACGCATTTCTGAAAAAGTTGAAAAGAAAACTTTTAAAGGAAAAGACTATTTGGTCTTAAAAGCCACTTATGATGTCTCTGTTGGAAGTGATGTCTGGTATTTTTATTTTAATCCTGAAACGTTTGCTATGGAGATCTATCAATTCTTTAAAACAGATGAGGAAGGCAATTTGAAACCAGATAGTGGAGAATATATTGTGTTATCTGAAACTGAAACTATCAATCAAATTAAAATGCCTAAAGTAAGAACTTGGTATTATAATAAAGACAATGCTTATTTGGCTACAGATATTTTAAAACGTTAGTTTAGGTGGCTGAAACACTACGTTCCATTATCAAGTAAGTTGTCTTTTTTGCCATAAAGTAAGTCTGCAGTATCAATTAAATTATTGATAATATCATTTACATTATCGGTGTCATTAACCAGTGAAGAGGCCATGTTAACCGTAATTAAATCTTCTCTAATGAGTTTGTCTAATTTAGTGCTGCTTTCATGTTTATGCTCACGAGCATTTTGCTTCATTTTTTTAAGTGTGTTGTGATATGTTTCATTGTCTTTTTCAGTTCTGAAGAGGTGAATTACTCGTAAAACTGTGGCAACTCTTTTTCTCAATTTATCATATTCTTTTTGAATGTGTTTGTTTTCAGAATTCAAGTACATTGATATGTTTCGACTTAATTCATTTATATCTTTAATAATTTCAACCATTTTTCTATTTGCTAATTTTATTTCGCTAATCTGCTGGTTCTGAATTTCTGTCAAATCAAGCTCGCTTTGTGTTTTAGTTGCATAATTAATAATTTGACCATAGATGCTTTTCACTCTTGTGATGTATTCTTCACGAATGTCTAATTCAAAAAGTACGTTTGATTTCTTGATTATTTTTTTAAGATTTTCAGTCGATTTTATATCACCTCTATGAATGTTTAAAGCATGAGCAACAATTTCAAAAATGGTTTTCTTAAACAAATATTTTGATTCTTTAAGCAAAGCTGAAATGGCAGTTTCAGGATATTTTAATACGGCTTTTTTTAAGAATTTAGGTTCATCAACTTTGACCTCTGCTTCTAATTTTTCTGGTACGATCTTTTCAACCAATCGAGCAATTGGATTTACGAACCAGATTAATAAACAGGTATTCATAATATTAAACGCTGTATGAAATAATGAGATTGAAATAGGTATTGCAGCTGCTGTAATATAAGGAGATTCAGAACCCAAAGTTTCAGCTAGCCAGCCAATAAATCTTAAAAACGGATAAAATAAAATAAGAACCCAAATCACACCAATAATATTAAATACCAGATGTGCTCTTGCTGTTCGTTTGGCTTTATAACTTGCAACTATAGCCGCTAAGTTGGCAGTGATGGTTGTTCCTATATTTTCGCCTAAAACCATTGCAGCTGCCAATTCAAAAGGAATCCAGCCTTCAGCAGTCATGATTAGAGTTAAAGCCATCGTTGCACTTGATGATTGAATAACAACAGTTAAAGCAGTACCTATGAGTAAAAAAAGCAAGATAGAAACAAAACCAAGATTGGTATACTGACTTAAAAACGCCAGTATTTCAGGATTGTTTTTAATGTCTGGCATGGCTTCTTTTAGAAACTGAAGACCAATAAAAAGTAAAGCAAATCCAATGATAAAACTTCCCCAATTATCGAAGTTTTTTCGTTTTGAAAAGGTGAATAAAAATCCGAAACCCACAAGAGGTAAAGCCATAGCACTCATACTTACTTTAAATCCTAATATGGTAATTAACCAAGCTGTTATGGTGGTTCCGATATTGGCTCCCATAATGACACTAATAGATTCTATAAGTGTTAATAATCCTGCATTTGAAAAGCTTACAACCATCAACGTCGTTGCAGAAGAAGATTGAATGACAGATGTGATAAAGAAGCCTGTAATTACTCCAAAAACTCTATTAGATGTCATTGTGGCTAAAAACGACCGAAGCTTATTTCCTGCGAGTTTTAATAAGGCATCACTCATCACTTTCATTCCAAAAAGGAATAAGCCTAAAGCTCCAATAAGCTGTAAAATGTCATAAAAACCGTAACTCATGTGTTGTCAATAGAGGTTTAAAGTAGTATAAATTTAATTCAAATTCAAATAGAAGTGTTCATTAGAAATAAAACAAAAAAGCCAACTCTTTTGAGTTGGCTTTTTTTACACTTAAATTTAAAAATTACGAACCACACATTAGGCAATCGTCACCTTCAGCTTCTTTAGCTTGTGCAATGAGTGCTTTCATTTCTTCGGCTGTCATTGGTTCTGTTTCTAACTTTTCGGTTGTTTGCTTTGCGAACTTTGCAGCTGTTTCAGCAGCTTTTTGTTGTTTTTGTACTACGTTATCTACTGCAACTTCTTGTGTTTCAGCAACTGATTCTGCTTTTGCCTGTCTTGTAATTGTTACCTTTTTAGCATCTACAGCACTCTTGGTACGTAAGTAGTACATTCCTGTTTTTAAGCCACTTTTCCATGCATAAAAATGCATAGATGTTAATTTAGCCATGGTTGCACCTTCCAAGAATAAGTTAAGTGATTGCGATTGGTCAATAAAGTAACCACGTTGACGAGACATATCTATAATATCTTTCATAGACATTTCCCATACTGTTTTGTATAATTCTTTAATATTTTGAGGAATGCAATCTACATTTTGTATAGATCCATTAGCTCTCATAATTTCGTTCTTTAAGTCTTCATTCCAAAGTCCTAATTCTACTAAGTCTTCCAGTAAATGTTTATTAACAACAATAAACTCACCAGATAATACACGACGCGTATAAATGTTAGAAGTATATGGCTCAAAACACTCGTTGTTTCCTAGAATTTGAGATGTAGACGCTGTTGGCATTGGTGCCACCAATAAGGAGTTGCGTACACCATTTTTAAGGACTTGTTTACGTAATTTTGTCCAATCCCAAAGTCCGCTCAACTCTTCATCTTTAATTCCCCAAAGATTGTATTGGAATTCTCCTTTACTAATAGGAGACCCTTCATAGCTTTCGTAAGGACCATCTGCTTTTGCTTCTTCCATACTTGCTGTTACTGCAGCAAAATAAAGCGTTTCAAATATATCGTGATTTAACTTTTTAGCTTCATCACTTGTAAAAGGCATTCTTAATTTAATAAATGTGTCTGCTAATCCTTGAACACCTAACCCAACTGGTCTGTGACGGAAATTAGAGTTTTCAGCTTCTTTTACAGGATAGTAATTTCTATCGATTACTCTGTTTAAGTTTTTTGTCACACGTTTCGTGATTCTGAATAACTCTTTGTGATCAAATTCACCATTCTTCACGAACATTGGTAAAGCAATTGATGCTAAATTACATACAGCAACTTCGTCTGGAGACGTATACTCCATAATTTCTGTACATAAGTTTGAAGAGCGAATGGTTCCTAAATTTTTCTGGTTAGACTTACGGTTTGCAGCATCTTTGTACAACATGTAAGGTGTTCCAGTTTCAATTTGAGATTCCAATATTTTTTCCCAAAGTTCTCTGGCTTTTATGGCTTTGCGACCTTTACCTTCCGCTTCATATTTAGTGTATAATGCTTCAAATTCTTCGCTGTGTACATCACAAAGTCCAGGACATTCATTAGGACACATTAGCGTCCACTGAGCATCTTCCTGAACACGTTTCATAAACAAATCTGGCATCCACATCGCGTAGAATAAATCACGAGCACGTAATTCTTCAGCACCATGATTTTTTTTCAAATCTAGGAAACTCATAATGTCTGCATGCCATGGTTCGATATACATGGCGAAGCTTCCTTTACGCTTTCCACCACCTTGATCGACATAACGTGCTGTATCATTGAATACTTTAAGCATTGGAACGATACCATTGCTTGTTCCGTTAGTTCCAGCAATATAGCTTCCTGTAGCACGAATATTATGAATAGATAAGCCTATTCCTCCTGCAGATTGTGAAATTTTAGCGGTCTGTTTTAATGTATCATAAATACCATCAATACTGTCGTCTTTCATTGTTAATAAGAAACAAGATGACATTTGTGGTTTTGGCGTTCCTGAATTAAATAGTGTTGGTGTAGCGTGTGTAAAGTATTTTTTAGACATCAACTCGTAGGTTTCAATAGCTGCTTCTAAATCGTTAAGATGAATACCGATAGATACTCTCATTAACATATGTTGTGGTCGTTCAGCTATTTTACCATTCAATTTTAAGAGGTAAGAACGTTCAAGTGTTTTAAACCCGAAATAATCATAACCAAAATCACGATTATAAATGATTGCAGAATCTAATTGTTCTTTATTGTCTTTAATGACTTTATAAACTTCGTCACTTAATAAAGGTGCTTTTTTTCCTGTTCTCGGATTTACATAAGTATATAAATCTGTCATGACCTCGCTAAAGGTCTTTTTTGTGTTTTTGTGTAAGTTAGATACCGAGATACGAGCAGCCAAACGTGCATAATCTGGATGAGCAGTTGTCATTGTTGCTGCTTGTTCTGCAGCTAAATTATCCAATTCACTGGTAGTTACACCATCGTATAAGCCATCAATAACTCGCATTGCCACTTTAATTGGATCAACAAGTTCGTTAAGTCCGTAACATAATTTACGAACTCTTGCCGTAATTTTGTCGAACATTATTGGTTCTTTTCTTCCGTCTCTTTTTAATACATACATACCTTACACATTTTTAGTTTTTTCTGAAACGACCATTCAGAAAAAGGGATTAGTTAGTTACTATTAATCAGTAGGAGGCTGATTAACAGTTGAATTATTTTTTAATTTTTATATATTGAAATTAAAACTGGTTGAAAAACTTTCGCTAGTTGTATAACTAAAGAACTACGTTGCCAGTTAAAATAATTTTGTTTTTGTTCTAGAAATCGAAATTATCTGAGCCAAAATCGTATTTATTTTCTTCTTCTTCTTTGTTAAGAACACCAGCTTTTTGATATTCGGACACACGTTTTTCGAAGAAGTTTGTTTTTCCTTGTAATGAAATCATATCCATGAAATCAAAAGGGTTTGCTGTATTATAAACTTTTTCACAGCCAAGATCCTGAAGTAAACCATCTGTTACAAACTCTAGATATTGTGACATTAATTTAGAATTCATACCAATTAGGCTTACAGGAAGTGATTCTGTAATAAATTCTCTCTCTATGTTTAAGGCATCAACCAAAATTTCTTTAATACGATCTTTTGGGACTTTGTTTATTAAGTGATGCTCATGTAGGTGCACGGCAAAATCGCAGTGCATTCCTTCATCACGTGAAATCAACTCATTAGAAAACGTTAAGCCTGGCATTAAACCACGTTTTTTTAACCAGAATATTGAGCAAAATGAACCAGAAAAGAAAATACCTTCAACAGCAGCAAATGCAATTAAACGCTCAGCGAAACTTGGAGATTCTATCCATTTTAATGCCCAATCTGCTTTTTTCTTAATTGCAGGAAAGGTTTCAATAGCATGAAATAATTTGTCTTTTTCTTTTTCGTCTTTAACATAGGTGTCAATCAATAAAGAATACGTTTCACTATGAATGTTTTCCATCATAATTTGAAAACCATAGAAAAACTTGGCTTCGCTATATTGAACTTCGTTTACAAAGTTTTCAGCTAAATTTTCGTTGACGATACCATCACTAGCAGCAAAAAATGCTAGTACGTGCTTTATAAAGTAACGCTCATCGTCAGTTAATTTACTTGTCCAATCGGTTAAGTCTTGATGTAGATCGATTTCTTCTGCAGTCCACATACTCGCTTCAGATTTTTTATACCATTCCCATAGATCATGATGTTGAATAGGAAAAATAACGAATCGGTCTTTGTTTTCTTGCAAAATTGGTTCTACAACTTGAGACATTTTAATTGTGTTTTTGATTTAAAAATTCATTGAAAAATTTCGTGTGATTTGGGACTAACAAAGATTGAAAAATGTATGAGATATTTTACCGTTTTTTCGGAAACCTTTTCAACAAGTTTTTAACAATTGATAAATTGATAAAAAATTTAAACATTTGTTAAAAAAAATCATAAATAACTGTATATCAATTAATTAAAATTAAAAAAATAAATTAAAAAAAGTAAGTATAATCCTATTAAATGAGCAGTAGCAAGCGATGTTTACTGCTTCGAATAAATTGTGAAATGATGTTCAAAAACAAACAAAAAAAGAGAGCTTTAACAAGCCCTCTTCAATCCCTAATAATTAATTAAACTAACTAAAATTATTAATAGTTAATAGTAATATGATGACCTTAAAATAAAAAAGTCAGGTTTGACCCTGACTTTTTATGATTAATAGCATTTAATCAAAATAGTGAATCCCCACGATCACTCTTTATTTTAATACAAAATGTATGGTCGGTCATTAATTGGTGTCGTCAAATATGAAGCTTTTAAGTTAATACTCAAATTGAATTTGTGTAGTTGGTAATGAAAAGTGTATAGTTGGTATTGTCAATTTTAAGCAAACCTTTAAAAGTCTATTTTTAACACAATACACACAAAAGAAGGCTAACCATACATATTGCAGAAATTTTATTACTTATTATTATATATTTGATATTATGATAAAAGCAGTAATAGTAGACGATGAGCCAAAAGCTATCCAAAGTTTATCCTGGGAGCTTTCTAATTTTAGTAGTGATATTGAAGTCATTCAAACTTTTTCAAATCCAGAAGAGGCTATCGTTTATCTTAATGCTAACACTCTTGATTGTTTGTTTTTAGACATACAAATGCCAACGATGGATGGTTTTCAGTTTCTGGAAAAATTATCTAACAAAGAGTTTGCAGTAGTCATTACAACGGCCTATGATGAATATGCTATAAAGGCATTAAAACATGAAGCTATTGATTATTTATTAAAGCCTATAGATTCTGACGATCTTGAGGCAACGATTGAAAAAATAAAAAAGCACAATTACAGAGCTTTAAATGTTTCAAAAATAGAAGAGGTTCTCACTAATTTTAATGGTAAGCTTGATAAAAAGCGAATTACAATTAATACCGATGGGAAGCTTATTTTTTTAAACATTGATGATATTCTTTATGTAGAATCTGACGGAAACTACAGCACCATTTTTTTAGAGGCAGCTCAGAAATTAGTCATTACAAAAAAACTAAAAGAGGTTGATGCTATTTTGCCAGAGTACTGTTTTTTTAGAATACATAATTCGTACATCATCAATCTTAATAAGATTAAAGAGTTTATTAAAAGTGAAGGTTATGTGGTGATGCAATCCAATCATAAAATTCCTGTCGCTAGACAGCGAAAATCAGATTTTTTAGAGAAATTATAAGATGAATCATCTTCAAAACATACTCATTTACATTGTCAAAATTAAATTGTTAGTGGTTTTGATGTTTTGTTTTACGGTATGCTTTGCTTTTCAGGCACAGGATAATTTAGAGTCAGACTTTAGTTCTAGAATAAAGACGATTACAACTTCTAAGCCAAGAGATTATACATTATTGGATTCTGTGTTTTCAGAATTTAAAAAAGACACCATAAAAATGAACACTTTAGCTCGCATGTCTAAAGTGTCCAGCTATCCAGAAGGCGAAAGCTTTGCATTAAATGCTTTAGGTGTGTATTTTAGAAATAATTCGCTTTATGAACGAGCCATTAAAATGCACGAAAAAGCGAATGCCCTTGCCTTAGAGACTAATAATTTAGAGTTAAGAGTTGTCAATCTTAATAATATAGGTGTCGTTTATAGAAGAATGGATCTTGTAAAACCTGCATTAGATTTTCATACAAAGGCTCTTGATATTGCCAGATCTGTAGATAATCCTTCAGAAGAAATAAAATATAACATTGCCGTTTCTCAAAACAGTATTGGTAATATTTATTTGGTGCTCGAACAATATGAACTTGCTAAGCGTCAGTTTCAAAAATCTTTAATAATTGAAAAAGAAGCAGATAATAAATTAGGGTTGGCCATCAATTATCAAAATATAGGTTTTGCTTATGAGGCTCAAGGAGAATTAGATAACGCATTGAGGAATTACGAACGTTCTTTAGACTACAATAATCAAATTGATTCAGAACTTGGACGTGTGATTTGCTACAATAGTATTGGGAAAGTATATATTAAACAAGAACAATTTAATGATGCTAAGCTTATTATTGAAAAAGCGCTTGAAAAGGCATTAGGTATTGGAGATCAGTTTTATGTAGCATCCTCTTACATTAATTTGGGGTGGGCTCAAAAGCATTTAGGGTTGAATGATTTGTCTGAAATAAATCTGAAAACAGGTTTGAATCTTGCAAATACATATGGTTTAAAATCTTCGATTGTTGAAGCCCAGAAACATTTGTCGGATTTATATGAATTAACCAATAAGCCAAATTTAGCCTTAAATGCTTACAGAGAGGCAGTTGAATTAGAAAAAACCATTGCTAATGACCGTAATTTGAGGTATGTTAATGATGTTATAATTCAATACGAAAACGAAGCTAAAAACAACCAGATAAAAGCATTAGCTGATGAAAATGAATTGGTAAAATCCAGATTAGAGCGCAATAAAAAATTATTTTGGTATTCAATACTCGCTTTAGCAATACTTGTTGCCATCATGATTGCACTTTACAGAACCAGGCAATTGAAACAAGAAAAGCATATACTAACACTTGAGCAAGATATGTTGCGAAGTCAGATGAATCCACATTTTATTTTTAACTCGCTTAATTCTATCAAACTATATATTATTAATAATGAAAAAGAAAATGCAGTGTACTATCTTAATAAATTCTCGAAACTTATTAGGAAAATTTTAGTAGCCTCTACTGAAAAGGAAATTTCTTTAGCAGATGAATTAGATACGATGAAGCTTTATATGAATATTGAGAACATAAGATTTTCTAATGAAATCCGTTTTGAAATTAATATTGAAGACGATATCAATACAGCTGGTATAAAAGTGCCCTCAATGATTTTACAGCCTTTTTTAGAAAACGCACTTTGGCATGGCTTATCATCTAAAAATGAAGGTGAAAAAAGAATTACACTTTGTGTCTATCGAACAAGTGAAAACTTTGTAAACATTTCAATAGAAGATAATGGTATAGGAAGAATACGTTCAACAAAAATCAATAAAGGTAAATTGTTAAAGCGAAAATCTGTTGGTATTTCGCTAACCAAAGCAAGATTAGCAAATTTTTCTAAAGGTTATGTAAGCGATTACAAAATCACGATTGAAGATATTTATGATCGTAATCATAAAGCACAAGGTACAAGAGTTGTTGTAGAAATCCCTACAATATCTATAGTTTCAAAAGCTGTTTAATTACCAAAGGTACCCATCATAGAATTGTATTTAGTAGTGTCAATTGAAAAATCAGTTTTCTCAAGCCCAATACACTCCATAGTCATGGTGTTTTTATCATTTTTTTTGTCGGTATACATCATTTCCATCATAAGACCATTTTTGGCATATTTTGCCATGATGCTAGGGTTAAATCCTTTTGGAATCGTTTTTTGATTCATTCCCCAAACTTTATTAAAACTTAAAGGCACATCGTCTGTAATGTAGAATCTAATTTTAGAATCATTGCTTTCTCCTTCAAATCCCTCACAGTGATATCCTAGAATGGTTTTAGATTCAATTTTTTTAAAGGTAACGTCATCAGAGGAGTTTTCAGACATGAAATTGCTTTCATGTATGCTGGATTTTTGCAGCATTTTATTTCCCATCATTTCCATAAACATTAAGTTGACACCACGAGAATTATCAGTAACCATAAACATCTTGGTGTTGTTGTTTCCTTCAGTCATTGCTGAGGTGTCAAACCCAAAATATTCAGCATCTTTTTTTAAATAATAATCAAGTTGAGCGTCATTTTTTTTGTGAGTTATTTTCAATTTATAGACGTAGTCAAAATCATAGGTCTTTGGCAACTCTGCATTAGATTTCGTTTGCGCTGAAATATGACATAAACAGAAGAAAAAGGCAAAGTAAAAGGTAAGTCTAATAGTGTGTTTAGTTTTCATAAGTTTAAAAATTGTAGAATTAACAATCTGAAAATTAAACAAATAAAAAACAAATATGAAATGCTATTGTATAATTGGCTGAAGATATTGTATTGTTGGTAAATCGCTATTTATAAGTTTCAGCTACTTTTTCTAATTCTGTATACCAATCCTCACCAAACTTTCTGATTAATGCCTCTTTGACAAATTTGTAAACCGGAACCTGAAGTTCTTTGCCTAAAACACAAGCGTCGTCGCAAATGTCCCATTTGTCATAATTTACTGCAGAAAATTCAGAATAATCCTTAATTCGAATAGGATATAAATGGCAGGAAACAGGTTTTTTCCAAGAGACTTCACCTTGGTTGTAAGCTTCTTCTATGCCGCAAAGAGCCGTTTTTTTGTTATCAAAAATAACATAAGCACAATCTGCTCCATCAATCAAAGGTGTTTCAAAATCTCCAAATTCTGTAGTGATGTGTGTGCCTTGAGCTTCAATGGCTGCAATACCTTCTTTACGTAAAAAAGGTTTTACTTTTGGGTAGATGTCCTTCAAAATTTTCACCTCTTTAGAATCCAGAGGAGCGCCAGCATCACCATCAATACAACACGCACCTTTGCATGCCGAAAGATTACACACAAAATCTTTTTCAATAATGTTTTCAGAAACAATAGTTTTTCCTAATTGAAACATGGAGGTTTTAACTTTTAAACAGGTTGCAAAAATAGTTAAACTTTACCATTTTTTAACGTTATAAATCTTTCTTAAAGACTTACTTTTGCCGAAAATTTGGAAGTCATGGATATTCAATTGAATTTTAAAGAAATATTTACTGCATTTATGGCTCTGTTTGCAGTTATTGATATTGTTGGAAATATTCCAATTATTATTGATTTACGAAAAAAAGTTGGACATATACAAAGTGAAAAGGCATCAATAATAGCAGGTGTAATTATGATTATTTTTCTATTTATAGGAAAGAGTTTGCTTAATTTGATTGGTATTGACGTAAATTCTTTTGCAGTTGCAGGTGCATTTGTCATCTTTTTTATTGCCTTAGAAATGATTTTAGGAATAACCTTATATAAAGACGATGGTTCTGGCGCAATGACAGCCTCTGTATTTCCATTGGCATTTCCACTCATTGCAGGACCTGGAAGTTTAACGACCTTATTATCTCTAAGAGCCGAATTTGCTATTGAAAACATAATTATTGCAGTTATATCTAACGTTATTGTTATCTTTATTGTGCTTAAAACGTCTACTAAAATTGAACATGTTTTAGGTAAAAATGGAATAAATATTATTAGAAAAGTGTTTGGTGTGGTGTTGTTGGCCATTGCAGTAAAACTCTTTGCTCACAATATTAAAGCGCTTTTTGAGCTCGCATAAATTTAGATTTTAAAATGAGCCATGCCAATTATTGAAATTAACCGAAGTGTTTTATGGTGAATTACACCTGACCAACAAAGAATAAATAAAAATAAACAGATGAAACTATTTACCATCATCATCACAGTTATTGCTATTGCGCTAATTGGGTATAATGTTACTCAAATTAATTTAGAAGCTCCTTTTGAAGGGCAAAGTGTTGTTGCCCTTATTACGATTTTAGCTTCCCTTTGTGCAATTGCTTTATTACAGATTTTGAGATTATCTAAAAAAGTAGATCAACAACTTAAAAACAATAACTAATGTTTGATGTGCTTGTCGTAGGAGGAGGAGCTGCAGGCATGTCTTGCGCTTTAGTTTTAGGCTCTGCAAAGTCTAAACTTTTTGCTAAAGACAAACGCATTGGGATTGTTATGCATCAAAGAGCATCTCACTTACAAACAGCACTATTTAATAATGTGCTGGGTTTAGCTCCAGGAACCACAGGAGCATCTGTTTTAGAAGATGGGAAAATGCAGTTAGCTCAATTGTATCCTCATGTTGAGCAAATTGAAAATGAAAAAGTAATATCGATTATTAAAACTTCGGAAGGATTTCTCATTACGACTAACAAAAACACCTATGAATCAAAATTGGTTGTTGTTGCTGTAGGTTATACAAATTTAGTTTCAATTGAGGGACTTGATGCCTACCTGGAGCCTCACCCAAGAGCAGCCATTGAGAAAGAGCGTATCTGGTTGAAGAACCACAATCATATAGTCGACAAAAATCTTTATGTAGCAGGTACGATGGCTGGATGGCGAAGTCAGTTTGCTATAGCTTCAGGAAGTGGAGCACAAGTAGCAACAGATATTTTAACACTATGGAATGACGGTAAGCACACCAAAATTCACGATAAAATTTAGTATTCTACTCGTTTAGAGTCTCATTAGACTTACTCAGCAAAATGACCTCTTCAATCATGATGTCAGTTTGGTTGACAATTTGTTCAGAAACATTACTGTTGTATAATTGACTGGCTAATTCTGCTTTTATAAGTTGTTTCATTTGATTGTAATAACTAACAAATGAAATATCAGTTCTTTCTTTTAAATTGAGAAAATCTTGAAACTTTTCAACCACTGCATCATCAACATTAAAGTTATTGATAAAGTCTGAAGCACTTATGCTATCATAAACAGTTCGGTCTTTATCTAATTCTTCAAATACAAAATTACTAACGTAACCTCGACGTTTGATATAGTTTAGGGTTTCATTTTGAGCACTGGTATTGAGTGGAACAAAAACATCAGGAATAATGCCACCACCTCCATAAACTACCTTGCCATTTGGAGTTGTAAACTTTAATGAATCTGAAATTTTAATATTTTCAGAGTTTTCAAATTCACCATTTCTAAGACGTTTATAATAATCGTTATGGTAGTCTTTGTTATTGCCATTATCATAAGGACGTTGAATAGAACGACCAGTGGGTGTGTAATATCTGGAAACGGTTAGCCGAACTGCACTGCCATCTCCAAGAGACATTTCACGTTGTACCAAGCCTTTACCATAACTACGTCTTCCTATAATGGTTCCTTTATCATTATCTTGTAAAGCTCCAGCAACAATTTCACTTGCTGAAGCAGAGTTTTCGTTGATAAGAATATACACATCTCCTTCCTCAAAATCACCACGTCTTGTAGCAAAGCTTTTTTCAATATTACCAGCTTTATTTTTAGTGAATAATATAAGTTTATCGTCTTCTAGAAATTCATCAGCAATTTGTTCTGCAATTCCCAGAAAACCACCAGGATTATCACGAAGGTCTAGTGCTAATTTTGTGGCACCTTGTTCTTGAAGTTTACGCAATGCTTTTTTAAATTCTTTATAGGTAGACTCTGCAAATCGATTAATTTTGATATAGCCTAAATTGTCAGTTAGCATATAAAATGCCTCTACACTTTTTATAGGAATATCTGAATATTTCACCTTAAAGGTTAGTAATTCTTTTTCACCTGGTCGATAGACTTTAAGGGTAATCTTACTGTTTTTTTCGCCTTTTAGTTTTTTAACAATAGCCTCATTAGTCCACTCTCTTCCATAGATAGAATCACCATTTGCCATAATGATTCGGTCTCCACCTTTGATGCCTGCTTTTTCACTTGGACCACCTTCAATAGATCTAATTACGGTTACTGTATCTTTATACGTATAAAAGCTAACTCCAATACCAACAAAATCTCCTTTCATATTGTCGGTAACCCGTTGCATTTCACTTTTTGGAATATATATAGAATGCGGATCGAGATTATCTAATATACCATTAACAGTAACGTCAACAATACTGTCTGTGTTTACTTGGTCAACATATTCATAATCGATATAATCTATAAGTCTGTTGAGTTTGTCTTTTTTGCTATTGGTAGTAAACAAGCGATCAGAGGTGTCTGTGAAATTTAGCTTTCCACCAATAAATACACCAAGAGCGATGGCAATTCCTAATAATAATGGTATGTATTTTTTTTGAAAGTTCATTTACGCTGTTAAATCTTCGATGAGTTCCAGAGCTATTCCAGCTTTTTTTAGAAACTGAAGTCCAGAGTCATCTTTATATCCTTCATGATATACAACACGAATGATGCCAGCTTGATGTATAAGCTTGCTACATTCTTTGCATGGCGAAAGTGTAATATATAAAGTAGCTCCTTTGCCAGATTGTGTTGAGGCTGCTACTTTAAGGATGGCATTGGCTTCGGCATGAAGTACATACCACTTAGTATAACCATCGTCATCTTCACAGTAATTTTCAAACCCAGTTGGAGTTCCATTATAACCATCAGAAATAATCATTCTATCTTTTACAATTAAAGCACCTACTTGTTTGCGTTTGCAATGTGAGAGTTTACCCCATTCTTTAGCAATTCTTAAGTAGGCTTTATCATAACGAAGCTGTTTTTCTTTCGACATTTTAATTTTTTAAAATCTTTATAACGAATATAATCGGTTCATATTTTAATTACAAAGTATTATAGCTTAAAGGTGAACACTTTTCAAAAGTAATGATTATAAAAAAGGGATGAACATTAAATTTTGAGGATTACGTTAAAGTTTTACAAAAAAACAGATTGCTTTCTTAATTTTTTAAGAGAAGATGCTGCTATTGATAAGTATTGGAATTAAGCTGCCTAAAACAATAGCCGAAATTACCATAATCCAATCCCGTTTAGAAAATCTAAATAGGGTTTGACAAAGAAAACTCAAAAAGACAATTATGAATGCTACTATAAGTTGACCTATTTCCAAGCCAAGAGCGATTTCTAAAATGGCCAGTAGTTTGTTTTCAGAAGCTGTTGTTAAAGCGTTGAGGTTGTCTGCAAAACCAAGTCCATGAACCAATCCGAAAAAGAGTGTAATGAAAAAGAGAACTCCAATTTTAGTATGTAGTACTTTTTTTCCAGCTGTGAAAATATTAAATAGAGCTACAATTAAGATGATAAACGAAATCAGAAATGATATGACTTTAAGATCCACACTTATTATATTATAAGTCACCAAACTCAAAGATAAACAGTGTCCAACTGTAAAGACAGTTATTAATAATAAGATTCGTTTCCAGTCTTTAAAGAGGTAAGGAAGTATTAAAACTATTAAAAAAAGAATATGCTCATAAGCATTAATATGAAGGACATGGTAGATGCCATCTTGCAGGTTTGATATAAAATTATCTATCATGGTTTATGTGTTTGGGTTATTTCAAAGTTACATTTTAAAATTTATACTTAAATACAAACTCACAAGAAAAGTAGTGAGTTATTATAAACTGAAAAGAAGAAAAATATTTTCTTTAATATTTCGTTTGATGCAAGAAATGCAAAATAATTTTATTTAACTTCGTATAAAAGTTAAATTAACTAAGGAGTAATAGAACGTTAAACCTTTGTACTCTGATGTGAATTTTATTTTTTAATTACAATTTTTTTATATCTTTAACGCTTAAACTAATAAAATTAAGAACTAGAACGATGAAAAGACTATTTTCTATCTTAGCCATAGCAGGATTAATGGCTTTCACTACTACTGTAAATGCTGCAACAACAATTGCAACTACACTACAAGACGCAGATGTACCAACTGAAGAATTATCTTTTACACAACAGGTAAAAGAGCGTTTTATTGAAGGTGGACCATTCTTTATGGGTATTGTATTGCTGTGTTTAATCTTAGGATTGGCAATCGCTATTGAAAGAATTATTTATTTAAATCTTGCGACTACAAACACAAAAAAATTAACTCAAAATGTTGAAGATGCTCTTCAATCAGGTGGTGTTGAAGCAGCTAAAGAAGTTTGCAGAAACACAAAAGGACCTGTTGCATCTATTTTTTACCAAGGTTTAGATAGAGCCGATGAAGATATTGATGCTGCTGAAAAAGCTGTTGTAGCTTATGGAGGTGTGCAAATGGGACAATTAGAAAAGAATGTGTCTTGGATTTCGTTATTTATTGCATTGGCACCAATGCTTGGTTTCATGGGAACTGTACTCGGTATGATTGATGCCTTCGATAAAATTGAAGCTGCAGGTGACATGAACCCTTCATTAGTTGCTGGTGGTATTAAAGTGGCTTTATTAACAACAGTATTTGGTCTGATTGTTGCTATTATATTACAAATCTTTTACAATTACATTATCTCTAAAATTGATAGTATCGTTAATGATATGGAAGATGCTTCAATAACTTTAATGGATTTATTGGTAAGACACAAAAAGTAATAATCATTTATTAAATCATACATAATATGAATATTCAAAAAATAATCAAAATTGGTGCTTTAGTAATTGGTCTGATTGCAGTTTACTTCTTAGTAAGAATAATGATGCTTGGCGATGATGCTATTGAGGCTGATGTAGCAAACCAAAGTGTTTTAACGGGTTTTGCAAATTTGGCTTATGTTGTTCTTGCAATTGCAGCGATATCTGCTCTCCTATTTAGTCTGATAAACTTATTTAGTCATCCAGATAAACTTAAGAAAGCATTAATCTCTTTAGGTGCTTTTGCTCTTGTTTTAATAATCGCATGGTTTGCATCCTCAGGAGAAGAACGACTTTTAGACGAAGGAAAAGTTTTAACTGCAGGAGAATCTCAAATGGTTGAAGCAGGAATCAAAGCATTCTACATTTTAATTTTGTTAGCAGCAGGTCTAATGTTGTTTTTCGGAGTTAAAAAGACGTTAAGTAAATAAAAATACAAACTAAATTATGGCAAAACGATCAGCACCAGAAGTAAATGCAGGATCTATGGCTGATATTGCATTCTTATTGCTCATATTCTTCTTGGTAACTACAACTATACCTAAAGATTCAGGTATTACGCGTAAGTTACCTCCAATTGAAGAAAATGACGAGGATGTAATTATCAAAGAGAAGAATATTTTTACCGTATTGTTAAATGGTAAAGATCAGCTTCTAGTTGAAGATGAATTAATGGAAATAAAAAATCTGAGACAAGCAGCAGTAAAATTTCTTGATAACGGAGGAGATGGAACTTGTTCTTATTGTAGAGGTGCAAAAGACCCTAAATCTTCTGATAATCCTGATAAAGCAATTATTTCATTGAAAAATGACAGACAAACTTCTTATGCTGCTTACATTACAGTTCAAAATGAATTAGTAGCTGCTTATAACCAGCTTCGTAATAGAAGAGCTTTAGAAATCGGTCCTAAGAAAGGGTTTCCTGACATGGATTTTATAGCAATGGAAAAAGCATATGATGATGTAAAATTTTCTGGAAACAAAGAAAAACTTAAAGAAGTCATTGAACAAATCAAGATTGAGATTCCTCAAAAGCTTTCTGAAGTAGAATAATCAAAACATAACACATGTCTAAATTTAAAAGTAAAAAAGATAATAGTTTGCCTGCTGTAAATACGGCATCTTTACCAGATATTGTATTTATGTTATTGTTCTTCTTTATGGTAGTAACAGTAATGAGAGAAGACAATTTGTTAATTGAAAACAGGTTACCTCAGGCAGACCAAGTTGAAAAACTCGATAAAAAATATCCAATCAGTTATATTTATGTTGGTAAACCTGCCAAAGGTTATGAGAAATTTGGTACTGAAGCCCGTTTACAACTAAATGATAAGTTGGCAGAAATTAGTGAAGTTCAAGCTTTTATAAATGCCGAAAGAGCTGCATTACGTGAAGAGTTAGTTCCTAAATTAACAGTGTCATTAAAAGTTGACAGAGAGGCTAACATGGGTATCGTAGGTGATATTAAAAAGGAGCTTAGAAAGGCAAGCGCATTCAGAATTAATTATACCACTGCAACTGGAGATGCTAAAGCTAATCTAGATAAGTAGTTTAAGAACTTAAATCAATTAAATAAAACAAAAGCATCCTAATACAGGATGCTTTTTTTTATGTTAGCCTCTAAATCTTTTTATCACTATTGCGTTATATTTGTACTATGAAAGCTAAGCTCTCTTATTTATTTTTTATAGTCTTGGGATGCTACATGTCTGATGCACAAAATCAAGCAGATACATCAGTTAAGTCAGATACAACTACTGTAGTAGATGATAAATACAGAGAAGATCAGTTTTATGTATCGGTTACTTATAACCTGTTGGGAAATAAACCTGATGGTGTCTCTCAAAGTGGTTTTTCTAGTGGGTATCATTTTGGATTTATCAGAGATATACCAATTAATAAAAGAAGAAATCTAGCCCTAGGTGTTGGTATTGGACTTTCTGCAAATTCATATAACCAAACCTTGCAGATTTCTAAAAATGATAATGATTTTCAGTATGTTGTATTAAATGATAATGAAATTGCATACAGTAAAAACAAGTTTACGACTTACCTAGTAGAGTTTCCTATTGAGTTTAGATGGCGAACTTCTACAGCTATCGAATACGATTTTTGGCGAATTTATACAGGCGTAAAATTTGGTTATATTTTATTTAATTCTTCAAAGTTTAACAGTGCAGGAAATGATATAAAATTGTCTAACATTGATGATTTTAATGCCTTTCAATATGGTTTGACTTTTAGTGCAGGATATTCAAATATTAGTTTTCATTTATATTATGGACTCAATCAAATTTTTAATAATGCAACGCTAGAAGATGGAGCGTCTATTGATATGAATTCTGTACGAATAGGGTTGATGTTTTATATCTTATAAGGGCTTTAAATCCAGTAATTTAACAAAACTAACTGTGGCATCAAGCCTATAAAAAAACCAATAATTAACTCTATGGTTGTGTGGGCTTTTAAGTGCAATCTTGATGTTGCAATAGCGCCTAAAATGATACACATCAATGCAATAGTTCCATTTATATTAATCTTAAAATGAATGCCTAACGCTACGGCAAACATAAAAAATCCTGCAGCAGCTATCATATGAATGCTGGCCTTGAACTTGACAACAGCCAATGCAAAACAGGTTATTGTAGAGATTAAAATACCAATAAAAAAGAAATATAATTCGGGAATTTCATTTTGAGGGAGTACTCTAATTAACACTAAAACAATGATAAGACTGTTTAGCAACAGCGGAAGCTTACGCTCGTCTGTAGTTTCAAGATATACCGAATTTACTTTTTTTAACGTTTTTAAAAGATAATACAGTAACAACGGAAGAATTACAGTTAATATCGTAATAGAAAACAGTTTTGCTATAAGAACGGAATCTGGAATAAAGCGAGGAGTCTTCGAAAAATAAAAAATAACTCCTAAGAGAGGCATTAGTAAGGGATGAAAAATAAACGATATGCTTTTTAAGAGCGGATTGGTCATATTTTCTTTCTCAGTCTAGCCACAGGAATGTCTAATTGCTCACGATATTTAGCAACAGTACGACGCGCAATAGGATAGCCTTTTTCCTTAAGAATTGAAGCTAGCTTTTCATCAGTAAGTGGTTTGCGCTTATTTTCTTCTTCAATGACTGTTTCTAAGATTTTCTTAATTTCACGAGTGGAAACTTCTTCTCCTTGATCGTTAGTCATCGATTCTGAGAAAAATTCTTTAATCAATTTTGTACCATAAGGCGTGTCAACGTATTTGCTATTAGCTACACGAGAAACAGTGGAGACGTCCATATCAATTTCATCAGCAATATCTTTAAGAATCATAGGTTTAAGTTTGCGCTCATCACCTGTGAGAAAATATTCTTTCTGATAATGCATAATAGCACTCATGGTTACAAAAAGTGTTTGCTGACGCTGTTTAATTGCTTCAATAAACCATTTGGCTGCATCTAATTTTTGCTTGATAAAAAGCACTGCGTCTTTTTGTGATTTACTTTTATCTTTTGCCTCTTTGTAACCCTTCATCATGTTGCTATACTCTCTTGATACATGAAGTTCAGGAGCGTTTCTTCCGTTAAGAGTAAGGTCTAATTCGCCCTCAACAATTTTGATAGCAAAATCAGGAACCACATGTTCTACCATTTTATTGTTTCCAGCATAAGAACCACCTGGTTTCGGATTAAGACGTTCAATTTCCTCTATAGCGTCTTTGAGTTGTGCTTCGGTAATATCGAATTTTTGAAGTAGTTTTTTGTAATGCTTTTTTGTAAACTGATCGAAAGCTTTGTCTATAATATCGCAAGCGAGTTCAATATCAGGATACTTTTCTTTTCTGTGTAATTGAATGCTTAAACATTCCTGAAGATTTCGCGCTCCAACACCAGCTGGATCCAATTGATGAACTTTATGAAGGATTTGCTCAACCGAAGCTTCATCAGTATAAACGCCTTGTGTAAATGCCAAATCATCAACAATATCACTTAATGAACGACGTATATAACCACTCTCGTCAACACTTCCTACTAAAAATTCGGCAATATCACGCTCGTCGTCATTTAACCTGAATGTATTTAATTGATTCGTTAAATGTTGGGTGAAAGATGTTCCAGCTGCATAAGGCACATTTTTTTCTTCATCATCACTACTGTAATTATTGGCTTGTGTGCGATATTCTGGTATTTCGTCATCACTTAAATAATCATCAACATTTATATCTTCAGCTTCAATGGTTTCATTGTCATTAAAGTCATCATTAGAATTATCAAATTCATCGAGATTGTCGTCAAACTCATCACTGGTTTCTTTGCCGCTTTCTAAAGCCGGATTTTCTTCTAATTCTTGCTTTAAACGTTGTTCAAAAGCTTGAGTAGGCAACTGAATCAACTTCATGAGTTGAATTTGTTGTGGTGACAACTTTTGAGATAATTTAAACTGTAAATATTGTTTAAGCATGTATTGAGTTTGGTATTGTAGTAAAGTTAAAAAAAAACAATCTATATTTTTATGTAAACATAGATTGTTTTAATTAATTTTTAAACCAAATTAAATTTAAAATTCTGCATTTTGAGGTGTTCTTGGATAAGGAATGACGTCTCTAATATTTCCCATTCCAGTTGTGAACATCACTAAACGCTCAAAACCCAGACCAAAGCCTGAATGCACAGCTGTTCCATATTTACGAAGGTCTAAGTACCACCAAAGCTCCTTTTCATCAATATCAAGTGCTTTCATTTTTTCTTTGAGTACATCCAATCGTTCTTCACGTTGCGATCCTCCAACCATTTCACCAATGCCAGGGAATAATATATCCATAGCTCTTACTGTTTTTCCATCTTCATTCAAACGCATATAAAAGGCTTTTATATTTGCAGGATAATCAAATAAAATCACAGGGCATTTAAAATGCTTTTCAACTAAGAAACGTTCATGTTCACTTTGCAAATCGGCTCCCCATTCTTCAATGATATAATTGAACTTCTTTTTCTTATTTGGTTTGCTATTCTTTAAAATATCGATAGCTTCTGTATAGCTTACACGTTTAAAGTTGTTGTCGACTACAAACTTTATTTTTTCAATTAAGCTCATTTCCGAACGTTCAGCTTGAGGTTTTGTCTTTTCCTCATCCAGTAAACGTTGTTCTAGAAATTCTAAATCTTCACGATTGTGTTCTAAAACATAACTTAAGACAGATTTCATAAAATCTTCAGCTAAATCCATGTTTCCAGCCAAATCCATAAATGCAACTTCAGGTTCAATCATCCAGAATTCAGCTAAATGACGAGAGGTGTTAGAGTTTTCTGCTCTGAATGTTGGTCCGAAAGTATACACTTTTCCAAGAGACATTGCGTAAGTTTCTGCTTCTAACTGGCCAGAAACGGTAAGATTGGTTTCTTTTCCGAAGAAATCTTGTTTGTAATCAACATTGCCATCTTCACTTAAGGGTGGATTTTTAGCATCTAAAGCACTTACTCTAAACATTTCACCAGCACCTTCTGCATCGCTTCCTGTAATAATTGGCGTGTGCATATAGTAAAAGCCGTTCTCATTAAAATACTTGTGAATCGCAAATGATAAAGATGAACGTAAACGCATGACAGCACTAAATGTACTTGTTCTGGTGCGTAGATGTGCATTTTCACGTAAAAATTCAAAAGAGTGTTTTTTAGGCTGAATAGGATATTCGTCTGGATGAGAATCACCCAAAACATCAATTGAAGTCACTTGTATTTCAACTTTCTGACCTTTACCTTGACTTTCAACCAAGTCTCCTTTAATATGAACTGCAGCACCTGTAGTAATGCGTTTTAGAAGGGCTTCATCAGTGTTTTCAAAATCAACAACACACTGTATATTATTAATTGTAGAACCATCATTTAAAGCAATAAAGCGATTGGCTCTAAATGTTCTTACCCAACCTTTAACTTCAATAGGTTGTAAAGTGATATCCTGTGTTAATAATTGTGAAACTGAGTATGTCATTTTAATAAATTTTTATACAAATATATATGTTTATGATAAGATGTTTTCTTCTGAGTCTTCGTCGTCATCAGAATCTTCAGGAATGATATTTATAGCTGGTTTTCGTAATACTTCCTTGTTTGCAATATTTCTTTCTAATGACAATAAAAGAGATGGTAGTAATAAAAGGTTAGATAACATAGCAAACAATAATGTTGCTGAAACCAATGCGCCTAATGCTACTGTACCTCCAAAACTTGAGGTTGTAAAGACAATAAAACCAAAAAATAAAACGATAGATGTGTAAAACATACTTACACCTGTTTCTCGTAATGCAGCATATACTGATTTTCGTATTTTCCAGTGGTTAGCCTGCAATTCTTGTCGGTATTTTGCTAAAAAATGAATCGTGTCATCTACAGAAATACCAAAGGCAATACTAAACACCAATATGGTTGAAGGTTTTATAGGCACGTTTAAAAACCCCATCAATCCAGCAGTAACCAGCAGAGGTAATAAGTTTGGAACCAGTGACACTATAATCATTCTGAAAGACCTGAACATATATGCCATAAACAACGAAATAAGAAAGATGGCAAGACTTAAAGAAATCACTAAATTTCTAACTAGATATTTTGTCCCTTTTTGAAACACTAAAGCTTTTCCAGTCATGGTCACTTCATAGCGTTCTTTTGGAAATACTTTATTAATTTTATTTTGAAGATTTTCTTCAATACGCTCCATTTTATCAGTACCAATGTCTTTCATAAACGTTGTGATACGAGCATACTGACCAGTGCTGTCTACAAAATTTTTAAGCATATCGACATTAGAAGACGAGTTTTTAGCATAGGACAAAATAAAACTGTTTTCTTGACTTGTTGGTAATTGATAGTATCTTGGGTTGCCATTGTAGTATGCCTGTTTGCTATACTTTACCAGGCTTACCGCAGAAATTGGCCTTGATAATTCTGGCGTATCAATTATGAGTTCCTCTAATTCGTTCATACGCTTGAGCGTACTTAGTTTCATGACGCCTTTTTTACGTTTGGTATCTACCATTATTTCTAATGGCATGATTCCGTTAAATTCACTTTCAAAAAATTTGATGTCTTTGAAGAACTCTGTGTCTTTAGGCATGTCTTCAATCAAACTTCCTGAAATTTTAATTTGGTAAATACCAATAATACTCGCGATTAAAAGTACTAATGATGTGATGTAAATTGTGATTTTTTTATGCTTTACCATGCGCTCAATCCAGTTTACAAAACCACCAATCCAGCGCTTATTTAAGTGTTCAAGATGTCGTTCTTTAGGATAAGGCAAAAAGGTGTATATGATTGGAATGACCAGTAAGCATAGCATGAATATAGCCAATATGCTTAAAGAAGCCACAATACCGAACTCTTTAAGTAAGGTGCTTTCCGTTAAAATAAATGTAGCAAAACCAGAAGCCGTAGTTACGTTCGTCATTAAAGTAGCATTACCAATTTTTGTAATAACGCGTTGAAGCGATTTCACTTTATTGCCATGGAGTTTAACTTCATGCTGATACTTGTTGATTAAGAAAATACAATTCGGAATTCCAATTACAATAATTAAAGGAGGAATTAAAGCGGTTAACACTGTAATTTCATAATTGAGTAAACCTAAAATTCCGAAGGTCCACATTACTCCAATACAAACAACAATCAGTGATATAAATGTAGCTCTAAACGACCTAAAGAACAGGAAAAATATGAGAGATGTGACACCAAGGGCTAACCCAATAAAAAGACCGATTTCATCAACAATATTTTGGGAGTTTAAGGTTCTGATATATGGCATACCAGAGACTCTTACATCAAGATTATTTTTAGCTTCAAAATCATCTATTTTGTCTTGAAGGGTAAGCATGATAAAGTCTTTTCTGGCAGGCGTATTTACGATATCTTTTTTAAGATATATGGCTGTTCGAATTGTTTTTGTGTCTTTGTTGAACAAAAAGTTATCGTAAAAAGGGTATTGCTCAAAAAGTTCGTCCTTTAGAACGTCTATTTGCTCAATTGATGTAATGGAGTCTTTTATAAAAGGTTCTAAATCAAATTTTTCAGCCTTAGTATTTTTAACTAATTTTTGAAGATCTTTAATAGAAACCACAGTTTCAACTTCGTCGTAAGATTTAAAATCTTCAGAGAGCTTATTCCAGGCATTTAATTTTTCAACTGTAAATAGCGTGGTGTCTTTTACTCCGAGTATAATCAGGTTTCCTTCTTCACCAAAAATATCCAAAAACTCATTATAAGTAACATTGACTTCGTGATCATCAGGTAATAAATTGGCTTCAGTATAGGTAAAGCGCATGTGTTTCCATTGAGAACTAAAGAATATAGTTGCCAATACAATACTTATGAGTATGCCTATTTTATTACGTAAAATTAATCGCGCAATAACTTCCCAAAAACCTGTTGAAAATAATTTAAACATCTACCTATTAAAAAGGAGCGACAAAGGTAGAAAAAAGCAAGGGATATGCTCTATAAATAAATGCTAATTTATTGTAATTATAAGCTAACGTTAAATGTGAATTTTACGGCAATATTATCTTCCAGTTTAGGTAAATGATATCCTCCATAACGATAAGCGAAACTCAGACCAAACCCAAACAGTAATTTATTGAGCTCAAAGCCAGCTTCAGAAAAACCCTTTTGAAGTGTTCCAAACGAAATGTTTTTATGGCGTTCAATATCGTGCATGTTTCCTATTGCAAACCTTGATATCAACACTAATTGAGGTCTGTAACGTTCGCTAATTTTGAAAGGTTTTACGAAATGTTTTATTTGAAGTGTGGCGAAACGATCTGAGAAAAATTCATTAAAATACATGGTTTCAAAACTATTAACACCAGCTACAGAAAACCGATTCATAATGGTTTCCTTTCTGATGTTATTTGGGTAGGCATGATACAAATGAGTTAAAGGTGTGTTTCCAGTTGCTAAACCACTACTTAGTACCAATTCTGAAAACACATCATCATTGTATCTTATTTTATGTTGAGTTCTAAAGTCGACCTTAAAAAAATTAAAATCACCTTTTATGACATTCTTAAAGCTTTGTGTTAATTGAAGTGTAAATTGCGGATAACCATTATTGGTTTCTACTACTTTATCTTTTAAGGTCTCATAAGTGCTAAACGGACTCCATTGCAAACTGATTTTAGCAGTAGTGATATCAAAATTACTAAAGCGCTCATCTTTAACCATAAAATTATAGTCGTAAGTTGGGTCAATTTTACTGATTGCAAACTCAGTTTCTGTAATCAAGTGATTTGATAACTGATGCTCAATATTAATAGCTTTTGTAATGTGTTTATGGAATAAATCGATATTCAATAAGCGCGGTTCAAAAAATTGAAAAAAGCGTTTGTCAGTTAAAAAACTGGAGCTTCCTGTTTCTTGTAAATCATCAACATAGGAGAGGTTAATCCAAGTATCAGTAGATTTATTAACTCTAAAACCACCTCCAATTCTATATTTAAAGCGATGATCTTTAAATCCATAAACCACATAACTATCGATACGATATTTTTCTGAAAACTCATCGTTGGTTACACCTCCTAATCCCGTTCTTAAACCTTCATACTGATTGTATTTTATGAGATACCTAAGATCGACATTTAAAAATTTTGTTGGAAAGTAACCATTGCCTAATTGCTTGAGATAGTCAATTTTATTAATCGTATCTTTTTTAACCAGTGACGAATCCTGTTGGCTTATGGGTTCTTGTGAATGCAATGCATAAGAACATAGTGTTATAAGTAATAAAAATATACACTTCTGCATTGAGGACTATAATGAGTTAAAATTAATAGAATAAAAAAGCGACATAAGTTAGTCGCTTTTTTGAGATTTATACAGTCATGATTTCTTTTTCTTTGACTTCAAAAATATGATCTATTTTTTTAACGTACTTGTCTGTCATTTGTTGTATGTCAATTTCAGCATTTTTTTGTTGATCTTCAGAAGCATCATCAAGTTCTTTAATGTCATGATTTGCATCTTTACGTGCATTTCTAACACCTATTTTAGCGTCTTCTGCCTCTGCTTTTGCCTGTTTTGATAAATCACGTCTACGCTCTTCTGTTAAAGGAGGCACATTGATGATAATTGTTTCACCATTATTCATTGGGTTGAAGCCCAAGTTGGCAATCATAATACCACGTTCTATCTCCTGAAGCATGCTTTTTTCCCAAGGTTGAACAGTAATTGTTCTTCCATCTGGAGTGTTCACATTTGCGACTTGAGACAAAGGTGTTTGAGAACCATAGTAGTCTACCATAACACTTCCAAGCATTGCAGGACTTGCTTTTCCTGCTCTAATGTTCACAAATTGTTTTTCTAGGTGCTTGATAGCACCATCCATAGCTTCCTGAGCTGTATCTAATATAAATTTTATGTCTTCGTTCATTTTAAAAAACTTTAATTCGTAAAAGACTTACCAAAAAATAAGCCAAATATTATAGATTTACTTTAGTTCCAATATTTTCTCCGGAAACCACCTTCAATAAGTTTCCTTTTTTATTCATGTCAAATACGATGATTGGTAACTTGTTTTCTTGACTAAGAGTGAAAGCCGTTGTATCCATAACCTTAAGCCCTTTTCGCAATACATCATCAAATGTGATATGATCAAATTTAACAGCAGTTAAATCCTTTTCAGGATCTGCAGTATAGATGCCATCAACACGAGTTCCTTTTAAAATCACGTCTGCTTCAATTTCAATAGCCCTTAAAACGGCAGCTGAATCTGTTGTGAAATATGGATTTCCTGTTCCACCACCAAAAATAACAACACGTCCTTTATTTAAATGACTCATTGCTTTTCGTCTAATAAAAGGTTCAGCAACTTCGTTGATTTTAATGGCTGTTTGTAATCGGGTTTTTACACCAGCATCTTCTAGTGCATTTTGCAGTGCTAGTCCGTTAATAACAGTCGCTAACATTCCCATGTGGTCACCCTGAACGCGATCCATTCCATTCATGGCTCCAGCAACACCTCTAAATATATTACCACCACCAATAACAATAGCGACTTCTACACCTAAATCTGTTATTTCTTTGATATCTTTTGCGTATTCTGATAAACGCTCAGGATCAATTCCATATTGACGAGAACCCATTAAGGCTTCACCAGATAATTTGAGTAGGATTCTTTTGTATTTCATTTTTTCGTGTCTATTGTCTTTTATGGTCAACCGTAATTTGTCACATTAACTATCAACTTACCTTAAGGTAATAATTTTGACTCATTTCACGGTCGTGTTGAAAGTTTAACAAATATAATCATTATTGTAATTTAGAAAAGTAGAATTTAGATATAAAAAAAACCTCTCAATCATTGAGAGGTTTTTTTATAAAAAATATATAATAGATTATCCTACTGTAGCACGCTTAAATCCAGTAACAACAACATCACCATAAGATGCAACATACTGAGCAACAGTTTGTTTTTCATCTTTGATAAATTTTTGATCTAATAAACATTGTTCTTGATCTAAGGTTGTATTGTCAGAAATAAAACGTTCCATTTTACCTGGTAAAATTCTGTCCCAGATTTGTTCTGGCTTACCTTCGGCTTTTAATTCTGCTTTTGCTGCTTCTTCAGCTTCAGCAATAACTTCAGGAGTTAATTGCGCCATAGAAATATAGCTAGGTACATTTTTTAAAGTTTTACCTAAACGTCCTAATTCGATATTGTCTTTTTCGATAACTGCAATTCTGGCTTCAGTTTCAGATGCAATAAAAGCGGGATCAAAATCTTTATAAGATAATGTTGTTGCTCCCATTGAAGCAACTTGCATTGCAACATCTTTTACTAAAGTTTCAACATTGTCAACTTTTGCAGATAAACCTACTAAAGCAGCAATTTTATTGATATGAACATATTGTCCAACATAAGGAGCATCTAATCTTTCAAAAGCAGTGATGTCTAATTTTTCACCAATAACTCCAGTTTGTTCAATTAATTTCTCAGCAACAGTCATTCCACCAAAATCAGCATCTAAAAAAGCTTCTTTTGTATTGTAGTTTAATGCAAGTTCTGCTAATTCGTTTGCTAATGCTACGAAGTTTTCATTTTTTCCAACGAAATCTGTTTCACATCCTAATACAATAGCAACACCTGATGTGTTGTCTGCATTAATTTTTGCAATTGCAGCACCTTCAGATGATTCTCTGTCTGCTCTTTTTTCAGCTACTTTTTGTCCTTTTTTACGAAGTACCTCAATAGCTTTGTCAAAATCACCTCCAGCTTCAACTAAGGCTTTTTTACAATCCATCATACCAGCTCCAGTGGCTTGTCTTAATTTATTTACTTCTGCGGCTGTAATTTTTACAGTATTTTCCATAGTGATATAAAATTTAAAAAAGTCGTTTAATTATCATTTTATAAAGAAAACAATTAAACGACTTAATTATATTGTGTAATTGTTAATTTATTCTTCTTCGTTTGCAGCAACAGGTTTAGCTACTTTTGCTTTTTTATCTGTTTTTGCTTCTTTTTTAGCTGCAGGTGACTTTTCACTTTTAGCATCTTTTTCAGCTTTGTCTGATTTTCTTTCAGCTAAACCATCTGCAACTGCTGATGTTACGACAGACATGATGCAGTTAATAGATTTAGAAGCATCATCGTTAGCAGGAATTAAGTAGTCTACTTCACGCGGATCAGAGTTTGTATCTACCATTGCGAAAATTGGAATATTTAATTTTTGAGCTTCTTTAATTGCGATGTGCTCACGTTTGATATCTACAACAAATAATGCGCCTGGCAAACGTGTCATATCAGAAATAGAACCTAAATTCTTTTCTAATTTAGCACGCTGACGATCTACTTGCAAACGTTCTTTTTTAGATAAAGAGTTAAATGTTCCGTCTTTCTTCATACGATCAATCATAGCCATTTTCTTAACAGCTTTTCTAATGGTAACGAAGTTCGTTAACATTCCACCTGGCCATCTTTCAGTAATGTAAGGCATATTTACATTACCTGCTTTTTCAGCAACGATGTCTTTAGCTTGTTTTTTTGTAGCGACAAATAAGATTTTCTTTCCTGAAGCTGCAATTTTATGCAAAGCTTCGGAAGTTTCTTCAATTTTTGCCTGTGTTTTGTAAAGATTGATGATATGGATACCGTTACGTTCCATATAAATGTAAGGAGCCATATTTGGGTCCCATTTTCTTGTTAAGTGTCCAAAGTGTACACCTGCGTCAAGTAAGTCTTTTACTTTTACTTTTTCCATGTTGTATTCGTTTACGTTCTGTTAAATTAGCAATGATAAAGTGGTTGCTTTCGCTCGCCTTCATCATTTAGATGCTAAACTTTCTCCCAAACTCGTTTTGGGATTTCTTTATGTCATCCTAAATTTAGTTCAGGATGTTTTTAATCTTGCTGAATTATTTTCAGCGGTTTTAATGAAAGCTGTTCTGATGATTGACCAGAACAGCTTTGATAATTTTTTATATTCCGAAGAAAATTCAGAATAATAAAAAAGAATAGGATTAACGCTTCGAGAATTGGAATTTCTTCCTTGCTTTTTTCTGACCGAACTTTTTACGTTCAACCATTCTTGGGTCTCTTGTTAATAATCCTTCTGGCTTTAATATTAGTCTGTTTTCTGGATCTAGCTCACACATTGCGCGAGATAATCCTAAACGGATCGCTTCGGCTTGACCTGTAATGCCACCACCATAAACGTTTACTGTAATATCAAAGTTGCCATCGTTGTTAGTCATGGTTAAAGGTTGGTTTACTTTGTACTGCAATGTAGCAGTAGGAAAATAAGCCTCCATGTCTTTTTTGTTTACCGTGATCTTGCCTTTTCCTTTAGCAAGGTACACACGAGCAACAGCCGTCTTTCTACGACCGATTTTGTGAATTACTTCCATTAGTTAACTTGGTTTAAGTCAATTGCTTTTGGTTTTTGAGCGTCATGTTTGTGCTCAGAACCTACAACAACATTTAAATTACGGAATAAATCTGCACCTAATTTGTTTTTAGGGAGCATTCCTTTTACTGATTTTTCTACGATTCTTGCTGGATCTTTTCCAAACAATTCAGTCGCAGTTAAACTTCTTTGACCACCTGGATAACCTGTGTGACGAATGTACGTTTTGTCATTCCACTTGTTTCCTGTTAAGTTGATTTTTTCTGCATTGATAACAATTACGTTGTCTCCGCAATCAACATGTGGTGTGAAGTTAGGCTTGTGTTTACCTCTTAAAAGTATTGCTACTTTAGAAGCTAAACGACCTAGCGTTTGATTTTCAGCATCAACTAAAACCCACTCCTTGTTAGCAGTAGCTTTGTTTGCTGAAATCGTTTTGTAGCTTAATGTGTCCACACTTATTCATATTAATTACTTGTCTCACGACAAGCAGGTTAAACTTTTCTCTCTCAAAAAGAGTTTGCAAATTTACGATTATATATTTGATTACCAAATAGTGTACAGATATATTTTATATCTGTTTTTTAAACAAGTATGGAGTAAATTCGTGAGATGAATTTTTTAAAGAAATTTAGGGATAGGATTTTAAGACTAAATTCCATTGAATCAATTTAAATAATTCAATGTTAATATATAATTTTTGAGGTTTTGAATTTAGTTTTTTCTTAAATTTAATTGCAGATTTATTAAAGTAATTGCTCACACTATATTTTGTAGTAATCCCTTTTTTTTCCAAGTGTCTGTAGCATGTATATCTTAAATAAGGAGCTAAATTTTTCCCTCTAAAATTAGGTAATGTATACATGTTTAGTAAGTAAGCTTCATCGGTGTTTAATTTGAATTTACGGTTCTTAATTTCAAAATCATTCAATTCAATAAACATATAAGCTGCAATTGTGCCTTCATTTATTAATCCAACACATTCTTGACCATCAGTAAAACTTTTATGAATTTTCGTTTCAGTAATAGAATCTGTTTCAGCAAGGACATTACTTAAATCTTCTTTTTTTAAAGACCTAAAAGAAAATAACTGATCAGTTTTTAGTATTGGTTTTTCAGTAGGAATGACTTCCTCCTCAACCCAATAATAAGGCATGATATCAATGCCAATTTTTGCAAAGGCATGTCTTACTCCTTGAAGGAATAATCCATTTCTAATTACTTCTAAAATAACTTTGAAACTATAAGGCGATTTCTTTTTAGTTGTCATTACTGTATTATTTATAAATACGTCCATAACGTCCATTACCAGGCTCTAAACTCATTTGGGTTCTGAATTCTTCAGGAGTCATAATCTCACGTTCGTTTGCTTTAGCTATGACGTGAATTCTTTCCAGTAATTCACTATTGGTAGCTAATTTTGTTCTGGTAGTGTCGTACCATATATTATCTTCAATTCCAACACGAACACCACCACCAACAGCAATAGACAATGAGTTCATTTTTAGCTGACTGTTTCCAATACCTGCTAAACTCCAAAACGATTCTTTTGGTAAATCATTAATCATGACACCTGTATGCAATATGTCTGCTTGTGCGCATGCGATGTTTCCAAATAACAAGTTGAAATAATATGGAGCCTGCAACAAATTTTTACGTTCTAAATATTTGGCATAGTTAATCATACCTGCATCAAAAACTTCTAATTCTGGAACTATACCACGTTCTTTCATGACTCTTGCCAGGTCTTGAACCATTTTTGGTGAATTAACACTTGCGGTTGCATTAAAATTTAAAGAACTCAATGTCAAACTTCCCATATCTGGTTTTAGATGCCCTTCAAGTTGTAAAGCATCAGATCGTTGTTCAAGTTCGCTAAAATCTCTACCACTTAATGATACACACAGTACAAGTTTAGGCGCGTATTTTCTGATACCTTCAATAATTTTGGCATAGATTTCTTTTTCATAAGTTGGCTTTCCAGAAATAGCATCTCTGGCGTGCAAATGTACCATAGTAATACCTATTTCATTCGCTTTATGAACGTCTTCTATTATTTCTGAAGCTGTAACAGGTACATGAGGCGTCATGTCCTTTGTTGGTATCATGCCTGTTGGCGTGAAATTGATAATTAGTTTGTCTTCCAAAATTGTGGAGATTTTGTTGAGTGTGGAAGGTAAAAGAAATTGTCAGAAAACTATCAATAATAGGATTTACAGCGATTTAAGCCGATTAATTACAAATTCTTATTAGAATTCCTTCATTTTTCAATAATTATTTGTGGTTGTTTAAAGGTTAAAATTTACATCAACCACAAAATCAGATGCTTTTTACGTTAACTGTCGCACGTTGTAACCTATCATTAATTGATTTCCCCAATCCGAAATCTGGAAAACGTTCTGCTATAATGATATCTAAATCCTGCTTATCCAGTTGATGTAATGCATCATATAATTTTGAAGCTGCTTCTTGTGTATCTGTGGATTTCGAAAGTACGATTTGAAAGGCTATGGCTTGATGGTCTGAAAGCTTATTAATGGCTAAAACACCAATTCGCTTATCTCTGTTTTTTTCAATAGCTTCGGAAAGATTGTCCACTAAAATAGTCTTAGTTTTTGGTGCATAATGCCGCTCTAACATTCCTGGAGCATCAGGTGTAATTTCCTTTTTGTTTTTAATTTGAATTGAACCAACAATAGATTCAATGGTTTCAATAGGTGTAGAACCTAGACGATAAATGATAGGTTCATCGCCTTCAAAACCAATGATTGTGGATTCAATGCCTCGCTGACAGGATCCACCATCGAGTACCATTTGAATATCATTTTTAAAATAATCGTTGACGTGTTGTGCAGTTGTCGGACTGATACTCCCAAACGGATTGGCACTTGGTGCAGCCAAAGGGAAATCTAATTGGTTCAGCAAATCTAAAGCCATTTGATGATTTGGAATACGAACGGCAACCGTCTCTTTTCCTGCTGTAATGATATCAGGAATAATCGATTGCTTGGGAAGAACAAGCGTCAAAGGTCCAGGCCATAAAGCATCAGCTAATTGTTGCGCTTTTTTAGGCACGTAACTCACGATGGTTGGTAAGAGTTCTACCGATGGGATATGAACAATTAAAGGATTAAAAAAAGGACGCTTCTTCGTTTCAAAAATGCTTTTGATGGCTTTTTCGCTGAATATATTTCCTGCCAGACCATAAACTGTTTCAGTGGGAATTGCCACTAACGCTTCAGCATTTAAAATTGTAACTGCTTTCGATATGTCTTTTGAAATAATAGTCATAGTTTCAATATGACTGCAAACTTACTTCAAAAACTTATACATTTAAGCATCGAGTTGTTTATTTTTCTTCTCTTGCTTTTGCTGTAAAAGTGCATAGCCTATAATTACCATTTCAAGACCTAATATGGCGAGTTTTGCTTTTTTACTTTTGGTTAAAGCGCTTGTGATTCCGAGTACTTTTGTAATAATCATAACTGTGACTTTTTGATGTTAAAAATTAGGCGTTATCTCTTGGCTGATGGATTTCCCTTCTTTCTTTTTGTTGTTGATTAATATCTCTGCCATCAGACTCCTTTTTATTTATTGCCTGTTCTGAAATACTCGTTTCGTTTTTCTCGAGTTTGTCGTTTTTATCTGCGTTAGTGCTCATAATTTTAATTTTTTGTGAGTTTTAATATACGAAACAGGAGTTACACCTTTTTGCTGATTTAAGGTTAGAATTAACTGAAATACGACGACTTATTATTTTACATCCTAAATTTCAGTTCATGTCAATCCATTTATTAGTTTTGCAGCTTTAAATAAATTGAGATGATTTCAGTTGATAATTTGGCGGTTGAGTTTAGTGGTCATACCTTGTTTAGTGATGTGTCATTTACGATTAATGCAGATGATAAAATTGCCTTAATGGGTAAAAATGGTGCAGGAAAATCGACCATGATGAAAATTATTGCAGGTGTTCAAAATGCCACTCGTGGTAATGTGAGAACACCTAAGGATGCGATTATTGCGTATTTGCCACAACATTTATTAACCGAAGACAATACAACTGTATTTGATGAAGCTTCAAAAGCCTTTAGTCATGTATTTGAAATGCGTGATGAGATGGAAGACCTGAACAAGCAACTCGAAACCAGAACCGACTATGAGTCTGATGAGTACATGAAAATCATCGAGCGTGTGTCTGATTTAGGTGAAAAATATTATGCTCTGGAGGATGTGAATTACGATGCTGAAGTTGAAAAAGCACTCAAAGGGTTAGGGTTTAAGCAAGACGATTTTACCAGAGAAACCAATGAGTTTTCTGGAGGTTGGCGAATGCGTATTGAACTGGCTAAAATTTTATTACAAAAACCAGATTTGATTTTATTAGATGAGCCAACCAATCATATTGATATTGAATCGGTCATCTGGCTAGAAGACTTTTTGGTCAATAAAGCGAATGCCGTTGTGGTGATTTCTCACGATAGAGCGTTTATAGATAACATTACCAATCGTACGATTGAAGTGACCATGGGTCGTATTTACGATTACAAAGCCAAATATACCCATTACCTGCAATTACGTGAAGACCGAAGAGCACATCAAATTAAAGCGTATCAGGAACAGCAAAAATTTATTGCCGATAATCAGGCGTTTATTGACCGATTTAAAGGCACGTATTCCAAAACCAACCAGGTGTCGTCACGAGAACGTATGCTTGAAAAGTTAGAAATCATAGAAGTGGATGATATTGACACTTCTGCGTTGAAATTGCGATTTCCACCAACACAGCGTTCAGGAGATTATCCTGTAACAGTGAAAGAGGTTTCTAAATCTTATGGAGAGCATGTTGTGTTTAAAAACGCGAATATGTCGATTGCCAGAGGAGAGAAAGTCTGTTTTGTCGGTCGAAATGGCGAAGGGAAATCCACGATGATAAAAGCTATTTTAGGTAACATTAATGTGGAAGGCACTTGCAGTTTAGGTCATAATGTGAAGGTTGGTTATTTTGCGCAAAACCAGGCTGCTTTACTAGATGAAAATCTCACCATTTTTCAAACGGTTGATGAAGTCGCTAAAGGTGATGTACGCACCCAAATTAAAAATATTTTAGGTCGCTTTATGTTTAAAGGCGATGAAATCGATAAAAAAGTGAGTGTGTTGTCTGGTGGAGAAAAAACCAGATTAGCGATGGTGAAACTGCTGCTGGAACCTGTAAACCTGCTGATTCTCGATGAGCCTACAAATCACCTCGATTTAAAATCTAAAGACGTCTTAAAAGAAGCCTTACAAAATTTTGATGGCACACTAATTCTCGTATCTCACGATCGTGATTTTCTGCAAGGTTTGGCTAAAAAAGTATTTGAGTTTAAAGATCAGCGTGTGATTGAACACTTTGAAACGATTGATGCGTATTTAGAGCGTAATAAGATTGAGAGTATCAAAGCGCTTGATTTATAGTTGCAAAAATGTTGATTTGTTGATGTGTTTCTTTATTCATTTTGCCTTGATGCAAAACGAATCAAAACATCAAGACCAAGCCAAGGAATTTTTCAGTTTTGCAAACTGAAAACCGATTTGAAAACTCCGCGTCGAACAGAGTTCTCCTGTTTTCGGAGCTTTTCTTCATCTATTCTTCGCCTTGGCGTTCAATTCTGTGAATTGATTTGGGACATGCGATTTATAATGTTAGTTTTTATCTCAATCATAATTTCTAATTTTGCTAACTGCGTTAGGGATTGAGGCATTTGTTGAAGCTCTTTTTGTGTTGTTCCACATAAGCAACACAAAAAAGCGACTGCCGAAAGCCCGACCCTTGGGTAACGCCCAAACTAGTAAAGCGATAGGATTACATCAAATTTAACAGCTAAGCGTTTAATTTTTAAGTATTTTTGCAAGATTATGCAAGAGTTACAACTTTCAGACTGGTTACCTACCACAAATAAAGAGGTCAAGATACGAGGTTGGGAATACCTTGATGTGATCTTGTTTAGTGGTGATGCGTATGTAGACCATCCAACCTTTGGTCCTGCAGTAATTGGTCGTTTGCTTGAAAGTATGGGCTTGCGTGTAGCAATTGTGCCGCAACCTAATGTAAATGATAACCTACAGGATTTTGTAAAACTTGGAAAGCCTAGATTATTCTTTGGTGTGACAGGTGGTTGTATGGATCCTATGGTGAGTAATTATAACGCGAATAAGAAGCGTCGTGACAAAGATGCCTATACACCAAATGGCGATATCGGATTTCGACCAGATTATGCATCTTCTGTATATGCTAACATCTTAAAAGACAAATGGCCAGATACACCAGTTTTAATTGGAGGAATTGAAGGTTCTTTACGTCGTGTCACACATTACGATTACTGGAGTGATAAATTGATGCCAACGATTTTAGAAACTTCTAAAGCTGATATGCTGGTCTATGGAATGGGTGAGCAACCCTTACGTGAAATTGTTCGTTTGCTTGAAAAAGGGGTTCCGTTTAGCAGTTTGAATACCATTAATCAAACGGCTGTACTTTTAAATAAAGAGGAGAGCATTCCGAAAAACAGCAACTGGGAAGATGTAGAAATCGCTTCTCATGAAACCTGTTTACAGGATAAAAAACAATACGCTTCTAATTTTAAGGTCATTGAACAGGAGTCGAATAAACTGGCTGCACGACGTATTTTTCAGAAAGTAGGTGATAAGACTTTGATGATTAATCCGCCTTATCCAACCATGACTGAGGAAGAAATTGATGCCTCTTTCGATTTGCCTTACACGCGTTTACCACATCCAAAATATAACAAGCGTGGACCAATACCTGCGTTTGAAATGATTAAATTTTCGATTAACATTCATCGTGGATGTTTTGGTGGTTGTAGCTTTTGTACCATTTCGGCACATCAAGGCAAATTTATTGCGTCGAGAAGTCAGGAATCGATTTTAAAGGAAGTCGATACCGTTGCCAATATGCCAGATTTTAAAGGCTACTTGAGTGACATTGGTGGCCCAAGTGCCAACATGTATCAAATGAAAGGAAAAGTACAATCTATTTGTGACAAATGTGTGGCTCCCAGTTGTATTTCTCCAGTGATTTGTAGTAATTTAGACACGTCGCACAAACCCTTAACCGAATTGTATCAGGCAGTTGATCGTCATCCGAAAGTGAAGAAATCGTTTATAGGTTCTGGAATTCGTCATGATATGCTGGTGCCTGAGTTTAATAAAAATGCCAACCCGAAAGAGCTCGACGACTATACTGAAGAAGTAATGACCAAGCATGTGTCTGGACGCTTGAAAGTCGCACCAGAACACACAAGTGATCCTGTATTAAAACTGATGCGGAAACCGTCGTTTAAATACTTCCATAAGTTTAAAGAACGTTTTGATAAAATCAATATCAAGAATGGTTTGAAGCTTCAGCTCATCCCTTATTTTATATCGAATCATCCAGCCTGCGAAGCCGAAGACATGGCTAATCTTGCTGCCGAAACCAAAGATATGGGCTTTCAGTTAGAGCAGGTGCAAGGCTTTACGCCAACACCTATGACGGTTGCGACTGTGATTTATTATAGTGGTTACCATCCGTATACACTCAAGGAAGTGAACACGCCAAAAACTCGAAAGGAAAAAGATGAGCAGCATCGTTTTTTCTTCTGGTACAAGGACGAAAACAAGGCGTGGATTAAAAAGACCTTAAATAAATTGGGGCGTCAGGATTTACTGGACGTCTTGCTTCCAGCTAAAACTGAAAAATGGCGTAAAAATAAACCGAAAGGTGATGCCAAACATACTTTTGATGATGCGGTTCCTTTTAATCAGCGGAAGAACAAGGTGAAGTATGCGAAGGGGAAAAATAAAAAAAGACGATAATTATTTTAATTAATTTTCTAAAACTTTTACAAATTCCCCAATTACTCTCATTTCTTTGCTGTTTTCTTCATCAAGAATTATACTTGCAAAACTCTTATCATAAGAGTTAGGTTTCAACATTATTGAATTATGCTGATAGCCTTCCTCTGTGACAGTTTTATCACTTACATATGTTTTCACAGTAAATGCTGAATTGAAATCTGGGTCATAAGTATCTCTGTTTTCTATTAGAAGAATTTTACCACTACGAGAACCTGCGTAATACTTTTTGAATATGCAAATAGAGTTGTTTGGAATAATTTTGTTCATAGATTCACCAATTACTCTGCAAGCAAAATAATCATCTTCAGCGAATTTTTCAGGAACAGATATTAAGTCGTATTCTTTTTCATCTTGCATTTCGCTGAAAGTTCCTGCCGCTGCGTGAAAATTATATAACGGAATTTTAAATTCTAATGAATTCTCTTCTTGTTTTAATTTTTTTGATTCTTGTTTTACAGTAGGTCTAGATGTCTTTTTCTTTTCTGTTGCTGTTATGTAACCATATAAATCATCCTTAACTGGTTGTTCTAATTGAAATTTAAAATGAACGACAGGTTTGCCAGACTCAGGCATTTCTGCTTGTTGGATTGAGTTTTTAATTATTGATGCATCACCCATGTAATAAAAGTCTGTTCCTTCAGCATCTTCTTTTTTTACAAATAGCAATATGCGTTTAGAACTAATTACATTTTGAATCTCAGGACTATTTAATTTTCTATTAGATCTAGATTCCCAAGCAAAAATTGAAGGTGAAATGAAATGGTCGTTGTACTTTATTGTATCATCTATGTCATCTGACTTATGATAAGTTACAAAACATGGAGTTACTTCATTTCTGGTTCTGTAACCGTAAATTGTGCTGCTGATGTCATTCTCCCAGTTCAATAATCTACAAACATCTTTTCTACTATATTTGTTAAAAAGCAATAGACCGTCTTTATAATTTTTTTTGTTAAAAGTACTGTCGAAGGTATATATTGAATAATTTATTGAATCAAGTAGAAAATCTTTAAAGATACTGTTGTCAAGTATTTCTATGAATTCACGATGGAATTTGAAAGAATTTTTTTCCAAGTATATCACTTTCTTTTCCTTTCGAATAAAACTAAAATTAATATTAGAAATACTAGATTCTATAGTTTCTACGCTTGGTATGTAATTATACTTTTCAAATATTAATTCATTAAGTTGAGAAATGCTTAATTCATTATCATTTAATAATTCTTTTAATATTAAACTTTCTTCGATTCTTTTAGAATTGTTTATTTCCATTGAAAAAAGTTCTAATAAACTTGATAGATTTTTATCTAAAACTTTATCAAATGTCTTATCAGCCTTTTTAATAAAATTAAAATAAGACTTAGAGTATTCAACGAATGAGAATGGTTCTCTTGCATTATTTTTAACAAAATCCATCATCATAGGAATTCGACCAATTCTACTCTTTAAATTATTGTAGTCAATCTTTAGGTCTTTAAGCAGTTGCATGTTAGCAGAATCGATTGAAGCGTATATTTTTTCTTTTGTAATTTCATCAAAGTTAATAGTGGATTCGCCTGGTATCATGCTACTGCCTTCAGAAATTAACTTTCTTATTTTGTCCTTATTGAAGGATGTATCTCCATATAAGGCAATAGGAATTAAATAATTGTTTTTATAATTACCTATAAAATCAATGACTGTTAAGTAGTGTTTTTCATAAGTTTTTCTCAATCCTCTACCTAATTGCTGAATGAAAATAATAGCAGATTGTGTTGGACGTATCATTACAACTTGATTAATTTTAGGAATATCTATTCCTTCATTAAATATATCAACAGTAAAAATATAGTCTAATTTTATTGCTAAGTTGTTACTCTCTAATTTATCAATGGCTGTTGCCCTTTCTTCTTCTGAATTGTCTCCAGTCAAAGCAACAGTATTGTAACCTCTTTGATTAAATTTTTCAGATAATTCTTTTGCTTCTGCTTTCTTTGAACAAAAAATTAGACCTCTGGTTATCCCATTGTCTGAACCGTAAAATTCAATTTTTTCAATGATTTTTTTCACTCTTTCGTCAGCAGTTAATAACCTAAAATCAGATTCATTTTCAAGTATTTCATCATTAACAGATAAATCTGTAACACCGTAGTAGTGAAATGGAATAAGCATGTCTTCTTCCATAGCTTTACTTAATCTAATTTCATAAGCTATGTTGTGGTCAAATAGGCTATAAATATCATTTCCATCAGTTCTGTCAGGTGTTGCAGTCATGCCAAGAAGAAACTTTGGTTGGAAATAATCTATTAATCGAATGTATGATTCAGCACCAGAGCGATGGGATTCATCAATAATTATATAGTCAAAACAAGCCCTGTCAAATTGTTCTAAATGAGTTGATTTAGATATTGTTTGAACGGTTGAAAAAACAAAGTCACAATCTAATTCTCTTTTGTTACCAGAGTACAAACCCATTGTTTTTGTGTTACCAAAAATTATTTGGAACGTCTCCATTGCTTTTTTTGCAATGTTTAATCTATGGACTACAAATAACAGTTTTCTAGGATTAAATGCTTTAGCATCAAAAGCTGCTAAAAATGTTTTTCCTGTGCCTGTTGCTGAAATTATTAAGGCTTTGTTATTATTTTTTCTTAATATCTCTAAGTTTGCCAATGCTTCACTTTGCATTGAGTTAGGAGTTATTTCTAAACGAAGCTCCTCAGATAATTCTTTCTGACTTTTTTTATAAACGAGATATTGTTTTTTATAAACTTCTTCATAGTTTTTAATATAAGCTTCATTTACAATTTCTCCAACACTAAAATCACTCTCAAATTCATTGATTACTTTATTTACAATCGAACTAGAGTTTCTAGCCGAAACTTTCATGTTCCATTCTTTATTTGTCGATAATGCTGAAGAGGTTAAATTACTACTTCCAACAATTAAATTATAATATTCAGAATGATTAAAAATGTAACCTTTAGAATGTGAATTTTCTTTTGTTATTATTTTTAATTCAATGTTTTTGAATTGGGATAATCTTTTTAAAGCTTCAGGCTGTGTAAAATTAAGATATTGTGAAACAAGAATTTTACCTTTTATTCCTTTTTCGTCAAGACTCTTAAAAGTATTTATTAAAGTAGCAACACCATTTGTGGTAACAAATGCAACAGATATGTAAAAACTCTCACAGTTTTCTAATTCCTTAATAATTGTGGATAGTACTTTTTTTCTTGGTATTTTCCTATTGACAAGTAATTCAGGTTGAAATAGAGCATCTGATTCTAATGACTTGTCAATGAATCCTGTTAGTATGCTGTCTTTAAAATTATCGTTAAACGATTTCTCCATCCTCAATTAATCTATTTACTATTGGAATATCTGCCTCAGCCCAATCAAGTTTATTTAAGTGCTCTATTGTTAACCATTCAGACGAAATGTGTTCATTTAGTTGAATATCTTTTGTTTTAGCATAACATTTAAAACAATGCATAGTTAATTCAAAGTCAGGATACCTATGAACAACGGTTAGAAATAAATCGCCAATTGCAGAAGGAACAAAATTCAGCTCTTCAATTAATTCTCTTTTTAATGCTTCTTTTTTTGATTCTTCCTTCTCAATTTTTCCTCCAGGAAATTCGAATTTTTCTGAAACATATAATAACTTATTTTTTGGTCTCTGAACACATAAAATTTCATTAGCGAAATATATTATTGCTGCAACAACTTCAATTTTTTTCATGATTCCAAATATCTAATGCGCCTCCAACCAATTATCACCAATATCTAAATCGACATCAAGAGGTACGTCCAGTTTGTAAGCATTCTCCATTTCGGTTTTGATGAGTGTTTTTAGTTCTTCGAGTTCGGGTTTGTACACATCAAATACCAGTTCATCATGTACCTGCAAGAGCATTTTCGATTTGTAATTGCCTGCCTGGAGTTTGTCGTAAATCTTAATCATCGCAATTTTAATGATGTCAGCTGCAGAGCCTTGTATTGGTGCATTTACTGCATTTCGTTCGGCAGCACCACGAACCACAGCATTACGAGAATTGATGTCTTTTAAATATCGACGTCGCCCTAAAACCGTTTGTACATAACCGTTGTCGCGAGCAAAATCAACCTGCTCATGAATGTAACTGCGTAATTTTGGATAGGTGTCATAATAGGTGTCAATGAGTTCTTTAGACTCGCTACGTGACAGATTCGTTTGGTTGCTCAACCCAAACGCAGAAACTCCATAAATGATTCCGAAGTTAACGGTTTTGGCATTGCTACGTTGCTCACGAGTGACTTCAGAAATAGGAACATTAAATACTTTTGAAGCTGTTGACGCATGAATGTCTTCACCATGTTTAAAGGCTTCAATCATCGTTTCTTCTTTGCTTAATGCGGCAATAATGCGAAGTTCTATTTGTGAATAATCGGCCGCTAAAAGCGTGTACTCTTCATTTCTTGGAACAAAAGCTTTTCGAACCTGACGACCACGTTCGGTACGAATTGGGATGTTTTGTAAGTTCGGATTGTTACTACTCAATCGTCCAGTGGCAGCAACGGTTTGCATATAATCAGTGTGTACACGTCCAGTTAATTCTTCAACCTGTAAAGGTAAAGCATCGACATAAGTGCTTTTTAATTTTGATAAACCTCTGTAATCTAAAATTTGCTGAATGATGTCGTGGTCTTTGGCTAAATAGGATAATATATCTTCGCCTGTTTTGTATTGACCAGTTTTGGTCTTTTTTGGCTTGTCGACCAATTTTAGTTTTTCAAATAAAATGATGCCTAACTGCTTTGGTGAAGCAATATTGAATTCTTCGCCAGCCGCTTTATAAATGCTTTTTTCAAGGTTTGCAATATCGCTATTGAGTTGTTCAGATAAGGAATTTAAAAACGCTTTGTCTAAATTAATACCTTCTAATTCCATAGCAGCAAGTACACGTAGCAACGGAATTTCAATCTCATCAAACAATTTTTGCGTATTGGCTTCTCCTAATTCTTTTTCGAAATGTTCTTTTAGCTGAAGCGTAATATCGGCATCTTCTACAGCGTATTCGGTTTGTTTTTCTAAAGGAACCTCACGCATTGAGAGTTGATTCTTCCCTTTTTTGCCAATGAGTTCTGTGATGGAAATTGGAGTGTAATTCAGATAGGTTTCTGCCAGCACATCCATATTATGTCGCATATCTGGATTGATGAGGTAATGCGCTAACATGGTATCAAAGAGTTTGCCTTTAACTTCAACATTGTATTTTGACAGGACTTTGATATCGTATTTTAGGTTCTGACCAATTTTTTGAATGGTTTCGTTTTCAAAAAACGGTCGGAGGACTTCAATGAGTTCTTGTGCTTCGGTTTTATCTTCTGGGAATGGCACATAAAACCCTTTGCCAGCTTCCCATGAAAAAGCGATGCCAACGAGTTCTGCTGTTAAGGGATTCAATCCTGTGGTTTCCGTATCAAAACATACAGAAGTTTGGTTCAGTAAGTTTTTTACAAAGAGTTTGGTTGCCATTCCTGAAGCGACACTCTGGTAAAAATGTGAGGTCGTTTCGGCTGTTTTTCTGGTATAGTCTGAAGTGGTTTCAGTAGTTGCTGAAGCATCTCCTCCAAAAAGAGAAAACTGACCTTCACCAGCTGATTTTTGTTCTTTAGGAGTAGCTTTTTCTTCTGAAGGTTTAATGTCTTGAGTTTGTGTTGCTGGAGTTACTTCTTTTTCTGAAGCAAAGGTTTTCAGAAAGTTATCTGTGAGTCGTCTGAATTCTAAATCGGTGAAAATTTGTTTTACTTTTTCAACATCAGGATGATCGAGTTCAAAATCTTTAGCATTAAAGGTCACAGGTACATCGAGCATAATCGTTGCCAATTGTTTTGAAAGGAGTCCGAGTTCTTTATTCGCTTCAATTTTCTCTTTCATTTTTCCTTTCAGCTCATGCGTATTGGCTAATAGGTTTTCCATGCTGCCATAAGCGGCTAAAAATTTCTTAGCTGTTTTTTCACCAACACCAGGTAATCCAGGAATATTATCACTAGAATCTCCCATCATTCCTAGAAAGTCAATCACTTGCAAAGGATCTGTGACTTCAAATTTCTTTTGCACTTCAGGAATTCCCCAGGTTTCATAACCACCACCAAATACAGGTCTGTACATAAACACATTTTCGGTAACGAGCTGTGCAAAATCTTTATCAGGTGTTACCATATAGGTTTTATATCCTTCTTTTTCCGCTTGACGAGACAAAGTTCCAATAACATCATCGGCTTCATAACCTTCTTTTACCATAATTGGAATGTGCATGGCTTCTAAAATGTCGCAGATATAAGGAATAGCCGTTTTAATGCCTTCAGGTGTTTCATCACGATTGGCTTTATAAGCTTCAAACATCTCTACACGATCCACACTTCCACCTTTATCAAAACATACTGCTAAATGATCTGGTCGTTCACGTTTGATAACGTCTAACAACGAGTTCATAAAACCCATAATGGCAGAGGTGTCTTCTCCCTTAGAGTTGATTCGAGGATTCTTTATAAAAGCATAGTAGCCACGAAAAATAAGGGCATAAGCATCAACAAGAAATAGGCGTTTTTGATCTGACATGAACTTTAATTTTGAAGTTTATAAAGCTACAAAAACTTATGCGTTTATATGGAACAAATTGAATAGCAATTTGTAATTTTCCGAAGTAAAATAAAAACGAATGAAAAAATTTTCAATAGCCATTCACGGAGGAGCTGGAACTTTAGTCAAAGGAATGATGACGCCAGAATTAGAAGCGAAATACAGAAGCGATTTAAAAGCGGCTTTAGACAAAGGGTATGCTGTTTTAAATGAAGGAGGAACAGCTATTGACGCTGTTGAAGTTGCTGTAAAAGTTTTGGAAGATTCTCCCTTGTTTAACGCAGGAAGAGGTTCGGTGTTTACAGCAACAGAATCTCATGAAATGGATGCCAGTATCATGGATGGAAAAACGTTAAATGCTGGAGGCGTAAGTTTAGTTTCAGGAATTAAAAATCCAGTAAGTTTAGCTCGTGATGTTATGGAAAAGAGTGAACACGTGTTTCTGGCTGGAGAAGGTGCAATGCAGTTTGCTAAAGAACTCAGCTATACCTTAGAGAATGATGCGTATTTCTATGATGAATTTCGTCATAATCAATGGTTAGAAATAAAGGATACTGATAGTTTTCAGCTGGATCATTCTATAAAGAAAGACTCAAAATTTGGAACCGTTGGTGCAGTGGCTTGTGACCAGAACGGAAATATTGCAGCAGCAACTTCAACAGGTGGCATGACCAATAAAAAATGGGGACGCGTTGGTGATAGTCCTATGATTGGCGCAGGAAATTATGCCAATAATAAAACCTGTGCCATTTCATGTACTGGAAGTGGTGAGTTTTTTATTAGAGGAGTTGTGGCTTATGATGTAGCGTGTTTGATGGAACATAAAAATATGAGTTTGAAAGCCGCTTCCGAAGAAGTGATTCATAAGCGGATTCTTGAAATTGGTGGAGATGGTGGATTGATTGCTGTAGATACTCAAGGTCATATTGCAATGCCTTTTAATACGGAAGGCATGTATCGTGCAAGTAAAACTTCCGAAGGAGAAGAAGATATTTCTATTTATAAATGATTAAGTTGTTTTCCTTTTAAATCTTTTTATAGGTAAAAAATAAAAAATCATACTCCATATAAATAGGACATTGAATACAAATAACACTGTTCTATGATTATAGAAAACGACAGTCATTGCCATATCAATAAATAGCATGAGCATAAAAAAGTTTGGTGTGTATAAAATGAGGTCTTTTAAAGCATCATGATTATACAGTGTTTTGTCTTTTATTTTGAGACTTAACCAATGAGGGTTTTCGGACGGAATAGGTGACCAAACTTGGTTTTGGTCTCGATCTAAGAAATTGAAGAATCGTTTTAATTTAAGTAATGATTTTTCTTTGTAGTTGATTATTAGTTGATGCTTTGGAAAACTCAAAAATGCTATTAATACAATGGCTAAAGATTCAATAAAGTGTCCAAATCTAAAAGCGGTTAACGTAAATAGAGATGTATGAAAAATGATGATAAACCAAAGGGTTAGGTTTCTTGTTCTTTTAAATAGAATCAATACAGCAATGGCAAATTCAGTAAACATGGCAATATATGATAACAGCTTTGCCAAGACCATTTCTGGTAAAAACACTGAAGCATACAAATACACAGGATTCTCTCTGGCTGTTCCCAACCAGGTATCCATAAATGCTCCAGACCACCAATCGGGTTCTAAAAATTTATTGATTGAAGCACCAAAATACACTAAACTCAATTGAAATATAAGTAAGTAAGGTGGTTCTTTATCATTGGTTAATCCAGCTAAAAACAGAGCACAACCACAAATAAAGGTGTGGTTAAAAAATAAAGGTTTTGAAGATAATATGTTTGTTATAACCACAAGCCCAAGGATTATACTTGCTGTTCGGACTTTAATATTAAACATCAAGGAAAAAGCACTTAAAACATACATCGCTCGTAACGAGTATTTAAAAACATTTGGGTACTCGTTAAACCAGTCTAAAGCTGGAATAAAAGGAATAAAAGGGTCTTGAATTTTAAAAAAAATATGATGTGCTGTCATTAATATGACTAATAATTTGCACATCAGCAGTATGTTTGGATGTAACTTTGTACCTCCAAACTGAAAGGGTCTTACTATGAACGTTGATAGGCTACTCATTTTTATATCTCCATTCTTTTTCTTCATGACCATTAATTGAATATATCATCAAAACTTGGGCATGATCATCTTTACCATAAGTACGTTCGTATTGTGAAATTAAAGAGAAAATGTTATCAATAGAGCGTTGTTCCCAGCCGTTCATTTTATATTTATAGCGAGCATAAGTTTCTTCTGGAGTCAGTTTTTTTCCGTTGATGGTAACAAATACTTCAAATTTTATATGACTATCATATGGTGCCCAACAAAAAAAACGCTCAGGAATAAAACGTGCATAAGCTATTGAGCCGACTTGCAGTAGCAAAAAAAGAATTCCTATTAAAAGCCTGATTTTCATAAGCTTCAAATCTATGTGAAATTGAAATAAGCTTCAAAAAAATTAGATGAAAGGAGCTTCAATAGGGAGGACTGTTACTTTTCTGTTTTTAATGTTGTACTGATCACCATTAGAAAGGACATGAATCGTAAGATTAGCAATAGTCATTGGTGTTCCTTCTGGAAGCACTTTTTCGTTATTGTGAGTTAATTTACTTCCATCAAAAACAATGACCATTCCAGAGCCAATAACCGTACAGTCATTTCCATCTTTTATAATCATACCTGTATCTTCTGCTAGTCCGATGCCTAAAAGATTAGGATGTTTTGCTATGGCTTCAGATTGTCTTCCAAAGCGACCACGACGAATAAAATGCGTGTCTATAATGACTTCAGGAATCAAGCCTAAACCGCTGTACATTTTAACTGCGCCTTTAATGAAAGACTCTGTAGCACTTCCTCCAGCAATCATTTCATTAGCCATTGCCATTGCACCTGCACTAGTACCAGCAATCACAAAGCCTTCTTCATTTTTGTAGCGATCTAATAAAATATTATGAATAGCTGTTCCGCCAATTTTATTTGTAATTTTTGATTGGTCACCTCCTGAAAACATGACACAATTTGCCTTCTTAATTAAGTCTATAGCATGTTGTTTTTCAGCATCCTTTTTAGAACGTATGTCTAATACCTCAACATTTTTACAGCCTAAAGTAGTAAAAGCTGTCACATAATTATCACCAACTTCTTTAGGAATGCTAGATGCAGTAGGAATGACCACAATGTTAGCATTTGTGCCTCCAGCTTCTTTGACGACATGGTATAAAATACCTTCTTCAATAAATTCTAAAGTGTACATTTCATTAGTGTCAATACCTTTATCTTCATTTCCTCCAATGGGAATTAGAGTTCCTTTTATCTTCTGCATACGATCTGTTCTGTAGTTTAAATATTAAGCAAAAATAAACTAATTTTTCTTTTGAAAAATGTTATATTTATAATCTTTCACATTAACTAACTGAAATTAAATTTACATGAAAATACGCGAGATAAATGCCATGAGAGGGCCAAATTATTGGTCTGTAAGACGTCATAAATTAATAGTGATGGTTCTTGATCTTGAAGATATGGAAGAAAAACCTTCTAACAAAGTTGAAGGATTTTACGAACGATTAAAAACCATGTTTCCTGGCATGTTTGAACATCGTTGTTCTGTAGGTGAAGCTGGTGGCTTTTTCCAACGTGTTGAAGAAGGCACTTGGATGGGACATATCATAGAGCATATTGCTCTTGAAATCCAAACGCTTGCAGGAATGGATGTTGGCTTCGGAAGAACAAGAGGTTATGGGGAAGAAGGTGTTTATAACGTGGTGTTTGCTTACATGGAAGAATCGGTTGGTCGCTATGCAGCTAAGGCTTCAGTTAAAATATGTGAAGCTTTAATTAGTGGAGAAGAGTATGACTTGTCTGATGATATTCAGCATATGAGAGAGCTTCGGGAAGCTGATCGCCTAGGTCCAAGTACAGGTTCTATTGTTGAAGAAGCAGAAGCTCGTGGAATTCCATGGATTCGATTAAATAAATATTCACTTTGTCAGTTAGGTTATGGAGCCAATCAAAAACGAATTCAAGCAACGGTTACAAGTGAAACAAGTAGTATTGGTGTTGAACTGGCATGTGATAAAGAAGATACAAAGTATTTATTAGAACAAGCAGAAGTTGAAGTGCCAAGAGGAGATATTATTCGTCGTGAACGCAGTTTGGAAGAGGCTTGTCGTTATGTTGGTTACCCTTTAGTGATTAAACCAATTGATGGTAATCATGGTCGCGGCATTACCGTTGATATTCAAAACTATGAAGATGCGCTTCAGGCTTTTCATCATGCGAAGGAAAGCTCTAAAAGTGGAGCAATCATCGTTGAAAAATTTATTAAAGGAGCCGATTACAGATTATTGGTGATTAATAATAAATTGGTTGCTGGTGCCATTAGAACTCCTGCACATGTTATAGGAGATGGAACATCTACAGTACAAGAACTAATTGATAAAGTCAATTCAGATCCCAGACGTGGTTATGGTCACGAAAATGTTCTAACTCAAATTACGGTAAATGAACTTACGAAAACGATTATTAAAGATGCTGGATATACTCTAGACTCAGTAATTGCTGAAGGTAAACGACTTATTTTAAAAGATACAGCTAACCTAAGTACAGGAGGAACTGCAGAAGATATTACAGATATTATTCATCCGGCAAATGTATCTATGGCTGAGCGAATTTCAAAAATTATTGATTTGGATATTTGTGGAATTGATATCATGACAACCGATATTTCCAAGCCATTATCAGAAACAGGAGGAGCCGTTCTGGAAGTCAATGCAGGTCCAGGATTTAGAATGCATTTGGCTCCAACAACAGGATTGCCTAGAAATGTAGCAGCTCCAGTTATTGATAAATTGTTTCCTCAAAAAGGAGATACTGGTCGTATTCCAATCATTGCCATTACAGGTACTAATGGAAAAACAACGACCTCACGTTTAATTGCTCATATTGCCAAAATGAACGGTTATCGAGTAGGTTATACAACAAGTGATGGTGTTTACATTCAAAACAGGCTATTAATGACTGGTGATTGTACAGGTCCTGCCAGTGCAGAGTTTGTACTTAAAGATCCTACCGTTAATTTTGCTGTGTTAGAGTGTGCCAGAGGTGGATTATTACGAGCCGGATTAGGCTTTAAAAAATGTGATGTGGGAATTGTGACCAATGTCGCTGCAGACCATTTAGGTCTTAAAGGAATTCATACCATAGAACAGTTAGCTAAAGTTAAAGGTGTTATTCCAGAAACCGTATTACCTGATGGATATGCGATTTTAAATGCTGATGATGATTTAGTGTATGACATGCGAAGAACTGTGGATTGTAACGTGGCTTTGTTCTCTATGGATGAAAATAATCCTCGAATTAAAGCCATGCAACGCCTCAATGGGATTACTGCCATTTATGAAAATGGATATGTAACTATTTGTAGAGGTGAATGGAAAATGCGCATTATGAGAGCTGAAAATATTCCACTAACCTATGGTGGTAAAGCAAAATTCATGATTCAGAATGTGTTAGCTGGAATTTTAGCTGTTCATGTACAAGGTATAAGTATAGAAGATATGAAAGCAGGTTTAGAAACCTTCATTCCTTCGGCATCTCAAACACCAGGACGATTGAACCTTTTTAAATTTAATAATTTTACAATTTTATTAGACTATGCACATAATGCAGCTGGAATGAGAGCGTTGCAAAAATTTACAGATGAATTAGAAGCAACTGTTAAAGTTGGTATTATTGCTGGCATTGGAGATAGACGTGTTGAAGACAACAACGAAATGGGATCTATTGCTGCTGAAATGTTTGATGAAATCATCATTCGCCAGGATAAACGCCTGCGTGGAAAAACAGAAGAGGAACTTATTAAGATGTTAAATGATGGTATTAAAATGAAAGATCCTAATAAGAAAACAACAATCATACCTTCTGAAAAGGAAGCCATCACCTTTGCAGTTAAAAACGCAGTAAAAGGCTCACTTATTATATTGTGTAGTGATGTCATTCCTGATGCTCTGGAATTAGTTAAAAAGTTTAAAGAACAAGAAGCTAATGGTGAATTAAGCTTTGCCTAATGTTAGCTTAGGTATAGACACAAAAAAACCCGAAACAACGTTTCGGGTTTTTTTATTTTATTATTTAGGCTCTTAGCAAACTCTTACTTCTTTTACTTTAATGTGTAAACTTTTTCTGTAAGCTTTAATGCTAATGATATCTGTACTTTTCTTACGGTTAATCTTAATAACTTGAGCTTTAATTCCAGACGCTGCAGTTGCATCACTCTTATTTATTTGAGTGTCATTGTTTTTTTCAATTACAGTTTCAATAGTATCACTGTTTTTAGTATCTGTACTAGCTTCTTGTGCTGTAGATAAGAAAGGTAATAATGTGATTGCTAATATTGTTAAAACTGTTTTCATAATTGTTTGTTCTTATTATTAAACTCATGTCAAAGAAACACAACATTAAAGTTGAAGATGAATATTTTGGATAAAAGCGGTTACTTTTTAGATAAGATGAAATCGCTCGCAAAAAACATCGATGAACTACACAAAAACGGCTTGTAGCCCAATAAATACGTTGTAGATGAAATGGTGGTTTTTTTAGATAAGTGGTTTTTTGGTGTGCATTTCACCGATAAAAATAGCATTGCTTTTTAGAGACCCTTTGTTTATAGGTGTTGCAAGTATTATTTTAAAAAAAGGCTGTTTGTCGATGCCTTTTTGATTCTGGTAGGATGACTAGAAGGATTGAATTTTTTGTATCTTTCTACTTTTACCGAAACAGAACATGAACGATTCTAATAATACCTACGCAGCACTTTTCAATGCACAAAAAAACAATCAATATATAGTTGGTAATACAACGTATAGAGAACGAATTAAAACGTTGAAATCACTTAAACTCGCTTTAGAAGTTACCTTCAAGCAAGAAATAAGAGATGCACTCTATAATGATTTTAAAAAACCACAACTTGAAACAGACCTTACAGAGATATATCCAGTTATTGATGAAATTAATTTTGTAAGCCAACATTTAAAGTCCTGGTTAAAACCTCAAAAAGTAGATACACCTATGGCGTTGCTTGGCAGTTCGTCATGGATTAAAAATGAATCTAAAGGAGTGTGTTTGATTATCTCTCCTTGGAATTTCCCTGTAAATCTTACATTCGGACCTTTAGTGTCTGCAATTGCTGCAGGAAATACGGTTATTTTAAAACCTAGTGAGATGACACCTCATACCTCTAAGGTCATGTCTAAAATTGTAAAGGCAATTTTTAATACCAATGAAGTCGCACTTGTTGAAGGTGAAGTTGAGGTCTCACAAGAGTTACTCAAACTTCCTTTTAATCATATCTTTTTTACTGGTTCACCTAATGTTGGAAAGATTGTAATGGAAGCAGCCTCAAAGCATTTAACGTCTGTGACTTTAGAGTTAGGAGGAAAGTCGCCAGTTATTATTGATGATACCTCTAATTTAGATAAAGCGGTTAAGAAAATTATCTTCGGAAAGTTTCTCAATGCAGGACAAACCTGTATTGCACCTGATTATGTATTTGTCAATGAGTCTATAACTTCTGAATTTAAAAGTGCATTTAAAAAGTATCTTACTGAGTTTTATACTGAAAATCCTTCCGCTTCAGATTCCTTCGGAAGAATTGTAAATCAGAAACACTTTAATAGGTTGAAAGGCTATTTAGAAGATGCCATCTCTAGAAATGCTGTAATTGAACTAGGTGGAACTTTAGAAGAGCAAGACAATTATATAGAACCAACGTTGGTGTTTAATGCTTCCGAAGACAGCGATCTCATGCAAAATGAAATTTTCGGACCTATACTTCCAATAAAAACCTATGCTAAAACCGATGAGGTTGTCAATTATATTAATTCTAAAGAAAAGCCGTTAGCGCTGTATATCTTCAGCAAAAACAAAAAAACCAGCGATTACATTATCAATAATACCAGAGCAGGAAGTACATGCATTAATCATAACTTATTACAATTTTTAAATCATAACTTGCCTTTTGGAGGTTCAAATAACAGTGGTATAGGAAAGTCTCATGGTCTTTATGGTTTTTTAGAATTTACGAATCAACGTTCCGTTTTAAGGCAACATACTTTTGGCGCAGTAGATTTGTTGATGCCACCTTATACTAATTTTAAACAAAAAATAGTGGATTTGACTATTAAATGGTTTTAAGCTTCAACAAAATAATCAGAATGAATATTTTTATTCTCTCCATTTTGATATTTCATATAGGTAAACCCTTTGTGAATACAATAAGAACCTACATCACCTGATGTATTCATTGCTATATAAGCAATTTGAAATTCTTTGTATCGCTCATTTTTACTTGTAATTCGTTTTACGGCTTCTTCACAAGCCTTTTGAGGTGACATGCCATTTCGCATGAGTTCAACAATTAAAAAACTGCCAACTGTTTTTAAGACTTCTTCACCCATTCCTGTTGCAACCGCACCACCAATTTCATTATCAATAAATAATCCAGAACCAATAATTGGCGAATCGCCTACGCGACCTTTCATTTTATAAGATAATCCAGATGTTGTACATGCTCCAGCAATATTTCCATTACTATCCATACACAACATGCCAATTGTATCATGATTTTCTATATTGATTAAAGGTTTATATTCAGGTGACTTTAGCCATTCTTCCCAGGCTTTCTTTGAGTCTTCAGTAAGTAATTTGTCTTTTTTAAAACCTTGACGATACGCAAATTCTTCAGCTCCAAAACCAGTTAACATTACATGAGGTGTTTCGGTCATAACGCGTTTAGCCAATGCTGCAACATTCGTAATGTTTTCGACACAAATAACTGAGCCACAATCACCATTGCTATCCATAACACATGCGTCAAGTGTAACATTTCCTTCTCTATCAGGAGCACCACCTTTACCAACAGTGGTGTTTTTGATATTTTCCTCTTCAATGGCAACACCAGCTATAGCAGAATTTAATGCTTTCTTGCCTTTAGAGAGTTGTTCACCAGCTTTTGCATTTGCGGCTACAAAAGCCCATGTGCATATTGCAATTGGTGTTTTGGATATATTTGCAGTCATAATCATTTCATTTTTATTTTCTTTTGAAGGATTTTCAACACAACTACTCAATGAACTTCCAACAGCAATTCCGACTCCAGTTAGCGATGCTTTTTTTATAAATTGTCTTCGCTTCATTGAATTAATTTTTTAGAGTTTTTATAGCCATACCACAAAATATAACCATAGCAAATAGTAATAAATAAAAAGGCGAACTTAAATCCGTTGGCATCAATTAAACTCCCGCAAATTAACGGAATGATTGCTCCACCAACAATCGCCATACATAATAAACCTGAACCTTTAGGTTTTAAATCGCCAATACCATCAATAGCCAGTGTAAATATGGTTGGAAACATAATAGAATTAAACAATCCGACAGCTAAAATGCTCCACATAGAAATTAAACCTGTATTAGAAATTGAAATGATTATCAGCAAAATGGCAATGCTTGCAAAAACACCAAGCACTTTACCTGGTTTCATTATTTTGGTTAAGTATGAACCTACAAAACGTCCAATCATTGCTCCAGACCAATAGAAAATTACGAAAATCCCAAGTAAGGCTTTATCATCTGCGCCATTTAAAGATTTAAAGAGAATAGTTGCTACTGTATCTGCAATTTTCATTAGCACTGAACTTTCTCTTATAAGCGGAACCATATTCATGTCCTGAAAATAATTCACCAGAAAACTTCCAATAGATACCTCTGCACCAACATAAAAGAAAACACCAAGCACACCAAGCATCAAATTTTTGTTTTTCAATGCACCAGAATAAGAACCAGTATGTGTTTCATCTATTAATTTTGGAAGCTTTGCAAAAAAGAAAATTACAGCTATAATCATTATAAATGCCGCTAAACCTAAAAAAGGTTTTTGAACAGCTGAAGCTTCAGTTGCTAAATACAATTGCCTGGCTTCTCCGGTAAGACTTGCAATTTCTGTTTCGGTTTTAATTTTATCACTTAAAATAAACAATGCGCCAACTGCTGGAGCAATTGCTGTTCCCAAAGAATTAAAAGCTTGTGATAAATTTAACCGACTCGATGCACCTTCTTCACTTCCTAAAACTGCTACAAAAGGGTTGGCTGCTACCTGCAAGATGGTGATGCCTCCAGCTAAAATAAAGTATGCCAAAATAAATATTCCGAAGATGCGATAGGAAGCAGCTGGATAAAATAGTAAACAACCTAAAGCCATAGTAGTTAATCCTAAAATGATTCCTTTTTTATATCCAATTTTCGAAAGAATATAACTGGCAGGAACCGATAAGACAAAATAAGCACCAAAAAAAGCAAACTGTACCATTATTGCTTGTGCATAGCTTAGTGTGAATAGTTCGCGTAATCTTGGTATTAATGAGTCGACAAGCACTGTGATAAATCCCCAAAGAAAAAACAAGGTGGTTAAAAGAACAAAAGACGAGTGGTAGCTTTTTTGTGGGTTCATATATTTTTATTTACATCATTGAGCGTTTCTCAGGTCGTGGTATTTTAATGATTATTCTATGCTTATTTCATCTGTAAATATCCAGCTTCGTCCATCATGTGGATAGCCTAAGTGCCACTCTGGAAGTTCTCCTAACGTTTTAGCAATGATTTTGATATAGCGATAATTTGATTTTGTTGGTTTGAATTCTAAACTTTTGATAGTGACCTCATCGGATGGTGTTGGTGTTTCAAAAGTGTAATTGTCAACAGAGGTGAACGTTTTCCCATCTTTTGAAACAAAACATTCAACTTCTGTAGGATAAAAAATCCATGAGCGTTGATCTTTTAAAAAGTTAATGGTTACTAAATTCAAGGGTTTTTGACTTCCCAAATCTACGGTTGCAATAACATCTTCATTCCAATAGCCTTGCCATGTTCCTGTTCTAAAGTCTTTTGTGCCTAAGATACCATCTATAAGCGCATCGTTACCTCCAGCATTGTACTGGTTGGCATATTCGGTGTCTAGTTTAATAGAAAGGTTAGGGTCTATTTTGTAAAATTTAGTTTCAACTGTTGCACTCTTAGTTCTATTTTTTTCTGAATACATCTTAAGAGTTGTTGGTTCGGAAATGATAAACGGGTTCTCATATTCAACAAATTCTTCAGTATCAAAACTGTAAAAAATGGAAGCATCTTTATCTACATTATCTAAAACAACTTCAGTTTTGCCTTTAAAAGCAACATTGCCTTTTGCTATAAATGGAACGGGAACAATCTGAAAGTTCTCAATTTTTGTGACAGGTTCTTGTCCGTCAAGACTTCCCCAAAGTGCTGGGTTTCCTGTCATTTTAAATTCTAATGTTCCACCAGATATAAGATCTTTATGCGAAATGAATGTCTTATCGAGTGATTTACCATTTAAAGTTGCCGATTGGATGTAAATATTGGTATCGCTTAGGTTATGAGCTATAATATTGAACTGTTTTCCGCTTTCTAAATTAATGGTTGCTTTATCAAACAGAGGTGTTCCAATAATATATTGATTACTTCCAGGAGTTACAGGGTAAAATCCCATTGAAGCAAACACATACCATGCACTCATTTGTCCGCAATCTTCATTTCCAGAAATACCATCGGGTTCGTTGGTATACAATTCGGTTAGAATTTGATGAACTTTCTCTTGAGTTTTATGTGGTTTATTGACAAAATTATAGAGGTAAGCCATATGGTGACTAGGCTCATTGCCATGAGCATATTGTCCTATGAGCCCAGTAATATCAGCCTGGTTTCTACCAGATGTTTCAGCTTTTGCTGTAAATAATTCATCTAATTGAGCTTCTAATTTATCTTTTCCACCAAGAAGCTTTATAAACCCTTTAATATCCTGTGGTACATAAAAACTATATTGCCAGGCATTAGCTTCGGTATAATTAAAATTCACTTCATAAGGATCAAAAGGTGCAAACCATGTGTTTCTAAAACGACCTCGCATAAATTGTGTTTCTGGATCAAAAATGTTTTTATAGTATTGTGCTCTTTTAGTATAAGTCTCATAATCCTCTTCTTTTCCCATTGCTCTTGCCATTTTTGCTATCGTCCAATCATCATAAGCATATTCTAAGGTTTTAGAAACCGATTCGCTTTCTTCTTCCACTGGAATAAATCCAAATTTCTTATAACTTTTAAGTCCGAGTTGATCTCTCGTTGCCGAATGCTTCATTGCTACAAAAGCTTTTTCAACATCATAATCTCTAATGCCTTTCATATAGGCATCAGAAATAACAGGAACTGCATGATAACCAATCATACAACCTGTATAATTAGCACTTAAGTCCCAAATTGGCATGATGCCACCTTCGTCATATTTTGCTAAAAAGGTATTGATGAAATCGTTAGTTCGTTCTTGTTCTATAAGTGTATAAAGTGGATGTGCAGCGCGATAAGTGTCCCAGAGAGAGAAGACCGTATAGTAATCAAAATCGTTAGTTTGATGAATGTTTAAATCCATCCCTCTATAACGACCATCCACATCTTGGTATAAGTTTGGAGCAATCATAGTGTGGTACAATGCCGTATAAAAATTAGTTTTGTAATCTTCATTTTGAGATTCAATAACGATTTTTTCCAGTTGGCTTTCCCAAGAATTTTGAGCTTCGGTTTTAAGGTCATCAAAAGATTTATGACCAATTTCTTGTTCTAGGTTGTTTTGTGCTCCAGCCTCATCAACGGCTGAAATAGCAATCTTTACATAAACAGGATCGTTGTCTGGGTTTTTAAACTGAATCGCTGCTTTTTTACTTTGATATTTATAGTTTTTTGAAACAGGAGTGTTGCCTTCAAGATAAGTAATGTTCTTGATAGGCTTTGAAAAACGAATGTTATAAAACAAACGTTGGTTTGTAGCCCAAGCTTTTGAGTGTCTGAAACCCGAAACCGTAGAATCATTAAGCATCTTAATTTTATAATCTAACAATTCATCGCGATGTTCTAAATCTAAAATAACGAATTGATCTTCTGAAGATGGGTAACTGTATTTATGAATACCACTTCGATTAGAAACACTTAATTCAACTTCAATATTTGTTGTATCCAGTAAAACTTTATAATAACCAGCCTGAGCGGTTTCATTTTCATGAGAGAAATGAGCACGATAACCAGAGTTTCCATTTTTACCATTATTGAAATTGATAGTATTCGTAGGCATTATAAGAATATCTCCATAGTCGCTTACACCTGTTCCGCTTAAATGCGTATGAGAAAAGCCATAAATGTATTTATCACTATAATGATAACCAGAACAGCCATCCCAACCGTCAAGTCTTGTATCTGGACTGAGTTGCATCATACCAAAAGGCATTGTAGCTCCAGGATAGGTGTGACCATGACCTCCAGTGCCAATAAAAGGGTTTACATAATTAATAAGTGGTTTGTCTTTTTTTGCGCTATGTTTATCAGAATCTTGGCTACAACCAGTTAAAATAAAAGCCACTAAGGCAAAAGAAAAGATAAGTCGCATGAACAGGGTTTTAAATTGACTGAAAAGATAGTAAATCTTAAGGTATAGTTAAATATGTTTTTTATCTATATACTTAAGCTTTGAAATGAGTTATCTTTGGAAAAACTACGTTTATGATGCGATGGATTATCTTTATTATAATCTATATTCTTTTTTCAGTATATGGCTTTCAGGCTATTAAAACTATAACAAAATTAAGTTGGGTACATTATTTGTTTATTGCTATTGCAGTTGTCGTAGCAGGTAATTTTGTTTATCAGTTTTCTATAGGTTCTGAAGGACGAGTTCTAAATCCTGCCAAGAGTTATGCTTTTGGATTTTTACTGGCATTTATGTCCTTAAATGTAGTCATGGTTCCTATTCTAATTGGCGAGGATCTCATTCGTTTATTTTTAGGACTTTATGATAGATTGTTTGCTACCAGAGAAACGTTCTACATGCCATCCAGACGAAAGTTTATTAGTACCATTGCTTTTGGATTAGCAGCTATTCCTTTTGCGTCATTGCTTTACGGAATGTATAAAGGAAAGTACAGGTTTCGAGTTTTAAATTATGTGCTTCATTTTGAAGATTTACCTGATACTTTTGATGGTTATAAGATTACCCAAATTAGTGACATTCATTCAGGAAGTTTTGATAACAGAAAAAAAATTGAATATGGAGTTAATCTTATCAAAAAGCAAAAGAGTGATGTCATTCTCTTTACTGGAGATATGGTGAATAATAAATCTTCTGAAATGCTGCCTTGGACAAATTTATTCAGTCAACTTAAAGCTAAAGATGGCGTGTTCTCTGTCTTGGGAAATCATGATTACGGTGATTATATTGATTGGACAACTCCAGAGGCAAAAGCTCAAAATTTAGCAGATTTAGTTCAGTTGCAAAAAAAAATGGGCTATGACGTGTTGCTAAATGAAAGTCGGTTTATTGAACGTAACGGACAACGAATAGCAATCATGGGAGTTGAAAACTGGGGAAAAGGAGGTTTTAAGAAGGCAGGAGATCTTCAAAAAGCCAAAGCTGATGTTAATCCAGATGATTTTAAAATTTTGATGACACACGATCCTAGTCACTGGGAAGCTGAAGTTGTAAATGATGATTATCACTATCACCTAACTTTAAGTGGTCATACACATGGCATGCAATTTGGAATTGAAATTCCAGGTTGGATAAAGTGGAGTCCCGTAAAATGGAGATATAAGCAATGGGCAGGAATTTATGAACAACTAGGGCAATATATAAATGTAAATCGAGGATTTGGTTATTTAGGGTATCCAGGACGTGTTGGAATTTGGCCTGAGATAACTGTGATTACACTTAAAAAAGGTTCAAATAATGCATAATAGCATGGAATTGTTATTTTTACTCCGAAATTGTTTATTTTTATAAATAATTAAGAGTGAACCTACTAGGTTAGATTATCTAAAGGATAACAAAAAAATGTGTAGGTTTGTAGTAACATGTTTAATTTAAAAGTTTAAACGTATGTCAAAATTTGGGGAACTTATAGATGTTGACATTCCTGTTTTGTTGGATTTCTTCACAGAATGGAATGAACAATCTACGGCAATGCATCCAGTAATGCGTGATGTTGCTGCCGCTCTTGGTGATAAAGCAAAAGTCATTAAAATCGACGTTGATAAAAATAAGGAGTTGGCTGAAGCACTTCGTGTTAAAGGTCTGCCTACACTTATTATTTATAAAAACGGAGAAATGAAATGGCGCCATAGCGGAGAACAAGATGCTAATACACTTATTGGCATTGTTCAAGAGTTTCTTTAAAAACGTAAGGCTTTAAATTTAAATCCAGCTTTGCTAAAAAAGTCTAATACTTTAGGAAGCGCATACATCATATTTTTTGATGCTTTTATACTATCATGAAATACGATAATACTTCCATTTTTACTTTTTGAAATAACATTGTCTACGCATTCGTCTCCAGAAAATTCTTTTTGCCAATCGAACGATAAGACGTCCCACATAATAATTTGATAACCTAAAGCCATCAATTGTTTTCCTTGCTTTGGTTTTATTTGTCCGTAAGGAGGACGAAATAAATAGGATGGTTCAGGTTGCTGAAGTTGTATTTGTTTTTCGGTTTCTAATACTTCAGCGACATAAGTTTCCGTTTTTGTTTTCCATCCTTTTACATGATGTTGGGTATGGTTACCTATTGCATGATGATCTTTGATAATGTTTTGAAAGATATCGGGATGTTTTGCAATGTTTGTGCCTATACAAAAAAATGTTGCTTTAGCATCAAACTCTTTAAGTGTGTTTAATGTCCAATTTGTAATTTCAGGAGTTGGACCATCATCAAAAGTTAAATACAACTCTTTACGATGAGTTGAAATATCCCAAACATAATTTGGAAATATTTTTTTAGCAACTAAAGGCGTTTTAACAGGAGTGATGTTCACAATTCACTATTGATCTAATTTCAGAATACTATCTATGGTGTCTTTAACAATATCAGCATCTTCTCTAAAATATTCATCTTCATCCTCAGAAGCTTCATCCTCACCTGTAAAGTGTTTAAAGAGTCTTAGGTAATTGTTGAATTTTTCAGTTTCTTTTAGTGCTAAATCTTTATCATTATAAATAACCAATAAATCAACTAAACCTCTGTAGCGTTCAATATCTGAAACGATTTCATCTAAATATCGTGTTTGATTTTCAATTGTTAATTCGCTGTAATACTTTAAGTTTTCTTGATATTTTTCAGCGACATCTTGATATAGTTTTCTGGCTTTTTCGGTTTTTTCAATTTCGTAGTATGCACCAATATAGGGCTCAAGCAATGTGTAATACCCAAATTTATCTACAGGCATTTTTTCCATGGCTAGGTCGGCAATATTTTCAGCTTTTTCAAGTTGGTCTTCATTTATAAGTTCTTCTATTAATCGCGCCAAATTACCTCTGTAAGTTATACCATTTTTACGAGTTTCAACATCATGATAAATGTTATTACTACCACTATTTCCCCAATTCCAAGACATTACTTTGTCGTACATTAATTCAGAATCGATTCGTCCCATATCGAATGGATTAGCTCTATCAATAGGTGTTTTTATTGGGACTAATTTATAGCACAAACCATCTAACTGAAGGTAATCTTTCATCCAAATATAATCTTCGTCACTAAAGGCACCACCTGTGAAATAAATTGGGCGTTTCCAGTCATTATTTGCCACGATATCTAACATTAATAATCTGTTTTTATGTAAAGCACTTCCTTTAATTTCGACACCTAAATAAGGTAAAATCTTATCAGCATTTTTTTGCTTAACAATACCGTTATCTAAAACGGTTTGTTTATCAACAGGAATTCTAATATAGCGTGTTGGAAAATAATTTGAATTAAGTAATTGAGATGGGTAGCCTGTTGGATCTTCACCTTCGCGTTGTAGAATATATTTCAATTTGTATTTAGGGTCATCATTAGCAATAAAATTTATAAAATCTTTGATCATTAAAGTGTCATCAGTAATTTCTCGCCTAATGACATAATCTCTGGTTCCATATTTATATTGATCATGCGTTAATTGTGAAGGAATAGGGTCACTTTCATAAGCTTTTCGTTTCATTTGGTCAATGTACCAGTCTGTTTGAAATAAACTTGTATTAACAACTCTCACATCGGTACGAACACCTTCAATTTCTTGTAGATACCAAAGTGGGAAACTGTCGTTGTCACCAATGGTAAACAAGATAGCATTAGGTGCACAAGATTCTAAGTAGTGCCTTGCCATTGCGTTTGCAGTATACTTATCAGATCTGTCATGATCGTCCCAGTTGTTTGCGGCTAAAATTCCCGGAACTAATACCAAACAGACAATAGTGATCAATGGAGCTAAAAATTTTGAAGTTACTTTAGTTTTTAAAAGGTCGTAAATAGCATACACCCCAAAACCTATCCAAATGGCAAATACATAAAATGAACCTACAACAGAATAGTCACGTTCTCTTGGCTCAAATGGTCTTACATTGGTGTAAAACTGAATGGCTAATCCTGTAAACAGAAAGAACACCAGCATCACCCAAAAACGTTTTGGGTCTTTCGACATGAGATAAAAGAAGCCTATGAGTCCTAAAATAAAAGGAAGAAAGTAATACGTGTTCCTTGCTTTATTGTTCTCAACATCACTTGGTAAATTATCTTGAGACATGCCTAGATGAAGCTCATCAATAAAGTCGATACCACTAATCCAATTACCATGTAAATCAGTATATTTACCTTGAATGTCATCTTGACGTCCAGTAAAATTCCACATAAAATAACGCCAATACATATAGCCCAATTGATAATCTATCATGTAATAGAAATTATCAAGAAGTGAAGGTTTTTCAATATCTAAAAATTGTTGGCCAAATTGCTTTAAGAAATTATGATAATCTTCATAATCAACCTGACCTTCCATCACATCTTTTCTAAAGGCATTGACTTGTTCTTTAATGCTATTTACTCTTAGGTTAGAATATTGACTTGCCTCATCATTAGAGTAACCTTGATCTAAGGCATCATTATAAAGCGTAATACCTAAATCAGGTTTAATTTTAAAATCAAGTAATCCAGTAAACATCATATAGTTCTCAGCATGTTCTGTACTCCACATACGAGGTAAAATTGCTGCTTGCTCAGAATTGTAATTTTGTTTAGCGTTTTTATAGTCGTTCACTATAACGTACTTGCCTTTTTCATAGTCTTTTTCATACTTGGGTTTATCATCCACATAAGGATTGTTTTCATCTAAACCTGTGTACTGTTCCGTAAAAAGAGGGCCGTAAAACAGATGTGTTTCAGGATATTGTTCTAAGTTATAATATGCTAAAAGCTCTCTTGCACTTGACGGATTGTTTTCATTAATAATAACATTTGCGTTTGCTCTTATTGGAAGCATAAGCCAAGACGAAAATCCAATGAAAATAAATATCAAACACAATATTAAGGTGTTGGCATATTTATAACCTTTCTTTCTGGTTTCTTTTAATCCGAAGTAAAATGCTGCAATTAAGACTATTCCAGCTATGATAGACCCTGAATTAAATGGCAAACCTATGGTGTTGACAAAGAATATTTCGGAAGCACTAAATAGTTTTAGTGCATTAGGCAGTAATAATTTGAATATGAATAATAAAATAGCGACAGCTACAATATTGGCAATGATAAAATTCTTAACCGTTACTGTTTTGTAGTTTTTAAAAAAGTAGATTAATCCCAAAGCAGGAATGGTTAATAATCCCATAAAGTGAACTCCAAACGATAAACCAATTACAAAAGCAATTAAGATTAGCCATTTATGACCTCTTGGTTCATGCATGTCTTGTTCCCAGCGCAGACCTAAATAGAATAGTATTGACATTATTAATGTTGCCATTGCATACACTTCTGTTTCAACAGCATTAAACCAAAAAGAGTCTGTAAATGTAAAGGCTAAACTCCCAACTAAAGCACTTCCTAAAATTGCTATTGATGCATTTTTAGTGATTTCACCATCATTAGATAGAAGTTTTCTTAACAAGATGCTTATGGTCCAGAACATGAAAAGTATAGTAAAAGCACTGGCCACAGCACTCATCATATTCATCATCATTCCTATAGCTTCGTTGTTTCCAAAAGTAAAAATTGAGAAAAACGCTCCTAAAATTTGAAACAAAGGAGCACCAGGTGGATGTCCAACTTGTAATTTTGAAGAGGTCAATATGTATTCACCAGCATCCCAAAAACTCACAGTGGGTTCAACGGTTAATGCATAGGTAATCAATGCTATTGTAAAAGCAAACCATCCTAAAATGGTATTCCATTTCTTGAAATTGAAATGTGTCATATCCAAGGTGTATTAGTGCGAGCGAATTTACTAATAAATATATAAAACGCTCAATTTTTTAAGTAAACGTTATGCTTTTTTGATTATTTTTTAGAAATTTATTTGTACAAATAAAACTTTGTAGTAAATTTGCACTCTCGTTTTGAGATACTGGCCTATGGTGTAACTGGTAACACGTTGGTTTTTGGTACCAAAGAGTCTAGGTTCGAGACCTAGTGGGCCAACAAAAAAAGTCTTCCAATTATTGGAAGACTTTTTTCTTTTATTGGTATTTCCTGTCTAATATCTATATTTTAAATGTAATAACAGGTCGTTTTGCATGATTTACTAAATCTTCACTGATACTTCCGTTAAAGAAATGAGCAATACCTTGTCTGCCATGTGTGCTGATTCCTATAAGATCTGCATCAATATCTTTTGAGAAATTTAAAATGCCTTTTTCAACACTTTCGTCATTATAGATGTTTATTGTGTAGTTTTTAAAACTATAGCCTTCAATAAAATTACTAATACGCTCGTTAGCCTTTTTAGTCGTAGTGAAATTTCCTGCAGTATTTACCATCAACAAATGAATTTTAGCTCCAAAGGCTGTTGCAAACTCAGTCGCTTGACGATAAGTTTCCTTATTGTCGTTCTTAAAGTCTGAAGCAAATACTAAGTCATCAATACTAAATTCTTCATGTTCATTTTTAATCACCAATACAGGAACATCAGACATTCTAACAACTTTTTCAGCATTAGAACCTACAAACATTTCTTTAAAACCACTAGCACCATGTGATCCCATAATAATGATATCTGCACCTTGCTCATGGCAAATCTCGACAACGCTGTTAAAAGACGCTTCGGGTTTAACAATTTCATGAACCGTTATGTCTTTTAAGTAATCACTATCCATAATTTCTTCAAACTTTCTATGCGCCATTTTCATAAAAAACATAACCTCTGGAACTTCTACACGTGCACTTACTGTATCAATTTCTTGCATTGGAATTTCTAACATATGCAATAAATGAATTTCACTACCATGTTTTTTTGCGATTTGTGCTGCTACTTTTAAAGCGTTTTCTGCCTCTGGAGAAAAGTCTGTCGGAACTAATATTTTTTTCATAAATTACAGGATTGATTTTAATCATATAAATTTAATAATAAAAATCGACATATCGCATCTTGGTGAAATCAATATAATTATTGTATATTTGCAGCGTTGTTTGAAGAAAAAAGAATAATGAGCGGACGAAAAGTCCGCTCTTTTTATACTAAAAATGTTCAGAGATTCCGTAAAAAAATTATTAGAAGAAGGGCTTAATCAAAGAAAAGACTTGTTTCTGGTTGATTTTGATGTAAAAGGAGATAACGCTATCAAAATCGTTATTGATGGCGATAATGGTGTTCTGGTAGAAGATTGTATGTTCATCAGTAGAGCGATAGAACACAATTTAGATAGAGAAGAACAAGATTTTTCTCTAGAGGTATTGTCTGCAGGTGCCACATCACCTTTAATTAATAAAAGACAATACAAGAAGAATATTGGTAGAACGCTAAGTGTAAAAACAACAGACAATGAAGATTTTGAAGGAAAGCTCACAGAGGCTGACGACAAAAAAATTCTTCTGGAATGGAAAACGAGAGAACCTAAACCTGTTGGTAAAGGTAAAGTAACTGTAAAAAAGCAAGCTGAATTATTGTACGATTCGATAAGTAAAGCTCAAGTTGTAATAAAATTTTAATTCATAAGAGTAATGGAAAATATAGCGTTAATTGATTCTTTTTCAGAGTTTAAAGACGATAAGTTAATCGATCGTGTGACGTTAATGGCGATTTTAGAAGATGTCTTGAGAAATGCCCTAAAGAAAAAATATGGAGATGATGATAATTTTGATATTATTATCAATCCAGATAAAGGAGATTTAGAGATTTGGAGAAATAGAATTGTAGTAGCTGATGATGAGGTTGAAGAACCAAATCAGGAAATTGCTTTATCTGAAGCTCAAAAAATAGAACCTGATTTTGAAGTTGGTGAAGATGTTGCTGAAGAAGTAAAACTTGTGGATTTGGGTCGTCGTTCCATTTTAGCATTAAGACAAAACTTGATTTCTAAGATTCATGAACACGATAACACAAATATCTATAAACAGTTTAAGGATTTAGAAGGTGAAATATATTCAGCTGAAGTACATCACATTCGTCATAGAGCTATTATTCTTTTAGATGACGAAGGCAACGAAATTATCCTTCCAAAGGACAAACAAATTCCTTCAGATTTCTTTAGAAAAGGAGAAAATGTTAGAGGAATAATTGAAAGTGTTGAGCTAAAAGGAAACAAGCCAACAATAATCATGTCGAGAACTGCACCTGTATTTCTTGAAAAATTATTCGAGCAGGAAATTCCTGAAGTATTTGATGGATTAATTACCATTAAAAAAGTAGTTCGTATTCCTGGAGAAAAAGCAAAAGTAGCTGTAGATTCGTATGATGATAGAATCGATCCCGTTGGAGCTTGTGTTGGAATGAAAGGTTCTCGAATTCATGGTATTGTTCGTGAATTAGGAAATGAAAATATTGACGTGATCAATTACACCAACAACCTTAATCTTTTTATCACGAGAGCGCTTAGTCCTGCACGAGTGACTTCTATTAAAATTGATGAAGACGGAAAACGAGCTGAAGTGTTGTTAAAGCCAGAAGAAGTATCAAAAGCTATTGGTAGAGGTGGTCATAATATTAGGTTGGCTGGTCAATTAACGGGTTATGAGATAGATGTATTCAGAGAAGGTGCTGAGGAAGATGTTGAGTTAAGTGAATTTACAGATGAAATTGAAAGCTGGATCATTGAAGAATTCAGTAAAGCAGGTTTAGACACTGCAAAAAGTATATTAGAGCAAGATGTTGATGATCTTGTAAAACGTACAGATTTAGAAGAAGAAACAATATTAGATGTTATTAGAATTCTAAAAGAAGAATTCGAAGATTAATACCTGTTTAACATCGTAAAGTTAATTTGGTATAAAATATTTTTAAGTTATATTATAAGCAGTTTATGGCTCAAACAAGATTAAATAAAGTATTACGAGAACTCAATATCTCTATTGATCGTGCTGTTGATTTTTTAGAATCAAAAGGTGTCGAAATAGAAAAGAGTCCTAATACTAAAATATCAGAAGACGTTTACACAATTCTTTCCAACGAATTTCAAACTGACGCTAATAAAAAAATGGCGTCGCAAGAAGTTAGTGAAGCAAAACTAAAGGAAAAGGAAGAATTGCGCGAACAGCGTGAGCGTGAGCTGGAAGAAAAGGCTAAAGAAGAAGAGAGGAAGAACAAAGAGGTTGTCAAGGCAAAAGCTGATCTTAGTGGTCCAAAACAAGTTGGGAAAATAGACCTAGATAAGCCTAAAAAAGCTGTAGAACCAAAACCTGAAGCGCCTAAGGAAGTTGCAAAACCAGAAGCAAAAAAGGAAGAGGTTAAAAAAGAAGAAGCGCCTAAAAAAGAAGACAAGAAAGTTGAAAAACCAAAGCTCAAAGAAACGCCTAAAGAAGTCGTTAAAGAAGAGCCTGCAGACGAAACCTTAAAAACACAATATAAAAAGTTATCAGGACCAACAATTGCTGGTGAAAAAATAGACCTTTCTAAATTTAACAAGCCTAAGAAGAAAAAAGAAGACAAGAAACCAGCCGATAATAAGTCTGGTTCTGGAGGTGATTCCAACAAGAAAAAACGCAGACGTATAAGCAAAGGTCCTGGCTCGGGAGGAGACAACAGCTATGGAAATAGAGGTGGAAACCAAAGAGGAGGATATAAAGGAAAAGGTAAGCGTACTAGCACAGTAAAAGAAGAGCCAAGTGCTGAAGAAGTTCAAAAGCAAGTTCGTGAGACCTTAGAAAAACTTCAAGGAAAATCAAGCAAAGGAAAAGGTGCAAAATATAGAAGAGAAAAAAGAGATTTACATAGAGAGCAATCTGAAATCGATCAGAAAATTGAAGATGCAGAAAGTAAAACTCTTAAAGTAACCGAGTTTGTAACTGCAAATGAAGTTGCTACCATGATGAATGTTTCTGTTACTGAAATTATTTCAGCATGTATGTCACTGGGTATGATGGTAACCATGAATCAACGTTTAGATGCTGAAACTTTATCAGTTGTTGCTGACGAATTTGGCTATAAAGTTGATTTTGTAACTACTGATATTGAAGAATCAATTGAAGAAGTTGAAGATAGACCAGAAGACTTAATAACTCGTGCTCCAATCGTTACCGTTATGGGTCACGTAGATCATGGTAAAACATCATTGCTGGATTATATTCGTAAAGAAAATGTAATCGCAGGAGAGTCAGGAGGAATTACACAGCACATTGGTGCTTATGGAGTTCAGTTAGAAGATGGACAAAAAATAGCATTCCTTGATACACCAGGTCACGAGGCTTTTACAGCTATGCGTGCTCGTGGAGCTCAGGTTACCGATTTAGCAATTATTGTGGTTGCTGCCGATGATTCAATCATGCCACAAACAAAAGAAGCAATTGCACATGCTCAAGCAGCAGAAGTACCAATTATTTTTGCGATTAATAAAATAGATAAGCCTGGAGCTAATCCTGAAAAAGTAAAAGAAGGACTGGCACAAATGAATCTTTTAGTTGAAGATTGGGGTGGAAAAATTCAATCTCATGATATCTCAGCTAAAAACGGAACAGGGATTAAAGAATTACTTGAAAAAGTATTGCTAGAAGCAGAATTATTAGAGCTTAAAGCAAATCCAAATAAACTAGCTAGCGGAACAGTTGTTGAAGCCTTTTTAGATAAAGGACGTGGATACGTATCAACAATTCTGGTTCAGGCTGGGACATTAAAAGTTGGTGATTACGTACTTGCTGGAAAAAACAGTGGTAAAGTAAAAGCTATGCATGACGAACGTGGCAAAGAAGTAAAAGAAGCTGGACCTTCAACACCAGTATCAATTTTAGGTCTGGATGGAGCGCCTCAAGCAGGTGATAAGTTTAGCGTGTTTGAAGATGAAAGAGAAGCAAAACAAATTGCTGCAAAACGAACACAACTTCAGCGTGAACAATCGGTCAGAACACAACGTCACATTACATTAGATGAAATTGGTCGTCGTATCGCACTTGGTGATTTCCAAGAACTAAATATCATTCTTAAAGGAGATGTGGATGGTTCTGTTGAAGCATTGACAGATTCATTCCAAAAATTATCTACTGAAGAAATTCAAGTAAACATCATTCATAAAGGTGTTGGAGCGATTACAGAAAGTGATGTGTTATTGGCAACAGCTTCCGACGCAATTATTATTGGTTTTAATGTTAGACCAATGGGTAATGCAAGACAAATTGCTGACAATGAAGAAATAGATATCAGAACATATTCTATTATTTATGATGCTATCAACGATTTAAAAGATGCGATGGAAGGAATGTTGTCTCCAGAACTTAAAGAAGAGATTACAGGATCCGCTGAAATTAGAGAAACCTTTAAGATTTCTAAAATTGGAACGATTGCAGGTTGTATGGTTACTAACGGTAAAATCTACAGAAACTCAGGAATCCGTTTAATACGTGATGGTGTGGTGATACACACAGGAGAATTATCGTCATTAAAGCGTTTTAAAGATGATGTCAAAGAGGTTGCTAAAGGTTACGATTGTGGTATTCAATTAAAAGGATATAACGATATACAAATTGATGATGTTATTGAGGCATTCCAAGAAGTGGAGGTTAAGAAGAAATTGAAATAATTAATCCTTAAGAAACAAAAAAAAAGCGACCATATGGTCGCTTTTTTTTGTTTCTAAGCTATAACTAAAAGAATTATTTTTTATCCTTTTTAGGTTCGAAAATAAAAGCGTTATTATATTTCTTTTTAATTTTTAATAATGCCTTGTCGGCTTCAAGTCTGCTTCTAAAGTTTCCTACCCAAATTTTTGTATTTGGTGAGTCAAATTCCATGCTTACAGGCCATTCATTAAATGAGTTTAAAAAATTCTGTTTTGAGGTTTCTGCGCCAGATCGCGTACCAGAATAAACTTGAATCTTGAATAGATTTACTGTTTTAACATCTTTCTTATACTCTAATAACTTGTCTATATCACTATCTTGATCAATATTAACAGTTCCGTTTTGAGCAAAACCCATTATCGTGAAACTAAAAAAAGCAATTGCTATTCCTGAAAATTTTATCTTATGATTTATCATAACTATGTGATTTAATGCAAAGAAAATGATTTTTTTTTAGTGTGTACATATTTGATTCAATTATATAACTTAATAAAGATTTAAAATATTATTTAGAATCTGTATAAATTAACAATTAACAGTTCACTAACATTTCTAAAATCGACATTATGTCTTATTTTTGCGTGAGATTTTACAAACGTTTTTTTTCAATTTAATTAATGAAAAAATCATACCAAAGTTTAGAAGATAATTCAACTAACACTATGATACAAGTGATTTACCGTAAACTAACAGCAAATTTCCTCAATTTAGGGTTAGTTTTTTTACTCACGATTTCTACATCACTTACTGCTCAGGAAGGTGATCCAGCTAAAGGAAAAACTTTATATAATACAAATTGTGCTTCTTGTCATCAATTAGATAAAAAGATGACTGGACCTGCTTTGCGAAATGTAGAAACTCGTTTAGCAGAAGAACATGGCTTGGATAGAGAATGGTTAAACAAATGGATTAGAAATAGTGCTGGCTTAATTAAATCTGGTGATGCTTATGCAAACCAAATTTTCAATGAGTATAACGGTACAGCAATGACTGCTTTTCCGCAATTATCAGATCAAGATATTTCTGATATTTTGGCATACACTGCAGAACCACCAAAGGAAACTGAGACTCCTGTAGCTGCGTCTGGTAGTGAAACTAGTCAATCTGAAGATGGTGTCTCAAATAAATTAATATTAGGTGCTTTAGCAATTTTATTTGCTTTACTGGCAATGGCTTTAATTTTAGTCCGTAAAACTTTAAACCGTTTTGCTGAAGCTAAAGGGGTTGATATTGTTCAAGAAGACAAAAGCCTTCCTATCTGGAAAGCTTTCGTTCAAAATCAATTTTTAGTTCTTGTGTTTTCAATATTTTTATTATTAGCTAGTGCCTATTTTGTTTATGGTTATATGATGCAAGTTGGAGTTGATCAAGGTTATGAGCCTGTTCAGCCAATTCATTATTCGCACAGAATTCACGCTGGAGATAATGGTATTGATTGTAAATATTGTCACTCTTCGGCTAGAGTAAGTAAGCATTCTGGTATTCCGTCATTAAATATATGTATGAATTGTCATAAGTCTATTTATGAAGTTGCTCCAGAAACACAAGCAGAAGGTATTAACGAATATGGGGTAGATTACAATGCTGAAATTAAGAAGTTATATGCTGCCGTTGGTTGGGATGATGCAGAACAAAAATACACTGGTGAAACACAACCTGTGAAATGGGTAAGAATTCATAATCTTCCTGATTTCGCATACTTTAATCACTCTCAGCACGTGACTGTAGCAGGCGTTCAATGTCAAACATGTCATGGACCAGTTGAAGAAATGGAAGTCATGTATCAATACTCATCTTTAACTATGGGTTGGTGTATTGATTGTCATAGAAAGACTGAAGTTAATGTAAAAGATAATGCGTATTACACCAAAATACATGAGCAATTATCTAAGAAATATGGTGTTGATAAATTGACAGCTGCTCAAATGGGTGGGCTGGAATGCGGAAAATGCCATTACTAATAAGTTTAATAAGAAGTAATTCAATTATATAATATGTCATCAAACAAGAAATACTGGAAAAGTGTTGAAGAGCTAAACCAAAATAGCTCTATTGTTGAGACGCTTAAACAGAATGAATTTGTTAATGAGATTCCTACCGAAGAATTCTTAGGTAATAAAGAGTCTCTAGAATCATCTTCTACTACGCGTCGTGACTTTTTAAAATACGTGGGTTTTAGTACTGCCGCAGCAACATTGGCTGCTTGTGAAGGACCAGTAATTAAGTCTATTCCTTATGTAGTGCAACCTGAGGAAATTATACCTGGAGTTGCTAACTACTATGCAACAACCATTGCTAACGGTTTTGATTTTGCAAGTATATTAGTTAAAACAAGAGAGGGTCGTCCAATTAAAATTGAAAACAATACAATGGCCACTACTAATGGTGGTGCTAATGCCAGAGTTAACGCTTCGGTTTTAGGATTGTATGATATATTAAGAATAAAGTCACCAATAAAAGGAGATTCTGAAATCTCATGGTCAACTTTAGATACTGAAGTAGGTCAGAAATTAGAGGCAATGAAGACTTCTGGAAAGCAAATTGTGTTATTAACACAAACATTTGCAAGTCCTTCGACTTCAAAATTGATTTCTGAGTTTTCTAATACTTATGGCAATGTGCGCCATGTGGTTTATGATGCAGTTTCAGAATCTGCGGCTTTAGATGCTTACCAGGCTAAATATGGTGAGCGTGGATTAGCTAATTATGACTTTTCTAAATCAACGACCATAGTGTCGGTTGGAGCTGATTTCTTAGGAGATTGGCAAGGTGGTGGATTTGATTCTGGTTATGCAAAAGGACGTGTGCCTCAAAATGGTAAAATGTCTCGTCATATTCAGTTTGAATCTAATATGTCTTTATCAGGAGCTAATGCAGACAAACGAGTGCCTTTAACTCCAAGTCAACAAAAACAAGCATTAGCAAAATTATATAGTTTAATAGTTGGTGGCTCTGTGTCTTCAGACTTACCAGAACATATAAATATAGCTGTTCAAAATGCAGCCAACGAATTAAAGAAAGCAGGAAGTAATGGTGTTGTAGTTACTGGTATTCAGGATGTGAATGCTCAGGCTGTTGCTATCGCAATCAATGAATCTTTAAGAAGTAAGGCGTTTGATCCAAAAACACCTATTAAAACAAGACAGGGTAGTACTAAAGATGTAATGGCTTTAGTGAATGATATGAATGCTGGTAAAGTCGGAGCGCTTATCATGAGTGGTGTTAATCCGCTATATACATTGCCAAATGCTGCGGAATTTGCAGAAGGCCTCAAAAAAACTGAATTGTCTGTTGCATTTTCGATGAAAGCAGATGAAACAGCTTCACTTTGTGATTATATTGCAGCTACTCCTCACTACTTAGAATCTTGGGGAGATGTTGAAATGAAAAAAGGTCATTTCAGTATTATGCAACCAACAATCCGTCCATTATTTGATACACGTCAGTTTCAAGAAGCTTTATTAAAGTGGACTGGTAATGATATGACATACCGCGAGTATATTAAAGAGGCTTGGGGAGGTTCAATACTATCCGGAACACCTTTTAACAAAGCGGTTCAGGATGGGGTTTATGTTCCTGGAATGTTTGGGAGTAGACCAGCAGGATCTTCTATCACATCAACAGAAACTTCAACCGAATTAAAAGATAAAAAAGATAGAACGTTTGTAGGTGGTATCATCCATGATGTAGCTGTAGGTGTCGGTCTAAAGGATGAAGATAAAGATGAATATACAACAACGTCATCCTCAACGACAACAAACAGTTCTAATTCTGTTTCTGGTATAGCAGCCATTGATGCAGGAAGTGCAGCAAGAAACCTTGCTTCGTCTGCAAATTCTGAAGGTATGGAGTTGCAACTTTATACAAAAACAGGAATGGGAGATGGTCAACAAGCCAACAACCCATGGTTACAAGAATTTCCAGATCCTATAACTAGAACCTCTTGGGATAACTATTTAACTGTTTCCGCTGCTGATGCTAAATCATTGGACTTAATAAATGAACACGATGCAACAGGTGCTTTAAATGGTAGTTATGCTGATGTTACGGTAAATGGAGTAACGGTTAAAAATATACCTGTAATTATTCAGCCAGGACAGGCTAAAGGATCTATAGGATTATCTTTAGGTTTTGGTAGAACAGCAGGTTTAAAAGATGAAATGAAAACTGGTGTTAACGCTTATCCGTTATATCAGAATTTTAATAACGCTCAAAGCGCAACCATAAATAAAGCAGAAGGAATACACGAGTTTGCATGTGTACAATTGCAAAACACATTAATGGGTCGTGGTGATATCATCAGAGAAACCACCTTAGAAGTTTTCAATACCAAGGATAAAAAGCACTGGAATCCAATACCTATGGTGTCTTTAAACCATGTCGAAACTCCAGTAACATCACCAGAAGTTGATTTATGGGATGAGTTTGACAGATCTATAGGTCACCATTTTAATTTATCTATTGACTTAAATTCATGTACAGGTTGTGGAGCATGTGTTATTGCATGTCACGCTGAAAACAATGTGCCAGTAGTAGGTAAAGAAGAAATTAGACGCAGTCGTGATATGCATTGGTTGCGTATAGATAGATATTATTCATCAGAAGATACGTTTGCTGAAGATGATACGAAGAAAGATGAATTTTCTGGACTTTGGGGAGATAAAGGTTCATTGGGTGGATTTGGAGAAATGGAAAATCCAGCTGATAATCCACAGGTTGCTTTTCAGCCAGTAATGTGTCAGCATTGTAATCACGCACCTTGCGAAACAGTTTGTCCAGTGGCTGCAACGTCACATGGTCGTCAAGGTCAGAATCATATGGCTTACAACCGTTGTGTTGGTACGCGTTATTGTGCAAACAACTGTCCTTACAAAGTAAGACGTTTCAACTGGTTCTTATACGCTCAAAACGATGAATTTGATTACTATATGAATGACGATTTAGGTCGTATGGTATTGAATCCTGATGTTGTGGTTCGTTCTCGTGGTGTGATGGAAAAATGTTCTATGTGTATTCAAAAAACACAAAAAACAATTCTTGATGCTAAACGTGACGGACGAGAAATTAAAGATGGAGAGTTCCAAACCGCATGTTCAGCTGCTTGTAATAATGGAGCGATGGTATTTGGAGATATCAACGATAAAGACAGTAAAGTTGCAAAACTTTTAAAAGATGATCGTATGTATCACTTATTAGAAAGTGTTGGTACTAAGCCAAATGTGCAGTACCATACTAAAGTGAGAAATACAACAGAAGCATAAAAATTAATTAAGAAACAATTATAATAGATTATGGCGTCTCATTACGAAGCACCTATTAGAAGACCCTTAGTTACGGGAGAAAAATCATATCACGATGTATCGATAGATGTGGCAGCTCCAGTTGAAGGAAAAGCAAACAAATCTTGGTGGATTGTATTTTCAATAGCACTTATCGCTTTCCTTTGGGGAATAGGTTGTATTATCTATACAATTTCCACTGGTATCGGAACTTGGGGTTTGAACAAAACCGTTGGTTGGGCTTGGGATATTACTAACTTTGTTTGGTGGGTTGGTATTGGTCACGCAGGAACATTAATTTCTGCAGTACTTTTATTATTCCGTCAAAAATGGAGAATGGCAATTAACCGTTCTGCTGAAGCAATGACAATTTTCTCTGTTGTTCAGGCAGGTTTATTTCCAATCATTCACATGGGGCGACCATGGTTGGGATATTGGGTATTGCCTATTCCAAATCAATTTGGTTCACTTTGGGTTAACTTTAACTCACCTCTACTTTGGGATGTGTTTGCAATCTCAACTTACTTATCGGTGTCATTAGTATTCTGGTGGACAGGTTTACTTCCTGATTTTGCAATGTTACGTGATCGTGCTATAAAACCATTTCAAAAGAAAATTTATGCTTTGTTAAGTTTCGGTTGGTCTGGTAGAGCAAAAGATTGGCAACGTTTTGAAGAAGTATCTTTAGTTCTTGCTGGTTTAGCAACACCTCTTGTACTTTCTGTACATACTATTGTATCTTTTGACTTCGCAACCTCTGTAATTCCAGGTTGGCATACCACAATTTTCCCACCTTATTTTGTTGCTGGTGCAATTTTCTCTGGATTTGCAATGGTAAATACGCTTTTAATCATTATGAGAAAAGTATGTAATCTTGAAGATTATATCACAGTACAACACATCGAGTTAATGAACATAGTCATTATGATTACTGGTTCTATTGTTGGTGTGGCTTACATTACTGAGCTATTCATTGCATGGTATTCTGGTGTTGAATACGAGCAGTATGCATTCCTTAACAGAGCAACTGGGCCTTATGCTTGGGCATATTGGGCAATGATGACTTGTAACGTGTTCTCACCACAGTTTATGTGGTTTAAAAAATTACGTACAAGCATCATGTTTTCTTTCTTTATTTCCATAGTTGTAAATATTGGAATGTGGTTTGAACGTTTTGTTATTATTGTAACATCATTACACAGAGATTATTTACCGTCGTCTTGGACAATGTTCTCACCAACATTTGTTGACATTGGAATTTTTATCGGAACAATTGGATTCTTCTTTGTATTATTCTTATTGTACGCAAGAACATTCCCTGTAATTGCTCAAGCTGAAGTGAAAACAATTCTGAAATCTTCAGGAGAGCGATACAAAAACATTAGAGAACGAGGAGACAGTTTAGTAGGTACAGGTTCTGATGCCAGAACGTCTAACTTGAAAATTGAAGAAACCACAACTGCTAAACGACCATTGCAGGATAAAAAAGAGAAATTAGAAAACTTACTGAAAGGTGTTGGAACTTTTGATGCGACACTACAAACAGCAGATGATTTAAAAGTTATCAATGGTATTGGTCCTAAAATGGAAGAAGTACTTAACGGTATTGGTATTTTTACTTATGCTCAAGTAAGTAAGATGACAAAAAGAGAATATGACTTGTTAGATGATATTACAGGTTCTTTCCCAGGAAGAGCTGAACGTGATGACTGGTCTGGACAAGCTAAAAAATTAATAAACTAAAAATAGTACATGGAAGCTTCAAAAGTAATTCACGCTATTTATACAGATGATGACGTCTTAATGAATGCTGTCAAAAAAGTTAAGGCAGAGAGACATCACATCGAAGAAATATATACGCCTTTTCCTGTTCACGGACTAGACAAAGCTATGGGCTTAGCTCCAACGCGTATTGCAATTGCATCATTTATATATGGATGTATTGGTTTAACTGTTGCTATTGTGATGATGAATTTTATCATGATTGAAGACTGGCCTCAAAATATTGGAGGGAAGCCAAGCTTTAGCTATATAGAAAATATGCCAGCTTTTGTACCTATTATGTTTGAGTTGACAGTATTTTTTGCAGCTCACTTAATGGTAATTACATTTTACTTAAGAAGTAGAATGTGGCCATTTAAAAAAGCTGAAAATCCAGACCCAAGAACTACTGATGATCATTTTCTTATGGAAGTAGCTGTTCATGGCAACGAAAACGAATTGTCAGAGTTATTAAAAGAAACTGGAGCAGTAGAAATTAATTTAATTGATAAAGAGCACTAATTTATTCAGATGAAAAGCTTATTTAAAATAATAGTAATATTAATGATGTTTGCAAGTATTCTTTCGTGTAAGAAAGATACAAGACCAAATTATCAGTTTATGCCAAACATGTATGAACCTGTAGGTTATGAAACCTATGCTGAGTCTGATGCTTTTCCAGGAGGAGTTGAAGCGCAATTACCAGCAGAAGGATCAATACCAAGAGGTGATTTTATGCCTTTCGAAATTGAAAATACGAATGACGGTTACCTTTTGGCTAAACAAACCTTAATGAGTTCTTTAGATTCAACTCAGATTGATTCGGAAAGAGGAAAAGAATTATACGATATTTATTGTGGGATTTGCCATGGTAACAAAGGTAAAGGACAGGGTAAGTTAGTCAAAAGAGAAAAAATTCTAGGTGTGCCTAGTTATGATGATGCCGGAAGAGCTATTACCGAAGGAAGTATTTACCATACAATATACTACGGAAAAAATGCAATGGGCTCTTATGCTAATCAATTAAACGAAGAAGAACGTTGGCAGGTTGTAGATTATGTTTTAAAATTAAAAACGGATCTAGAAAAGTAATTTAGATAAAGATTATATACAGATATGTACACATTTTCAAGTAAATTAAAAATATTTTCTATTGTACTTATTGTTTTAGGTATACTAGGCGTTGCTTATGGCTTTATGACATCTCAAAAATCTTTAGATGAAGTAAAGGAGATGATTGCTCATGAAGAAGCTGGACATCATGGAGCTAGTCATGATGCTGAAACTAAAGCACACGTTGTAGCTGGAGTAGAAGATCATTCAGACAATGCTCATAAAGCTAATGCACACGATGCTTTAGCAGATACTGATCATCACGCTGAAGCACACCACGATGATGAGCATGCCGAACATGTTATGCATCAAATTCATAACAGACCTTATGCAGCTTTGTATGTTGCAGCGTTTTTCTTTTTTATGATAGCACTTGGTGCTCTAGCATTTTACGGTATTCAATGGGCTGCTCAAGCAGGATGGTCTCCAGTTCTCTTTAGAGTTATGGAAGGTATTACAGCTTATGTGTTGCCTGGAGGATTAATAGTATTAGCGATTGCTTTTGTGGCAGATAGCCATTTATTTGTATGGTTAAAAGAAGGAATAACTACTGAAGGTCATGAAAATTACGATGCTTTGGTTGCAGGTAAATCGGATTGGTTAAATAAACCATGGTTTTTTATCAGAGGCTTAATTTTCTTAGGTGGTTGGGTTCTATATAGACAATTTTCAAGAAAGTTCTCTATCGCTCAAGATAATGCTGATATAAATGATAACCGTAACTTTAAGAAAACGTTTCGTATATCAGCTGCATTTCTCGTGTTTTATATCTACACAGAGTCTATGATGTCATGGGACTGGATCATGAGTGTTGATCCTCATTGGTTCTCTACATTATTTGGCTGGTATGTGTTTGCATCTATGTTTGTTAGTGGTATAACTGTAATTGCAATGATTACAATGTACTTAAAATCTAAAGGTCATTTACCATTTGTTAATGACAGTCACTTGCATGATTTAGCAAAATTTATGTTTGCTATTAGTATTTTCTGGACATATTTGTGGTTCTCTCAATTCATGTTAATTTGGTATTCTAACATACCTGAAGAAGTAACATACTTTGTAACACGTTTCCAAGATTACCAATTGCCATTTTTAGGTATGGTAGCTATGAATTTTGTTTTCCCATTACTACTTTTAATGAATAGTGACTATAAACGTATTCCATGGTTTGTTGTAATGGCTGGTATTGTGATTTTATGTGGTCACTATATTGATGTGTTCAACATGATTATGCCTGCAACCGTAGGAGATAGATGGTATATTGGGATACCTGAAATTGGATCCGTAATGCTTTTTGCTGGGATATTTATTTTTGTTGTATTTACTGCGCTTACAAAAGCACCATTACTAGCTAAAGGAAATCCATTCATTAAAGAAAGTGAACATTTCCATTATTAATAAATTAAATAAAGAAGACAAACGACAATGACTGCTTTTTTAACACTTATAATAGTACTTTTTATTGCTATCGCTATATGGCAAATGGTAAAAATATTTGATCTAGCTCAAATAGGTTCAGATAATGATCAAGTAGCTACTGATAAAGATAATACCATTAATGCATATTTAATGATGGGATTCCTTGTCTTTATTTATGCCATCACTATAGCTAGCTTCTGGTATTTAGGAGATTTACCATTAATATCAAATGCTGCTTCAGAACATGGATCAGAGATTGATAACTTAATGATCATCTCAATGATTATCATTTTTATTGTACAAACGTTTACACAGTTTCTCCTGCATTATTTTGCTTATAAGTATAAAGGTGAAAAAGGACGTAAAGCATTATTTTATGCAGATAATAATACATTAGAAGCTATTTGGACTTTTATTCCTGTAGTCGTATTAGCAGGCTTAATTATTTATGGTTTGTTTACATGGACTAGCATAATGAATATCGATGAAAGTGAAGACCCAATAGTTATTGAGTTATATGCTCAGCAATTCAACTGGAAAGCAAGATATGCTGGTGAGGATAATACTTTAGGTATGGCCAACGTGAGATTGATTGATATTGATCGTGCTAACATATTAGGTGTTGATGAATCTGATCCAAATGCCCAAGATGACATTATCACTACTGAACTTCATTTACCTGTTGGCAAACCAGTTTTATTCAAAATGCGTTCTCAAGATGTTTTACATTCAGCTTATATGCCACATTTTAGAGCACAAATGAATTGTGTTCCTGGAATGATCACACAATTTGGATTTACGCCAACTGTAACAACCGCTGAAATGCGTCAAAATCCAGATATTGTTGAAAAAGTGGCTAATATTAATGCTTTGAGATTAGAGAGACAAGACGAAATTGAAGCTAAAGGACAAGAATTATTATATGAGTTTGATTACCTTTTATTATGTAATAAAATTTGTGGTAAATCTCACTATAATATGCAAATGAAGATTATTGTAGAAACCCAAGAGGAATATGATGCTTGGTTAAGTGAGCAAAAAACCTTCAAGAATTCTTTAACTAACTAAAAGATTTAAAAAAAGAAAATAGATTATGTCAGCACACGCAGATACTCACGCACACGACGATCACGGACATCATCATAAAGAGACTTTTGTGACTAAATATATTTTTAGTCAAGATCACAAAATGATTGCCAAACAGTATCTAATAACGGGTACCATCATGGGAGTTATAGGTGTATTAATGTCTATAATGTTTCGTATGCAAATTGCTTGGCCAGAAGAACCTAACGTTCTTTTTGAAGCATTACTTGGAAAATGGGCTCCTGATGGAGTTATGGATGCAGATATTTATCTTGCATTAGTAACAATTCATGGTACCATTATGGTATTCTTTGTATTAACTGCAGGATTAAGTGGAACCTTCAGTAACTTACTTATTCCGCTTCAAATTGGAGCGCGTGATATGGCATCTGGTTTTTTAAATATGGTATCATACTGGTTGTTCTTCTTATCTAGTGTCATCATGATTATTTCGCTATTTGTGGAAGCTGGACCAGCTGCCGCAGGTTGGACAATTTATCCACCTTTAAGTGCCTTGCCTATGGCTCAAGGAGGTTCTGGTATGGGTATGACTTTGTGGCTCGTTTCGATGGCTATATTCATTGCTTCATCATTACTTGGTTCATTAAATTATATAGTAACTGTAATTAATTTACGTACAAAGGGGATGTCTATGACAAGATTGCCATTAACAATTTGGGCTTTCTTCGTAACAGCTATTATTGGTGTAGTATCATTTCCTGTACTTTTATCTGCTGCTTTATTGTTAATTATGGATAGAAGTTTCGGTACATCTTTCTTTTTGTCAGATATATTTATACAAGGGGAAGTATTACATTATCAAGGAGGTTCTCCTGTACTATTTGAACATTTATTCTGGTTCTTAGGGCATCCTGAAGTATATATCGTGATATTACCAGCGATGGGATTAGTTTCTGAAATTATGGCTTCAAACTCTCGTAAACCAATTTTTGGTTATAGAGCAATGATCATGTCAATTTTAGCAATTGCATTCTTATCAACAATTGTTTGGGGTCACCATATGTTTATATCTGGTATGAATCCTTTCTTAGGATCTGTATTTACATTTACAACATTATTGATTGCTATTCCTTCAGCTGTAAAAGCATTTAACTGGATAACCACCATTTGGAAAGGAAACATACAAATGAATCCAGCCATGCTGTTTTCTATAGGATTTGTTTCCACATTTATTACAGGTGGTCTTACCGGTATTATTTTAGGTGATAGTGCTTTAGATATTAACGTACATGATACATATTTCGTAATTGCACATTTCCACTTAGTAATGGGTATATCTGCACTTTACGGAATGTTTGCAGGAATCTATCACTGGTTCCCGAAAATGTTTGGTCGTATGTTGAATAAAAACTTAGGGTATTTACATTTCTGGGTAACGGCAATTTGTGCTTATGGTGTATTCTTTCCAATGCATTTTATAGGTATGGCAGGTTTACCAAGACGTTACTATACAAATTCTAGTTTCCCATTATTTGATGATTTAACTAATGCTAATGTGGTAATTACTCTGTTTGCAATTGTAGGTGGAACTTTTCAATTAGTATATTTATGGAATTTCTTTCATTCTATTTTCTTTGGTAAGAAGGCAGAACAAAATCCTTGGAGATCAACAACGTTAGAATGGACAGCTCCAGTAAAACATATGCATGGTAACTGGCCAGGAGAAATCCCTCATGTTCACCGTTGGTCTTACGATTATAGTAAACCTGGACACGATGTAGATTTTGTTCCTCAAAATGTACCTTTAAAAGAAGGAGAAGAAGAATTACAACATTAACATGTTTTTATAAAAATATTGAAAAGCCTTTCGCAAATAACGAAAGGCTTTTTGTTTATCTTTGCTTGAACTGAATATGTTTCAGTGTCTAAAGACATAGTTTATGAACGAAAACTTAGATCCTACAAATGAGAATTTTTCTCCAGAAGAACTGGATGTAGAAAAAAAACTGAGGCCCTTATCCTTTGATGATTTTACAGGTCAGGATCAAGTATTAGAAAATCTTCAAATTTTTGTTCAAGCTGCCAATCAGAGAGATGAAGCCTTAGACCATACATTGTTTCACGGACCTCCAGGACTTGGAAAAACAACACTTGCTCATATTTTGGCAAGTGAGCTCAGTGTAGGAATTAAAGTGACTTCTGGTCCAGTTCTGGACAAACCAGGTGATTTAGCAGGTTTGTTAACCAATCTCGAAGAGCGTGATGTTTTATTTATTGATGAGATTCACAGGCTCAGTCCAATAGTGGAAGAGTACCTGTATTCGGCTATGGAAGATTTCAAAATTGATATTATGATTGAGTCTGGTCCAAATGCCAGAACTGTTCAAATTAATTTAAACCCTTTTACTCTTGTTGGAGCAACTACCCGTTCTGGATTATTAACATCTCCTATGCGAGCCCGTTTCGGAATTCAAAGCCGTTTACAATATTATAACACCGAATTATTAACCACAATTGTACAACGCAGTGCATCAATTCTTAGTGTTCCAATTACAATGGAAGCTGCAGTTGAAATTGCTGGTAGAAGTCGAGGTACTCCCAGAATTGCCAACGCATTATTACGTCGTGTTAGAGATTTTGCTCAAATAAAAGGCAATGGTAATATCGATATTAAAATCGCAAAGTTTGCTCTAGAAGCTCTCAATGTCGATGCGCATGGTTTAGATGAAATGGATAATAAAATTCTACAAACCATTATCGATAAATTTAAAGGTGGTCCAGTTGGAATTACTACTATTGCGACCGCAGTTAGTGAAAGTCCTGAAACGATTGAAGAAGTCTATGAGCCTTTTCTCATACAGCAAGGGTTCATCATGCGAACACCTCGCGGACGAGAAGTTACAGAGCAAGCATACAAGCATTTGGGAAAAATTAAAGGTCCAACTCAAGGTGGATTATTTTAAAATTATTTAAGTCATTCTGAACTTGTTTCAGAATCTTATTAAACCTTTGAAGTAAACAGTTTTAATGCATTCAAAAAAAGACATTCCTACAGTTTCTTTACCTAAATTTCTAAAGCATTCCTTGGAGATTTTAAAAAACCCGTTACCTTTTCACCATCGAAACTTTAATGAAAAAGGCGATATATTCAGATTAAAAGTTGGTTTTAATTCAGACGTTTTTTTTACCAGAGATACTGCATTTGCACAATATGTCCTTCAGAAAAACCAAAAAAACTATGTCAAATCTAAAATTCAAACAGAAGATTTAGTAAAATATGTAGGTGAAGGCCTATTAACTTCCGAAGGAGAAAAATGGAAGAAGCAACGAAAAATGATGCAACCAGCATTTCATAAAAAGCAACTCGAAACATTGCTAAACGGAATGCAAGACACGATAGTTTCCGAATTTAAAAACATTAAAATAAACGACACAACAGACCTTTTTCCAATTTTGAATGACTTAGCATTTCAAACTGTGGTGAAATCTCTATTTACAAAAGCTGCAAAAGAAACAGATATGGAAAGGCTTCAATTTATTACTGAAGCTAATCAAAAAATGCTTGTTAGAGAATTACGTCAACCATATTTAGGTTGGTGGTTTAAAAGTAGCGGAACTTTAAAGAAGCATTTAGATCTTTCAAAAGAAGCAAGAATTATTTTAAAGGGTATTGTTGATGATAGAAAATCTTCAGGACAACATTATGGTGATTTATTAGATATGCTTTTAGAAACCAGATATGATGATGGCAAAGGGATGACTGAAGAACAACTTATTGATGAAATCTTAATCATTTTTACAGCAGGACATGAAACCACTTCTAATGCCCTCACGTTCACATTTCAGTTACTGGCAAAGCATCCTGAATGGCAAGATAAAATACATGCGGAATGGTTGAATTTAAGTAATGATGCAGATTTAATGACTCGTGTTTCAACATCTAAAGTGTGTCAGCAAGTCCTTGAAGAATCGATGCGATTGTATCCTCCAGCTTATTTTATAGATCGAGTCAATGTGACAGATGATGATTTCAACGGAATGCATTTTAAAGCGGGTTCTAATCTATTGTTTTCGGTTTATGAAATGCATCGTCATCCAGAGTTGTGGGAGCAACCTGAAGCATTTATGCCTGAGCGATTTGATGGAGGTGGACGACAATTTTCTGCTCAATACTTTCCGTTTGGCGCAGGACCAAGAAAATGTATAGGAAACAATTTTGCTATGTTTGAAATGATTATCGCTGTAAGCGAACTCATCTCTAAATTTAAAATTCATGCCGATTTTGAAAGTATTGAAATCACACCATTAATCACTTTGAAACCAAAAAATGCATTTCTAAGATTTGAAGAACGATTGTAATGCTTGATAACAAATCGAAATACAGCCAATTCATTAAAACTGAAGCCAAGCGACTCGGTTTTTTATCGTGTGGTATTTCTAAAGCTGAGTTTTTAGAAACGGAAGCTCCAAGACTTGAAAAATGGCTTAAGTCTAATGCACATGGTGAAATGCGTTATATGGAAAACCATTTTGATAAACGACTTGATCCTACTAAGCTGGTTGAAGGTTCTAAAAGTGTTGTTTCTTTATTATTAAACTACTATCCGCAAGAAACTCAAAATGAAAACACGTTTAAGGTGTCTAAATATGCTTACGGTACAGACTATCATTTTATTATTAAAGATAAGCTAAAACAGTTGCTACATTCAATTCAAGACGAAATTGGTGACGTTCATGGTCGCGCATTTGTAGATTCGGCTCCAGTGTTAGATAAAGCTTGGGCTGCTAAATCGGGTTTGGGTTGGATTGGAAAGCACAGCAATCTTCTCACGCAGCAAGTTGGTTCGTTTTATTTTATTGCAGAATTAATTATCGATTTGGAATTGGAATACGATTACGCAGTGACCGATCATTGCGGAACGTGTACAGCCTGCATTGATGCCTGTCCTACAGAAGCCATTACTGAGCCTTACGTGGTAGATGGAAGTAAATGCATTTCCTATTTTACAATTGAATTAAAAGACAATATTCCTTCAGAGTTTAAAGGCCAGTTTGATGACTGGATGTTTGGTTGTGATGTATGTCAGGATGTTTGTCCGTGGAACCGTTTTTCAAAATCTCATAGTGAGCCTTTATTCAATCCACATCCTGAATTATTAGCAATGACTAAAAGCGATTGGGAAGAAATTACCAAAGAAACTTTTAATCAGGTATTTAAAAACTCAGCTGTAAAACGTACCAAGTTTGAAGGTTTACAACGGAATATTAAGTTTTTAAAATCTTAGCTTTAGTAGAATCTCTTTTTACTAGTGCAGTTTCTAATTCAATAATTTTTGGGTTTACTTCTTTTCCTTTTTTTGAAGCTTTTAATTCTTTATACAATTGCTTAAAAGCCATTTTTCCCATTTCATATCCAGGTTGGTCAATAGTAGATAACGAAGGTGTAATAGCTGAAGACATAAACCAATTACTAAAACCAACTATTGAAATATCTTCTGGAATTTTCACTCCTAATCTATTAAATTCAGTAATCGCTCCAATAGCAACCATATCTGTATTTATAAAAATCCCATCTACATCATTATGATCTTTGATTAATTGTGCTGCATTTTTTTTGCCTTCCTCAAAGCTCTTATCACTACAATCACATATATATACTAAACTTGGGTCATAAGCCAAATTGTTATCTATTAGAGCCTTTTTATACCCAAGAAACCTATCAATAGAGTTTTGTGGTAATAAAGGACCTCTAAAATGGGCGATACGTTTGCAACCGATATCAATTAAGTGTTGAGTTGCAGTATATGCCGCTTTTCTATCATCTATAATAACTTTTGAGCAGTTTACAATTTTAGCAATTTTATCAAACATAACTATAGGTTTGCCTTGATCAATAACATCAGTAAGATGTTTAAAATCTGAAGTGCCATTAGCTAACGAAATTAAGATGCCATCAACATGTTTGCTTAATAGCAAATCAATTTGCTTTTTTTCAAGTTCAAAAGATTCATTAGATTGTAAAATAATAACAAGATATCCTTTTCTTTCAGCTTGAGAGATTATACCTTTAATTACTGTGGAAAAGAAGTGGTGTACAACTTCAGGAATAATTAATCCAATAGTTTTTGATTCTTTGGTTCTAAGGTTAACTGCAAATGAATTCGGCCTGTAATTTAATTGAGTTGCTGTTTCTCGAACCAGTTTTCTGGTTTTTTTACTAACATCAGGATAATCTTTTAATGCTTTTGAAACCGTAGTTATCGAAATATCTAAAGTTTCGGCAATTTCTTTTAGTGTAACTGGTTTCAAAATGTCAAAATTTTAATCGCAAAATAATAAAAATAAATGAAATCGAAAACGTTTTCGATTCACCGAAAACGTTTTCGATTTATGAAATTCTCTAAAAAAGAAATATTAAATATAGATTCGGTAAAAATTAACCACTATAATTATCAAATTATTAAAATAGACTAAAAATGATTACAACTAAAAAATGTTACAGTTTATTGCTAATGCTAATGATTTCGATATCTGCTGTTTTCGCTCAGTCGAAAATCTCAGGTAGTATTACTGACAGTGCAGGTATTCCTTTAGCAGGAGTTAATGTTATTATTGAAGGAACGACTCAAGGAGCAGTTTCAGACTTTGATGGAAATTATACCATTGCAAATGTAGAAAACGGAACATATACGTTAAATGCAACGTATTTAGGTTTCTCTAAGTTTTCTCAAAGTGTTACAATTAATAACGAAGACGTTATTATTAATATTTCAATGGCTGAAGATGCAGAATCTTTAGATCAAATTATTGTAACTGGTGTTACTAATCCAAAATCAAGAATAGAATCGAGTGTTTCTGTAACAACAATGCGACCAGATGTTATTGAACAATCTGCGCCAAGAACTACAGCTGAAATTTTCAGAACTATTCCTGGTATCCGTTCAGAGTCTTCTGGAGGTGAAGGAAATTCTAATATAGCTGTTCGTGGTGTTCCAGTTTCATCTGGTGGATCTAAATATGTTCAGTTACAAGAAGATGGGTTACCAGTTTTACTGTTTGGTGATATGTCTTTTGCTACAGCAGATATATTTACGAGATATGATTCAAATATTTCTAGAATTGAAGCTATTAGAGGTGGTTCGGCATCAACGTTGTCGTCAAATTCACCAGGTGCAATTATTAACTTAATTAGTAAGACTGGTAAAACTGAAGGTGGTTCTATAGCAACTTCATTTGGATTAGATTATGGAAATTTCAGAACAGATTTCGAATATGGAGCTCCAATAGCCGAAGGACTTTACTTTCATATGGGTGGTTTTTACAGAGTTGGTGAAGGTATTCGTGATGCAGGTTATACTGCTAATAATGGTGGACAATTCAAATTTAATTTTACTAAAGAATTTGATAAAGGTTATGTGAGATTATATGCTAAATATTTAAATGATAGAGCTATTGCCTATTTACCAAATCCAATTCAAGTAACAGGAACCAATGCTGATCCTAATTTTGAAAATGTGCCAAATTTTGATGCAAATAATCAAACCTTACATACACCATACTTATCTCAAAATGTTGGTCTTGGAGAAAGTGGACAATTAAGAAGATCAAATGTTAGTGATGGAATGAATCCAATTTCTACATCAGTAGGTATGGAAGCGTCTTTTGATCTTGGTGATGGATTTAAAATTAAAAACAATGGAAGGTTCTCATTTAATAAAGGTGGTTTTAATTCTCCTTTTCCAGCCAGTGTTTCAACTGTATCAGATTTCTTAGCTGGTGATTTTGCTACAGATAATGGATATGATTCTTTAGTTTATGCTAATGGAGATGGAGCAGTGCCTTCAAATTCACTAATAGCTCCAGTGGTACTTTTCGATACCCAATTAAATAATTTCAACAACTTTATGAATGACATTCGTTTAACAAAGTCATTTGATAATATTGATGTAACTGTTGGTTATTTTAAAGGAATCCAAAACGTATCCATGTCATGGTTGTGGAATTCTTACTTATTAGAGGCACGAGGTGATGATGCAAGATTAATTGATGCTGTAGATGCTGGTGGAAACACTTTATCTACTAATGGATTAGTTGGTTATGGAGCTGCTTTTTTCGGAAATTGTTGTCAGCGTAGTTATGATACAAGATATAATACATCTGCACCTTATTTAGCAGTAGCTATTGAAGTTTCAGAGAAATTAAACTTTGATGCTAGTGTTCGATACGATAAAGGTAAAGTAGACGGTTCGTTTGCTGGACCAGTGACTTCAGTTAATGACATAAATAACGATGGTGACATTTCACTACCAGAGCAAACGGTTCAATCTATAGATTTAGCTAATCCAACTACAGTAAATTATGAATATGATTATGTTTCTTTTTCATTAGGAGCTAATTATTTATTAAATGATGACCAAGCTATTTTTGCTCGTTATAGTAGAGGTGGTTCAGCTAAAGCAGATCGTATTTTATTTGCTGGTTTAGACTATACAAATAGTGATAGAATAAATGCACTAGATTTTATAAATCAAGCAGAAATTGGATACAAAAGAGGATTTGAAAAAGGATCACTTTATGCAACTGTCTTTTTCGCTAAAACAGTTGAAGAAGGAGGATTTGAAGCTACTTCTAATAGCATTATAGAAAATGATTACAAATCTATTGGTATTGAAATAGAAGGTTCTTACAGATTTAGCGAATCTTTTGATATTAGAGGTGGATTAACCTTTACAGATGCTGAAATTGATTCAGGAGATAATGCTGGTAACACACCAAGAAGACAACCAGACTTTATTTATAATTTTATTCCTACGTTTAACTTCGGAAAAACAAATCAGAATTCATTTGGTTTAAGTTTTATAGGTCAAAGTAAAGCTTATGCTCAAGATTCGAATGAGTTAGTATTACCAGGTTTTGTAATCATTAATAGCTTTGTTAACTTGGGAATAACAGACAACCTAAAAGCTAATCTTTCAGCTAACAATATTTTTGATTCTTTAGGTATCACTGAATCTGAAGAAGGAAGTATTGTTGAAGGACAAACAAATTATTTAAGAGTTAGACCAGTTCCTGGAAGATCAATTTCTTTGGGACTTAACTATAGTTTCTAATAAATTTTAATTAAGTGTTAACAAAATTTATTGAGTTTTAAGTTGATTTGAGTTGAGAGTCAATGCCTTTTAATAGCATTGGCTCTTTTTTCACAAAAATTAAGTTACATTACTTAATATTAAAACGTTTTAAAACATAAGGCTATGCTAAAAAAACCAAAATTAAGCTTCTGGCAAATTCTGAATATGAATGTTGGATTTTTTGGAATTCAGTATAGTTTTGGATTACAACAAAGTGCAGTAACTCCAATTTATGATTTTTTAGGAGCAAGTCCTGATCAAATTCCTATTTTACATCTCGCAGGACCAGTAACAGGTTTATTAGTTCAGCCTATCATTGGAGCATTAAGCGACAAAACATGGAGTCCGAAATTAGGAAGGCGTAAACCATTTTTCTTAATTGGAGCTATTCTGTGTAGTTTAACTTTAATAGCATTTCCGTTTAGTAGTTCTCTTTGGATGGCAGCAGGTTTGTTATGGATTTTAGATGCTGGAAATAATACAGCAATGGAACCTTACAGAGCTTTGATTGCAGATAAATTGAATGAAGAACAACAACCTTTAGGTTTTCAGATGCAAAGTTTCTTTACAGGATTAGGACAAGTATTAGCTAATGTATCATTGTTTGTTTTTCCATTAATTTTTATTGGAATGACTGGTTCCTTGCCAACTTGGGTTTATGCTTCATTTTTTTTAGGTGCATTTTGTTCTATAGCTTCGATTTTATGGAGCATCAGCAAAACAAAAGAAATCCCTCCAACAGCTGAAGAATTAGAAAAACTCAGAGAGAAAAGGAGTGTTTTTGAACCACTAATAGAAATTTTCTCAGCCATTAAAGATATGCCAAAGGTGATGTGGCAATTGGCTTTAGTGTATTTATTTCAATGGTATGCGTTATTCTGTTATTGGCAGAACTCTTCAAAAAGTGTTGCGCTTTCAGTGTGGAACGTAACTCCAGAAAATAAGGAAGTCTATAGCGAAGCTGTAAGTTGGACAGGTTTAGTTAATGGCTGGTATAATGTAGTCACTTTTTTAGTTGCTTTTGCTCTTGTAGGATTTGCTAAAAAGTACAGCGCAAAAAAAGTACACGCGTTTTGTTTACTTATTGCTGCAATTGGATTTCTAGCCTTTCCACATATTGAAAATAAAAACTTACTATTCTTCGCAATTACAGGATTTGGAATTGGATGGGCAAGTATGATGGGAATACCATATTTAATGGTGGTTTCAGATATTCCAAAGGAAAGATATGGAGTTTACATGGGAATTATAAATATGATGATTGTTCTACCTATGATTCTACAAACGCTATCGTTTGGTTATGTGTTAAAACATTTTTTAAATAATGATCCGCGAATGGCAATTTCATTTGCAGGAGTTCTTTTAATTATTAGTGCGATTTTAACATTATTTATTAAAACTAAAAAAGCACCAAACAATATAATCGCTACACCAATAGGTCACTAATTTTAATATTAAATTATTTATGAAAAACATAGATATTCTATGCGTTGGAGAAGTTTTAATTGATTTTATAGGTCATCAATCAGAAGTATTGATAAACGACACTAGAGATTACCATAGATATTTAGGTGGTTCACCAACAAATGTAGCTATGAATTCTTCGAGGTTAGGATTGCATGCAGCTATGGTTGCAACTGTTGGAGATGATGGTTTTGGAGATTATATCTTTAAAAGATTTCATGAAGTTGGTGTAAATACAGATAGCGTTAAAATAATTAAAAACAAACCTACAAGTGTCATATTTGTTTCTAGGTCAGAAACCACTCCAGATTTCATACCTTTTAGAGAAGCAGATGCAGAAATTATTGAAGATCAAATTTCCAAAGATATTTTATCTAAAACGACAATTTTTCATACCACTTGTTTTGCTTTAAGTAAAAAACCTGCTCAAACTACAATAATTAAAAAAGCAGAAGAAGCGTTTCGTCTTGGTAGCCAATTGAGTATAGATTTAAATTATTCTAATAAATTATGGAATAGTAAAGAGGAAGCATTAAATGTTTTAAAAGAGTATTGCAAGTTCAATCCTTTAATTAAAATAAGTGAAGACGATTTAATTCGACTTTTTGACAAGAACATGTCTCACAAACAAATGTTTGAATTTTTTCATGACGAAGGAGTTGATATGGTATGTTTAACTTTAGGTTCAAAAGGTGTGAAGTTATCTCAGAAAAATAAAAAAATAATAGAAATGCCTGCTATCAAAATCGAAAAAGTAATGGATGCAACAGGAGCAGGAGATGCCTTCTGGTCAGGCTTTTTGTTTGCTTACATTAAGAAAAAACCTTTAGAGAAATGCTTAGAAGTTGCTTTAAAACTTGCTGCTCTTAAACTGCAAAATGTTGGTAGATTACCTGATAATATCAATATACTTTCTAAACTATTATAGTAGAATTAAATTAAAACCACTCAGTAATGAGCCTAGTATATAACAAATCAATTGAATTATTATTTAAATGTTCTTCCGAAGATGGATTTCTGGCGAGTGCACAAAATATTTCTAATTATAAAAGGGTTTGGGCACGAGATGGTGTTATCTGTGGCTTAGCTGCTTTAGCTTCAGGAAATGAAGAGCTTATTCAAATTTTTAAAAAAACCATAGAAACCTTAGCTGCTCATCAACACAAGATAGGAACTGTCCCTTCTAATGTTAGTATTCAAAATAATGATATAGATGTCAGTTATGGTGGTTTAGCAGGTAGAGTAGATGCCGTAACGTGGTTTGTTATAGGAGTTTGTCAATATGCGTATTGTAAAAAGGAGGATTCATTTATTGATAAATACAAGTCTAATATCGAAAAATGCTTCACACTTTTAGAAGCTTGGGAGTTTAATAATAAACATTTATTATACGTGCCTTTGTCTGGCAATTGGGCTGATGAATACATAACTGATGGCTATGTTCTATATGATCAACTACTCAGATTATGGGCTTTAAAAAGTTATAATCATTTTGTGAAGAGCGATAGCATATCGAATAAGATTGAAAACATAAAAGAACAGATTCAAATTAACTTTTTTCCTGATTCTGGCGGAGAAAAATTTCATGAAAAAGCATATAACGAAGTTAAATTTAAAGATTATTTGCCTTGTTCTTTCTCTCCTTCAGGATATAAAATTCAATTTGATGCCTTTGCGAATGCTTTAGCTGTGATGTTGAATATAGGTGATGAAGATTTTCAAGATAGACAAATGAATTTTGCATTCAACTTGGCCTCAGAAACAAAATTAGGAATGCTTCCAGCGTTTTGGCCACCTATATCAGAAGATGATGAACACTGGAACTTATTAAAAAACAATTGTAAATACGAATTTAGAAATTATCCAAACGAATTTCATAATGGAGGAAGTTGGTCAATGGTCAATGGTTTTTTTGGTTTAGCACTATTTTCAAAAAATAAAATACAACAAACTGATTTTATTCTGGAAAAAATTAATAATGCGAATGAGATCTCCGATTTTTCTTTTTATGAGAATTTCAATACAAAAACTAGAGAGCCTAACGGAGTACCTTATTGTGCTTGGAGTGCAGCAGCAGGAGTTTTATTACATCAAACAAGGTATAGTGATTTTAAACTTTTAATTTAATTTAGAAAATTACTTAAACGTAAAACCTGTTGCAAATTTAAAAACAAAATTATCTCCAGAATCTGGTAGGCTGTGAAATCCATAACGATAAAAACCGCCAACTCCCAACCCTAAGTAGCCTACATTTAGATAATTCACCTTGATAAGGTTTCGAAGCTCTAATCCTGTTTCCAAAAAGAGCTCATTTTTGATGTTAAAGACAATAGTTTCATGATTAGCTGGATTGGAAACATCTCCAATTCCAAAGTTATTATGAAGCACAATTTCAGGCGTAAAATAGCCTTTGTTGTTAAGTAACATTCCGAAGTTATGATTTGTAAAGAGGTTCACGTATCTGTCTGATAAAAATTCGTAAGGTTCAGTCGTTTGAAAATGATTATGAAATACATAAGGAAATGTATCATCATAACTTCCTTCACCTGTAAATAATTGTCCGTAAGGAATTGAACTATCAATATAACCCATATCTAATCTATAAGTAGTTTTTCCTAAACCTTTGGTTCTGAAACTGTGATCTAATGTAAAACGAATCTTGTTATAACTAAAATCACTTCCGAAGACATTTGATAAACCACGAGAATAGGTAAGGTTAAAAGCTGGGTCATCACTTGCTATTCTCGTAATGGAATTAAAAATGTTATTCAATTTCTCATTCACAAAGTATCCAATACCAATATTTATCTCAGAATTCGTATAGCCAACAATAGATTTACCACTAGTATTAAAACTATAATTGTACAGCGGATTAATTTCTGCTGTGTTAAAACCAACAGTCCAGTCAATATTCCTAAAGAGTTTCATTTTGGTATTGAAACTAAACGCTTCTATTTGATCCATTTGTTCGGCAAGCACATATCTTGGGTTAAATAAAGGCTGATTATGCTTAAAATAAGAAGAACCTGTTTCTTTTAAATTGTTTTCATACTTTAATTGAATGGCGATGTCTTTTTTCCCTGGTACATCAATTAATAGTTCTCCACCATATTTCCATTCGTAATCCTGAAATCCGTAACCTGCAAATCCGCCAATTGAGATATGCTCAAAAATATCTTCATTGGTGTAAAATCCTGCACCTAATCGCAACCCTTCATATTTGTTATAGCTAACGAGTTTTAGAAGATCAATGTCAATATACTTTAACGGAAACAAGCCTTTGGAAAGTTTTTCAGAATATGTCAAAATCTTATCAAATTTTAGTTGTTCACCAATACTGTCAATGACTACATAAGTACGTTTTTCTTTTATGGTTAACGAATCTTGGCGAATGGTGTTCCAGAAATTAAAATCTTTTTTAATCGCTTCCTTTTGAATCCCGACAGGCAAAACAGGAAAGTCTTTTTTAGTCAAAGCTGGATTGAGCTCGACTTTGGAAAGATAACTTTTACCAACATATTTGATTGCTCTAGATGTTTCACCAATACTGATTTGAAAATTTAATTGCTCGGGAAACCAATGCTCCTGATTAATGAATGCATATTTCTGCTGGATAGAAACCTTTATCTTTCCTGAATTGAAGGTTGTGGCATCTACACTCTGAACTGCATAACCATTAGAATTGATATAAATTAAACCTTTTAAACCTTCGAAATTCCTGTTTGTATTAGGTTCAAATGAAATAGCAAAAATGGTATCTTTACCTCGTAAATATTCTTCTTTAAGTCTGAATTTATATTTCTTAGTACTCCCTTTCGAAATCGGATTTAAATAATCGGTTTCAAATAAAGTGATGTATTCTTCATAAAATGAAAATGGCTGAATACTATTGGCTAACAAAGCGAAGTTTGGATTTTTAAATCCAGAGCTTCTTGTGGCAATAATACTATCTTCAGTAAATCTTGGCTTAAGGTATTTGTGTTTTGCTACAGTTTCAGTGATAAAAAAATATGATTTTTCAAAAAACTTATCTAATTCATTTAAGCTATCTTCTTTGACTTCCATTCCTTCTCCATCAACCACAATTTTGTCATAAGATTGATAGGTAAATGTGTTTAAATTTTCAGGATTATTTAAAGCTCTATTTTTAACTGCGTTTCTGATAATTCGATGTGCAGGATTTTCTGTGTTGGTAATAACCACTTCATCAAGCGTACTTATTTCTTTTTTAAGAGCAATTGTATTTGAACTCAAATCAGATATATCTAGTCTTTGAGATGCATAACCAACATAACTTATCGTAAACGTCTTTACGGTATTTGGAGCATAAAACATTCCGTCAATGTCAGAGATTGTTCCGCTGTACACATCATCATTAAATATAATGTTTGCAAAAGCTATGGGTTCATTGGTTTCAAAATCGACAATTGTAAACGATAAACCATTTTGGGAAAAGCTCTTAAAGGCTAGTAATAAAATTAATACGAGGATTTTTTTCATTCAGAAAGCAAGGGTTGATTATTCTTACAAACGACTAAAGTATAAATATAGTATTCTATTTAAAAACAAGTGCTTGTAATCCTTTTTTTTAAGATAACATTTGCTATAAAACCGTTACATTTGTAGCTTATTTAATTCAGGAAGTTAATTCACAAATCCATGAGCAAACAAAGTAAAAGAAGAGAGGCTTTAGTATATCATGCAAAACCAAAACCAGGAAAGATTGAAGTTATTCCCACAAAAAAATATGCTACGCAACGTGATTTATCTTTAGCGTATTCTCCAGGTGTTGCTGAGCCCTGTTTAGAAATTGAAAAGGATAAAAACAACGTTTATAAATATACTGCTAAAGGCAACTTGGTTGCCGTTATTTCTAATGGAACAGCCGTTTTAGGTCTTGGTAATATTGGTCCGGAAGCCTCAAAACCAGTGATGGAAGGAAAGGGATTACTTTTTAAAATTTTTGCTGATATTGATGTGTTTGATATTGAAGTTGGTACAGAAAATGTTGAAGAATTTATTCAAACCGTAAAAAATATAGCACCTACGTTTGGAGGTATAAATTTAGAAGATATTAAAGCTCCTGAAGCTTTTGAAATTGAAAGACGATTAAAAGAAGAACTGGACATTCCAGTCATGCATGACGATCAACATGGAACTGCAATTATTTCCGCAGCAGCACTAATTAATGCTTTAGAAATAGCAGATAAAAATATTGATGAAGTACAAATTGTAATCAGTGGAGCTGGAGCAGCAGCCATTTCATGTTCAAGATTATATCAAGCATGTGGAGCTAAGCGGGAAAATATGGTAATGCTAGACAGTAAAGGCGTTATTAGAAACGATCGCGATAACTTAAGCTCTCAAAAAGCAGAGTTTGCTACACATCGAAAAATTGATACACTAGATGAAGCCATGAAAAATGCAGATGTATTTATTGGTTTGTCTATGGCAGATATTGTTAAGCCAACCATGTTAAAAACGATGGCAGCTAACCCAATTGTGTTTGCAATGGCTAATCCAAACCCAGAAATTGAATATGACCTTGCTGTTGCCACACGAGACGATATCATTATGGCTACTGGAAGAAGTGATCATCCTAATCAGGTAAACAATGTACTTGGTTTCCCTTTTATTTTTAGAGGTGCTTTAGATGTCAGAGCTACTAAAATAAATGAAGCTATGAAAATGGCTGCTGTTAGAGCATTAGCCGATTTAGCTAAAGAACCAGTACCAGAACAAGTCAATATAGCTTATGGTGAAACTAGGTTGACGTTCGGAAAAGATTATATTATTCCTAAACCTTTCGACCCAAGACTTATTGCTACTGTACCACCAGCTGTTGCCAAGGCAGCAATTGAAAGTGGTGTTAGTAAAGAACCTATTATGGACTGGGATAAATATGAAGAAGAACTCCTACAGCGATTAGGCTCAGATAATAAGATTGTACGTTTGCTTCACAATCGCGCAAAATTAAACCCAAAGCGAGTGGTATTTGCTGAAGCAGATCAACTCGATGTTTTAAAAGCAGCACAAATAGCTTATGATGAAGGGATTGCAATTCCAATTTTATTGGGTCGAAAAGAGTCCATTTTGGAACTTATGGAAGAACTTGAGTTTGACGCAAATCTCGAAATCATTGATCCAAAATCTGACGAAGAAGTAGAGCGTAAAAACACATATGCTAAAGTCTATTGGAAGAACAGAAATCGTAAAGGAGTGACATTGTTTTCTGCGGAAAAAATCATGCGTGAACGTAACTATTTTGCAGCTATGATGGTTAATGAAGGTGATGCTGATGCTTTAGTTACTGGCTTTTCCAGAAATTATCCTTCGGTTGTAAAACCTATGTTAGAACTTATTGGTTTGGCTCCTGGAGCTACTCGTATTGCGACAACAAATGTCATGATGACAAATCGCGGACCAATGTTTTTAAGTGATACGTCTATAAATATTAATCCTTCGGCTAATGATTTAACTCGTATAGCACAAATGACTGCCAAAGTGGTTAGAATGTTTGGAATGGAGCCTGTCATGGCAATGACATCATACTCAAATTTTGGATCTTCAAAAAATCAAACAGCAACCAAAGTTCGCGAAGCCGTTGAGTATTTACATAAACGTCATCCAAATTTACTGGTAGATGGAGAATTACAAACAGATTTTGCATTAAATAGTGAAATGCTTCAGGATATTTTTCCCTTTTCAAAGTTAGCTGGTCGAAAAGTGAACACCCTTATTTTTCCTAATTTAGAATCTGCCAATATTACCTATAAATTGCTAAAAGAGTTGAATAAAGCAGATTCAATAGGTCCAATAATGATGGGAATGCGCAAACCAGTACACATCCTTCAATTAGATGCTAGTGTTGACGAAATTGTTAATATGACAGCAATCGCAGTTATTGATGCACAGCAAAAGGGAAAAATTGAAAAAGAACGCCTAAAACATTAGCAAAACATCATCTTTGAAATGTAAATAATTTTATTACATTTGAGTTTTTTAACCGAAGCTCATAAATGATTACGCATATTCAGGGGAAATTAGTAGAGAAGAACCCAACAGATGTTGTTATAGATTGCAATGGTGTTGGTTACTTATTGAACATATCGTTACATACATATTCTCAAATTCCTGATCAAGAAAATCTGAAACTATATGCGTATTTAATTGTGCGGGAAGATGCACATACGCTTTTTGGATTTTCTTCAGTCTCTGAACGCGAAATTTTTAAACTTTTATTGTCTGTAAGTGGTATTGGAGCCAGTACAGCAAGAACCATGTTATCCTCACTAACACCACAGCAAGTTAAAGAAGGTATTGCTCATGGTGATGTGGCTTTAATTCAATCTATAAAAGGAATTGGTGCTAAAACAGCAGCAAGAGTTATTTTAGATTTAAAAGAAAAAGTGTTGAAGGTTTATGATATAAACGAAGTTTCTGTTAATAAAAACAATACTAATAAAGATGAAGCGTTATCTGCTTTAGAAGTTCTCGGATTTGCCAAAAAGCCATCCGAACGCATTTTAGATAAATTATTGTCTCAACAACCAGATTCAAGTGTAGAAACCCTTATTAAGGACGCATTAAAAAATTTATAAATTTGATTACAACAACTAACTATAACTTGCTTAAATCTTTACAACATTTTATCTTGATTCCAATTCTGGTACTGGTTAGTACTCATGCTTTTGCTCAGCAAACACCAACAACTCAAGATACTACAGCGACTACTCAAACAGGTTTTTCACTAGGTAATATGAATATGCCTAATCCACAAAGTATTGTTTCAAAATACACCTATGATCCTCTTACAGATCGCTACATCTATACAGAATCGGTAGGTAAATTTAATATCAATTATCCTATCATATTAACACCTGCAGAGTTTCAAAAATTAGTATTACTAGAACAACAACAATTATACTACAAACAAAAAATAGATGCTAAAGAAGGTAAAAAAGAAGGAGCAGAAGATGAACAAAAGAATCTGTTACCAGAATTTTATGTCAACTCAGGGTTTTTTGAAACTATTTTTGGAGGTAATACAATAGAAGTGATTCCTCAAGGTTCTGTTGAAATGGATTTAGGGATTTTGTTTACAAAACAAGATAACCCAACATTCTCTCCTAGAAACCGTAGTAATTTTACATTTGATTTTGATCAACGTATTAGCTTAAGTTTATTGGGGAAAGTTGGTACGAGATTACAAGTAACAGCTAACTATGACACAGAGTCTACTTTCGATTTTCAAAACTTAGTGAAGTTAGAGTATACACCAACTGAAGATGATATTGTTAGAAAAATTGAAGTTGGTAACGTAGCCATGCCTCTTAATAGCTCCTTAATTACTGGTGCTCAAAGTCTTTTTGGTGTAAAAACAGAATTGCAATTTGGAAAAACAAGAGTGACAGCTATATTTTCTGAACAGCGTTCACAATCGCAATCTGTTACAGCTCAAGGAGGTGGAACCTTAGAAGAATTCGAATTTTTTGCAAGAGATTATGATGAAAACAGACACTTCTTTTTATCGCAATACTTCAGAAATAACTATAACGAAGCCATGCTTCGTTACCCTTTTATAAATAATAACATCCAGATTACTCGAGTTGAAGTTTGGGTCACAAATAGAAGTAATCAAACTGAAAACGTAAGAAATGTCGCTGCTTTACAAGATTTAGGAGAATCTGAAGTTATCGGTTTAAACAGTCCGCCACCAGGATTTGTTACTGTAGGTGCTAACGCTCCATCAGATAATGGTAATAATAGATTCGATCCTACTAATATTGGAGGACCTGGTTCTTTATTGTCGCCTTTAGTAAGAGACATTACAACGGTTGAACAAGGTATTCTTGTACCAGCCAATGAAGGTTTTGATTTTGGTAAGCTAGAAAATGCCAGAAAATTGCAACAAGGTTCAGATTATCAATTGCAACAACAACTCGGTTATATATCACTTAATCAAAGACTCTTAAATGATGAAATTCTGGCTGTTGCATTCCAATATACCATTGGAGGAGAAGTGTATCAGGTAGGTGAATTTGCAAATGATGGTATCAATTCTACTGCAACAAATAATGATGATGATCAGGATGGTATTCCTAATGATGCCGATGTAGATGTTAATGGAGATGGTACTCCAGATAATGGATCTGATACTGATGGTGACGGAATTAATGACAACTCAGATGCCGATGTTAATGGAGATGGAGTTATAGATAATGGAACAGATTCTAATGGCGATGGCATAAACGATAATTCTACAGTAGTCAATGGGTCTTCTCAAAGCTTAATTGTTAAAATGCTTAAGAGTCCAATAACTAGCGTGAATCAACCTATTTGGGATTTAATGATGAAAAACATCTATGACACAGGTGCTTTTCAATTAGAAAAAGAAGATTTTAGACTTAATATCTTCTATACAGAAGCATCACCATTAAACTATATCTCACCAGTGGTTTTACCAGATGGAACAACTGTTCCTTTTCCACCTTTTGATAATAACTCACCTTTTGATAATACAGATGATGGTGAAATTATAGATACACCCTTAATACGGTTATTTCATTTAGACCGATTGAACTTTAATAACGATCCTCAGGCTGGTGGTGATGGTTTCTTTGATTATGTTGAAGGGATGACAGTATTGGCACAAAACGGAAAAATCATTTTTACTAAAGTGGAACCATTTGGTCGTTATCTCTTTGACATTCTTGATACAGATGGTAACCCAAATAACAATGCTGCCGATTATGAGCAAGACACGTATGATAACCTTAACCAAGAAAAGTATGTGTACGATATCCTATATAAGCAAACAAAGACCGCAGCTTTAGATGAAGCTGAAAAGAATAAGTTTCAAATAAAAGGACGCTATAAATCTTCAGGTAGTGATGGGATTCCGTTAGGAGCTTTTAATGTTCCAAGAGGTTCTGTTGTTGTTACTGCTGGTGGTCGTACTTTAGTTGAAGGTGTAGACTATACAGTGAATTATCAAATTGGTCGCGTTCAAATTTTAGATGAAGCTCTTAAAGCATCCAACATCCCAATTAACGTTTCTGTAGAAAATAATGCAGTTTTCGGACAGCAAACGAGACGTTTTACAGGTGTTAATGTAGAGCATCAATTTAATGATAACTTCGTTTTAGGAGCAACACTTTTAAATCTTAACGAAAGACCTATTACGCAAAAAGCTAACTATAATACAGAGCCAATTAACAACACCATTTTTGGTTTTAACGGAAATTACTCAACTGAAGTCCCATTTTTCACTCGATTGGTAAACAAACTTCCAAATGTAGATACCGATGTGCCTTCTAATTTATCTGTTAGAGGTGAATTTGCATATTTAGCACCTGGAGCTCCAAAAGGTACCGATTTTAATAACGAGGCAACGGCTTATGTTGATGACTTTGAAGGAACACAAGGCGCTATCGATTTATTATCGCCTCAATCCTGGTTTTTATCTAGTAGACCTAGGCAGTTAGGAAAAGTCTATCCTGGATTTAACGGAGAAGATGAGAATGGTATTCAGAATGGTTTTGATAGAGCTATGCTAAACTGGTACACGATTGATCCAATCTTTTATAGTAATCAAAGACCAGGTGGAATTACAGATGATGATGTTTCTAACCTTTATACAAGACGAATTTTTATTGACGAAATATTCCCAGAAGTAGACATTGCTCAAGGACAACAAACAATTATTAATTCTTTAGATTTAGCTTATTATCCAACAGAAAGAGGACCTTATAATTTTGATCCTGATGCTACAGACGGAGTCATTGAAGCCGATGATAGTTGGGCTGGGATTACAAGACAAATTACCTCTACAGATTTTGAACAAGCCAATGTAGAGTATATAGATTTCTGGGTGCAAGATCCATTCCTTGATGATCCTAATCCTTCATCAGCTCAAGGAGGTAAACTATTTATCAATCTTGGTAATATCTCTGAAGATGTATTAAAAGATGGTAAAAAACAATATGAAAACGGACTTCCAGAAGATGGTAACATTAGTGATTTAACAGCAACAAGTTATGGTACTGTTGTGCCAAGAAATCAATCGCTAATCTATACATTTTCAACAGCTGGTGAGCAAAGAGATAATCAAGATGTTGGTTATGATGGTTACGATGATATTGAAGAAGCAGGTCTTAATGTTAATGGTGTTATTAATGGCGCAGCATTCGGTCCAGATCCATCAAATGATAATTATACCTACTATTTAAATACCGATGGAGATATTCTTGAACGTTATAAGCGCTATAATGGTTTGCAAGGAAACACTCCAGATGTATTTACTGATACTAATAGAGGTTCAACAGCACAGCCAGATGTAGAAGACATCAACAGAGACAATACAATGAATACAATTGACAGCTATTTTCAATATGAAATAGATATCAATCCTAACGCATTGAATATGGCTAATAACCCTCTAATTAATGATGTTAAAACTACAACAGTCACACTTCCAAACGGACAAGTGCGTAATGATATAAAATGGTACCAATTCAGAATTCCAATTTCAGATCCTACTCAAGCTATAGGAGGAATCACAGATATTCGTTCTATTCGTTTTGTAAGATTATTTGTTAATGGCTTTCAACAACCAAGAGTATTGCGTTTTGCAACACTTGACTTAGTGAGAAGCGATTGGAGACGATATACATTAGCTTTAGATGATGAGCCAAATAATGATGGTGACAATACAGATCTGAATGTTGGAGTTGTAGGGCTTCAGGAAAATGATGGGAATTATGTCTTGCCTCCAGGTGTTGAATTAGAACAATTAAATAATAATAATAACATTATCAGACAAAATGAACAATCCTTACAAGTTGAGGTTTGTGAGTTAGAACCAAGAGACTCTAGAGGTGTCTTCAAAAATATCAACGTAGATATGCGTCAGTACAATAAACTACGTATGTTTATTCATGCCGAAGATGGAGAAACAGGTAATTTAAGTGATGGTGATCTGGTTGGTTTTATCAGAATGGGTAATGATTTTACTCAAAATTACTATCAAATTGAAGTGCCTTTACAAGTGTCTTCTGGTAGTGCTAGTCCAGAAAATATTTGGCCAGAAGTTAATGAAATAAATATCGAGCTCAGTATTCTTGAACAAATAAAATCTTTAGGAATAACTAACGGAACTTTAGCAAATGAAGATCCAACATTTTATGATATAGTAGATGGTCAACTTATCGAAGTCGATGAATTTGACACACATACGATTGGGCAACAAAGAGTTTCCATTAAAGGTAATCCAAACTTTGGAGATGTAAGGGTGTTGATGGTTGGTTTGAAAAACCCAGACAATAATGGTATGAATGTCTGTGGAGAAGCATGGTTTAATGAACTTCGTTTATCAGATTTAGATAATGAAGGTGGCTGGGCAGCAGTTGCCGCTGTAGATGCTAATTTTGCCGATTTTGCTGATATAAGTGCTACAGGAAGAAAAAGTACTATCGGATTTGGTTCTGTCGAGCAACGTCCTAACGAACGAAGCAGAGAAGACGTTCAACAATTTGATATTGTTACCAATGTGAACTTAGGGCAACTATTACCGAAAAAATGGGGAATCCAAATTCCGTTTAACTACGGTATTGGTGAGGAAATAATTACACCAGAATATGATGAATTCTATCGAGATATAAAATTAGAAACTCAATTAGAAAATACAAATAATAAAGATTCGATACTTAATGTTAACGAGAGTTATACCAAAAGACAAAGTATTAATTTTATTGGTGTAAGAAAGAATAGAACTACCGAAAAAAAACCACGTTTTTATGATGTTGAAAATCTAACCTTCAACTATACCTACAATAAAACAGAACACAGAGATTTTGAAATTGAGAGGTCTTTAGAACAAAATGTTAGAGTTGGAGTAAATTACAATTACAGTTTTGAACCTAAAAATATTGAACCGTTCAAAAAAAATGATTCTTTATTTAGAGGAAGGTACTGGAAAATATTAAAAGATTTTAATTTCAATCCAATACCAACCAGCTTTTCTGTAAACACAGATATTCTCAGACAATTCAATAAACAAAAGTTTAGAGAAGTAGACTTAACTGGAGATAACATTGGTTTAGAAGAACTATTTAGGCGAAATTATAATTTCAACCTTCAATATGTCATAAATTATAACCTAACAAAAGCACTGAGTCTTAATTTTACAGCATCAAATTCAAATATTGTACGTAATTATTTTGTTGATGATGTTATAAATGGTAGACAAGATCCTAGTTTAGATGTTTGGGATGGATTCTTTGATTTAGGAGATCCAAATATTCAAAATCAACAGCTTCAAGTTAATTATGAAATTCCTTTATATAAGATACCAACATTAAGCTTTTTAAGAGCTACATATTCATATACTGGAGACTTTCAGTGGCAAAAAGGCTCAGATTTAAATGAAAATTTACAAATTAGAGATCCAGATAATCCTAATGTTATTAATACATTTAATTTAGGTAATTCCATTCAAAATGCGAATACGCACAATATTAATTCAACATTAAACATGGAAAATCTTTACAAGTATATTGGGCTTGTAAAAAAGCCTGTTCGTGGAGCTAGATCAAATAGCCGTTTAAGAGGCGCTGTTCCAGCAGGATTGAAGCCTAAAGATGATAAAGCAGATTCTAAAAGTGATGATAATACGAGTGCAAATGATAATGCTTCAAAAAGCAAAGTTGCAGCTGGCACAAAAATTTTAAACGGAGCTATAGACTTATTAACGAGTGTAAAACGAATTCAGATCAATTATTCTGAAAATAATGGTACATTTTTACCTGGTTATTTGCCAACGCCTGGGTTTTTAGGAACATTGAAGCCGTCTCTAGGGTTTACTTTTGGTAGCCAGGCAAACATTAGAGATAAAGCAGCACGTAATGGTTGGTTAACTATATATGACCAATTCAATCAACAATATACTGAGGTTACCACACGTATTCTTGATATGTCGGCAAATGTAGAATTGATTGAAGATTTGAAAATTGATATTACTGGAAATAGAACTTACTCAGAAAACTTAACACAAAACTTTAATACAACAGATATCAATAACGATGGCTTTAGTGATACTTACAATGCACTCCTCACAAATTCATTTGGTAACTTTAGCATTTCTACAGCCTTAATTAAAACAGCATTTCAAAAAAGCGACGAAACACAATCTGAAGCTTTTGATGATTTTAGATCAAACCGATTGATTGTGGCTAATCGATTAGCAAGAAAATTTTATGGCACAGATAGTTACGCCACAGATGGAGAAGGCTATCCACTAGGTTTTGGTAAAAATAGTCAAGCGGTTTTATTACCAGCATTTTTAGCAGCATATAAAGGGCAGAAAGCAGATAAAATAGGATTGTCGGCATTTAGAGATGTCCCAATTCCTAATTGGCAATTAAAATATACAGGTTTCATGAAAATGAAATGGTTTAAAAAGAATTTTAAACGCTTCTCTATTACCCATGGTTACAGATCAAGTTACACCATAAATCAATTTAGAACGAATCTTGATTTAGAACCTGGAAGTTTACAGCCAGGAGTGGCCTACGAAGATCAGGATCAAGATAAAGTGCTAGATCAATCAGGCAACTTTAAAAACGGAACTATATTTAGTAATATCAACTTAGAAGAACAATTCAGTCCATTATTCAGATTAGATTTTGAAATGAAAAATTCAGTCAAGATTTTAGCTGAAATGAAAAAGGATAGAATTCTGTCTTTAAGTTTTGATAATAACCTTTTAACTGAAATTCAAGGTAACGAATATATCCTCGGGTTAGGGTATCGAATTAAAGATGTACGCATACGATCTAAATTAGCTGGACCTAGACAAATTATTAAGAGTGATTTAAATATGAAAGCAGATGTTTCAGTAAGAAATAATAAAACAATCATTCGATATTTAGATATTGAGAATAATCAAATTACACAAGGTCAAACTATTTGGGGACTTAAATTTGCTGCCGATTATGCATTTTCAAAAAACCTGACCGCTATATTTTATTTTGATTATACCTTCTCAGAGTATGAAATCTCAACAGCTTTTCCTCAAACAACAATACGTTCAGGATTTACACTGCGATATAATTTTGGTAATTAATGATATATATTAAACCAAAAAAATTATTTTTGTAAGCATATTAATCATAACTAAACAGATGAAAATACCATCAGATTTAAAATATACCAAAGATCACGAATGGATTAAGATTGAAGGTGATACTGCAACTATAGGAATTACTGATTTTGCACAAAGTGAATTAGGAGATATTGTGTATGTTGAGGTTGAAACAGTAGATGAAACACTTGATGCTGAAGAAGTTTTTGGAACTGTTGAAGCTGTGAAAACAGTTTCAGATCTATTTTTACCGCTTTCGGGTGAAATAACCGAATTTAATGAATCGCTAGAAGACGAACCAGAAAAGGTTAATTCAGATCCTTATGGAGAAGGATGGATGATTAAAATGAAATTCTCTGATGCATCACAAGTTGAAAATCTTCTTTCGGCAGAAGATTATAAAGCTCTAGTAGGTGCTTAAACGTTGGTCATTGTTAATTTTGTTTTTGTACGTCGCGACATTAACTTTTGCTAGTTTAGGGAATGTTAGTGGTGTACCAAAAATAGGATTTTCATTTGATGACAAAATTTATCACTTTTTAGCCTATGCCATTCTTACCTTTTTGCTGCATAATTATTTTACCATAACTACTGTAAAGCGAAAAGTTTTACTCTCTGTTGTAATTGCGGTTATTTATGGCATTATTATTGAGGTTTTACAATCGATTGTAACAGATTTCAGAACACCTGATTATCATGATGTTCTTGCAAATACAGCAGGCGCATTATTTTTAATTTTGTTATTAAGATTTAAAAACAAACTAAAGTTAAAATAAATAATAGCTTGCTTTTTTAACATATTTTTGGTTAATTTAGCAGACCTAATACATTAAAATAGATATGGAACCCAAAAAGAATACAAAATCAGATGTGAGCAGAAATGCTTCACTCTACTTTGCTGTAGGTCTTGCGTTAATGATGACATTGACTTATTTAACAATTAATTATAAGTCATATGATAAGTCTAATATTGATATTGGAATGGTGGATGTTGATGACGAATTAGAAGAAGAAGTTCCAATTACTCAACAAGAAATTATACCTCCACCTCCACCGCCACCACCTCCAGTTGTGCCTGAGGAGATTGAAATTGTTGAGGATGAAAAAGAAATTGAAGAAACTGTTATAGAATCTACAGAAACAGATCAGGAAGAAGAAATTGTAGAGGTTGAAGAAGTCGAAGTCGAAGAAGTTGATGAAGATATAGAGGTTCCATTTGCAGTTATTGAGAACGTGCCAATATTTCCAGGATGTGAAAAAGAAAAAGGCAACAATGCTAAGAAGCAATGTATGTCTGATAAGATTGCTCAATTTGTAAATAGAAAATTTAATACGGAACTAGCTGGAGATTTAGGTTTAGAAGGCAAACAACGTATTAGCGTTATTTTTAAAATTGATAAAAGTGGTAATATTACCAACATAAGAGCAAGAGCTCCTCATCCAGGTTTAGAAAAAGAAGCAAAACGTGTTATTGGGCTACTTCCAAAAATGCAACCAGGTAAACAGAGAGGTAAAGCTGTAACAGTGCCTTACTCTCTTCCAATTTTATTTCAAGTTCAAGACTAAATAGTCATAAACATATCAGTATTCAAAATCCCATCTAAAATTAATTAGATGGGATTTTTACTTTGGTATGCTTATTGTGATTTTATCATAATATTAACATTAACATTTAAATATTATGAAAAATTTAGAAAAATCGCACAATATTGCTGGTCAGAGCAATAAGAAAGTGCAAAAATCGCAAAAGCATGATGCAAATTTACAAAAAAACTCAATGCTCTATTTTCAAATAGGTCTTATTCTTTGCTTATTGGGTGCTTATGGTTTATTTGAAATGAAGTTTGAAAAAAAAGGGGTTGTTATCCCTCAAGTTCCTCACATTGAGGAAATTGCAGAGGTTCAAATTAAAAACTACGTTATTGAGCCAGATGTAATCGTCGAAAAACAAGTTGAGCAACGCTCTCAAAAGCTTGCGGACAAACCTCCTGTAATTGTGGATAATGAAGTAGAGATTGTTGAAGCAAAAATCGATTTGGTTAAGCCTGAAATTTTGAACAAACCCATTGCTGTTCACAATATTGAGGATATTGAAAAGCCAAAAGTTGTTGATGATCCGTTTAATATGATAAATGTTGAAGTTGTTCCTATTTATCCTGGATGCGAATACGCTACAACCAATAACGAGCGTATTAAATGCATGTCTCAAAAACTTGGGAAATTGGTTCAGAGAAAATTTAATACTGGATTAGCAAACGAATTAGGATTATCAGGTCTACAAAAGATAGATGTGCAGTTTAAAATTGATAAAAATGGTCTAATCACCGAAATTAAAACAAGGGCACCTATGCAGCAACTGGAAGACGAAGCTAAGCGAGTTGTAAATAAGATTCCTCAAATGACACCAGGTAAACAACGTGAAGAGCCTGTTTCTGTACTTTACAATTTACCAATTATGTTTCAGGTAAGATAATTAAAAACTATTTTAAAGAAACAAAGCTGTTATCCATTGGATAACGGCTTTTTGTATTAAACATGAATTGGTTTTGGGTTTTGCTTTCACTTTTGAAAAAAATAGTATCTTTCCGACATCAAAAACGCATCCTTTGTTTATGAAAAATTGCTGCATTATTCTTTTTACTTTATTTATTGGCTTGTCAAATGCACAAACGGTTGAAAACTACGAAAAGCCACCAATATTCCCTGGATGCGAAGGTCAGCCTATTAATGCACTCAAAGTGTGTTTTAATAATAAACTCAATCAGCATATTTTTAATACATTCAAAATTCCAGAGATTGTTAATGATGAATCTTATCAAGGAGATATAAAGATTCTTTTTGAAGTAAATCAAGAAGGTCAAATTAATGTGCTTTTTATTGATGCAGTTTATGACGAACTCAAAGACGAAACTAAACGTGTTTTTGAAGAATTGCCTAAAATAACTCCAGGAACTTATAATGGCAAACCAACCTATTTTCAATATTCTTTAAGTGTAAAGATTCCTTTAGTTAATCCAGAGATTTTAACGAATGAAGTTAAACCTTTACCAAGCGTAAAAGAAATCGCAGACCTAAATGATTTGGTGAGTAATGAATTTGACAGTGTTAACATAAGGACCACTAAATACGAAAAGTTAGAGTATCAAAGTCAGCTTAACATTCCGTTTACCCATAACTATTATGCTAGGTTCGACCAACAAATGAATGGTTTGGGGACAAATAGCCATACAGCTGCAAAACCATTCATGTATGCTGAAGTTGCTAAATACTATGATTTTAAAGCTGAAAAAGAAGCTCTAATTAAAGGAACAGATGCGTGGTGGAGCAGAAAACTATGGAACGAACACTTAGTTGCTGTTCAAGGGAAAGATTACTGGTTTACAGTTGATCCAGTTTTTGATTTACAAGTAGGAAAAGATACTGAAGCAGATTTTAATACCACATTTAATAATACAAGAGGAATTTTTATACAAGGAGGTTTAGGTAAGAAGTTTAATTTCACAGCTTCTGTTTACGAGAGTCAAGGTCGATTTGCACAATATTTCAATGAGTATGCTGAAAGCCTGAAGGCATCAGGATCAGATCCAGCCATCATTCCTGGTCGTGGTATAGCTAAAAGATTTAAAGATGATGCATATGATTATCCAGTCGCTGAAGCATACCTGTCTTATACTCCAGCAGAGTTTTTAAACATTCAATTTGGTCATGGTAAAAATTTTATTGGAGATGGTTACAGGTCATTGTTACAAAGTGATGTCGCCAGTCCTTATCCATTTTTAAAGTTGAATACTAAATTTTGGAAAATTAAATATACAAATACTTGGATGTGGTTAAGAGATGTAAGACCTGAAGCTACTGTAGATGATGCGTTTCTTACCAAATACATGGCAAATCATTACTTAAGCTGGAATGTTTCAAAACGATTAAACATAGGTTTATTTGAATCAGTAATGTGGATCGATTCAAACGATAGAGGCTTCGATATTAATTATCTTAATCCAGTCATTTTTTACAGAGCGATCGAATTTGCTACAGGTCCAGAAGCTGGTAATGCCATTTTAGGAGCTTCAGCTAAATATAAATGGAACAATAAGGTGAATCTTTACGGTCAATTTATTCTTGATGAATTTTCATTAGATGATATCACAGGAGGAAATAAAAGCTGGAAAAATAAATTTGGATACCAGTTAGGTGTGAAATACTTTGATGCGTTTAAAGTTAAAAATTTAATGCTTCAATTAGAATATAACCGAGTCAGACCTTACACGTATTCTCATAATTCCATTGTCTTGAATTATGCTCATAATAATCAGCCAATGGCACATCTTTGGGGAGCAAACTTCAGTGAAGCTATCCTCATTGGTAGGTATAATTACAAAAGGTGGTTCGCAGATGCTAAACTTATTTTTGGAAAACGAGGTTTCGATTTTAACGATGGGACTGACTTTGCTAACTATGGGTCTAACATCTACAGAACAGAAGATGATCGTATTGCCAACTCAGGAATAACTGTTGGTCAAGGCAACACTACACATGTATTTCAAGCTGATGTAATAGCTGGATATATTATAAATCCGGTTACTAATTTAAGAATGTTTGCGAACGCTACATTTAGAGACTATAACCCTCAAGCAGATACTGCAGCAGCTTTAAAAACCAACACCTCTTGGTTTAATATTGGAATTAGAACAGATTTGTTTAACTGGTATAATGATTTCTAAACGGAATTTTTTTTATAAGCTCTCATAAAAGATTTTCTTGTTTTTTGAAATTTATCAAATCTAATCTTACAAGCCATTAATAAAAAGCGAATTACTTTTGATTAGCATTGCTCAAAAACTTTTTTCAGAGTATCTTTGCAAACGCAATAAAAACTCTTGTATTGAGCACAGCAAAAACATCAATTCCTAAAGCTTCAATAATTTCCGATTTTAAAGAAATTACAAAGATAAGATTATCTGTAAGTGTTGTTTTTTCTGCAATTGCAGGATATTTACTTGGTGCAGTAGCAGTAGATGTATACACCTTAATTTTGTTAGCTTTTGGTGGCTATTTTATGGTTGGAGCATCTAATGCTTATAACCAGATCATTGAAAGAGATTTAGACGCTTTAATGGATCGCACTAAAAACCGACCAGTTCCAGCTGGACGAATGTCGGTACGAACCGCATTCATCATTGCAACCATTTTTACAATTGCAGGAATTACGACACTTTACGTGATTAATCCAAGAACAGCAATGTATGGTGCAATATCCATCTTTTTATATACCTGTGTTTATACACCATTAAAAACTAAAACACCATTATCGGTTTTTGTTGGAGCCATTCCAGGAGCTATTCCTTTTATGTTAGGATGGGTTGCAGCCCGAAATGACTTTGGTATTGAACCAGGTACGCTTTTCGCTTTACAGTTTTTTTGGCAATTTCCTCATTTTTGGGCCATTGGCTGGTTCTTGTTTGACGACTATAAAAAAGGAGGGTTTTTTATGTTGCCAACTGGTAAACGAGATAAAGGAACAGCAGTACAAACTATAATGTATACCATTTGGACGATTATAATTTCTATCGTCCCAGTGTTCGGTGTTACAGGAGATTTAAAGTTGTCCGTTGTGGCTGCTGTAATTGTTTTTGCCTTAGGTTTAGTAATGCTTTTTTATGCATTTGAATTGTTTAAAAAAAGAACAGCAAAAGCAGCAAAACAGTTAATGTTATCAAGTGTCTCATACATCACCTTGTTACAAATAATATATGTTATTGATAAGTTTATAAGATAAATATGGATTTAACGGAAGGAACGATACAGGAAAAAAACGATAGAGCAAAACGAATGATGCTCTGGTTCGGAATCATTTCACTTATCATGTCATTCGCTGGTTTAACCAGTGCTGTTCTGGTAAGTAGAAAACGTGAAGATTGGATGCATGATTTTGAAATGCCTAATGCATTTTTAATAAGTTGTGTACTAATTATTGTAAGTAGTTTGACTTTTATACTAGCTAAAAGAGCATTAAAAAGCGGAAACAGAAATCTTACAACAATTATGTTATTATTAACTTTTGGGTTGGGAATAGCGTTTATTTATTGCCAGTTTTATGGTTTTGGTCAAATTATTTCCTCAGGCTATAATTTTACAGGACCTACTAGCAATGTCACAATGAGCTTCATTTATGTTATCGCATTTGTGCACATTTTACATGTTCTCGCAGGACTTATTTCACTATTAGTCGTAATTTATAATCATTTTAAACAAAAATATAATGCAACAGAAATGCTGGGCATGAACCTTTCAGCTACGTTTTGGCATTTTATAGATATACTGTGGCTATTCTTGTTTTTGTTTTTATCATATTTGGTATAATTTTTTAAACAATTTGATAAGCTAAAAGCCTATATCTAGTCTAGTATTAGTGTCTGTTTTCAATTTTTAGAAGATGATGTTTTTTTAGATAGATAAAATGATTATTTTTGTGCAACTTTTAACAACTAAACGCTTTATATGGATACTACAGTAGCAAATACTGGAACAGAAGGCAAAACTTGGGGTGGAGGAAACGAACCCTTAAAAGCCAGCTATGGTAAGATGATGATGTGGTTCTTTATCGTATCTGATGCCTTAACATTTTCTGGATTTTTAGCAGCTTACGGATTTTCAAGATTTAAGTTTATTGGTTCATGGCCAATAGCAGATGAGGTGTTTACACATATTCCATTTTTTCACGGAAACTATCCGATGATTTATGTTGCTTTCATGACATTTATATTAATTATGTCATCTGTAACAATGGTACTTGCTGTTGATGCTGGTCATCACATGAAAAAGGCCAAAGTTACATTTTATATGTTTTTGACCATTATTGGTGGTTTAATATTTGTAGGTTCTCAAGCCTGGGAATGGGCAACATTTATTCAAGGTGACTATGGAGCAGTACAAACTAAAGGAGGAAATATTCTTCAGTTTGGTAAATATGAGACTATAGATGGTGAACAGGTATTTAAACGTGTTGCTGTTAGAGATATTGCGCTTGATGCTCATGGAGAAAGAGTTCAGCATGAACGTAAAAGCGGTCTTTGGTTTGTGAGTGAAGGAACCTTACCTTCTTATTCAGTTGATGAAGTATACAATGGTTTACAAGCTAATACTGATGTTTTAGTAAGAACGCAAACCATTAATGAAGAAGGTCATAAAACCGTATTATCGAGAGAAGAATCGTTAAAGCAAATTAAAAATAACGGTCAGTTAATCGTTGAAGGTGCTAACTTGCATGTCAATGAATATGGAACCTCACTATTTGCTGATTTCTTTTTCTTCATTACAGGATTTCATGGGTTTCACGTATTTTCAGGTGTGGTAATTAATATCATTATCTTTTTTAATGTCATCTTAGGAACCTATGAAAGAAGAGGAAGCTATGAAATGGTTGAAAAAGTAGGATTATATTGGCACTTTGTAGATTTAGTTTGGGTATTTGTATTCACATTCTTCTACCTAGTTTAATTTAGAATAATAGTATTTAAAAATGGCACACGCACATAAATTAGAAATATTAAGAGGTTTAATAAAGTTCAAGTCAAACACTCAAAAAATTTGGGGAGTTTTAATATTGCTTTCAATTATTACAGCTATAGAAGTCGTTTTAGGGATTTATAAACCAGAAGCTCTGATGGCTAACGTGATTGGTATGAAAATCTTAAACTGGATCTTTATCATATTAACGATTGTTAAAGCCTATTATATTACTTGGGATTTCATGCACATGAGAGATGAAACCAAAGCATTAAGAAGAATGGTAGTATGGACTGCAGTGTTTTTAATTTGCTATCTTATTTTTATTCTTTTACAAGAAGGAGGATACATTGAAAGTATTTATACCAATGGTTTTGTAAAAAAAGATTTTTAACATGTTATAAATAACATAAAGTATATAAAAAGGCGGTTTATTTAAACCGTCTTTTTTATTTTTGCATTATTAATTAAAGCCTAAAACTCATGAAAAAAATGCCATTAAAAACGATGCTTGTTTTAGGTATTTTATTCTTTCTGCCTGTCATATTTTTATTGTTTTTATATCCTTCTACACACAATTATAATGCTTTAGATATTGTAGATGACAATGTAGGTGAATTACAATTTTTTTCTTCAAACTCTGAAGCGCAAATTCAGCTAAAAGATCACATAACTATTTTAGGCTTTTTAGGAAGCGAACCTGTTAATCATGTCATTGCTGCTTCAAATTTAAAAGAATTAGTTTACGATAAATTCAAAGGATTTAAAAAGTTTCAAATCGTTTTAGTGCTTCCTAAAGGTTCAGAGTCTGAGGCAGAACAACTTCAGAAAGAAATTAACAACTATGACGATATGCGCTTTTGGCACTATGTTTTTGGTGAGCCTAATGATATCAATAACCTGTTTAATAGTTTGAAATCTGAAGAGTTACTTAATAAAAACTTATTTACAGATCATGTTTTTATAATTGATAAAGATTTAACACAACGTGGTAGAATTGACGATAGAGAAGATAGAGAAAAGCAAAAAAATGAAGCAATTTACCCATTGTATTCTTATGACTGTATTGAAGTTGCTGAAATAAAGAACAAAATGAGCGATGATCTTAGAGTTCTATTTACAGAGTATCGCCAAAAACGTAAAGGAAATTTTAATTCGTCTTCCAGACGTGCAGAAGACATAAATGCAAATGCTAACTAACTTATAATGAACACTAAAAAAACAAATTATTCTTTTATAGGTATCGCTTTTATAATTTTGGTCTTCGGAATTATTTTTGTTCCCAAAATTGTAGATCGAATCCAAGGTAATGATGTAATCAGAACAGAAAGCAGAAGCAAAAATGTATCTGTAGATTCTGAAGGTTTTGTTTCAGATTTGATGTTTTTGAATATCAATGGTAACCCTAAAAAGGTACCTTCTTTTTCGTTCAAAAATCAAAATGGTGAAACCATAACCAATCAAGACTATGAAGGTAAGGTATATGTTGTAGAATTTTTCTTTACCACATGTCCAACCATATGTCCGAGAATGAACAAAAACTTAGTGCAAATTCAAAACACATTCACAGACTTTGAAGATTTTGGTGTAGCCTCATTTACCATCAATCCAGATTATGATACGCAAGACGTGTTAAAAGCGTATGCTGAAAATTACGGAATTACCAATCCAAACTGGCATTTAATGACAGGTGATAAGGAAACCATTTACGAGCTTGCAAATGTTGGTTTCAATATTTATGCAGGAGAAAATCCTAATGTAGAAGGTGGTTTTGAGCATTCTGGAAATTTTGCTCTCATTGATAAAAATGGATTTATACGTTCAAGAAAAGATGATTTTGGCAACCCTAAAATATTCTATAAAGGGATAATTAGTGAAGTCGAAAAAGAGGATGAAGATGGTGAAACTGAAGAAATAAGTATGCTAAAAGAAGATATAGCAAAACTTTTAAAAGAAGATTGATACATCATGATTGAAACAGAGAAACTCTCAGAAGAAAAAAAATATAACAAATGGATTGTGGTTTTGGCAATCGCGATTCCTTTAGTTGTTGCAGTACTTTCAAGACTAAAACTACAAGATTTCGGAATTGAAGTCGAACCATTAACATTTTTGCCGCCTATTTATGCAACTATAAACGGATTAACAGCTGTCATTTTGGTGATTGCTTTTATTGCTATAAAAAATAAAAATTTAGTACTTCATGAAAACTTGATGACAACAGCTCTTTGGTGTTCAGTAGTTTTTTTAGTGATGTATGTAGCCTATCATATGACGAGTGATTCAACAACTTTTGGAGGTGAAGGTCTTATTAAATATATGTACTACTTTATTTTAGTGACACATATATTATTGTCAATTGTAATTATTCCTTTTGTTCTCATTACTTATGTTAGAGCCATAACTAATAATTTTGAACGTCATAAAAAAATTGCAAGAATTACGTTTCCTTTATGGTTATATGTTGCTGTTACAGGTGTAATCGTATACTTAATGATTTCACCTTATTACGTTTAAGTATGAAACGAAGACTCTTATTATTTCTTTTTTCTATTCTTTTTTTCTTCAAAGGAAATGCGCAATGTGCTATGTGCAGAGCGGTTTTAGAAAGTGAAGAAGGACAATCAACAGCCGAAGGTGTTAATGATGGTATCATGTACCTTATGGCAATACCATACATCCTTGTTGCAAGTGTTGGTTTTGTAATTTATTGGACATACTTCAGAAAAAAGAAAGAAATAAAATAGAAAAATCGACGTTTTACTGTAACATTTCTAGAATTAAGAAGTCTTATAAATATCAATCAAAAAATCAATTCTTAACAAATAGTTGGCATAATCCATTTAAGGATTATTGTAATATTGTTGAGAATTAACCATCTCCATTATGATACAAATCAAAGATTTACATAAATCTTATCACATGGGAAGCAATTCGCTTCACGTTTTAAAAGGTATTAATTTTGACGTAAAAGAAGGCGAACTCGTGTCTATAATGGGGTCTTCAGGATCTGGAAAATCAACACTTCTTAATATTTTGGGAATGCTTGATGAGGCAGATACTGGAAGTTATATTCTTGACAATGTTCCTATTAAAAATTTAAATGAAAAAATAGCTGCCAAATATAGAAACGAGTTTTTAGGCTTTATTTTTCAATCATTCAATCTTATCAATTACAAAAGTGCATTAGATAATGTGTCGATGCCATTGTATTATAAAGGAGTCAAGAGAAAAGAGCGTACAGAAAGAGCGATGCATTACCTGGAAAAAGTTGGTCTTGCACAATGGTCTCACCATTTGCCTAGTGAATTATCTGGTGGACAAAAACAACGTGTGGCTATAGCAAGAGCGTTAGCCAGTGATCCTAAAGTGTTATTAGCAGATGAGCCAACAGGAGCTCTAGATACCAAAACGTCCTATGAGGTTATGGAGCTTATCCAAGGGATTAATGATGAAGGTAAAACAATATTAGTCGTTACGCATGAGCATGATATTGCTCAAATGACTAAACGTATTGTCAACCTTAAAGATGGAATTATAATTGACGATAGTAGAGTAGAACAAGTTAGAGCCTCTCAACATGTTTGATATAGAACGTTGGCAAGAAATATTTGAAACCTTAAAGAAAAACAAACTACGAACGTTTTTAACTGGGCTTTCTGTGGCTTCCGGAATCTTTATATTGGTGATACTTCTCGGGTTTAGTAAAGGAATTGAAAATGGCGTAAAGTCTGAATTTGAACAGGATGCTACCAATCTTATTACAGTATGGACAGGTGTAACGACAAAAGGTTATAAAGGTTTAAATCCAGGACGTTATATTCAGATGAAGAATGAAAATTTCGACTTTATTTCTCAAAAGTATGAGGATAATATTGAGTACAAAACATCATTGTACTCCATTTGGGGAGCAGAGATTGCCTATAAAAACGAAACAGTAAACTACCAAGTTAGAGGTGCAATGCCTGGTCACCAGTTCATTGAAAATGCCGAAATGGAATCTGGTAGATTTGTTAACCAATCAGATTTAGATGAAACCAGAAAAGTGGCAGTAATTGGTCGTCGATTACGCCAAGACCTATTTAAAAATGAAAACCCAATCAATAAAAGTATTTCAATTTTTGGAATGAATTTTAAAGTGATTGGCGTTTTTATTGATCCAGGAGGAGAACGTGAAGAACAACAAGCTTATATTCCATTAACTACATCACAAAAAGTATTTGGTGCTGGAGATAACATAAGAAACATGCTGTTTACTATTAAGATGTCTGATAATTTTGATGAAGCTGTTGCCTTATCTCAAAATATGGCAACTGCTGTAGAAAATGAATTAAAGCTAATGCATACAGTTTCTCCAGATGATACTAGTGCAGTCAGAGTATTTAATACATTAGACGAAGCCAAAAAGATCTATTCATTAGTTGCTACCATTCAAGCTGTATTTTGGTTTGTGGGCATAGGAACAATAATAGCAGGAATAGTAGGTGTAGGAAATATTATGCTCATTATCGTTAAAGAGCGAACAAAAGAAATAGGCATTAGAAAAGCCTTAGGAGCTTTGCCATCATCTATTGTTGGTATGATATTACAAGAGGCTGTTTTTGTAACCATGTTTTCAGGATTATTTGGATTGATTTTTGGATTGGGACTTCTGGAACTAGTAGGTCCTCAGCTAGAAAGCGATTTCTTAAAATATCCTCAAGTTGATTTTAATATTGCACTTACAACAGTATTCTTATTGGTGTTTGCAGGTGCCATAGCAGGTTTTATTCCTGCGTACAGAGCAGCAAAAATTAAGCCTATTGTAGCACTAAGAGACGAATAATATGTTTAGTAAAGACCGTTGGAATGAAATACTAGAAGCTTTAAATGCCAATAAGTTTAGAACTTTTTTAACTGCATTTGGAGTGTTTTGGGGAATCACAATTCTTGTCTTGTTGTTAGCACTAACAAACGGACTAAAAAACGGAGTCATGTCAGACTTCGGAGACTTTGCTACGAACTCCATGTTTATGTGGACTCAAGGCACTTCAAAACCTTATAAAGGATTGCCTAAAGGACGCTGGTTCAGCTATAAAATAGATGATGTTGCAGCTATAAAAAATGAGATTCCAAATATCAAATATGTATCTCCAAGAAACCAGTTAGGAGGTTTTAGAGGAAATAATAATGTAGTTAGAGGTACAAAAACAGGTGCTTTTGAAATTTATGGAGATTATCCTGAATATATCAAACAACAACCCATGGATATTATTGATGGTCGTTTTCTTAGTTATTCCGATATTGAAGCTAAACGAAAAATTTGTGTTGTTGGAACAGGAGTTGTTAAAGGGCTTTACGATAAAGACGAAGATATTTTAGGGACCTACATCAAAATCAATGGTGTTAATTTCTTAGTGGTTGGAACTTTTAAGATGAGCAATAGCAGAGGTGATGGTGAACAAGATGCCAATACTATCTATATTCCATTTACCACATTCGGACAAGCCTTTAACAGAGGAGATCGTGTAGGTTGGATGGCTATTACAGCCGTTGATGGCACTTCAATTACAAGCATTAAACAACAAGTGTTTGAACTAATGAAATCCAGACATAAAGTTCATCCTGACGATGACAGAGCCATTGGTCATTTTGATTTATCAGAACAATTTGAACGTATCAATGGATTATTTTCAATTTTAACAATCGTAGGATACTTTGTTGGAGCTTTAGTATTAATGTCTGGTATTATTGGAATAAGTAACATTATGCTTATTGTAGTAAAAGAACGCACTAAAGAAATTGGAATTAGACGCGCCTTAGGAGCATCACCTTGGACCATAAAAGCACAAATTTTACAGGAAAGTTTAATTTTAACCATTTTATCTGGAATGGTTGGTATTTCATTTGCTGCTTTAGTGATTTGGGTTATGAATACTATATTAGATAATGCAGGACCTGTTGAAAATTTTGCTAATCCAAGCGTAAGTATGCAAGTTGTATTTACGGCTTTAATAATATTAGTGGTTTCAGGAGTATTAGCTGGATTAATTCCTGCAAATAGTGCCACTAAAATGAAACCTGTAGACGCATTAAGAATAGAATAAACTAATCATCAAAAAACATGAAAAGAACTAAAACCGTAATCTTATTGGTATTAATTGTTGTTGTATTTGGAGCAGCATTATATTATCTATGGCAAAAAAATCAGGAAGATCCTGTAACATACACTTCTGAAGCACCTTCAGAACAAACAATCGTAGTTAAAACAGTAGCCACAGGAAGCATTGTTCCGAAAGAAGAAATATTAATTAAGCCAAATATTTCAGGTGTTATTGAAGAAGTATTTATCGAAGCTGGTGAATATGTACAACAAGGCGACCTTATTGCTCAAATTAGAGTCATACCTAACGTGTCTAACTTGACCAGTGCAAAAAACAGTATAGCATCTAATAGCAATGCATTACAAACTGCTGAAATCAATTTTAAAACACAACAAGCTATTTTTGACCGTCAAAAAGCATTGTTTGAGAAAGGTGTTATTTCTGCAAATGAATTTGATGAAGTTAATAATACCTATCTACAGGCAAAACAACGTGTTGGACAAGCTAGAATTGACGTAACTCAATCTCGTCAAAACTATGACATTATAAAAACAGGAACCACTTCAGGTTTAGGAAGTGTAGCTCAAACACAGGTTAGAGCAACGGTTTCTGGGATGGTTTTAGATGTGCCTGTAAAAGCTGGAAATCAAGTTATTGAAGCTAATAATTTCAATGAAGGTACGTCAATAGCTTCTTTGGCAGATGTTAAAAAAATGATTTTTGAAGGAAAAGTAGACGAAAGTGAAGTCGGAAAAATAAAAGAAGGATTACCACTTGAAATTACAGTAGGAGCTATAGAGGATCAAAAATTTGACGCTGTTTTAGATTACATCGCTCCTAAAGGTGTTGAAGAAAATGGAGCCATTCAGTTCGCAATAAAAGGAACGCTTAAAAAAATCGATTCAACCTTTATAAGAGCTGGTTTAAGTGCCAATGCATCTATTATTCTTGAAAAAGCTGAAAAAGTACTAGCTATAAAAGAAGCTCTGGTTCAATACGATGAAGAAACAAAAAAGCCTTATGTAGAAGTTGAGGTTGGAGATCAGAAATTCGAAAAAAGAGAACTGGAGTTAGGCATTAGTGATGGTATTTTTGTTGAAGTTCAAAGTGGTATAACAAAAGACGATAAAATTAAAGTTTGGAACCAGGTTCAGGGCTTTCAACAATTTGCTCAACAATAATTTTAACATTTAGTGTAACACTTAACGGTTTAGATAGACATATAAGACATTATGAAAAAATCAATCATTATAGCATTACTTCTTTGTGGAGTTTTAGTAAATGCACAAAACAAGAAATGGACGCTAATAGAGTGTGTTGAACACGCCTTACAAAATAATATTTCAGTAAAACAAAGTGAACTGGATCTTGAAGCAACTGAAGCAGATAAGCTTTCGGCTATAGGGAATTTTCTTCCTAGTTTTAGTGCTGGTGCTGGAGTTTCTGAAAATACAGGTCTTAGTTTTAACCCAGTAACCAATAACGCACAAACGACAACTTTTTTATCTGTAACAGGGCGTATTAATGTTGGCTATACCTTATTTGATGGTTTAAGAAATTTCAGAACTTTACAAAGAGCTGAAATATCAAAACTAGCAAGTCAGTATCGCCTTGATAAAATGAAAGATGATATTTCATTGTTTGTAGCAAACGGATACCTGCAAGCCATTCTAAATAAGGCGAATCTTAAAGTCTTAAAATCGCAAAATGAAGTTACAAAGGAACAAATTCAACGAACACAAGAATTAGTTGATGCAGGCTCATTACCAAGAGGAGATTTATTAGAAATACAAGCAACAGATGCAAGTGAACAACAAGCAATAATTAATGCTGAGAATAATTTAAGAATATCATTAATCAGTTTAGCTCAGTTGTTATTAATAAAAGATTATGAAAATTTTGATGTACAGGATGAAGGCTATGATATCATCGATGGAGGAATTGCAGATAAAGATATTTCAGAAATTTTAGCTCAGGCTAAAGAAAGCAGATCTGAAATAAAAATTGCTGAAGAAAATGTATCCCTTGCAGTAAAGGATCTTCAAATCTCTAGAAGTTCATATTATCCATCACTTTCTGCATTCTTTGGCTATGATACGAGATATACGAATGCTACATCATTTATTCAAGAACTCGATGCTGCAAACCCATCAACTACAGAGCAGATTGGAGTTGTTCAATCCACAGGAGAGCCTGTTGTAGGTCAGTTTCCAAATTTGCTCACTCGAGAAGTTGGTGCAGACCCGTTTACACAACAACTATGGGAAAATGATGGTATTTCTTATGGAGTACAATTAAATATCCCTATTTTTAATGGATTTGCAACGCGCAGTAATGTTATGCGAAGTAAAGTGAATTTAGAACGTACAAAGTATCAATTAGAACAAGCTGAATTAGATTTAGAATCTACAGTTTATCAGGCTTATGTAGATGCCAAAGGCTCTTTAAAATCTTATGAAGCAGCAATGAAAGCAGTAGAATCACAAGAACTAGCATATGATTATGCTAAAGAACGTTACGATGTAGGTTTAACTAATGCTTTTGATTTTAGTCAGTCTAAATTGCGTTACGATAACTCAAAGATTGAGCTTAACAGAGCTAAATACGATTATATATTTAAGTTAAAAGTCTTAGAGTTATATTTCGGAATTCCGGCAACAGAATTGAAGTTTTAAACCAGTATTAATAGAACTGAAAAATTATTTTTTTGAGCTCATAATTTTAGAATTTTTGGGCTGCCAACAACCAACTTAAAATGAATATAAAATGAGTAAAACAGTAAAAATCAGCCTTGTTGTTATCGGACTCTTGTTAGTCGTCTTGGTTTTAGGTAAATCGATGGGATGGTTTGGTAAGAAAGGCAATTTTAAAGAAGTTGAAGTAAAGGAAGTCAGCTTAGTTGATATAGTAGAAACGGTTTCAGCAACAGGTAAAATTCAACCAGAAGTTGAAGTTAAAATTTCTAGTGAAGTTTCAGGGGAAATTTTAGATCTTCCATTTAAAGAAGGTCAGCAGGTAAAAAAAGGAGACCTTCTAGTGAGGGTTAATCCAGATTTAATTCAGTCTGCTGTTAATAGATCACAAGCTACATACCAAAATATACAAGCAAATCTGGAGCAAGCTGAGGCAACTTTAAAACAAGCTAAAGCAGATTATGACAGAAATAAACTACTTTTTGAAAAAGGGGTCATTTCTAAAGCAGATTGGGATAGGGCAATTGCTTCATACGAAACTGCAGTCGCAGGAAAAAATTCAGCATATTACAGCGTTCAGAGTGCTGCTGCTTCTGTAAATGAAGCAAAAGATAATTTGAGTCGCACCGAAATATATGCACCAATGAGTGGTACAATATCGTTGCTTAATGTAGAGTTAGGTGAGCGAGTTGTTGGAACACAACAAATGGCAGGAACAGAAATATTAAGAGTGGCCAATCTTAATAATATGGAAGTTGAAGTTGATGTTAATGAAAATGATATTGTTAAAGTACAAATTGGTGATTCGACAATTGTTGAAGTCGATGCCTATTTAAAGAAAGAATTTAAAGGAATAGTTACTGAAATTGCTAATTCTGCTGCTGGTACTTTAAGTGCAGATCAGGTGACTAATTTTAGAGTTAAAATTAGAATACTTGAAGAGTCTTATAAGGATCTTATGGAGGGTAAGCCAGAATATTTTTCTCCATTCAGACCTGGTATGACAGCTACTGTAGACATTATCACCAATAAGCGAAATGACATAGTTGCTGTACCAATAAGTTCTATTGTTATTAAAACCGATACGTCATCTGTAAAGAAAAGTTATGAAAAGCTATCTTCAGGTGATATCACGTCTGAAAGTGAAGAAAAATTTGAATGTGTTTTTGTTTCAGAAAATGGAGAAGCAAAATTAAGAGTGGTTAAAACCGGAATTCAGGATGATACGAATATTGAAGTGATTTCTGGTCTAGAAGAAGGTGATGAAATTATTACTGGTCCTTATAGCGTAGTCTCAAAAGCATTGAAATCTGGAGATAAAGTAGAAGTTAAAAATAAAGAAGAACTTAAAGAAATGTCTTCTGAAGACTAATTTTAAATTAATATGGCAATCATATTAAGTATTGAAACATCAACAACAAACTGTTCGGTCTCTCTTTCAAACGAAGGGGAGACTTTAGTTTTAAAAGAGGATAATAATGCTAATTATTCTCATGCAGAATCTTTACATGTATTTATTAATGAGGTTATTAAAGAAGCGAAGTTAACGTCAAAAGATATCGATGCTATAGCTGTGAGTAAAGGTCCTGGCTCATATACAGGCTTACGTATTGGAGTTTCAGCAGCAAAGGGGCTTTGTTTTGCTTTAAATATTCCGCTAATTTCTGTATCTACTCTACACGCATTAGCACATCAGGTGAATGGTAATGATGGACTTATTGTACCCATGTTAGATGCTCGTCGTTTAGAGGTGTATTCCGCAATTTATGACGCTTCATATAATGAAATCAGAAAAGTAGAAGCTCAAATTTTAGACGACACGTCCTTTTCAGAATATTTAGAAAAAGGTATCGTTTATTTTATTGGTAATGGTGTTGAAAAAACAAAAAAGTTAATACAGCATCCAAATGCGGTTTATGTTGAAGGAAAGTTGCCTTCCGCTAATGAAATGAGTTCTTTAGCGTATAGTAAATATAAAACAAGCGACATCGAGGATGTCGCCTATTTTGAACCGTTTTATTTAAAAGATTTTATAGCTTTAAAAGCTAAGAAATAAGATTATTCTTGTTTTTGTATTTCAACCTGATGAGGATAAGGAATATCAATTCCAGCAGCATCAAGAGCTTCTTTAGTTTGTTCTGTAACATCAAAATAAACGTTCCAGTAATCTGCAGTATTGCACCAAGGTCTGACAGCAAAATTTATGGAGCTATCCGCTAATTCCATAACCGTTACAGTTGGAGCAGGATCTTTAAGTATTTTTGGATGAGATGTTAAAACATTGGTGAGCACTTCTTTTGTTTGTTTGATATCAGAATCATATCCAACACCAAAAATTAAATCCACACGTCTGGTACCTTCAGTAGTATAGTTAACAATATTGCCATTAGACAACGCTCCATTAGGTATAATGATTTCTTTATTTGAAAGCCCAGTAAGTTTAGTTGTAAAAATTTCAATTTCTTTTACAACGCCAATTTCACCTTGCGCTTCTATTAAATCTCCGATTTTTATAGGTTTGAAAATCATCAATAAAACACCTCCAGCAAAATTACCTAAAGATCCCTGAAGAGCAAGTCCAATTGCTAAACCTGCAGCAGCAATAATTGCAGCAAAAGATGTCGTTTCAACACCAACGGTTCCTAATACAACAATGATGAGTACAATTTTTAAAATCCAACTCAATAAGTTTAATAAGAATTTTTTGAGGCTTTCATCGTAATCACGCTTCTCCATAGCTTTTCTTAAGCCTTTAATTAGGGATTTAATAACCCAGGACCCAATAATCCATATCGCTATTGCACCTAATACCTTTGGTCCAAAATCAACAATAATTTCGTATCCTTTATCAATCCATTTTTGTAACTCCATCAGTCTTTAGTTTTAGTTTAGGTAAAAATAAAAAAACCGAATGGATTATTTAAGAGATAACACATTCGGTTTCAAGAAATTTAAGTTTTTTGCCTAAAGAAGATTAATATAGTTAACGAGTTCAATTAAATCTTCTTCTCTAGATGTTTTGATTTTATTTTCCTTCATGAAATCTATTATATCATCATATTTGTCAGGGAAAATATTTGAAAGGTCTTTTTTCTTTTTAGGAAATTCTACAGCTGGATTATCACCAATAGCAATGAAATACCTGTCATCAAGCCTTATGAACTCAGCAGGCTTGCCTTTGTCATAACTCGTTTTAGCAGGTTTTCTGTCTACAAATTTTATACTTTCTTTTATTAAAAGCTGGTGTTTACTGTGAGCATCATTAGCATGTACAAAATATCCTCTAACAGTGCTTCCTTCGTCATTTATATAATCTACAGCTTCATAGGTTTTGTCGTCTCCAACAAAAATAATTAAAAGGTTGTCGATATTTCTATTTAAAGCATTTGGCTCTTGTCCATCAATTTCAATTTCAATTTCGTCATTAAAGGCGTTGTATCTTAATTTAAAAATTTTAGTACCATCTTCAAGAGATAATTTAGCAGGCATAAAGGCGTTTTGAATGTAAACTGAACCTCGAATAGTTTTATCGCTGTTATCAAAAGAATAAAGAGCACTTGGAGGCAAATTAGATAGTAGAACTTGATTACTACCATTTTCTTCTTCTTGTGCGTAATTTTTTTGAATGGCAAAAAGTGCTAGTAAAATTGCAACGATATGTAGTTTTTTCATTTGAATGTTTTTATGAATTAATCAAGCATAGTGCCAAAAAAATTTAGAAATAATGCTTTATAAGTTTGTAATGCTACTATTTTATTTAACCTCAAAAGTTAGTTTTAGATTCACTCTAAATTCTGTAACACTTTCGTCTTTTACAATAGCGCTTTGTTCCTTTACATAAACCGAACGTATGTTTTTTACCGATTTTGAAGCTTCCTTTACGGCTTTCCTTGTTGCATCTTCCCAACTTTTGTCTGAGTTTGATAAAACTTCAATTACTTTTAATACTGCCATTTTATTTTAGATTATTGATTTGAAATCTAAAGATATTAATTATTATTGAAACTATCCATTTATAGCTTCTACGATTTCAACTTTCCCTTTGAGCATTTCTTTAAGCATGTTTTCGATACCATTTTTAAGGGTAAATGTTGAAGAAGGACAACCACTACAAGCACCTTGTAAAATTACTTTCACTTTCTTTTCATTAGCATCATAAGATTGAAATTCAATATTGCCGCCATCACTTGCAACAGCAGGCTTTACATATTCTTCGAGAATATTAATGACCTCTTTTGAAACATCGTCGTGAGCTTCAAATTTAGCATCAAGTATGTCGTTGGTATTTTCTGTTGAAATTGGATTGTCGATTAGTACAATGTCTTTTGCGTTTTCGATATAAACTCTTATAAACTCACGTAATTCCATTGTGATTTCATTCCAGTCTGCAATGTCATATTTGGTTATAGAAACAAAGTTTTCATCCAAAAAAACACTTTTTACAAAAGGGAAATGAAATAATTCAGAAGCAAAAGGAGAATTTTTAGAATCGTCAATAGATTTGAATTCGTGATAATTATTAACTAATTTTTTATTAGCTACAAATTTAATAACAGATGGGTTTGGAGTGCTTTCAGCATACACAGTAACAGGTACTTTCTTTTTTGCTGAGCCATCTTTGATTATAACTCCACCATCATTAATGTAAGTTTCAATCTGCTCAGCAACTTCGTCTTGTACATCAGGCCATTCTACAATATTAAAACGTTCAACAGCTATAAAATTTCCTGAAATGTATACTTTCTTTACAAAAGGTAAGTAAAATAGTTGTTGGGCTATAGGAGATGGCGAAGCATCATCAATAGTATTAAATTCATAACTTTCTTGCTGTGTTAAGAATTTGTTTGCTTCAAATTTTATAATCGTAGGGTTTGAAGTATTTTTTATAATAATTTTTACGTTTTTCATGGCGCTTATTTTTTGCAAAAATACTAAACTATTATATCAATGCTACAATTTTTAAGGATTACCTAAGTCTTCTAATTTAATAAGTAATACTAAAGTTTAATAAAATGAGTTATAAAGTAAATTACTTAATAGTTCCGAACTGATAAACTGGCAATTTTGTAATAGATAATAAGATGTAATTAGTTAAAATTTACTAAATTTCGCTTTTATTATGAAAAGCTTAATTATCACAAAGCAGATTATTAGTGTAAACGTTATATTTGACTATAAATCACAAATAGCTTATATGCTTGTTTTTAAGAGCATTGTGGCTCTAATTTTTTTGTAGCCTTTTCTAATAAAACTTAGATTAATGATCAGTCAAGTATTATGAAGAAACTATACGCATTACTTATATTATTACTTTCATTTAGTTCTTATGCCCAAGATCTTTTAATGCAAGCTGGTACATTTAATAGATGTGAACCAGATTTTTTCTATGATACAGGAGGAGCAACAGGTTCATATTCAAGTGATGAAGCTATTGTAACTACTATTTGTGCTGTAAATACTGGAGATTTTGTTAGTGTTGATTTTACTACATTTAGTACGCAGCTCAATACAGACATACTAACTATTTATGATGGAGATGATACTACAGCTCCAGTAATTGGCTCTTATTCCGGAGTAGCTGGGCCAGGAGTTGTTACTGCATCTGATACTAATACAAGTGGATGCATTACTTTTGAATTTATTTCTAATGGAACAGGAAACACAGTAGGTTGGGAGGCAAGCATTACATGTCAAGAGCAATGTCAAGTTATTACAGCTTCTATAGATAGTACAAATCCAGTAGCTAATGGTTCTGGGATTGTTGAAATTCCACCAAATACTACTATTGACTTCAATGGAAGTGCAATATTTTCAAACGATGACACAGGAGCAACTTATAACTGGAATTTTGGTGATGCATCAAGCGATACTGGAACTTCTGTTTCTCATCTTTATACCAACCCAGGGACATATAATGTGACTTTAATTGTAACTGACCCTAATCCTACAGGATGTTCAGATACAGCTACGATAACAATTTTAGTTTTAGAGCCCATCGTTTCCATTAATAATGCAGCTTATCCAGAATCTTCATTTACACCAGAAGAACTAATAGAAAATGTTCTTGTTTCAGGTGGTTGCTCCGGAGTTGATAATTTTTCGTTTCAAGTTAATGGAGCTCCAAATGCATTACAAACTAAAAGTTACGGGTATTTCACCAAAGGAGGAGCTGTTAATTTTCCTTTTGAAGAGGGAATAGTTCTATCTACAGGTAGAGCTTATCCAGCTGGAAATACTCCAAATGGTGGTGCTCTAGTGTCTTTTAATAATGGTCAGGCAGGTGATGCAGATTTAGATGCATTCTTTACTCCAAGTGATCCGACTTTTAATACTAATGATGCAACATTTATAAAATTTAATTTTGTTCCTACAGCTGATGAAATTAGCTTTCGTTATATCATGTTTTCTGAAGAATATGACGGTAGTACTGAATGTAGCTTTGCAGATAGTTTTGCCTTTCTTTTAAGAGAAGTTGGAACCACTGCTTACACTAATCTTGCTGTGTTACCAGATGGAACACCTGTAAGTGTTACTAATATTAATGATTCAGGAAATTGTACTGCTAATCCGGAATTTTTTGAAGGGTATCTTTTAAATGACACTAATTACGGAGGAAGAACAGTAGTTTTGACCGCAACTGCGAATGTTATTCCTAATACAACATATGAAATAAAACTAGTTGTTGCTGATGAAGGCGATTCTATATGGGATTCGGCAATATTTCTTGAAGCAGGTAGTTTTAACTTAGGAGGAGAATTAGGTGATGATATAACTATAGCTGCTGGTAATGCAGAATGTGAAGGTCAGATAGTTACTTTAGATACAGAAGCGCCAACTGCTACTCATACTTGGTTTCTTAATGGAGATGAAATTTCAGGTGAAACAGGATCTACACTTGATATAACTGAAGGAGGGATTTATTCTGTTAATGTGGTTTTCGCTCCTGGTTGTGAATCTTCAGATTCTATTGAAGTTGAATTTAAGCCTAGTCCAGTGGCAAATCCAGCACCAGACCTTAGTATTTGTAGTTTGACAAGTGTTGGCGAATTCAATTTAACAGATAATGATGCTGTAATATTAGGTGCACAAAACCCTGATGATTTTATAATAACATACCATCCTACACAAGCAGATGCCGATGCAAATACAAATGCACTTATAAGTCCATATACTAATATTTCAGATCCTCAAACGATTTATGCAAGAATAGCGGATGCGACACAAGAGTGTTTTTCAACTACAACTTTTGATTTAGTATTTAGCACTTTGGCTATCAATCCAGTTACACCATTTCAAGTATGTGATGACAATATTGATGGCTTTGCAATGTTTGATTTGAATATCAAGAATGCTGAAGTTATTGGCGCTTTAGATCCAGCTACAGTTAATGTCACTTATTATGCTACTCAAGTTGACGCAGATGCTGGAACTAACCCTTTATCAATACCTTTTACGAATACAATTGTTGACAATCAAACGATATTTGTGCGCTTAGAAACTAATGATGATGCTACTTGTTATAACACCACCACATTAGATTTAGAGGTAATAATGAATCCAGTTGCAAATATTGTTACAGCTTTAGAGGTTTGTGATGATGA